>DASRET010000040.1:0-98540 GCA_035651875.1 Xanthobacteraceae bacterium
AGTTCCTGGTGCGCAACGTCATCCCCGCTTATTCCTACGAGCAGATGAAGGAGGGGATCGTTCACGCGACCAAGCTCGCGCTGCGCCGCGGCGTCACCACGATCCACGACATCGTCACCAACAACGAAACGGTCCGGGCCTATCAGGAGCTCGCACTCGAAGGCCGCTTGCCGATCCGCGCCAGCCTGCTCCTTCGCATCATCGAGGCGAAGATCGTGCCGGAAAGCCTGCTCAATCTCGGGCTCAAGACCGGCTTTGGCAACGACTGGCTCAAGATCGGCGGCGTGAAAATGTCGATCGACGGCGGCATCACCGGCCGCGTCGCCGCGTTCTACGAGCCCTATGTGGACGATCCGTGCCATTGCGGCCTGATCCGCATTCCGTCCGAGGAGCTCGACGAGACCGTCGACGCCTATCATCGCGCCGGACATCGGGTCTGCATTCACGCCATCGGCGATCGCGCCATGGACATGGCACTCGACGCCATCGACAAGGCGGTCACCGCGCAGCCGCGCGCCGATCATCGCCACCGCGTCGAGCATCTGGGCAATTGGATGATCACCAAGGAGCGGCTCGACCGCATTCGCCGGCTCGAAGTGCTTCCGGTGCCCAACGTGCCGTTTCTGCATTTCATCTGGGAATCGCTGCTCGACTGCATGGGGCCGGCGCGGCTCGCCGGCTCGTTCGCCGTCAAGACGCTGCTCGAATCCGGCATTCCGATCACGTCGGGCTCCGACGGGCCGGGCTACTGGCCGACCGATCCGCTGCGCGACATGGGCACGTCGGTGTCTCGGCAGATCTGGAGCGGCGCCACGGTCGGCGCCGATCAGTCGATCTCCGCGGTTGAGGCTCTGCGCATGTTCACCATCAACGCCGCCTATAATGGCTTCGACGAACGCATCAAAGGCTCGATCGAGCCGGGCAAGCTCGCCGATCTCGCCGTGCTGGCGCAGGATCCGCTCGCCATCGCGCCGGAGCGGATCAAGGACATTCCGGTCGACATGACCATCGTCGACGGCCGCGTGGCATTCGTCCACGACGGAGCGCATGGATGGCAGTGAGGCCTTCGTGGTCGAACGTTCCGGCCAAAGCCTGAACGGCGCGCCGCTGTTGCGCGTCAAGGACCTGCGCACCTCGTTCTTTACCAGCGACGGCGAGGTCCGTGCCGTCAACGGCGTCAGTTTCGACATTGCGGACGGCGAGACGGTCGGGCTGGTCGGCGAGTCCGGCTGCGGCAAGAGCGTGACCGCGCTGTCGATCATCCGGCTCCTCGACAAGGACACCGGCCGCATCGTCGGCGGCGAAATCCTCTATCGCGGCAGCGATGCCGTGCGCCGCGGCGAAGCGGAGATGCGGCGCATCCGCGGCAACGAAATCTCGATGATCTTCCAGGAGCCGATGACGTCGCTCAATCCGGTGATGACGGTGGGCGACCAGATCGCCGAGAGCGTGCGCGTGCATCAGGGCGCCGGCCGGCGCAAGGCGCGCGAACGCGCCATCGAGATGCTGCGTCTCGTCAAGATTCCCGAGCCGCACAAGCGCGTGCAGGCCTATCCGCACGAATTCTCCGGCGGCCAGCGCCAGCGCGTGATGATCGCCATGGCGCTCGCCTGCACGCCCAAGCTCCTGATCGCCGACGAGCCGACCACGGCGCTCGATGTCACCATTCAGGCGCAGATCCTCGAGCTGATCGGCGAACTGCAGGACCAGCTCGGCATGGCCGTGCTTTTGATTACGCACGATCTCGGCGTCGTCGCCGAACGGGCGGATGCGGTCGCCGTCATGTACGCCGGCAAGATCGTCGAGCAGGCGCCGCCGCAGGCGATCTTCTCGCGCCCGATGCATCCCTATACCATCGGCCTCCTCAACTCGATGCCGGGCCGACTGCCGCCGAAGACGCGCCTCGAAGCCATCCCCGGCATGGTGCCGAGCCCGTTCGATTGGCCGAGCGGCTGCCGCTTCCGCAATCGCTGTTCACGCGCGGACTCGTCGTGCGCGCAAGCGGAGCCGCCGCTGGTCGAGCTCGGCCGCGGCCACAAAGTCGCTTGTTTCAAGGCTGCGTGAAAAATGCCGCTGCTCGAAATCCGCGCGTTGACGAAACATTATCCGGTGCGGGCCGGCGTATTTCGCCGCGCCAGCCAATACGTCAAGGCGGTCGACGGCGTCACCTTGGCGATCGAGCCGGGCGAAACGCTTGGTCTCGTCGGCGAGTCGGGCTGCGGCAAGACCACGCTCGGCCGTTGCGTGGTGCGGCTGATCGAGCCGACCTCCGGATCGATCGCTTTCGAAGGCCGCGATCTCACCGCGCTGGCAGCGCCGGCGCTGCGCGAGACCCGGCGCAAGATGCAGATCATCTTTCAGGACCCGTACGCGTCGCTCGATCCGCGCATGCGCATCGGCGAGATCATCGGCGAGGGGCTTGCCATCCACGACATCGCCCGAGGGCAAGAGCGCCGCGGCCGCGTCAAGGACCTGCTGGCGCGGGTCGGGCTGCGCGCGGAGTATTACGGCCGCTATCCGCACGAATTCTCCGGCGGCCAGCGCCAGCGCATCGGCGTGGCGCGCGCACTCGCCGTGAACCCGAAGTTCATCGTCGCCGACGAGGCGGTCTCCGCCCTCGACGTTTCGATCCAGGTGCAGATCCTCAACATGCTGCTCGACCTGCAGCGCGAGTTCGGACTGACTTATTTGTTCATCTCGCACGATCTGCGCGTGGTGGAACATGTCAGCGACCGGGTCGCGGTGATGTATCTCGGCAAGGTCGTCGAGATTGCGCCGGCCGCCAAGCTCTACAGGGAAGGGCGGCATCCCTACACCCTGGCCTTGATGTCGGCCGCCCCCGATCCGGCGCGCAAACGCGAGCGCACGGTGCTGCAGGGCGATGTGCCAAGCCCGATCGATCCGCCCAGCGGTTGTCGTTTTCATCCGCGCTGTCCGTTCGCGGAAAAGCGGTGCGCCGAAGAAGAGCCCGCTTTGGTATTCGACGGCACACACGGGATCGCATGTCACGTGTTCGGTCCGTCCGCCTCGACCGCGCGGGCGAGCGCGTGATACGCTCGATGAGCAACGACGGGAGAAAGCTATGCTCGATGTGAGCCGCAAGTCCCGGCTTTGGCAGCCGCCGCAGCGGCTCGAGAAGCGCGAGATGGTCGCGATCTCGGACGCCGTCCTTGCCGAGCCCGAGATCGACTTCAACGAAGGCGAAGATCTGTTTCGCATTCGTGCCAACGGTCTCGATTGGGACATCGGCAACGTCGTCTACGCGCCGAAAGACGAGCGCCGCATCGCGACCGGTCCGGACGGCAAGAAGCTCGGCATTTTCATGACCCATGGCGGCGCCAGCGACTGGCGCTCGATCGAGCGGCTCGCGCGGGCGTTCTGCGGCAAGCGCGGCTTCAAGGTGTGCTCGATGACCTATCCGGGGCGGTTCTATTTCCCCGATCCAAGCCGCGATTGGCCGGACGATACGTTCCATGCCGATGGCACCGTGCGCACGCCGATCTGGCTCAAGGACGAGACCATTGGGCGTGACGAATACGAGGTGAAGATCGACGCCAGCAACCGCGCCATCTACGGCTCGCGCAGCTATGCGGTCGCCAAGCCGGGAACGCGGTTCCACGTGCGCATGGCAAGCTGGCCTACGGCCATCGTCGAGGCGATGAAAGACATTTGCCGACGCCATTTCCCACCCGAGGAGTGGTCGATCTATGTGCACGGCCACTCGACCGGCGGTCCCTTCGCGCACACGCTGATGCAGCGCGTTCCCAACGTGAAGGGCCTCATCGGCATCGAGAACTCCTCGTTCGGCGAGTTCTATCACGCCATGACCGGGCACGACTGGCCGACGCCCTTCAACTACGTGCTGGTGCGGACCTGGCGCGAGCTGGCGCGCTACACCGGAGCCGAATTGGCGATGCAGGAAGGCGACAAGCCGCTGTTTCGTCTCGCCCAGGTCATGGAGGAGATATTCGAGGCCTGGGACAAGGTGAAACGCTTCCCGCAATTCAAAGCGGAGAACTGGTATCACAACCGCACGCCGTCGTGCCTGACCGAAGCCGCCAACGTCGCGGCGCGATTCCAGAACCTCGACCGCGACGCGACGGCGGCGCTGGTGCAGGAATACCTCGATTACGGCGTGCCGCTTACCGGGCCGAAGACCAAACCGGTGCCGCCCATCCTGCACGCCATCAATCAGTTCAGCCGCGATCATACGCCGGAGAATTACCGGGTGATCGCCGAAAAATTCGCCGCGCTCGACCGCCCGCCGCGCTTCAATGTCATCGAGTTCGGCACCGGCATCCATTCGTATTGGCGCACGGAGGACGGGCTGCCGCTCGGCGTCTGTCCGGTGGTGGTCAAGCTGTGGCACGAGGCGATCATGAACGGCTATTTCGATACCGAGCGCGCACAATGAAGCCGCGCCGCGCGTCTTGCCTGCTGCGTGCGCTTGCAGTCATCGCGGCGATCATCTTCGCGCCGTGCGGCGCCGCCACGGCCGAAACCACGGTGACGATCGGCGTGGTCAACGATTTCGCCGGCTGGAACCCCTATGCCGACACGACGGCGCAGATGTACATGATCTGGTGCCAGACCTATGGCTGCCTCGGCACCTACAACACCAACACCGGCGAATACGAACCGCTGCTGGCCGAGAGCTGGGAAACCGACAAGAGCGATCCGCGCATCTGGTACTTCCATCTGCGCCACGGCCTCAAGCGGCACCATGACGGCAAGGAGCTCAGCGCCGACGACGTCGTCCACGCCATCGACCGCACCAAGCACGATCCGCATACCGCGCAGGTCAACAACGTGCATCCGATCGCCTCAGCTGAGGCGGTCGACAAATACACCGTGAAGATCACGACGACCGAGCCGACCGCGCCGTTGCTCGATTACATCTTCGACAGGCTCATCATCACCGGCAAGGATTTGTTCGACCAGTACGGCGCGGCCGCGGACCGCAAGGCACCCTATGGCTGGGGGCCGTACATGATCGGCGACATCGCCATCGGCCAGCGCATGGTGCTGAACAAGAATCCGCAATGGCCGGGGATGAAACCGCAAAATCCCGACCGCATCGTCTTTAACCGCATCCAGGAAGCCGAGCCGCGGATAACGGCGCTGCTTAACGGCGAGGTGCAGATCGCGACCGCGATTCCGCCGCATCTGGCAAAGCGCGTCGAAGCGGCGTCCGGCGTGAAAGCGGTGGGGGTGCCGTCCGTCGAGAACATGTTTCTCGCCATGAACCCGCATTTTCCGCCCTGGAACAACAAAACGCTGCGCCAGGCGGTGGCCTATGCGATCGATCGCGAGGCCATCGTGCAATCGGTGTTCCAGGGCCGCGCCGAGGTTCTCCTGGGCGCGCTCGGGCCGGGCCAGATCGGCTATTCGCCCGAGGTGACGCCGCAATACCATTACGATCCGGCGAAGGCGAAGCAGCTCGTCACCGAGGCGGGATTCCCCAACGGCGTCGACATTGAGCTGTTTGCCTCGGCGGATCGCTATGTGAATGATCGGCAGAGCTCGCAAGCGATCGCATCGATGCTGACCAAGGTCGGCATCCGCACCAAGCTGACAATTCGGGATTATTCGATCGAGTGGCCGAACGTGCGCAAGGGCCTGGTGCCGTTCTACTATCAGGGCCGCGGCTCGGTGATCGATCCGTCGCCGTTCCTGGAGCAGTATTTCCAGTCGGGCGTCACCCCCCGTCTGGGCTATTCCAACCCGCAGCTCGACAAGCTGCTCGAGGCTGAGCGTCGCGAATTCGATCCGGCGCAGCGCAAAAAGCTGCTGCTGCAGGTCTTCAATCTTATTCAGCAGGAAGTCCCGGCGGTTTTCCTGTGGCGCATCAACTCGCTCTACGGCGTGTCCGACAAGGTCGGATTCAAACCGCATTCGGATGAGCGGATATTCGGTACCGACATCACGGTGAAATAGGGGGCTTGCGAAAGCCCAAGGGAGGACACAGTGAGCTGGAAGCGATCGGCAATTGCGTTTGCGGCCGCTTTGGCGGCATTCGGCGCCAATGCGCAGACGGCCACGGCCGGAGGTCGAGTCGCCGTCGGGGTCACCGAGACGATCGCCAGCTACGATCCGTACGCGGACAGCGTTTCGCTCGCCTATGGCATCTGGTGCCAGGTGCTTGGCTGCCTCGGCGTCTATGATTTTTCCAAGAGCGATTATGTCGGCATGCTGGCGGAGAGCTGGGAGGTCGACAAGGCCGATCCTACCATCTGGACCTTCCATCTGAAGCATGGGCTCAAGCGGCAGAACGACGGCAAGGAGCTTACGGCCGACGACGTCGTGTTCTCGTTCAATCGCGTCAATACCGATCCGGCGAGCCAGCAGAAGCAGAACGTCGCGCCGGTCAAGGAGATGACAGCGGTCGATAAATACACGGTCCGCGTCGTCACCAAGGTGCCGACCGCCTCGCTGCTTGAATACCTGTTCGACCGCTTCATCATCACCGGCAAGGACCTGTATGAAAAATACGGCGCCAGCCAAGCCGACCGCAAATATCTGTGGGGTTGGGGGCCCTACAAGCTTCAGGAGCTGCAGATCGGCCAGCGCATCGTGCTGGAGAAGGATCCGAATAACCCGCAGGTCAAGCCCGAGAACCCGGATACCATCATCTTCACGATCATGCGCGAGCCCGAGCAGCGCGTCACCGCACTTCTCAACAACGAGATCCAGATCGCCGAATTCATTCCGCCGCAACTGGCCCAGCGCGTGCGCGAAGCGAAAAACGCCAAGCTGGTCGAGTCGAGCTCGGTCGAGATCATGTTTTTGGCCATGAGTCCCAAATACAAGCCCTGGGACAATGTGAAACTGCGGCAAGCCGTCTGCTACGCGATCAATCGCGACGCGATCATCAAAAGCATTCTCTCAGGCCAGGCCGACCGGCTCGATGGTCCGATCGGGCCGGCGCAATACAGCTACAATGCGGATTACGCCAAGAAGAATCTCTACATCCCGTACGATCCGGCCAAAGCCAAGGAGCTGGTGAAGGAATCCGGCTACAAGGGCGAGCCAGTCGATCTCTACACGCCGGTCGGCCGCTACATCGACGACAAGGAAGTGACGCAGGCGATGATTCCGATGCTCAACGCCGTCGGCATCAACGCCCGCCTGCGCACGCCCGAATGGGCGACGATGTGGGCCGACGTGCAGAAGGGCAAGACGGCCTTCTACTACATGGGGCGCGGCTCGGTGGTCGATCCGTCGCCTGCTTTGTCGCAGTATTTCGAGACCGGCGGATCGCCGCGCATCGGCATGTCCGATCCAGGCATCGACAAGGCGTTGGCGGCGGAGCGGGTCGAGTTCGATCCGGCCTCGCGCAAAAAGGATCTCAATGTCGCCTTCAAGGCGATCGAGGATGCGTCACCGGCGTGCTTCATGTGGAGTCACCGCATGCTGCACGGCATCAGCAATGCGATCGAGTTCGAGCCGGATCCGACCGGCCGCATTTTCGGTACCCACATCGTCGTGAAACAGTAACGACGGCGGGCGAGGCGCCATGGTCGGGTATCTGTTGCGACGCGCGATCGGCACGATCCCGGTGATCCTGCTGATCACGCTGCTCGTCTTCCTCCTGATCCACGCGGCGCCCGGCGACCCGGCCGATCTCTTGCTGTCCGATCAGGCGACCCCGCAGGACACCGCGGAAGCCCGGCATCGCTGGGGGCTCGATCAGCCGCTCTACGTCCAGTATTCGCGCTTCCTCGTTAACGTGCTCAAGGGCGACTTCGGCACGTCGTTCCGCTACTCCGATCCGGTGATCACCGTGATCGGCGAGCGCCTGCCGGCAACCATCGAGCTGGCAATCGTGTCACTGCTCATTGCCGTCGCGCTCGGCCTGCCGCTCGGCGTGTGGGCCGGAGCCAAGCCGAATTCCTGGGCCGACAATCTCGGCTCGTTTTTCGGGTTTTTCGGCATCTCGATGCCCAACTTCTGGTTCGGCATCATGTTGATCCTCGTGGTCGCTGGCTATCTGAACTGGCTGCCGTCTTCCGGGCGCAGCACCTACGGCATCGCGCGCGGCTCGGAGACCGGCTTTTACATCGTCGCCAGCCTGCTCGCCGGCAATTTCGACGCCGCATGGGACGGCGTGAAGCATATCATCCTGCCGGCGATCGCGCTCGGCACCAACATGATGGGCATCATCATGCGGGTGACCCGCTCCGCGGTGCTCGAAGTGATGCACGAGGACTTCGTCCGCACCGCGCGGGCCAAAGGCGTTGCCGAAAGCACCGTGCTGTGGCGCCACGTGCTGCGCAATGCGCTGGTGCCGGTGATCACGGTGGTGGGCCTCGAACTTGGCACGCTGCTGTCGGGCTCGATCATCGTCGAAACCGTGTTCGCCTGGCCCGGCAGCGGCTCGCTGCTGATCTCCGCTATCGAGTCGCGCGACTATCCGCTCATCACTGGGACCGTCATCATCTATACGCTGGCGTTTGTCGCCATCAACTTCATGATCGACATCCTTTATGGCTTCGTCGATCCGAGGATCCGCTTTGGAAGGTAGCGTGGCCGTAGACGTTGCTGTCGGCGATGCGGCGGGCCCGGTGCGCGCCCGGCGGCGGCTTGCGATCCGTCCGCTGCTCAAGCCGAAGATTCTCATCGGTGGCGCCATCGTGCTGACGCTCATCGTCGCCGGCGCGCTGGCGCCGTGGCTGGCGCCGTTCGACCCGAATGCGCAAAACCTCGATCTGGCATTGAAGCCGCCGCAATGGCTGCTCGGCCCCCACGTGCTGGGCACCGATGCGGTCGGCCGCGACATCTTTTCCCGGCTGTTCTACGGCGCCCGGGTCTCGCTCGTCATTGCCGTCATGGTGGTGCTCATTTCCGGCGTGATTGGCGTCGCGCTCGGCGCGATCTCCGGCTATTTCGCCGGCATCGTCGATTTTCTCATTCAGAAGGCGGTCGAGGTGGTTTGGGCGTTTCCGCCGCTGCTACTGGCCATCGCCATCATGGCGTTCCTCGGCCAGGGCCTCGGCAACCTGATCCTGGCGCTGGTGATGCAGCGCTGGATTTCCTATTGCCGCGTGGCGCGCGGCCAGGCGTTGTCGCTGCGCACGCGCGAGTTCGTCGATGCCGCGCGCGCGCTGGGCGCCAGCAACACGCGCATCATCGTGCGGCACATCGTGCCCAACCTGTTCCAGTCGGCCGTGGTGATCGGCACCTTCGCCATGGCGTCGGCCATCATCTCGGAAGCGTCGCTGAGCTTCCTCGGGCTCGGCGTGCCGCCGGAAATTCCGACCTGGGGCAGCATGCTCGCCGACGGCCGCACGTACATCAGCACGTCCTGGTGGCTGGCGCTGTTTCCCGGTCTGTGCATCTTCTTCACCGTGCTCGGCATCAACCTTCTCGGCGACGGGCTGCGCGACCTGCTCGATCCGCGCCTCAAGCGGTCAGGGACCGGCATGGGATAAGCAACAGAGCGTGACAGCGTGCCCACAGCGCCGCAGACTATCGCCCGATAACAGTTTGGAGATGCAACCATGCCGTCCGCGCAGCCTCGATCCGTTCCGGCGTTCGACCTTGTCGAGACCACCATCGACGACATTCATGCGGCCTACCGAGCCGGCACGTTGACCGTTCGGCAATTGGTGCAGATGTACCTCGACCGAATCGAGGCCTACGACAAGCAGGGTCCGGCCATCAACGCCGTCATCTCGCTCAATCCATCGGTCCTCGACGACGCCGACCGGCTCGATGCCGCATTTCGCAGCACCGGCTTTGTCGGCCCGCTGCACGGCATTCCGATCCTGGTGAAGGACCAGGCCGACGTCAAAGGCATGCCGACCACGCTCGGCTCGGCCCTGTTCAAGGATTACATGCCCGAGCGCGACTGCTTCGTCGCCGCCAAGCTGAAACAGGCCGGCGCGATCTTTCTCGGCAAGACCACGCTGGGCGAACTCGGCGGCGGCGACACCCACGGCTCGTTGTTCGGCTCGACCCGCAATGTCTACGATCTGCAGCGTACCGCGGGCGGCTCATCGGGCGGATCGGGAGCGGCCGTGTCGGCGAATTTTTGCGCCGTCGCCGTAGGGCAGGAGGGCTTTGCGTCGATCCGCCGGCCGTCGATCTGGAACGGCGTCGCCGGCATGCGGCCGACCATGGGCCTGGTCAGCCGCGGCGGCGTCTACGGCGGCTGGCCCACCATCAACGGCTCGCTCGGCCCGATGGCGCGCACCGTCACTGACCTCGCCAAGCTTCTCGACAGCATGGTCGGCTATGATCCCGGCGATCCGGTAACCGGCTACGGCATCGGTCATACGGCAGATAGTTACTCGGCCAACCTTGACCCTCATGCGCTCAAAGGCGCGCGGCTCGGCATCCTGCGCGAGTCGATGGGCTTTGCCGCCGAACCGGACTCGGAAGACTTCAGAAAGGTCGGCGAGGTGTTCGATCGGGCCGTCGGCGAACTGCGCCGCGCCGGCGCCGAAATCGTCGACCCGATCGTCATCCCCGATCTCAAGGCGCTGCTCGCCACCAGAAGCCGAAGCAACGACGATGACGACGCCATGTTCGAGCTGTATTTCAAGGGCGGCAAGGCGCCGTTTGCGACGCGGGCCGACGCCATGGCGTCGCCGCTGTTCGCCAAAGTGGTCAACAGCGTCCGCCGCCGCTGGGGCGCACCGCCGTCTTCCGAGCAACAGCTCGCCTCCATGCGGGCGCGCGAGACCTTGATGATGAATGTGCTGAAGGTCATGGCCGATCATCGGCTCGATGCCATCGTTCACAAGGCGGTCGAGCATCAGCCGACCCTGATCAAGGACGGCGTGAACCCGCCCTTCGTCGATCAGAAAGGCGCGCCGCATATCAACACGTTCCTGATCTTTGTGCCGTCGGTTGTCGTGCCGGCAGGCTTTACGCGCGACAATCTTCCAGCCGGCATCACGTTTCTCGGCCGGCCCTATGCGGACGCCCGCATGATTCAGCTGGCCTACGCTTACGAGCAGGAGACCAGCCATCGGCGCGTGCCGTCCACTCTCTAGCGCAGGTGCTATGCCATGCGCCTGGGCATTTGGACGCCGCTGCCTCACACCATCAAGGCCGAGCCCGCCATGGAGGCGGGCGTGCGGCAGGTCAGGACCCGCGGTTTTTCCGGGGCCGACAAATCGTTCGAGTTTGCGCTCGACGTCGTGTCAAAAGGCGAGGCGCATGGCTTTGATATCACGCTGATCGCCGAACGGCTGATCGGACCCGATCTCGAGGCGTGGATGCTGACGGCCGCGCTTGCGGCCCGCACCAAGACGCTTCAGGTCATGCCGGCGGTCTATCCGGGGATGATAACGCCGCAGCTGGCCGCCAAGATGGGTGCAACGCTCGACCGCATCACGGACGGCCGGTTCGCCATCAATGTCGTCAACGGCTGGAATCAACCCGAGTTCGAGCTGTTCAGCAACGGCGGCTGGATCGGCTCTTCGGAGGCCCGCTACAACCGCATGAACGAGTTCGTCCAGGTCCTCAAGGGCCTTTGGACCGAGGATCATTTCACGTTTCACGGCGAATTTTACCACGTCGAGGATGCGAGCTTGCCGATGAAGCCGGTACGCACGCCGCATCCGCCGATCTACACGGCAAGCCGCACCGACTCCGGCAAGGACGTGATCGCCCGATATTGCGACCTGTGGTTCGTGAACTACACGGCCGACTATCGCAAGTATGACGAAAACTTCGCCGTCATCCGGCGCGACACCGCCGACCTGGCCGATCGCGCCAGCCATTTCGGCCGCAAGCTCAGCTTCGGCATGAGTGCTCATGTCATCTGCGCCGATACGATGCAGGAAGCGCATGCGCGTGCCGACGAGATCGAAGCCTATGGGCGGCGTGACCGCATTTCTTCGACCGCCGCGCGCGGTCTCGGCGCCAGCCTGGTTGGCACGCCCGATCTCGTCGCCGAACGGATGTGCCGCTACGAAGAGATCGGCGTCGAGCTGTTTCTCCTCAATTTCCATCCCATGCTGGCCGGACTGCAGACGTTCGTCAGCGCGGTGATGCCGTTGCTGCCCGGGCATGCGACGATGCCGCGGCTTGCGCGCCCCGCCTGATTGACCAAGGATTCGGCGCGGCAGCTCGTATCGGGAAACACCCATGAAAATCACGTCCTTCGGTCTGCTCGGCTTTCTGACCGCAATCGCCGCCACCGCGCTCGGCGCGAGCCCCTCGGCTGCAGCCGAAACCATCACCATGGTGACGACCGGCAAGGGTTCGGCGCAGCAATGGCCGATTTTCATTGCGCTCGACAAAGGCTACATGGCGCAAAACGGCGTCTCGCTCGATATGGTGGCGGCACCGTCGTCCGCCGCAGCCGTGCAGCAACTTGCCGCCGGGTCGGCCAATCTCGAGTCCGGCGGCCTGACCGATCCGTTGCTCGCCATCGACAAAGGCGCGAAGGTTGCGGTGCTGCGCGTCGAAACACAGGTCGCGCCGTATTCCCTGTGGGCGAAGCCGGGCGTGAAGGCGGTCGCCGATCTGCGCCATAAGCTGATCAGCATCGGCGGCGCCAAGGACATCACCCGCATCTATCTCGAGCGCACGCTGATTCCGAACGGCGTCAAGCCGGGTGAATACGACCTGATCTTCGCCGGCACCACGGCCGCGCGCTTTGCCGCCATATCGTCGGGCGCGGTCGACGCCACGCTGCTGATACCGCCGTTCAGCTTCAAGGCGAAGAGCATCGGCTTGTCGCATCTCGCCGACGTCGCCGACTATGCGCACGACCTGCCGTTCACCGGCTACGCGACGAACGTCGAGTGGGCGAAGACGCATAAGCCTCTGCTGCTCGGCTTTCTCGGCGCGATGGCAAAGGGCGTCGACTGGTTTTATCAGGACGCCAATCGCAACGAAGCCATCGACATCCTGGTCAAGCGCTCGGGATTGAGCCGCGCCGACGTCGAAGCCACCTACGATTATTATCGCCAGCTTCACGTCTTCGATCACAAAGGCTCGATCAATTCCGACGTCGTTCGCAATCTCGTCAAAGCGATGCAGCAAATGAACGATTTCGACGGACCGCGGGACGTCGCGCGGTTTGTCGATCCCGAGATCACCGGGCTCGCGGCGCAGGTGCAGTAACGCGGCAGCGCTGACCCGCGGTAGAGCTCGAAAGTCGTGCGGTATGGACATTCGCCGACGAACGAGGCCAACTTAGCTACGCTGCAAACCGACATGCTCCGGGGAGGTCAATCGTGATCGTCCGCTACGAATCTGATGGCTCCATCGTGATGATCACGCAGAACGATCACGCCCAGCTCTCCGGGCTGTTTGCCGCGCATTGGGGCAACGAAAAGTTCGAAAAGCCGCGGCCCTACGGATCGCTGGTGCGTGCCGCCATGTTCCATGACCGCGGCTGGATCCGCTACGAGACGAGCCCGCAGCTCAACCCCGATACCGGCAAGACGCCGAACTACCGCGACGTGCCGACCGATCAGACCCAGCTCGAAGCGTTTGCCTGGGCCGGCGATTGGCTCTCGGCCATCGACCCCTATGCGGGCCTGATGATCACCAAGCACAGGACCGGCCTCTGGCAGGGCCGCTATGGCGTGATCAAGCACCCGCCGGCGATCCAGCGCGGCAAGCTGCCGCCGCATATCACGGATTTCATCGCGCGCAGTGAGGCAAAACAGCAGGCCGCGGCGGAGAAGCTCGATGCCCACGAGCTGGCGGTGAACTACAACCTCCTTCAGGTGTGGGACATGATCTCGCTCTATATTTGCAGCAACGAGGTGCGCAAGCCGGACCGCATCGAACCGGCGCCGGTCTCGTATTCGCAAGACGGCGGGGTCGGGCTCACGCTGGAGCCGCTCGAGCAACAGACCATCGCCATCGATCCATACCCATTCGATCAATCGTCGCTCACCACGAACGTGATCTTCCGCAGGCTTAATCAGACGAAATTCAACGATTCAGCCGAATTGCAATCGGTGTACTTCAGAACTGCGCCGCAAGTTGCGTCGTTTCGCCTGGTGCCGTCCGCGAGCATGACTTAGCCGATACTTGGCGCAGCCCCTATCGTTGGCACCTGCTTTGCCCTGTGGTTCAATGATGCGTCATCAACAGCGGCACCGAATGTTGCGATGAACACCGTGCGCGCCGCCGCTTTGCCTCTGAGCAGCGCCGACACGGCGCCGCCGCTGATCCTCGCGCGCGGCCTGTCGAAAACCTACGCCGTGCCGGGCGCTGCCGAGGTCGTCGCTCTGAACAACCTCGATTTCGAAATTCACGACGGTGAATTTGTCTCCGTGGTCGGCCGCAGCGGCTGCGGGAAGTCGACGCTGCTGAAGGTGCTGGGCGGGCTGCTGCCGTTTACATCCGGATCGGTCGAGTTGAATGGCAAGCCGCTGCGCGGTCCCACCCCCGAAGCCGCCATGGTGTTCCAGTCCCCGGTCCTGCTGCCGTGGCGGACGGTGCTCGAGAACGTGCTGCTGCCGATCGAATTCCGCAGATTGCCGAGGCGCGCTTATGAGGACAGCGCGCTAAAACTCCTCACCATGGTGGGCCTGAAGGACTTTGCACGGCGCTATCCCTATGAGCTCTCCGGCGGGATGCAGCAACGCGCGGCGCTGGTGCGCGCGCTGGTCCAGGATCCGCGGCTTCTTTTAATGGACGAGCCGTTCGGCGCGCTCGACGCGATGACCCGCGAGCAGCTGAATCTGGAATTGATGCGGATCTGGAGCGACAGCCGCAAGACCGTCGTCTTCATCACCCACTCGATCGCCGAAGCCATCTTCCTGTCCGACCGGGTGATCGCCATGACGGCACGGCCGGGCAGCATTGCCGACGTCATCACCGTCGATCTGCCTCGTCCGCGCGATCTGTCGGTGATCAACACCGACCGGTTCGGACGTCACGCCGCGCACCTGCGCTCGCTCTTGGACGCCCACGGAGGACTATTCTGATGGCCGTGCAGGCTGTGGAGACGCAAGCCGGCGAGCAGAGCGGCGCGCGATCAGGTGCGTCGTCCGGCAGCGTGCTGCGGCGCTATCCCCACCTCACGATCTCTCCGGCCATCCTCGTCGTGTTGCTGACGGCCTGGTGGCTCGCCAGCGACGTGCTCGGCGCGCCGGCCTTTATTCTTCCGGCCCCCGAGCAGGTGCTGCAGGCTCTGGTGCGCGGCCTTGCGCGTGCGCCCTGGGACCACGGCAGCCTTTGGTATCATAGCGGCGTGACGGTATGGGAAGCGCTGCTTGGATTTGCCATCGGCTCTGGCGCCGGCGCGTTCCTCGGGATCGCGCTTGCCCATTGGCCGATCCTCGGCAAGAGCTGGTATCCCTACATCGTCGGCTTTCAATCTTTGCCCAAGGTCGCGCTCGCGCCGCTGATGGTGGTGTGGTTCGGCTTCGGCATCGAAGGCAAGGTGTTCATCACTGCGGTGATCACCTTCTTCCCGGTGCTGGTCAACATGATGGCCGGCTATCTGGCGGTCGAGCCCGAGCGTATCGAGCTGGCGCGCTCGTGCAACGCCAGCGAATGGCAGCTGCTGTCCAAAATCATCATTCCGAGCTGCCTGCCGTTTCTGTTCGCCGGGCTGGGCGTCGCATCGGTGCTGTCGATCATCGGCGCCGTGGTCGGCGAGTTTGCCGGCGCCAGCGCCGGCCTCGGCATGCTGCTGATGCAATACAACCAGTCGCTCGAGATCGCACCGTTATTCGCGGTCATCGTGCTGTTGGGCGTGATCGGCTTCTTGATGAGTCACGCTGTCGGCCTGGTCGAACGGCATTACTGCTTCTGGGCCCAGCGCGCGAATGCCTGGAGAGAACTATGATCGATCGCGAGACTTCACGCCGACCAAGGGGAGACCGCAGCCATGCTCGCCCGTTCCTCGCTTAGCCTGAGTGCGCTGGCGCTTGCCGGCGCCGTGTTTGGCCTCGGCATCGCGACAGCCGATGCGCAGACACCGACGAAAATGACTCTGGTGCAGATGCACCCGATCATGGGCGTAGGGGAGGAGGTGTTCCTCTATGCGGTGCCCAAGCACCTCGGCTATTTCGCCGCCGAGGGCCTCGATCCCGCCATTCAAAATACCCAGACCGGGATGATATCGGCGCAGGCGCTGCAGTCCGACAATGCGCAGGTCGGCACCACCGCCGCCGAAGCCATCATGGCGGTGCGCGAGCAAGGCGGCGATCTCGTCTCGTTCTTCAACCTCAAGCGCAACGCCGGCACCTTCCTCGTCGTCCTGCCCGATTCGCCGGTCCACAAGCTCGAAGATCTCAAGGGTAAGACGGTCGGCGCACCCTCATTCGGCGCCGGCGGCGGCTTGGGCCTGAAGCAGAACCTCAGCGAGATCGGCATCACGCCGGATCAGTATACCGCGATCGCCACCGGCGCCGGACCTTCGGCGGTCGCGGCCTTGCGCACCGGCAAGATCGATGCGCTGGTCATGTGGGACGCGATGCTCGCCAACGCCGAGAATACCGGGCTGAAGCTCCGCACCGTCAGCATTCCGCTCGAGGATGGCTTTGTCGGCACCACGCTGGCGACGCGTGCGAGCTTTGCCGATGCGCACCCGAAGGAAGTCTCCGGTTACTGCCGCGCGATGACCAAAGGGCTGGTCTTCACCATGACCAACAAGGAGGCGGCCGTCCGGATCTTTTGGCAGGAGTTTCCGAGTACCAAACCCGTGAACCTCGATGATGCCACCGCCGTCAAAAACAGCGCCCACATCATGGACCGGTTTCTCCAAATGGCGCTGCAGGGCCAGCCCGACAATGCGCCGCTCGGCGCGTTTATCCCGGCGAATTGGCAGAACATGCAGACCGCGTTCATCAAGATGGGCGCTCTGAAAGGCATTCAATCGCCGGCGGCGGCCTACACGACCAAGTTTATCACCGCATGCAATGACTTCGACCGCGATGCGGTCGTGGCCCAGGCGAAGAACTGGAAACAGGGCCAGTGAAGCTGCGTTCGACGCGGTTAAGGTCGGGCCAAGGTTCTATCTTTTGCGATCCGGAAAGTGGGCCGGTGCGTGGCGCTGCTGATCAAGTCACATGAACTGAAGGGACTGCTCTCGATCCCGGAGGCGATCACGGCCGTCCGCGACGGCTTCCGCGACCAGGGCGAAAAGCCCGCCTATTCGGCGCCGCGCATTCGCATCCAGCATGAGGACCGCCGCGTCAGCGTTCATCCGGGAGGCTGCCATCGCCTGCAAGTCGCCGGCACCTTCATCCACGTGGAGCGGTTCACGTTCCACGGCGGAGCCCAGCAATACGAAAAGGCCGGCAAGCGCGTCTATGTGGCGTACGACAGCGAGACCGCCGAGCTGAAGACCATCATCGTCGGCTCATTGCCGCTGTTCGACGAGCCCGAGGCGGACTGGTTCGGCACCGAGACCGCGATCACAGGCGCGGTCGGCACCGACATTCTGGCCCGGCCCGACTGCCGCCTGCTCGGCTTGTACGGGACCGGCCGCCAGGCCCGCCGGCATCTCGTAACCATGTGCACCATTCGGCCGTCCATCGAAGAGGTGCGCGTCTATAGCCGCAGTGCCGAGAACCGGACGGCGTTTGTCGAGAGAATGCAGCCGCAGGTGCGCGCTCGCCTGACGCCGGTCGCCGCACCGGAGCAGGCCGCCCGCGATGCCGACCTGATCTGCCTCGCCACGGGAAGCAACGTCCCGGTGCTGTTCGGCGCGTGGCTTTCCGCCGGCCAGCACGTCACCTCGATCGTCGCCAGCAACAAGGGCGTGCTTGCGCAGGGCTCGGTGGCGCGGCCGCGGCGGGAATTCGACGATGCGGTCATTGCGCGGGCGGATCGCGTGATCGCCACGCTCAAGCAACAGGCCATCATGGACGAGCAGGCCGATCTGTTCGAACCGGTCGAGGCCGGCATTATCTCCTGGGACAAGATCGGTGACCTCGGTGAACTGGTCACCGGCAAAGTACCAGGTCGGCAATCCCCGACCGAGATCACGGTGTTCAAGCAAAATTCCGATCAGGGCGTCGGCTTCATGGCTCTCGCCAAACTGGCCCACGACAAAGCGGCGGCCCGCGGCATCGGCATCGAAATCTGAATCGACCGCTGCGTGGCAGTCAGAGTGCGGCGGCAGGGGCGGTGTCGTGCCGACGGCCCTGCAACAGGTCGGCATAGCGTGCTAACATTCAACGGTGAAGCCAGGGAGGAAAACGAGCAATGGCCCGCATAGCAATTTTGGATCGTGCCGACATGAATGCCGAGCAGGCGCGCGTTTACGACGCCGCCAAGCAGACGAGCGGCATCGTCGGCGGCCCGTATTACGCCTACATCCGTTTGCCGAAATTGTTCGAGGTCTGCCAAAGCATGCGCGGCGCCCTGGCTACCGGAGGGCTGTCGGCGCGCGAGCAGCAGATCGTGAATCTCGTCGTCGCGCGGCACTGGAACGCGCGCTATCCGTGGTTCGCGCAGGTCCGCCGTTCGCTCACCGTCGGGATTCCCCAGGCCGCCATCGATGCCATCAATGCGCAGGGCACGCCCGACTTGGCCGACGTGCGCGAGCGGACGTGCTTCACCGTGGCGCGCGAGCTGTTGACAAACAAAGGGCTGAGCGACGCCAGCTATGCGGCCGCGGAAAAGAGCATGGGTCTGGAAGCTCTGGTGGCGCTGGTCGCCGCGATCGGCAGTTTTTCCATGACCTGCATGACCGCCAATAGCTTCGGCATCGAGCCGCCCGCCGAGAATCCGACCCCACTCGCGAGCTGACGCCCAGCGCCGGCGACGGCGGCACGCGGTCTGATCGTTTTGGGACGTGCTCGCGGCGCCCGTTTGGGCGCCGCGTTGCGCGACGATATCACGCAGAAACTGCGTTATTTTGGAACGTTTATTCTTCCAGCGGCTCAGTCCCATAATACCAAAACTGGGAGGATGTCATGACGACAAGGCGCGCAGTATTGCGCTCGGGCCTTGGCTCGCTTGCGGCCATTGCGGCCGGAGCGCGGCTCAAGGCGAGCGCCGAGCCGGCTCTGCAGAAGGTCAAATCCGTCATCCCGCAGAGCAGCGTGTTTGTCTTGAATTACCTCGGTGCCAAGGATGCCGGCGTGTTCGCCAAAGCCGGCATCGATCTCGATGCCGATCCGCGGCCGTTCGCCGGCTTTCTCGCCGGCCTTCCCAGCAAACAATGCATGGTGACGACCTACTCGGGCATGGACGCCATTCAGAAGATCAATGAGGGCGTCGAATGGGTCATCATCGGCGGCGGGCTCACGGTGGTGCAGGACATCATCGTCAAGAAGGATGCGTCCTTCAAATCGCCGGCCGATTTGCGCGGCAAGAAGTTCGGCGTGTTCTCGACCGGCGCCGGCTCGTTCAAGGCGGCGCGCGCGGCGATGATTGACGCCTTCAAGCTCGACATCGTCAAGGACACCAAGCTGCAGCAGGTGGCTGGGCCGGCGCTGACCAAGCTGCTCGAGCGCGGCGACGTCGATGCCATGATCAACATCAGCTCGCTCACCCTTGCCGCCGAGGCGCAGCCCGATAAATTCCGCGTGCTGTTTTCGCCGAACGATTATTGGAAGAAAAAGACGGGCTTTCCGATCGTGTGGGCGGCACCGCTGGTAGCGTGGCGCAGCTGGGTCGATGAAGACCGTAATCGTGCGCAAAAATTCGCCGCCGCGGTCGCGGATTCGTTCCACTGGCTGGAAAATCCGCAGAATCTCGAAACCGCAGTCAAGAACCACGGCGCGCTCGCCGGAGTGAACACGCCGCAGGACGTTGCGGAATACAAGGACTGGCTCCAGCACAAGAACATGTTCATGACGGAATGGGACCACAAATCCGTCGACGCACAATGGCAGTTTCTCGAAGTCGCGCGGCGCACCGGCATCCTCGACAAGGTGCCGGACAAGAACAAATACGCATTGTTCGTGCAAAGCTGATTGCCCGAGAAGACCAGTGTGAACAAGACCGGGAGCGGCAAACTATCGGTCTCGTTGCCCGGCGCATTGCCGGCGCTGCTGACCTTTGCTGTCTGCATTGCCGCCTGGGAGATCGTCTCGTTGTCCTATCTCCCGGTATTTTTCCCGGGACCCGCCGTGCTGGTCGAGCGCATGGTGGAGATCTACGGCGATCCGGCCTCGTACGTCGTCGTCGGCGAAACGCTGGCGCGCATCTTCGAAGGCTTTGTCGCCTCGATGCTGATCGGCACCGCGCTTGGGCTATTGATGGGTCTGCGCCGCAACATCGAAATCTTCTTCGACAGCTGGATCATGGTGCTGCTGACGTTTCCGGCGGTCTGCTGGGCGTTCCTGACCGTGCTGTGGTTCGGGCTGTCCCAGGCGGCCGCGATTGTCACCATCGTGCTGATCGTCTTCCCGTTCGTGGCGCTCAACATCTGGTCCGGCACCAAGGCGATCGAAAAAGATCTGGTCGAGATGAGCCGCGTCTATAAAGCGGACCGCGGGCTGATGCTGCGCAAGGTGCTGATCCCGCAGCTCATGCCCTATGTGTTCTCGTCGCTGCGGATTGCGCTGTCGTTGTCGTGGAAGATCGCGCTCGTCGCCGAAGCCTTCGGCGCTTCGAGCGGCGTCGGACAGAAGCTGGTCAATTGGTTTCAGGAAACGCGCGTCGACATGATGCTGGCCTGGGGCTTGAGCTTCATGATCATCATGGTGTTCATCGATCTCGTCGTGTTTCGTACCTGGGCGCGGCGCGCGTTCGCCTGGCGCCCGCAAGTAGCGACCTGATGCGGTAGCGAAACGATAGCGCAGCGTGTCAATAATCTGCGGGCAATCGTCACGGCGCCGACCATGGCGGGGGAGTCGATGAAAGGCGGGGCTGCGGGCTCTTCGGCCATCACCATCGAGAAGCTGACCAAGCGCTTTCCGGCGCCGGGCTCGGCGGAAAAATTCACGGTCCTGCACGACATCAGCCTCACCGTCGATGAGGGCAAGTTCGTCAGCATCGTCGGGCCGTCCGGCTGCGGCAAGTCCACACTGCTTAACGTCATCGCCGGGATCGAAGCGTATGACGGCGGCGGAGTGACGATCCATCCACGGGCCGATCGCAGGGGCGCCGAGCCCCGCGTCGCTTACGTATTTCAGAGCCCGCGCCTGCTCAACTGGCTCACCGTCGAGAACAACATTCATTTCGTCCTCGAGGCCCAGAAGGTGCCGCGGCCGCGATGGCGCGAGCTTGTGACCAAGAACCTGGAAATGGTCGGCCTCGCCGGGCAGGAGCGCAATTATCCGCTGAACCTGTCGGGCGGCATGCAGCAGCGGGTCGCCATTGCCCGGGCGCTCGCCATCGAGCCCGATATTCTCCTGATGGACGAGCCGTTCAGCCATCTCGACGCGATCACCGCGCGCAAGCTGCGGTTCGACCTCATGGAGATCCTGCAGCGGGCGAAGCCGACCATCCTGTTCGTCACGCACGACCTTTCGGAGGCCGTCTTCCTCTCCGACAGCATCTACATGATGACCACCAAGCCGGCGCGGATTTTCAAGCGCGTGACGATCGATCTGCCGCGGCCGCGCAAGCCGGATAGCGCGGAATTGTTCGACCTGGAGAAGAATCTGGTGCGCGAGTTTTTCAGCGTGGTCGAGGCCAACGGCTAGATGGCGGCGGGTCTGAAAACCGTGGGGCTGCGCGCGGCGTCGATCCTCGTGCTGATTCTGCTGTGGTGGGCGGCCTCAGCCGCCATAAACGATGCCGACATCCTGCCCGGGCCGGACGCGGTCGCGCGCACCATCGTGGCGAATTTCCAAAAACCCGGGCCGGAGGGCGAATCCGCCTGGTTCGACGTCGCCATCACGCTTGTTCGGATCTTCGTCGCCTTCGCCGCGGCGATGATCGCCGGCATCGGCATCGGCCTGGCGATGGGGCTCAATCGCACCTGCGAGCGGTCGCTGCTGGCCCTCATCCCGCTCATGTTGACGATGCCGACCATTCTGATGGTGTTCCTCGCCATCATGTGGTTCGGCTACAGCGAGAGCGGCAGCCTGGTCGCCGTGATGGCGGTGGTGACGCCCTATGTGGCGGTCAACATGTACGAAGGCACCAAGGCGATGGACAAGTCGCTGATCGAGATGGGTGTCACGTTTCGGGCCTCGCAGCGGCTCTTGCTGCGCAAAGTCTACCTGCCGCAGCTGATGCCCTACGTCTTCGCCGCGTTCCGCTACGCGTTCGGCGCCACCTGGAAGATCGTGGCGCTCGCCGAAACGTTCGGCCTGAAATTCGGCATCGGCTACATGTTTTTCTTCTGGTTTCAGCAGTTCGACATGACCCAGGTGCTGTCCTGGATCATCATGTTCGTCGTGCTGATGCTCGTCCTCGAGCATGGCTTGTTCGCCCGTATCGAAAGCCGGGCATTCGCTTGGCGACGCGCGGCCACGGCGCGCGCTTGAAGTAGAATCCGGTGCTAAGCCGGACGCGGCCGGCTGCAAATGTCCAGCGCCATCAGCGCATAGATCTGCGCCGCCTTGACCATTTCGTCGATGTCGATTTCCTCGTTGCGGGCGCTGATGCGGCGGCCGCGCGGGCCGATCTTGATCGCCGGAATGCCGAGCTCGTTGTAGATGTTGGTGTCGGTCCAGATGCTGGCACGGTCCGGTCCTTCCGGCTTGATCTTCTCGCCGAACAGAAAGCCGAACACCTCTTCGGCGGAGCGCACCAGGGGATCGACGTTCTTGCCCTCGTACCCGAGCAACGACTTGTAGACGTCTAGCTCATAGGCGACGCCGAGCCCGTCGAGCACGTGCTCGACTTCGCGCTGGATGGTCAGCGGCCGGACCTGCGGCGGCATGCGCACGTCGACGTAGATCGAGCAGACCCCCGGGAAATAATTCGGCCGATACGGCGCGCCGCCTTCGATGGCGCCGATATTGACCTTCGGCCACAGCGGCCCGGTCGGCGAATTGTAGACGTATTTGTCCTCGAAGCCGGCGGCCCATTGCTCCAATGCGGCGATGATCTTCGTCATCTTCACGATGGCGTTGACGTTCTCCATCGGGAAGTCAGCGCGCTTGGTGCCCCACGCCGCCTCGGCTTTGCCGAATGTCGTGATCTTGATCTGCACGACGCCGGTCTGGGTCCAGACGATGTGCAGGTCGGAGCCGTCGCAGCAGACCGCATAGTCGGTATGCATGCCGTGCGTGAGCAGATGGTGGGTGCCGACGCCTTCGCCGCGGTACTCCTGCGACTGCCACGGCCCGATCGGCGAGCGCGAGATTTCGCCGACCACACAGGCCAGCACGACGTCGCCCTTGAGCTTGATGCCGCTTTTCTTGAGCGCCTTGCCGGCCATCATGAATGAGGCGAGGCCGCCCTTCATGTTCGAGATGCCGAGACCTTGAACCCTGTCGCCGACGATCTTGCCGCTCATCTCGGCGTCGGGTTCGAGGTTCGCGGCCATGCGCTGGTCGGCGCTGGTGCCGGTGAAGCTCGTGTCGGTGTGGCCGTTGAAGCCGAGGCTCAGTCCGCTGCCGTCACCTTTAAGAATGCCGACCGCGTTGGGGCGGTCGACCGCGACGTCCTGGCGGACGGCCTTGAGCCCGTTGGCCGCGAACCAGGCCAAGATGTATTCGGCGATGGCCTTTTCCTGGCCGGTCGGGCTTGGGATCGAGGCGAGATCGCAGCCGAGCCGGGCCAGCTCGCCGCGATCGATCTGCGCCAGAACCTGCTTCGCCGCAGCTTTGTCGAATGCCACGCGTGTCTCCATCTCGGCCGCCCTCGCGCGGCATTGCGTGGAGACACTGGCAAGCGTAGCGCGCGTTGACAAGACGGCGGGCAGAGCCGCCTTACTTGCCGGTCATGCGCGCAAGCATTTGGGCGGCTTCCGCCGAGCCCAGCTCTTTGGCGCGCTGATACAAGGCGCGCGCCGTGGCGCGGTCGCCCTGCACGCCCATCACGTGATGGGCCGCCAGATATGTCGGATCGTAGGTATTGGCGAGCGCGAGCGCGGCGTCGGCGACGCCCGCGTCGGCCAAGCGGCTGAAAGCGACCCGCGCAGCCGAGAGGTCTCCGGCGCCGAGAAAGTCGCGGCCGCGCTGCATCAGCATGGCGGCTTCGGCGGGATCCATGGGCTTGACGGCGAAGGTCTTGAGCGCTCCGGCGTTGCCGGGATTCATCGGCTTGATCGAAAGTCCGGCGTTGCCGGGCTCTCCAGCCGAGGCCACGACTGCGGGCTTCGGCTGCTGCGGCTGCTGCTGGGGCGGCGGCGCCGGATCGGGAAGCGGTTTCGCCTCCCGGGCGATCCATTTGAGCTGCACCGCCTGGGTGTCGAGCAGCTGCTTGTCGGCGCCGAGCAGGCTGACCGCGGCATTCATCACGCCGGCAAAATCCTTCGGTGCGTAGAGGTTAAGTCCCTGCGCCTGGTTGTACGGCACCTGCCAGCTCGACGCGCTGATTTGCGCGCCGGCCGACAGCTTGGTGCCCTGGGCCAGCCCGTCGAACAGCAGCACCGCATTCTGCTGCGGATGCTGCACCACCACGATGAGCGACAACGGCTCATTGGCAAAGGTTTGTTGATCCTCGACGATCAGGTGCGGCGGCGGAGATTGCGGTGCGATCTGCGATTGCTGCACGTTCGGCGCGACCGCGGCGAGCTGATAGTCGGCAGACCGGACCGGCGGCGCGCTGGACTTCATCGACGCATACATCGTCATGCCGTAAGCGACCACCGCCGCGAACATCATCGCCGACGAGAACCGGATCAAGAGAGGAAAGATGCTGCGCCGCTCGGCGACCGGCGGCTCCGGCATGATCTCGGCATCGAGACGGGAACGACGACGAACGCGCGGGGCCGTGTGCTCGGCTCCATGGCGCGGCGTGAACGGGGCCGGCGCGGCCTCGTAATCTTCGTCCTCGGCGCGCGGCGCCAAGGAGGGTTGCGCATCGTCGGGCGATGGCATGCCCGGCTCGTCGGGGTGGCCCAGCGCGACGATCTTGCGAATGGCCTCCTCGATGCGCTGCTCGGCAAGCTCCGTCTCTGGGTCGCCCTCGTCGGACGGCTCCGCGGCGATCGGGATCTGGTCGTCCGCAGGTTCGTCCTGCGGCAGCGGTGGATCGGCAGGCGGCTCGTACGTCGCCTGCTCGCGCGCGCGACGCGGCGCATACAAGGCAAGGCCGTCCAAATTATTTCGCCTCGACAGCGGCGTACTCATACTCGCCTCCCCGACATTGATGCGGTCCTCAGAACCCGCCAGTCATCCGGTCTCCCTGTGCCTTGCTCCCCGCCGCGGTCGGTTTGTCGGCCTAGCCGATCAGTCGACCGAGACGCCGCTTTGCTTGATCGGCGTCGCCCATTTCTTGATCTCGCTGGCGACGAAGTGCTGCAGATAGGTCGAGCTGGTGCGGTCCTGGGCGACCAGATCGGTGCCGATGGCCTCCATGCGGGCGCGCATCGCCGGCGTGTTCATCGCCTCGACCGAGGCTTGGCGCAGCCGATGCACGATCTTTTCCGGCGTGTGCGACGGGAAGAACAGGCCGATCCAGTTGTTGGCCTCGAAGCCGGCAAAGCCCTCTTCGGCGGCGGTCGGGATTTTGGGCAGCACGCCGGCGCGCTGCCGCGCCAGCACCGCGATCGGCTTCACGGTGCCGGCCTGGATCGGCGACAGTTCGGTGGAGACGGCGTCGCACAGGTAGTCGATCCGTCCGGCCTGCAGGTCCTGCAGCGCCGGTGCCGAGCCGCGGTACGGAACGTGCTGGACGTTGATGCCGAGCGTCGAATTCAACAGCACGCAACCCAGATGGGTGGACGAGCCGGCGCCGCCGGAGCCGAACTGCATCTTCGCGGCGTTGGCCTTGGCGTAGGCAGCGAATTCCTTGAGATTTTTGACCGGAAGGTCTTTGCGCACGACCAGCACCAACGGCTGTTCGGCAATGAGCGCGACCGGCGTGAAGTCGTTCGTCGCGCTGTACAGCGGCGTCTTGTACAGGCTCTGGCTGTAGGCCTGGGTGCCGACGGTGCCGAGCAGCACCTCGTAGCCGTCCGGCTTGGCCTTGGCGACCCGCTCGGCGCCCGCCATACCGCCGGCGCCGCCGACGTTCACCACGATGATTTGCTCTTTGAGAACTTCGCTCATGCGCGCCGCCAGAATGCGGCCGACCACGTCGGTCGGCCCGCCGGCAGCGAACGGCACGATCATCGTGACCGGCCGGGTCGGCCAATCCTGCGCCTGCGCGGCGGCGATCGCCGCGACCGAACCGACTAAGGCGGTCAGAACCAATCGTTTCAACATCGTGCCTCCTGTATTGTCTTGAATTCTTCAGCTGGCCCGCGCGGGACACTGCCGCGATATGGCGCACGCTGCCGCTGCGCCGCATGCCTTGCCAGGCACGGCGCATCATCAGCCGCTCCGCTTGAGCTACGGCTTTGTTATCAGATGCAGATCAGGCGAAAGGTGGCTTCACAAGACCGATAGGTCGAAACGTGTACGCATGACGCTACTCCACTGAACTTTACTTTTTGAAGCGATGTGACCCCGACACTCGACCGCGCCGGCTGTGCCGGGTTCGGTTGAGAAGCGCGCATAAACTGACGGCGCTTTGTGGCAAGATCACGCCCTACCGCAATGAATCGCAACATTCATTTGTCAGCGGAATTTGCCGCGCCCCCATGCCCGGGCGGCGAATTGTGGCGAAAATTACAAACCAATGGGTGAATTATTCATGACCGCGTCGTCATGCATTCAACAGAATCCTCATCTTATGATTTTTCATCTTGGGCTTGCCACAATCGTGGCCGAACGTATGAAACAACTGAGCGTGGTGTGTTGGTAAACAGTGAGGGGTGATGATGCGCGGTCGTTTTATAGTTGCGGCGTTGATCGCGTCGATAATCGGCTTGTTCAACTTCGATCTCGCAGCTCAGGTGGTACCAAAGTCAGTTGCGACGGGCGGCAGCGATGTCGTGTTGCGCGAAAAGAAGAACGCCTCGACGGTGGGTATCGTTGGCGGCCTGTTCTCCGGCACCTATATGCGGCTTGCCGCCGAAATGGCGACGGCACTCGATGACGGCGACAATCTGCGTGTGCTGCCGATCGTCTCCTATGGTGCGGCGTCGAACCTCGACGATCTGCTTTACCTGCACGGCGTCGATGCGGCGATCACCCAGTCCGACGTTTTCGAATACTTCCGGACCGTGCGAAAGACGCCGAATCTTGAACGGCGCATTCAGTACGTCATCCGGCTGCCGATCTCCGAACTGCACATCTTGGCGCGCGACGATGTCCACAGCCTGGAGGATTTGCGCGGCAAGAAAGTTAATTTCGGGCCCGCCGGCACGGGAGCGAGCCTGACCGGCACCATCGTGTTCCAGCGGCTCGGCATCAACGTGCAGCAGGTTCTGATAGACAACGGCAACGCGCTGCAGATGCTGCAGTCCCACGAGATCGACGCCTTGGCCCGTGTCGTGCCAAAGCCGCTCGAATTCTTCTCGAAGATTCCGCCGAACTCGGGTCTGCACCTGGTCAATATTCCGTTCACCAAGACTTTCGAGGACTACTACACGCTCGGTGAGTTCACCAAAAAGGAGTATCCGAACTTGCTGCAGGGCAACGACCGCATCGACACGATTGCGGTGCCGGCGGTGCTGGCCGTCTACAATTGGCAGAAGAATAGCGACCGCTACATGAAGGTGCAGCGCTTCGTGCAGTACCTGTTCACGCGCTTTGATAAGCTTCAGCGTCCGCCCTTCCATCCGAAGTGGCGCGACGTGAATCTGGCCGCCACGGTCCCGGGCTGGACCCGGTTCGCTCCCGCCGAGGAGATGCTGCAGCAGGCCCAGGCGCAGCGGCAGCAGCAGGAGAAAACCGACTTCCAGGCCTTCTTGAGCAAACAACCCGGCGCGCCCAACAATGCGGCCGAGCGGGAAGCGCTGTTCCGCGACTTTCTGCAATGGCGGGAGCAGCCCGGAGGCCATTAGCAGCCGGGTAGAGCTCAAGGGGGAAGAGCGATGTCGCGAAAACAACAGGGGCGGGCAAGGCGGGCGATCGGCGTTGTCGCAACGATACGCCGGCCACCCTTCGACAGCCGCTCTTGCAATCCTTTCGTACCGAGGAAAACGACCCAGTGTGAGCGCAGCTAAAGCGCTCGCAGCAACAGAGTTCGACCTGAGTTTCTACGCGTTCGTGTTGCGTGGCGTGCTATGATTGAGTTGGCATCCGATCGAGAGTTTTCGTCGGCTCTAACCGACGCCGTCTTGCTGGGGCTGTGGGCGATCCCACCCGGCTTGACTCTCGCCTACATCCGACAATCGGCGGCGCTTCGGCAGACGCAACCGGAGTTCGCGTTGCGCAAGTCCGAGGCGGCCGAATGGGACCGCGCGGTCGCACTGTACTCCCGGGTGCTGCAGCGGATCGCGGACGTCGATGCCCGGCGGGTAGCGCGGAAATTGCTGCATCGAGTGCTGTTCGGCTCGCCGGCCGAGCTCGCGCCGGATGACGCCGGCCTGTTCGACGACTTGAAGGCCCATGCGGCGCATTTGCGGGCGGCAGTGGTGCGGCTCAATCGGCAGCCGCTCGATCGGCTCAAGGCCTGGGTTCACGGCTTGAGCGTGCGCTTTGCGCTGGGCTACGCGGTCGCCGCCTATCTGGTCGGCCTGACGCTGCTTATCGCGACCGCCGCGCTGTCGGAGCGCTGGTTGGGCATGCCCGCGGAGAGCTGGGTGCCGCTCTTGCTGTGGTGCCCGCTCGGTCCGGTGGTCTGCGCCAATGCGCTCAGCATCGCGTTCGCGCTGCTCGCCGGGCCAGTGGCTTATCTGCTGCGCCGCGTGGCGCTTCGCCGCGAGTATCGTTTCGAATTTCGCCTGCTCAAGGATCTCGCGCAATCGGACCCGGACGGGGTCGAGCGAGCGGAGCAAAGCGGCGCGATCCATCTCAATGATGAGCTCGAAATTCTATCCATCGGGCCCGAAGAACAGCGCGATTGTTTCGAGATTCTCGGGCTGCCGCCGTCAGCTTCGATGGAGGAGCTGAGGGCGGCCTACAAACGGCTCATCAAGCAGTATCACCCCGACCGCGTGTACGGCCTGGCGCCGGCGTTCACCAAGCTGGCCGAGGCGCAGACCAGGAGACTCAACGCCGCATATCAGCAGGCCTTGATCGCGGTCGTGCCGGAAGCCGCAGGGGCGTAGCGAAATGCAGCGGCGGATGCGCATTCATCGGCCGCCGCATAATGATCATACTTGGAGCAAGCGTTCGCCCAACTCGGATGAAAGCCTTGATAGGTCCGCTGGGCGACGTAGCAAGTACGTACTTTTACGGAACGCGTCGGCGGATGGGGGAAAGTCGGGAGTGTGCGGCGGTGTGCGGCGCGTAGCGCCTAGACGCTCGTCAGCGGGGAGGGCGCATATGGGGGCCTGTCAGTCGTGTTTTGCCGACGCGCAATGCGTCGGTCATGTCGCCGCCGCTGGTGCCGGGTGCGGCGCCGCTCGATCAATACAGTCGCGCTGATGGGGCGCCGGTATGGCTTACGTTGCACACGCAAGGCTGCCGGTCGCCAATCCTCTCGAAGTCGTCGAGGACATCGCCAGGACCAACGCTTGGCCGTTCGAGCGCGAGGTCGAGGACGAGATTTCGTTTCTGATCGTCGGCAGTTGCGCCAACTACCAGGTCTCGTTCACCTGGATGAGCACCATCGAGGTGCTGCATCTGTCGTGCGCCTTCGATCTGAAGCCGCCCGGCGCGCGGCGCGCCGCCGTGCAGGAGCTGATCACCAGCATCAACGAGCAATTATGGCTCGGCCATTTCGATATCTGGGCCAAGGACGGCGTCGTGCTGTTTCGCCATGCCATTCCGCTTGCCGGTGGAATTGCGGTTGCTCCCGCGCAATGCCAGGTGATCCTCGGCAGCGCCGTCGATTCGTGCGAGCGCTATTATCCGGCCTTCCAGTACGTGGCCTGGGCCGGCAAATCGGCCGACGACGCCATGAACAGCGTCATGCTGGAGACGGTCGGCGAGGCGTAAGAGCCGGGGCTGGCTACCGCTAACGGCGTTGCCTTACGACCCATCAGATCCGGCCCGAAGAACCGTCGCGGGCCGCCTCAATCCCATTCGTCAGCTCGGCCCCGGGGCATGCTAACGTCCGGTCCTCCGGACGTACGGCATCCATTTCAGCACCGCGAGAGATACCGATGACGCGCATCGCGAACAGCCGCACCGAGCCGCTGCTGCCCGTCGAGCTTGGCGCGGGCAAGATCAAGTTCGCGCAAGGCATCAAGGCCGGCCCCTGGGTCTTTGCCAGCGGGCTCATGGCGCAGGACTTCGTCAACGGCATCGCGCCCGATGTGCTCGCCGAGGCCGCGCCGCACGCGGGGTTGCCGAAGCGCGAGAAGGAAGCGCTGCGGATTTTCCAGAATCTCGAAGCGGTACTGCGCGCCGCCGGCACCGATCCGAGCAATCTGGTGCGCACGGACCAGTACTACACCACCGTCAAGGCTGTGCCGCCCTATCAGCAGGTCCGCCGCGAGTTTCTCAACGGTCGAATTCCGCCCTCGACCTCGATTACGCAGCAAGGCCTGCTGCTGCCCGGCGCCGACATGAACATCCAGGCCTTGGCGGTCGTTCCAGAGTCTGGATTCACGGTCGAGCACCTCAAGCACGACCAGCTCAAGGGCCGGCCCACATCGGGCTACTCGCCGGCCGTGACCGTCGGCGATTTCATTTTCGTGCCCGGCATCACGTCCATGGCGGTCGGCGACGAGCCGCGCCGTAACGGCGTCGCCGCGGCGGCGTTGATGGCGGAAGGCGCGCAATGGGGCGGCCAGCCGATCAAGCTCGAAACCGAGTTCATCATCACCAAGCGCATCGCGCCGTCGCTGGCGCTCGCCGGCGCGACGCTCGACGACATCGTGCATGCGCAAGTCTATCTGTGCGACCGCGACGATTATTCGGCGTTCAACGCGGCATGGACCAAGCATTTCGGCGAGCGCGGCCCCACCGTGTCGATCATCCCCTGCATCGAACATGGCCTCGCGCCATACGACGGCAAGATCGAGATCAACGTGATTGCCGCAAAGCCGGGTAGCGCGGCCGGCAAACGGCACATCGATGCCGGCGTTGCGTTCCGCCATCAGCCGCAGGCGGTCAAGGCCGGCGACCTTGTGTTCATTCCGGCGCTGCTCGCTGCGGACCACAATGGCCTGTTGCCCGCTGCGGCCGTGGACCGGCGGCAGCCGTATTTTTCGTCGTCGGCGGAGGCGCAGGCCGAAGCCATCATCGACAAGGTGGCGCGGCTGTGCGAGGCGGCGGGCACATCGCTCGCCAATGTGGCGCGAATCCTGCTTTTCCTCACCGACATGCGTGAGTTCTATCCGGTCATCAAGGTCTGGCAGCGCCGGCTTGCCGACCGTCCGCTGCCGTTTTCCGCCGTCGAAGTTCCATCGCCGCTGCCGGTCCCAGGGGCGTCCATCATGATGGAATGCTGGATCTATTCACCGTAATGACCCGTAGGCGGCCCCCGCGCTTTCTTTCGGCGGGGATCGTGGTAGCGTGCGCACCAGAGGATTCGGCTTTGGCTGGAGGGGACCATCTTGGCGCGCCTCGGCATCCATTCGAGCCTGGTCTCCGCTCGCAGCCGGATTGTACACCGGCGCCTTCCAACATGGGGTGCCCCAACCAGATTCTATTTGTTTGTTTGCTCGCTCGCTTTGAGCGTGGCGCTGCTCGGCGGCGCCGAGGCGCGCACCCATCCGGCTCATAAGCATCAGCCGCGTCAGCACCACGCCGCCAAATCCGAACACACTAAATCCGAGCACGCCAAATCCGAACGCGCCAAGCGCGGCGCCCCGGAAGCCGACCAGCGCGGCGCTATCCCGCTGCCGCTGGAGCGGCCGCCGGCCGCCGACTTGCCGCCTGCGCTGGCGGCGGTGAAGCAGGCGCTCGATCTGATAGGTCACGACAAGCTTGCTGACGCGACCGCCGCCGAGAAGTCGCTCGCCGATCCGGTCGGACAAAAACTCGTCGAGTGGGCGTTGCTGCGTCACGCCGATCGCGAGATCGGCTTCCAGCGATACGATGCCTTCATCACCGCCAATCCGGACTGGCCCGGCATTGCGCTGTTCCGCCGCCGCGCCGAGGCGCGACTGTGGCAGGGCCACCCGGACGCCGCCACGGTGCATCGCTTCTTTGCGCATGAACCCGCAAGCGCGCTCGGCCGATTGGCGCTGGCACGCCTGTTGCTGCGCGAGGGCGAGGGCGCGCGGGCCGAACAGGAGGTTCGTGCGGTGTGGCGCGCGGCGCCGCTCTCGAGCGAAACCGAAACCGCGGTGCTCGGCGACTTCCCGAACGTCGTGACGCGCGCCGATCACCAGGCGCGCATGGACCGCCGCATCGGCGCCAAGGAATTCGGCGCCGCCATGCGGGCCGCCAAACGCCTGGGCGACGATCAGGTCGCAATCGTCAAAGCCTGCATGGCGGCCGAGGCGAAGGACGGCAATGGCGGCAAGCTGCTCGATGCGGTGCCGGCCGAGGCGCGCGACGACCTGGGCTATGCGCTGTGCCGCATCCATTGGCTCCTGCGCAACGATACGCCGGGCTCCAATATCCGCGGCCGCATCGTGACGCCGAAGCCGGACGTGATGCTCGCGGCAAAGCTGGCGCTCGGCGGATCGGACGACGATCTGCGCCAGCAGGACACCGACGAATGGTGGCGCGAGCGCCGCGCCGTGGCGCGCAAGCTGCTCGACCTCGGCGAAGCCGAAACCGCCTATCAGGTCGTCGCCAAGGCCGCGCCGCCGGCCAACGTATATTACAGAGCCGAAGCGCCGTTTATGGCCGGCTGGATCGCGTTGCGTTTCCTGCACGATCCGAAGGCCGCATTCGCGCATTTCGCCCATATCGACGACGACCAGGCCGATCCGCGCATCCTGGCGCGCGCCGCGTACTGGCGCGCCCGCGCCGCCGAAGCCGCCGGCGATGCCGCTGAGACGCGCGCGCAATACCAGATGGCGAGTCATTATCCGACGGCCTATTACGGCCAGTTGGCGCGGCTGCAGCTTGGCCTCGAGAGGACGCCGCTCCGCACATTGCCGCGGCCGGCCGATGCGAGCACCAGCGAAGTGGTCAGCGCCGCCGCCATGCTCTACACGATCGGCGAGCGCGACTTGGCGATGCACTTCGTCTCCGAAGCCGCCAGGCAGAGCGAGGACGCCGCTGCTCTCGCCGGCCTGGGCAAGCTCACGGCACAGCACCACGATGCGCCGGCGACGTTCGTCATCGGCGAAAAGGCGCTGGCGCGCGGCATGGCGCTGGATCAATTTGCGTTCCCCGACTTCGGCGTACCGTCCTACGGTGCGCTCGGCGCGGCGGTCGACCGCTCCATCGTCTATTCGGTGGTGCGCACCGAGAGCGCGTTCGATCAGCGCGATCGATCGTCGGCCAGCGCGGTCGGCCTCATGCAGGTCACCCCGAGTGCCGGGCGCGATACCGCCAAGCGTCTTGGCCTGCATTACGACTGGCACCGCCTCGTGACCGATGCCACGTACAACACCCAGATGGGTGCCGGCGAATTGGCCGCCCTGCTCAAGGAATATCGCGGCTGTTATGCGCTGGTGTTCGCCGCCTATAACGCCGGCCGCGGCCGCGTGCAGCAGTGGATGGCGGCGCACGGCGACCCGCGCGATCCCAAGGTCGATCAGGTCGACTGGGTCGAGCGCATCCCGTTCGCCGAAACGCGCAATTACGTGCAGCGCGTGCTCGAGAACCTGCAAGTCTATCGCGACCGCTTCGATCCCAAACTGGTGGCGGCGCCGGATTCAGATCGGCAGGACGGCGTAAAGCCTGTGCCGGACTACGTCGAAGCGCTACCGCCGCATTGATCCATGGCAAAACTCGGCGTGCTCCTCCCGCAAGGGGGGAGGGGAACGCTTTATTTGATCGACAGATTCAACGCCTTCACCATACCGCCCCATTTTTTGACTTCGTCGTTGAACATGGCGTCGGCCTCGCCTTGCGAGCCGGCGATCGGATCGAAGCCGAGCGCTTTCAGCTTGTCCTGCACGGCGCTGCTCTTGACGGTTTCGCTGATCGCGCCATTGAGCGCCGCCAGGATTTGCGGCTCGGTCTTGGCCGGCGCAAAAATGCCGACCCAGGACGCAGCGGTGAAATTCGCAAAACCCTGCTCCGCATAGGTCGGCACGTTCGGCACCACCGGAGCGCGCTTGTCGGCGGCGATGCCGAGGCCTTTGAGCGTACCGGCGTTCATCTGCGCGGCGACGCCGCCGCCCAGCGTGGCCGCTAGGACGTCGACTTGGCCGGCGATCGCCGCATTGGTGGCTGGCGCGCCGCCCTGGAACGGGATGTGTTGCGCGGGCACCTTGGCTAGAAACTTGAAGAAGTATTCGGCCTCGATGTGCGATCCGGTGCCGACGCCCGCCGAGCCGAAATTGATGGTCCGGCCGTTCATCGACTTGATGAGCTCCGGCAGGTTGGTGGCCGGGTTTTTTGCGCTGGTCGCCAGCGCTTCGGGGCTCGACGCCACCATCGCCACGGTCTTCAGGTCGCCCGCTGCGAACTGCTTGTTCTCGAACAGCGTCTCGTTGATGGCGAGCGCGGTCGTGGTGGCAAGGAGCGTGTAGCCGTCGGCCGGCGCGTGCGCCACCAGCGCCGCCGCAATATTGCCACCGGCGCCGGGCCTGTTCTCGACCACGACGCTCTGGTGCAACCGGTCGCTCAAGCCTTGCGCGGCAAGCCGCGCCATGGTGTCGGCAATGCCACCGGCCGCGAAGGCGACCACGATGGTGATCTTTCTGTTCGGATAGGTCTGGGCGCTTGCCGGCTGCCGGCCAGTCAAAATCGTCAAGACCGCCAAAGCCGCGGTCGCATATTTCACCATCGCTCGAGCCGGCATATTGCGTCTCTCCTTTGCTAACGCGTCACGCGGCGAGCGCGCGCGCCAATCCTGTGATCACGTCCTCGATGTCTTGCAAGCCGTTGAAGCGCGGCGAACCGGCCATGTGCGGCATCAGGACGACATTGTCGAACGACAGCAGCTCGTCATCGGGCCGGCCGGGCTCCTCATACTGCACATCGAGCGCGAAGCCACCGAGCCGTCCAGAGCGCAACGCGTCGAGCAGCGCCGCGCGTTCGATGATTTCGGCACGGCAGACATTGACGATGCAAGCGCCATGCTTGACGAGCGCCAAGCGCTCGCGGTTCAACAAGTGCCGTGTCGATGGGTCGAGCGGCAGCTGCGGGACGATCCAGTCGCTCTCGGTGAGCAGTGACTCCAACGGCCGATAGTTTGCCTTGAAATTCGCCTCTTCGGCCTGCGGCAATCTGCTGCGCTGGAAATAAAGCACCGTCATGCCGAATGCGGCGGCGCGCGAGGCGATTTCGCGGCCGATCTCGCCCAGCCCGACGATGCCGATGGTGCTGCCGTGGAGGGGCCGCAGGCCGGAGAAGCGGCCCCAATTGGCGTTGGGCGTGTGGCGCCGGTCGAACGGCTTGTAAGGACCCTCGCGGCCGGCAAGCTGTTCGACGCTGATCAGCCCGTTCAGCTCGCCGGCGCGGCGCGCCAGCATGAGCATGAGCGCGAAGGCATGCTCGGCGCACTGGACGTTGGCGCGGCGGCGAACGCCCAGCACCTTGATGCCGCGCGCGGCGCACGCCGCCACGTCGATGTTGCGAAAAATCATGCCGTATTTGTGCACGGCCTTGAGCCGCGGCGCCGACGCCAGCTCCGCTTCGCCGATCGGCAGCGCTTCGGTGACGATCGCCTGCGCGGCGGCGAGATTGTCGCGCAGCTCCGCTGTGGAGGCGACCAGCCTGACGTCGCTCGGGAACAGCGGCCCTGCCGCCGCCCGCACCTGATCGCACCAGCCGCCAAAATCCGGCAGATCCGGCGTCATGAAATCCGCGAATGCCGCGAAACGCTCTTGCGGTGTCATCGGATCGAGAACGACGCCGATCAGGCGCGTCCAGACATCGTCCTCGACCACCAGGACTGGCAGACTTGCTGGCATTGCGAGGTCTCGATCGGTCTCTGCGCGGCGGGAATAGCCAGATTGCATCTGCGCGCCAAAGCGGCAAGCTATATTGGCCGGCGTCCATGATGGGGGCCTGCGGCACAGAGGGAGGACGTGCATGGATGACCAGCGATTGCGCCGCCAATTCGACCTCCGGCTCTCGCGAGGCTCATTTGTCGCGGGAGCCGCGTCGATGGCGGCGTTCGCATGTCTCGGGGTAAAAGCCGCGGCGGCGCTGGATTATCCGAACAAGCCGGTGCGCATCTTCGTGCCTTATGGTCCTGGCGGGGTCGGCGACCTGACCATGCGCGTCATGGCCGACAAGCTCAGCACGGAGCTCAAGCAGCAATTCGTCATCGAGAACCGTCCCAGCGCGGGCGGCATCATGGCCATGACCGAAGCGCGGCGCGGCCGCGCCGACGGCTACACGCTCGCCGAGATCGGCAACGGCCAGACCATCAGCGCTTCGCTGTTCACCAAACTGCCGTTCGACGTGCTCAAGGACTTCGTTCCGGTCTCGGTCGCCGCGAGCTTCGAGATGCTGCTCGCCGTGCCGGCCACCTCGCCGCATAAATCGCTCAAGGACATTGTCGAGACGGCGCAGAAAAATCCCGGCAAGCTCAATCTCGGCGCCATCAATCCGGGCAGCACGCAGAATCTGTCCGCGCATTTGTTTCAGCAGGTGACCGGCGCCCAATACACCATCATCACCTATCGGACCACGCCCGACCTGGTGACGGCGCTCTTACGCGGCGACGTCGATCTCGGCTTCGATTATTACGCCGGCTACATCGGCGAAATCACCAATGGCCGGCTGCGCATCATCGCCACATCGGACGAGGAACGTGATCCGCTGCTCAAGGACGTGCCGACCGCAAAGGAGAGCGGCTACCCCCAATACGTCGTCACCAGCTGGAACGGTATTGCCGGGCCGAAAGGCCTGCCGGACGAAATCGTGCAGGCGCTCAGCGCCGCCATCAATCACGCGCTCGCCGCACCGGACGTGCAGGAAAAGATGAGCCGGCTCGGCATCCAGGCGCGCGGCAGCACGCCGCAGCAGATGCACGATCGACTGGTGAGTGACATCGCCAAGTGGCGGCAGGTGATCGACAAGGCCGGCATTCCCAAACAGTAAGCGCATTTCGTCAAGTCAATGAGCGTTTCCGGAGGATCGAATGGCGCAAGCGCCGCGGCTCAAGATTGCGATTGCCGATTACGGTCATACCAGCGCGCTCAAGTCGGGCGCGGTGCCGATCGAAGGCATCGAAGCCGATTTCGTCCAGGTGAAGCCGATCATCGGCGCGTTCCGCCGCATGGTGCGCGACCTCGAGTTCGACATCTGCGAGATGGCGCCGACCACCTACATGATCGCCCGCGCCCTCGGCGCCCCGTTCATCGCGCTGCCGATTTTCCTGATGCGGCGCTTTCATCACGGCGGCTTCGTGGTCAGGCCGGATGCCGGCATCAAGGTGCCGAAAGACCTCGAAGGCAAGAAGGTCGGCGTGCGCGCCTATTCGGTGACGACCGGCGTGTGGACGCGCGGCATCTTCGTCAACGAATACGGCCTCGACTCCGGCAAGGTCACCTGGGTGGTCGACGACGAGGAACACGTCACGACCTTGAAGCTGCCGCCCAACGTGATGCATGCGCCGGACGGCAAGTCGCTGCAGAGCATGATGAAGGCGGGCGAAATCCAGGCCGGATTTACCGGCCCCGCCGGCGTCGGCCGCGCCGGTCCGCCAGTCAGCGGCTGGGACAAAGCCGCCGCAACAGTGGCCGCTGCGGATACCTATCCTGAATTGATCGCCGATGTGGGAGAGGTCGAGGCCGGCTGGTATCGCCGCACCGGCATTTATCCGATACACGGCCTCATCGTGGTGAAGGACGAGCACATCAGGGATCATCCGGGGCTGCCGCGTGCGCTCATGGACGCGTTCGTGGCGGCAAAGAAGCCTTATCTCGAGGGGCTGAAGGCAGGCCGCGTAAGTGAGGCCTCGGAGGACAAGCGCTATGGCAACTTTCTCTCGCTGATGGACGATCCGCTGCCCTACGGCGTGGCGGCGAACCGAGCGAGCATCGACGCATTGGTCACCTACAGCCTGCAACAGAAACTGATACCGTCGCGCCCGCAGCTCGATCATGTCTTCGTCCAGATCGATCCTTGAATTACGCCCATCCAAACGCGAGTGAGCCCATGCCCGTCATCGACATCCATCCCCACATCGTTTCGCCGGACACCAAGCGTTATCCGCTCGACCCGCTGGGCGGCACCCAATCGACCTGGTCGAGCGAGCGGCCAACCACGTACCAGGACATGATCGAGGCGATGGATGAGGCCGGGGTCGACAAGTCTGCGATCGTGCATTCCTCGACCGCCTACGGCTACGATAACAGCTACGTGGCCGATGCCGTCGCCGCGGTGCCGTCGCGCTTCACCGGCGTGTACTCGATCGACGTCATGGCGCCCGACGCGGTGAAGACGTTCGACTATTGGCTGGGCCGCGGCTGCACCGGCATGCGGCTGTTCACCTCGGGCTCGACCCTGCCGGATCAGTCCACCTGGTTTGTCGATGCCAAGACCTATCCGTTCTGGGAGCACGCAGCGGCGAAGAACATTCCGGTGTGCATGCAGATGAAGCACGAAGGCCTGCCGCTGTTGCGCCAGATCATGGACCGATTCCCCAAGGTGACGATCATCCTCGATCATCTGGCGCGTGCGCCGTTCGAGGACGGGCCACCCTATAGGGCAGCCGCCGACTTTTTCGGGCTCGCCAAATACCGGCAGCTTTATCTCAAGATCACGCCGGTCAACTGGCAGCCGAAGAGCTGGGGCAAAGGCGCGCCCGACAGCTATTTCGGCAAAGTCGTCGACACTTTCGGCGCATCGCGCATCGCCTGGGGCTCGAACTTCCCGAATTCGACCGGCACGCTGTCCGAGATCCTGAGCGCCGGCCGCAAGGCGTTCGGGTTCGCCAAGCCATCCGATCAGGACTGGATTTTTGGCAAGACCGCGCTCACGCTCTATCCTGTGCTGGCCAAATGATAGCGAAAAAGTAAAAGGGAAACGTCGCATGACGGTCGCAACCAAGCTCAAGCTGCACACCATGCTGGGCAATTATGCCAACACCCAGCCGCTCAAGAACGGCGCGGTAAAGCCGTCCGACCTCCTCGATTTCGATTTTGCCGAGGTCAAGGTCGCCAACACCCTGTTCAAGTCGGTGGTGCGCGACGCCAAATACGACGTCGCCGAGCTCGCGATCGCGACCTATCTGCAGGCGAAATCCTTCAACAAGCCCTACGTGCTCATTCCGGCCGTCGTCGTCAGCCGCGGCCAGCATCACACCATCGCCTATAACGGCGAGCGCGGCGTGCTGAAACCCACCGAGCTGAACGGCAAGCGCGTCGGCGTGCGCGCCTATACGGTGACGACCGGCTGCTGGGTGCGCGGGATTTTGGGGACCGACTACGGCATCGACATCGATTCCATCGAATGGGTCACCTTCGAGGATCCACATGTCGCCGAATACCACGATCCGGCCGTCGTCAAGCGCGCGCCGCAGGGCAAGGACATGGTGCAGATGCTGCTCGACGGCGAGATCGACGCCGCCATCGTCGGCGACAAGCTGCCCGATCCGCGACTCAAGTACCTCATTCCCGATCATGAGGCCGCAGCGAAGCGCTGGGCCGAGCAGCACGGTGGCGTGCCGATCAACCACATGGTGGTGGTGCGCGAGAGCCTGTCGCGGTCGCGGCCGGACGTGGTGCGCGAGGTCTTTCAGAAGCTGCACGATAGCAAGCGCGCCGCCGGTCTCGCTGACGGCGCGCCGCTCGATCCCTATCGTTTCGGCGTCGAGGCCTGCCGGCCGATTCTGGAGATCATCATCGACTTCTGCCACCGGCAAAAGCTGATCGAGCGCCGCATCGCGGTCGACGAACTGTTCGACGACAATACGCGGGCGCTGAAGATCTGAACTGTAAGCAGGTACCCGTGACGGGTGATTCGGCGGCAACGCGGCTGCGCTTTCGTATAGCCTTCGCCGCTGTCGTGCTCGGCGGCGCAATCGGGTGTTTGACCGCCACCGACGAAGTTCGCGGGCAGGCTCCGCCCGGAACATGGACCATGAAAGCGCCTCTGCCCGCGGTCCGTGCCGAAGTGGCCACGGCGGCGCTCGATGGTAAGCTCCATGCGCTCGGCGGCGTGGTGAACAACAAATCAGTCGCAGATCACGACGAATACGATCCGCAGACAAACGTGTGGCGTGCCGCGGCGCCACTGCCGCAAGCGCGCGATCACTTGGCGGTCGCGGTGGCCGGCGGCAAGATTTACGCCTTCGGCGGCTTTGCCACTCCGGTCCACAAGGACGCCAGCAACGCGGCCTTCGCGTACGATCCGGCGCGCAACGCCTGGCAAATCCTGCCGCCGATGCCGACGCCGCGCGGTGCAGCCGGCGCCGCACTGGTGGACGGCAAAATCCATGTGATCGGCGGCCGCGGCCCAGACGGTGCCGTGGTCGCCGCGCACGAAGCCTTTGATATCCGCTCCGGCACCTGGAGCGCGGCCGCACCGCTGCCGCTCGCGCGCGACCATCTGGCGGTGATCGCGGTCGACGGCAAAATGCACGTCATCGGCGGCCGCACGGGCCGGCCTGCGGACCGCACCGGCCGGCACGACGTCTACGATCCCGCCACCGATCGCTGGACCGAGGCGGCGCCGTTGCCGACCCCGCGCAGCGGCATCGCCGTTGCGGATTACCACGGTCTGATCATGGTGCTCGGCGGCGAGCTGCCGCCCGATCACACCTTTCCTGAAAACGAGGCCTACAATCCGAAGACCGACGGCTGGACGACGTTGGCACCGATGCCGCACGGGCGGCACGGATTTGGCGGCGATCGCATCGGCGACGCTGCGTATTTCGTCGGCGGCTCGCTGACCCCGGGCGACGGCGGCGCAACCGATCAGCTGCTGATGTTTCACATGCCTTGATCGGGGTTGGCGCGGCCGCAACGGCCGAGTTGACGCGCCGCTGTAATCGGCGTCACTTTTCCAGCGCATGGAGCCTCGTCCCATCCGCGCCACGGCGCCGGCGCCCGCACCGGCGGAGCTGATTGCGCGCGCCCGCGCGATGATTCCGGCATTGGCCGAGCGCGCCATCGCGCAGAAAGAACGCCGCGGAATTTTGCCGGCGACCATGGCGGAGATGCGGGCCGCCGGCTTGTTGCGCGTGCTCCAGCCCAAGCGCTGGGGCGGCTACGAGATGGATCTCGGCACCTTCTACGACATCGAGATCGCGCTGGCCGAAGGCGACATGTCGGCCGGCTGGGCCTTTGGCGTGCTCGGCGCCGTCACCTGGTTTCTCGGCCTGATCGACGACCGCGTCGCGCAGGAGGTTTGGGGCGACGACAGCGATGCCCTCATCTGCTCGTCGACGATGCCCGCCGGCAAGGCGGTCGCGGTCGACGGCGGCTTCCGCCTCAGCGGCCATTGGCGCTACGCCAGCGCCTGCGAGCATTGCGACTGGGCGATGCTGGGCGGCATGGTGCGTGCCGACGGTGCGCCGCCCGATTGGCACTTCTTCGTCGTGCCGCGCCGCGACTATCGCACGGTCGACAACTGGCAGGTCGCCGGCCTGCAGGGCACCGGCAGCATCGACATTGTTGTCGACGACGCATTCGTGCCGGCCTACCGCGTGCAGCGCCTGCAGGACAATTTCGCCCTCGAGGGCGCCGGGCAAGCGGTCAATACGTCGAACCTTTACCGCGTGCCGTTCGGCCAAATCTTTGTGCGCGGTGTGTCGACGGCCGCGATCGGCGCGCTGCAGGCCATGCTCGATGCGTTTGTTCGTTACAGCCGCGAGCGCGTGTCGCGCGCCGGCGGCCGGTCGGCCGACAATCCGATCGTCCAGCTGCTCTGCGCGGAAACCGCGGCGGCGCTCGACGAGATGCACATGACGCTGCAACGCAATTGCGGCGTGCTGCACGATTACGCGCGCCGCGCCGAGACGCCGCCGCTCGACTTGCGGTTACGATATAAATTCCAATCGAGTTCGGTCGTCGAGCGCTGCACGCTGTTGGCCGCGCGCATCTTCAAGGCGACCGGCGCCGCCGGTCTGTCGGATGAATTGCCGTTCGGCCGCATCCTCGCCGACCTGATGGCGGCGCGCCAGCACATCTCCAATCAGTACGAGTTCTACGGCGGCAACTGGGGTGCCGTCATGTTCGGCCTGGAGAACCAGGATTTTTTGTTGTGAGCGGCCACTCTTCCCCAAGCACCCAGCTTTTCTTCGGCCGTTGGTTGGCGAGCGATCAATTATGCCGAGCCAGGCTCGCTCGAGCGCCAATGTGCCGCATCGCGCAAAGTCAGCGAGCGACAAACTGCTTCACTGAAGGAAAGAGCGCGTCAGCGGCATCGGCCACCTGATCGACAATGGCTTTCATCTCCTGAGAATCGAGCAAACGCATAGGAAAATCTATTCTCACGAACAAATCGTCATCCTTGTCTAGGCCGCACTTGACGTAATCATAGGTCTGATTTGCGTGAGCCACCGCATCCATGAACTCCATTGTTTTTCGAATGTTTGTCTTCTTGGCGACGATGACAAAAGTGACGAGAATCTCGGAATCGTTATCACACGAAAGGATGACTCTCATGTTTCCAATATTATTGCGCTTCAAGTCGACCGACCACACTGTCGGCCTGTGCGTGTTATATTTAATTCCCGCAGCGTTAAGGGTATCCACGGTGGCATTGCACTCAGCGGCCTGAGCGCGGCTTGGCGGGGAGAAGAGTCCGATCAACAAGGCCGTGAGCAGCGCGAAAAGAGCCTTTTGCATTTCTTCTCCCTCAATTCAGTCTCACTCACCGGTCGCGGATCTTGTCCATCAGCGGCTTGTCCTGGCCGCCGTCGATCTCGATCATGGTGCCGTTGACGAAGTGGGCGAGGTCGGAGGCGAGGAACGTCACCAGGTTGGCCACTTCCTCGCTTTCGGCGATGCGGCCGAGCGGGATGCTGGCCGGCGCCAGCTGGTCGGCTTCGTCGTAGGACATGTTCATGTCGCGCGCCATCGCCTTGACCAGGCCGACCCAGCGTTCGGTGCGCACCGGCCCCGGATTGACGCAGACGAAGCTGATATTGTCCTTACCGTATTGCGAGGCGAGCGACAGCGTCAGGTTCTGACCGGCCGCGTTGGCGGCGCCCGGCGCGACCTCCCAGTACGACACCTTGACGCCGTCATTGCCGATGACGTTGACGACGCGGCCCTTCTTCTGCTTCTGCATGATCGGCAGCACGTGCTTCATGCAGCGCACATAGCCCATGAATTTCAGCTGCAGCGCGCTCGCCCATTCCTCTTCTTTCAGGTGCTCGATGACGCCGCCCGGCGCCGAACCGGCATTGTTGACCAGGATGTCGATACGGCCGAGCGCGGCATGGGCCTGCTTGATAAAGTTCTCGGCGTCGCCCGGCTTGGTCAGGTCGGCCGGGATCGGATAGATCTTGCGACCGGTGGCCTTGGCAATTTCCGCGGCGGTTTCTTCCAGCGGTCCCTTTTGTCGTCCGCAGATCGCGACATCGACGCCCTCGCGCGCGAACGACCACGTCACCGCCTTGCCGATGCCCGCGCTGCCGCCGGTCACGACCGCCTTCTTGCCCGTCATTGCCAGGTCCATGGCTTCTCTCCCTAAGTCATCCTTAAAATCACCGCGCGGCGAGCCGCGGCATCAGCTTGAGCGCATTGCCGTCCAAGATTTTCGCCACGTCCGCGTCGGCAAAGCCGGCCTTGCGGACCGTGGCGATCGGATCGAGATCGGCCGGCGGAAACGAGTAATCGCTGCCGAGCACGATGCGGTCGGTCGAGGCGGCTTCGGCGAGCCAGCGCAGCTGCATCGGATTGTGCAGGATGGTGTCGTAGTGGAAGCGCTGCACGTAGGCCGACGGTGCGGCCTCGGCGACGTCGCCCTGGCCGGCGCGGTCCATGCGCGCATGCATGCAGTCGAAGCGGCCGAGCAGATACGGAAACCCGCCGCCGCCGTGCGACAGGATGAGGCGCAAGGTCGGAAAGCGATCGAGCACGCCGGAAAAAATCAGCGAGCCGACGCACAGCGTGGTATCGAACGTATATTGGGCGATCTGCACCAGCGCGAATTTGGCGACGCGCGGCGACGGCATCGCCTGCACCGGATGGATGAAGACCGGGGCGTCGAGCTTGACCACCGTATCCCAGAATTCGTCGAGCTTGAGCTCGCCGAGATTGACGTTCTCGACATTGGCGGCAACGATCAGCCCGGCAGCGCCGAGCTGCTTCATCGCATATTCGGCCTCGCGCGCGGCGGCGGCCGCGTCCGGCAGCGGCACCGACGCAAACAGCGCGAACTCGCCCGGATGCTTGTTGCATAATTCCGAGAGGCATTCGTTGAGCAGCCGGTGCCAGCGCGCGCCGACCGGTGCGGGCAGGCCATAGGCGAAAATGTCGGGCCAGACCGACAGCACCTGGGTGGTGACGCCCTGTGCCGCCATGCCGGCGAGACGGTTCTCGACCGGCTCGATCAGCTTGGGAAAGAACGGACGGATCTTCAGGCCGTAATCGAAATGCAGCGCGCATTGCGGCGGCGTCTTGACCAGCGATACGCCGTAATCGCGCGCATGCTCCTCGAGCGTGTCGATGAGCCGATGCGGCACGTAGTGCGCGTGCACGTCGATAGGCATGCTGCCCCCTTGAGCCGTTGAGCCCCAAATGGCCTTATACCACCGGACGCCGACTGGCCAACCGCCCGTTGGTGCAAGGGCGGTGGTGGATCGCTGCATGATTGGCTCAGGGGCTCCGATGCCGGGCGGCGAGCGCAACGAGTTCGATGTCGCGGTGATCGGCGGCGGACTGGTCGGTGCCGCGCTTGCCTGGGGGCTGGCACGGCGCGGCCGCACGGTGGCGATGCTCGACGAAGGCGACATCGCGTACCGCGCCTCGCGCGGCAACTTCGCCCTGGTCTGGGTGCAGAGCAAGGGCAGCGGGCTCTCCGAATACGCGCTGTGGACGCGCTACTCCGCCGACGTCTGGCCGCAGCTCGCCGCGACCTTGCGCGACGAGACCGGGCTCGACGTATGCCTGCAGCAGACCGGCGGCTTGCATCTGTTGCTGTCGGAGCGCGAGGCCGAAAGCCGCGCCAACGAGATCAAGCGGCTGCACAACCAGCCCGGCATGGTACCGTTCGACTATCAGATGCTCGATCGCGCCGCGGTCGCCCGCATGCTGCCGCAGGTCGGGCCCGAGGTGGCCGGCGCCAGCTTTTGCCCGCTCGACGGCCATGTGAACGCCTTGCGCCTTTTGCGCGCGCTGCACGTCGCTTTTCAGAAGCGTGGCGGCTGTTATTTTCCCGAACGCGCGGTCGAGCGCATCGAGCCGCGCGGTGGTGAATTCCGGCTGCATGCCGGCGCCGGTGGCACCGATGTGATCGCAGCATCCAAAATCGTGCTCGCCGCCGGGCTTGGCAATGCGCGGCTCGGGCCGATGGTCGGCATGAACGTGCCGGTGCGGCCGCAGCGCGGTCAGATCATGGTCACGGAAAAAACCGCGCCGTTCATGCCTTACGTCGTGCACACCGTGCGCCAGACCGACGAGGGCAGCGTCATGATCAGCGACTCGGTGGAGGAGGCCGGCTTCGATACCTCGGTCGGCAGCGCGGTGCTGGCGGTGGAGGCGGACCGCGCCGTGAAAATGTTTCCGCATCTCGCCAGGCTCAACGTGGTGCGGTGCTGGGCGGCACTGCGGGTGATGCCGAAGGACGGCTACCCGATCTACGATCGGTCGCAGGCGTGTCCCGGCGCGTTTGTCGCCACCTGCCATAGCGGCGTGACGTTGGCCGGCGCCCATGCGCTGGCGCTGCCGCCGTGGATCGATACCGGTGTCGCGCCAAACGACGGGTTCGGCGCTTTCGCGACGCGGCGCTTCGATGTTCCGGCGATTAACTGAAAGCCGCCGCGCGCTGACCATCGTCGTCGACGGCGTCGCTACGCCGGCACGCGGCGGCGACAGCGTCGCGGCGGCGCTGCTCGCCGCCGGCCACGCCGCCTGCCGCTTAAGCGCCGTGTCGGGCGCGCCGCGCGGGCCGTATTGCCAGATGGGCGTGTGCTTCGACTGTCTGGTCATGATCGACGGCGTCGCCAACCGGCAGGCCTGCCTGACGCCGGTGCGCGACGGCATGCGCGTCGAGACGCAGCGCGGCAAGCGGGAATACGGCACATGATGGCCGCCGGCGCGCTCGACGAAGGTTACGACGTTGCGGTGGTCGGCGCCGGCCCGGCCGGGCTTGCGGCCGCGATGGTATGCGCGCAGGCGGGCCTGCGCTGCGTTTTGTTGGACGATCAGCAAAATCCCGGCGGCCAGATCTACCGCGGCATCACCAATTCGCCGTTGGCGCGCGATACCGTGCTGGGCCCCGATTACTGGCGCGGCGAAGCGCTGGTGCGCGCGGCGCTCGCCAGCGGCGCGCAATACGCGCCCAGCGCCACGGTCTGGGGCTTGCTGCGTCCCGATGAGATCGCCGTCTCGATCGGCGGCGTCAGCCGGCAAATTCGCGTGACGCGCACCATTCTGGCCACCGGCGCGATCGAGCGGCCGTTTCCGATTGCCGGCTGGACCTTGCCGGGTGTGATGACCGCGGGCGCCGCGCAGATTTTGCTCAAGACATCGGGCCTCGCACCGACCGGCCGTACCGTGTTGGCCGGATGCGGGCCGCTGCTCTGGCTCCTGGCATGGCAATATTTGAACGCCGGCGTGCGGCTTGACGCGATCCTCGACACTACAGCCTCGGCGAATTGGAGCCGCGCGCTGCGCCACGCTGCAGGATTTGCGGCGTCGCCGTATCTCGCCAAGGGCTTGCGGCTCATGCGTGCCGTGCGCCGTGCCGTGCGGATTATCCGCGGCGTCGTCGAGATCAAGGCTGAAGGGCGCGAGCGCGTCGAGGCGGTGATCTGCCGGACGCGGCGCGGCCAGCAGGAGCGGCTCCCGGCCGACACGCTGCTCTTGCATCAGGGCGTAGTGCCGAATGTCAACCTCGCCATGTCAGCCAACGTCGCGCACCGCTGGAGCGACACGCAATTGTGCTTCGTGCCGTGCGTCGACCGATACGGCGCGACGAACGTCCCGCACATCGCCATCGCGGGCGACGGCGCCGGCATCGCCGGAGCCGAAGCGGCCGCAGCGCGCGGCCGGCTTGCGGGCATTGCGGCCGTGCGCGCGCTGACTGGCAAGCATTTGCTCGCCGAGGAGGAACGTACGGCGCGGCACTCCCTGCAACGATACGAGCGCGGCCGCGCCTTTCTCGATCTGCTGTATCAGCCGGCCGCGGATTTTCGCCGGCCGCGCGGCGATATCGTGGTGTGCCGCTGCGAGGAAGTCACCGCGCGCCAGATTCTCGACACCGTGGCGCTCGGCTGTCCCGGGCCCAATCAGATGAAGGCGTTCCTGCGCTGCGGCATGGGGCCGTGCCAGGGCCGCTTCTGCGGGCTGACGGTGACCGAGATGATTGCCGAGGCGCGGGGCGTGGCTTGCGACAAGGTCGGCTATTATCGCCTGCGGCCGCCAATCAAGCCGATCACGCTCGGCGAAATCGCCGGCCTGCCGACCGACGAGGCCGCGATCAACGCCGTGGCGCGCGAATGATGCTTGAGCAATGCCCGATCCGCTGAACGCATTCTGCGCGCATGCGACCGCCGTCCTGAAAAACGCGCCCGGCGGCCCGCTCGCCGGGCTGACATTCGCCGCCAAGGATTTATTCGACATCGAAGGCCACGTCACCGGCGCCGGCAATCCGGATTGGCTGCGCACCCACGCGCCGGCGCCGCGCACCGCGCCAGTTGTGCAAATGCTGGTCGACGCCGGTGCCGCCATGGTCGGCAAGACCCACACCGACGAACTGTCGCGCGGCATCCTCGGCGAGAACGCCCACTACGGCACGCCGACCAATCCGCGCGCGCCCGGGCGCGTGCCGGGCGGCTCGTCGAGCGGGTCGGCCGCGGCGGTCGCCGGCGGCTTGGTGGATTTTGCGCTCGGCACCGACACCGGTGGCTCCGTGCGCATCCCGGCGAGCTTTTGCGGACTTTACGGCATCCGGCCGACGCACGGCCGCTTGCCGCTCGACGGCATGGTCGGCCAGGCACCGAGCTTCGATACCATCGGCTGGTTCGCGCGCGACGCCGATCTGCTGGGCCGCATCGGTCAGGTTTTGTTCGGCATCGATCTGTCGCGCGCATCACGGCCGCGCCATCTGATCGTCGCCACGGACGCGTTTGCGATTGCCGAGCCAACCACGCAGGCGGCGCTGGCGCCGGCGGTGGAGAAGCTCAAAGCGCTGTTCGACAGCCACGAGAGCCGGCCGGTCTCCGCGACCGTGCCATTGTCGGACTGGACTGCGCATCAGCGCGCCATTCAGGGCCGCGAGGCTTGGACCACGTTCGGCCCCTGGATCGACCAAACAAACCCGCGGCTCGCTTTCGACATCGCCGACAATTTCGTGCGCGGCCGCGACACGTCGGACGCGGCACTCGCCGCGGCACGCGACTTTCAGGCGGCACGGCGGCGCGAATTGCTCGCGTTGCTCACCGACGACACGATCCTCTGCCTGCCGACCGCACCGTTTCCGGCGCCGCCCATCGGCCAGCCGCGCTCAACCATGTGGGCGCAGCGCAACGCCATCAGCACGCTCACGACGATCTCGGCCACGCTCGGCGCGCCGCAAGTGAGCCTGCCGCTCGCTGCGGTCGACGGTCTTCCGGTCGGGTTGTCGATCCTGGCGCGTCCGGGAGCCGACGACGTGCTGCTGGCGCTGGCGCGGGCTCAGTGCGTATCGAACACCGCCTGATACGCCGAGACCGCGCGGCGCACCGCGTCGGCTTCAGCATCCGTCGGGTGATCCGGATCGGCGGCAGGGGGCAGGCTGCCGAACTTCATCAGGCAGGCCATCAGCAATAGGCGGGCCTTGGTGGCAGTGAGATTGCCGCCACCGATAAAGCGGTCGCGGCGCGGCGAGAAGCCGGCATTGTTGCCGCGGCCGACGCGCACCACCGGCATGCCTGAGTGCACGGCGCGCAGCATCAGGCGATGCCGCGCCTTCGAGGTCATGATGCCGTACGGCGACAGGCCCTCGACCACGAAGCCGGCGAGCGGCGCATGGCGCAGATTGTGCTCCATGCGCGCCACCAGATCGATCTCGCGCTCGAGGTCGATATCGAAATCGTCGCTGTCGTAGGTGCCGTCCTTGACGATGACAACTTTCGGAATGGCGGTATCGACCAGCGTGCCGGCGCCGTCCTTGATCGGCACCTCGACGGCCTGCAACTTGCCGCCGTCGCCGCGCACGCCAACGGTCTTCGCCGGCAGCCGCGTGACGTTGACCCCCGACAAATAGCTGTGCCGCGTCTGCGGCAGGTAAGTCAGCCGCGGTGGCCCGTCATAGCCGGCGGCGCCGATGACGCCGCCATGGCCGCCGGTCGTCACATAGCCGCCCGGCCGGGCGTCGCCCTTCTGCACGTCGCGCGCCGCGAAAATCTGCTGCTCCTGAATGAGCACCATGCCGGCGCGATTCTTGCCGCCGTCGTCGGCCCAGACGCGCGAGACGATGTAGTCCACCGAGTCGATCAAGTTCTTGGCGCCGTCGGCGCTGACCATGCCGTGCGGCCGCTGCGCCGCGTTGCCGCAAAGCGGCACGCTGCAATCGAGCAACAGGTGCAGCCAATAGATCGTCTCCTCGATCCGCGGACTGCCCTGCGTCCAAATCCCGCCCTGGTAGGCGCCGCGGCCGAGCGTGCGCTGCACGATATTGGTGATGCGCGCAAGACCGAGCCGCGGCTCGTGGGCGTCGAGGTGATACGGCTTGTACGGGAAGAAATCGCGGCCGCGCCGCTCCGGCACGATGTCGCCATCGCCGATGTCCGTGCGTTCGGCCGCCGGCAGTCCCTTGGTGTAACCGGCAGGTGGAAAAGCGCGATAGAAATCGACATCGGCCTGCGAAGAGATGAGATTACCGAGGCCCTTCTCGCCGATGCCGAGGCGATCGACTTCCTCAAAGATGCGCGCACCGTCCGGATAAAAAATTTGTCGCGCGCGGTCCTCGGGTGCGCCCGGTGCGGCGCACTCCTCGTCCCAGGCACGGCCATCGGCCTGGCGCGCCATGTAGGGTAGGGGATAGACGCCATCGTCGGGCGACAGCGTGATCTCATAGACCGGCTTGTCGGCCGGCCCTTGCCGCTCCTTGTGGAAGCGGCCTTGGGCATCGACATAGCCGTCCGGCGGTCCGTACAGCTCGGCGGCATCGCGCTCCAGCGGATGGGCGCTGAACTGCTCGACATAGAGCGTTGCCGGTGCGGCCAGCCGCTGCGGCCGTAGCACGTCGAAACGTGCCGGCGTGCTGTCTGGGTTCGTCAGCAGCGGCAGGCCGAATTTCTTGCGCGCCTTGTTGCTGGTGACGAGCGGCGGGCTGTTTTGAATGGTCGCATTGGGCCCGGCGAAATGGGCGATGCGTGGTCTCTCGGTCATGACTTCCAGCTTTTTGGATAGCGAGTCGATCAGGTGACGGCGCGCAGGCGCGCGGTCGCCGCGGGCCAGCAGGCGCGCACCTCGTCGGCGCTGACCACGGCGCCGAAGAAGGTGTCGATGTTGTGCAAGGTGGCGTCGTGCTCGGCCTGGCTGTAGGTCGCGGTGCAGTCGCTCGTGAACACCACGTAGTAGTCGCGCAGGAACGCCTGGCGTGCCGTGGTCTCGACGCACACATTGGTGGCGACGCCGGTCATGATCACCGTGCGGATGCCGCGCGAGCGCAGCACCAGATCGAGGTCGCTGCTTTCGAACGCGCCGTAGCGATGCTTGGTGACGATCACCTCGTCGGGCTCGGGCTTGATCTGATAGAAGTCGCCATTCCAGCGGCCGGGTTCGCACACCGGGATCGATGAGTAAGCGCCGCGGCGGCGGCGCTGCGCTTGCTCGAGCCAGACCTCGGAGAGGTACCAGTTCGGCCCGGTATTGTAGACGTTGCGGATCCACACGCACGTCACCCCGGCGGCGCGCGCCGCGTCGACGAACGCGGCGAGCCGCGGCACCATGGCCTGGGCCAGCGACACATCGCGGCCCTCGCGATGCATGGCGCCGCCTTCGGCGCAGAAATCGTTCTGCACGTCGACGATCAAAAGCGCACAGTGCTCGGGGCGGACTTTGTCGGCCAACGTCTGCAGCATGGTCGCCTCCATCACGGCTTGAAGATCATGATGCCGACGTCGAACGGCTTGTTGGTCATCTTGTATTTGACCGCCAGATCGAGATTGGCCTTGAGGCTGGGCACATTGTACTGCGTATCGAATACCGGCAGCGTGACGTTCTTGACCACGTCGAGCTTCATGCCGGTATATTTCGCCACCCAGTCGTCGCGCTCCGCTTTCGGCATTTTCGCCAAGTCGTCCGTTGCCCGATCGGTGGCGCGTTTGAAGCGCGCGGCCACGTCGGGATGGGCTTTGATCCAGCTTTCCTTGGCAAAGTAGTTGGAAATATCCATGCCGGGAATGTTGTCGATATACGGATAGGCCAGCACCTTGGCCTTGCCGCTCTGCGTCATGAAGGTGAGGAACGGCTCGACCGCCCAGACCGCGTCGACGCGCTTCTGGAACAGCGCGTCAGCCATTTGCGGAAACGGGATCTCCAGAAAGTCGACGCGCTTCGGATCGATGCCGCGCTTTTCCAGCCACTCCACCATGTGGACGTAATTGACGCTGTTGATCAGGCCGACCGAGATTTTCCGGCCGATCAGATCGGCAGCGCTGCCGACCGAGCCGTCGGTGCGTACCAGGAGCGCGGAGTTGTCGGGCGGCGTGTCGTGGATGTGGACACCGGCGGCGAGGAACATCAGATCGAGGCCGTTGCCGCGCGCCACCATGGTCTCATAGATGGCGCTGCCGCCGACCTCGGCGCTGCCGCCGAACACCGCCTCGATCGCCACTGCGCCCTGCGCCACGTTGGTCCAGGTCACCGTCAGGTTTTCGGCGGCAAAATAGCCCTTGTCGCGCGCTACAAGGAGCGGCGTGAAATTGGTGATCGGCAGCGTGACGACGCGGACGGTCGCGGGTGCCGGCTTGTTCTGGGCCACCGCGGGCGAGGTCGCCCAGGGCGCGAGCAACGCCATCGATAAAGTGCACAGCAAGGCAAGCGTTCGGAACATTCGACCCTCCCTTGTCAAGCAAACTAGCGGCGGCCGCTGCTCTCCTGATGCCAGCGTATCAGTCTGGCTTCGCCGAAGAGAAACAACCGGTTGAGCGCATAGCCGAACATGGCGAGCGTGAAGATGCCGGCATACATGTCCGGGACCTTGAAGGTGCGTTCGGCAAGCAGAGTAAAGTAACCGAGCCCGTCGTTCGACACGATCATCTCCGACAGGATGGCGAGGATCAGCGAGATGGCGAGGCTGATGCGCATGCCGGTCAAGATCTGCGGCAGTGCGGCGGGCAGCACGATCTCGCGCAGGGTCTGCAACGTGGTCAGGCCGAGCGTGCGCGCGGTGTCGAACTGCACCGGATCGATCGCGCGCACGCCGCTATAGGTATTAAGCAGGATCGGAAACAGCGAGGCGACCAGGATCAGCACGACTTTCATCTCGTCGCCGATGCCGACGAACAGCACCAGCACCGGCAAATAGGCGGGCCCCGGAATCGGCCGAAACACCTCGATCAGCGGCTCCATCAGATTATAGGCGACGCGGAAATAACCCATCGCCAGGCCGACGCCGATGCCGAGCACGACGGCGAGCCAGTAGCCCAGCATCTGCCGCCAGAACGTCGCCACCAGGTTGTTGATCAGCGTGCCGTCGAGCAGGTCGGAAACCCAGGCCTGGAAAATGCGCGTCACCGGCGGCCAGGTCGGCGTGTCCATCACGTACAACGCCGAGAACTGCCATAGCGCCAGCAAGAGCAGGATCAGGATCACGCCCGAGCCGCGCGAGGTCTTGAGCCACTGCACGGTGCGGCTCATGCCACCTCCGCCTCGGCGGTGCGGCCGGCCATCACCTGCGCGACCATGGAGCGGTACAGATGCTCGCGCAGCTCGAGATAGACCGGCTGCCGCCGCGTCTCGACCTGATGGCGCGGATAGGGCAGCGGCACGTCGACGATTTCGGCGACCGTGCCGGGCGACGCGCTGAGCACGACCACACGCTGCGCGAGGTACAGCGCCTCGTCGAGATCGTGGGTGACGAACAGGATGGTGAAGCCGAACTCGCGCCACAGCCACAGCAACAGATCCTGCAGCTCGACCCGCATCATGGCGTCGAGCGCGCTGAACGGCTCATCCATCAGCAGAATCTCCGGCCGCCGCGCCAGCGCGCGGGCGATGGCGACGCGCTGCTGCATGCCGCCGGAGAGCTGATACGGATAATAGCCGGCATAGCGTTCGAGCCCGACCAGCTTGAGCTGCGCCAGCGCGCGCTCCGCGATCTCCTCGCGGCTTGCCTTGATGCGGTATTTGATGCCGAGACAGACGTTGTCGAGCACCGTCTTCCAGGGAAAAATCGATTTGGTGTATTGCTGAAAGACGAACATCATCTGCGGGTTCGGCGCATCGACGATGTCGCCGCGCAACCGCACCGCGCCCGACGAGGGCTGCGACAGTCCGGCCACGATGTGCAGCAGGGTCGACTTGCCGCAACCTGACGGACCGATCAGGGCGACGAACTCTTTTTCACCGACGCTAAACGAGACGTCCCGGCATGCTTCGTGGCCGTGCGCGGAAAACCGCTTACTGAGCCGCTCGACCGCGAGAACCATGCACCGCCCCACGCCCTGGGTCACGATAAGTCCCGGGCCGCGGCAAAGCAAGAATAGTGCCGCTTGCGGCAGATGCGCGCGGCAACCAAACGATTAGCAGATAAAATGGCCCGCTGCGGACGATGTCCCTGCAGCAGACTGAGCGGTCGTCAGGCAACGACGCCGCAATCCTTAAATAGGCCGGGTTTCACCGTGCCACATTGGGGTCTCATTGTTCCCGCACCATGAGAATTAAATCTCAATCCGCTGTCGGGGAAATGCGGTCGGGGGAATGACAATCTGGCGATTGAGCTGCGTCGTCGGCGCGACGGCGATGATCTGGGCTGTTGCGGCCTGGCGGATCGCCGGCGTGCAGCCGATCGCGGCATCGCCAAGTGCGATGGTGGCGGCGGAGTCCGCCCCGGCGGCCAATACAACAGTCGTCGCCAAAGCCAGCGCCATGTCGCCCAATGCCCTGATCGGCGCCGCATTCAGTGCATTGGAGCCAAACGCACCGACGTCGCTCGACGTGACGGGCGCACTGCCTAAAGGTCCTGCGCTGGCCCTGATGGAAGACAACAATCACGTTCAGGATGCCCGCTCCATGTTGCCGGCCGGCGGCGATGCGGCGGCCAAGCGCGCGCTGCCGTATCTCAAGTACTACGTCTATTCCGAGCTGCCGCCTCCGGAAAAACCGGCGAAGATCGCCTTGCGGGCGTTCAGCGACATTCCGCTGGGGACGCCGCTGGAGGAGATCAAGCGCGCCGCCGATGCGTTCGACATCGACTATAATTTCATGAAAGCGGTTGCCAAGGTCGAATCCGATTTCGATCCCAAGCAGCGCACAGGGTCGTATATCGGTCTGTTCCAGCTCAGCAAAGCCGAGTTCGCTCGCTATGGCTTAGGCGATATCACCAATCCGCGCGACAATGCCGTCGCGGCTGCGTACAAATTCATCAACGAGGCGGCGATGTTCGAAGCCGTCACGCACAAAAAGCCGACGTTCAGCGATCTCTATTTGATCCACCAGCAAGGATGGCAGGGTGCCGCGCAACACGTCAGCCATCCGGAGCGGATCGCCTGGAAGTCGATGTGCGCGACCGACGAGGGATTGGTGAAGGGCGAGCGCTGGTGCAAGCACGCCATCTGGTGGAACACGCTGCCGTCGGTCAAGCACGAATGGAAGTCGGTCGATCGCCTGACCTCCGGCGCGTTCGTGGCGATGTGGCGCGAGCGGATCGAGAATCTGTATGCGCGCTACGCCGGCGCCGAGCGGGCGAAAGAGTAGCTCCCCGACGAACGCGTCTCGCGCAGTCGGCTGAGCCGTCCTCGCACTGCGCCGCACCAGCAAAGGCAGTGGCGCCGAAGGAGGCTCAGCGTGCGGTGACGTGCACGCGCCCTTTAGGCCTATTGGCGCAGGCTTTCTTTCGATCGCTTGGCGTTGCCGCGGCGCTTATTTGCCTTACTGGGAGCATCGGCGGCCTTCGCAGCGAGCGACGGTGCGGTCAGGATCTCGTGCTCGGCGGTAACCCAATGCTGTTCTGCCTGGCCATGGCGGCAGCCAGTTGCCATCCAGATTTCATACGCGCGCTCGCGAATACGCTCTGACAAGTCGCGATCCATGGAACTCACCCTCGGTTGTTCTTCAGTTCCAATCAGCTCCAACATCGTTGTCTGCTGCGCATTTTTTGGAGCTGTGGTCGCTCGGTAAGTGATTCGCGTTGAGCGCGCAACTGGTGTCATTGCCGCTTCGGTCGCGGCTTTCTGAGAGGCGCTTGCAGCACGTGCAACCCGGATGGGCGAAGCGACGTCCGAGAATGGCTCACCGTCTTCATTTCTCCGCATCACGCGCGAACACCGCGATCGGGAGATCGGCAAGAGCGCGATCGAAGGTAGAGAGCACCAGTGCGAGCTTAGTCTAACCGGTACAGCGCGCCTCGACGTCGTACACCTTGCGCCGCGCGGCGATCTCGTCGGCGAGCCAGGTTTGGCCGACGGCCTCGGCGTCGACCACGGCCTTGACGAGTTCTCGCGCCTGCGCGACGGCATCGTGACAAAAGGCAGCATGCGAAACCTGGTTGGCGTCGTATTGAGCCCGCAGGAGCGCGAGCCGCGCCCGCGATACGTCGAGCGGCATCGCTTCGCCGCGGGCGGCGCGAGTCTGTACGGCAGTGAGCGCGGCTTCCGCCTGCCGAACCGCATCATCGGAATAACGGACGTCCTTTGCATCGAACAGCAAGCTTGCGGTCGCGGCTGCCGCGGCGCGGCATTTGGCGGTCGACTCGCTCATGCCGGTCATGGCATCGAGCCACTGCTTCTTCTGCCCGACCGGATCGTCGTCCACGTCCGCGGCGACGGCTTTCAGCTCAGGCTCGGCCGCCCGGCAAAACGCATCAAGCGACAGTTGCCCGGCCGTCAATCTCATCTCCAACAGATTGTAGCGCGCCAGGGCCACGTCGCCCGGCGTAACCTCGCCGAACTCGGCACGGTGCAGCGTCTTGTCGAGCAGCGCCTGGGCATCTTGAATCGCTTCGTCGGGAGCGGATTTGACCGTGGTGGCGAACAGCAACGGCGCGGCGACCAGCGCGGCTGCGACCAGTCCGGCGCTACCCGCTTTCGCGCAAACCGGGAGAGTTGAGGAGTGCAATTGCGGAGACTCTCCTGCTGTCGCGGTCATGTCAGCTCCTCGTTGTCGGAAGGCCTTTGGTCTGTTCACGCGGTGCGAGCGTTTGTCGGCGGGCGATATTTCCACAACGCAAAAATTCCGAGCACGACGAACAGCGCCAGCGTCGCAAACACTCCGGCCAGAAACACCGGTGTCGGATCGAGCGGCAATATGTTGAACACTCCCGGTACCTCGGTGATGGACTGCCTGACCCCGATGAACATAGTCAGATAGAGCGCCGCGAGCGTCGCGACGACGTAGGTCCAGAGCCAATATTTGGCGAGGCGGCCGACGTAAAGCGCCAGCATTGCCATGACGACCAGTGTGAGCGTGATCCAGCCGGCCGGATACGCCGGACCGAAATGCGGGCCGCGAAATAGAAAGCCGCTCGCCGCGGTGAGACCAGTGGCGGCGAAGAACAACGCGGCCCAGCGCGGATAGCGGCGCGAGCGCAGCATGGCAAAGACCACGACGGCGCCCGCCACGATGGCAAAGAGGCCGATGATCGCGTGTATGCCGGCGAATGTGCGGATCGTCAGGCCCAGAATTGTCGAGAGGCTCCGCGCCGTGGCGAGATCGGCGTTGCCGCCGGCACGGTCGCCTTTGGCGTATCTGGCGAGGCCGCGCGCCCGGTAGCTGAACGCGTCGTCCGGGTTGCGCTTGATCGATTCGGTGTAGTCGGCCACGGCGCGGTCGATGTCGCCCTTGGCCTGGTAGGCCATGCCGCGAAGCACGTAGACGCGGCTGATAGCGCCAAGCTTGATCGCCTGGTCATAATCGGCAATGGCGCGATCGGGGTTGCCGTTGCGTTGATGGATCTGGCCGCGGTCCAGATACGCGAGGCGGTTCTGTGGATCGAGCCGGATGGCATCGTCGAAATCGGCAAGCGCGCTGTCGAGCCTGCCTGCGGATTGGAACGCCAGGCCGCGGCCCAGATAGGCCTGGGCGTCATTGGGGTCGAGGCGGATCGCCTGGTTGAAATCGGCGACGGCGCGATTGGGCTCGCTTTTGACCCAGTAGGCGGTGCCGCGATGGGCGTAGGCGCGGGCATAATTTGCATCGAGAGCGATCGCGGCGTCGTAATCCAGGATGGCGCGATCGGGATTGAGCCTGTACACGCGCCCGCGCGCGTCCCGCGCGGCGGCCGAGGTCGGGTCGAGACGGATCACCCGATTGATGTCGTCCAGCGCCCCGGTGACATCGAACCGGTCCATGTGCGCGACGCCACGGCTGAGGTAGAGCCGCGCGAGGTCGCCGCCGTGCGCCGTGCCGGCATCGATGGCGCGCGTGCACGCGGCGATATTGTCGTCACCTTGTCGGTCCAGGCAGAACTCGCGATCGGCGGATAAAGCAGCCGATGCAGATGCGCAAGCAGCGGCCAGGGAAATTGCGAACGTGAGCTTGGCAATCGCGAGCGATCTGAAAGTCGAGATAATCGGCATGGCGTCCCCCTTAGAGCGCAGCGATCATCGCCACGAGCCTGCCCCTGCTCGTCTGAACTATCCATGGACGCCGCATTAAATGTTGTTCATGTTGCCTCCGGCGGCGCTCGCGAATTTTCGGTGTGGCCGGCGCGACGTCTCAGGGTCGTGCCATAAACAATAAATAAACAAGCGACTTCACGATCATCATTTGCAGAGACCGGCGCTCTTGCTGAAAGCTGCTTCAGCCAGCGCGCCCGGAGCATCGGCAAACGGTAACGCTTGCCGGTGTGGGGCGGCTCTTGACTACGCGCCTGTCGGCGCTCCTCCTCCCTCATTCTATTTGCCCGGGAGGCAACGTTTTCGTGCCGTGCCGTTCCAAGACTCGGATGCACCGCATCGCGAGAATGCGTCATTGCGAGCGCAGCGAAGCAATCCGGTGCGGCCTCGCCGTTCTGGATTGCTTCGTCGCTTCGCTCCTCGCAATGGCGAATTTGCTTGGCCTCCCCGGCTATCGCGAGAAACGATGAAACGTTAAGCTGCCGCCCTTGGTACGAACTGTTGCCTGTACCCCCGCGCAAACGAGGACCGTCATGTTGCATCGCCGCTCCGTCATCCAAGGCAGTCTCGCGCTCGGCACCGCCGCGGCGCTGCCGCTCAAAAACGCGCGCGCCCAGGCCAAACCGCTCGTGAAGGTGCACTACAACGAGGTGGTGCGGTCGATGCTCTATGTGCCGGCCTACGTCGCCATCACCAAGGGCTACTTCAAGGATGTGGGTCTCGACCTCGAACTCTCGACCGCGAACGGCGGCGACAAGTCCATGGCTGCCTTGTTGTCCGACGGCGCCGATATCGCGCTGATGGGACCGGAAGCCGCGATCTACGTGCTCAACAGCGACTCGACGACCAAGGCCCGCATGTTCTGCGGACTGACGTCGACCGACGGCTTCATGCTGGTCGGCCGCAACAAGGTCGACAAGTTCGACTGGAGCATGCTCAAGGGCAAAGACATTCTGGGCTTCCGCCCCGGCTCGACGCCGCTTCTGTTTCTCGAGGAAGCGATGCGCATGAACGGCGTCAATCCGGACACCGACGCGAAGCTCAATAACAACGTCGCCATTCCGGCGCGTTACGGCTCGTGGCTTGCCGGGCAGAACCAGTACGCGATTTTCATCGAGCCGGACGCCTCGCAGCTCGAGCTCGACGGCAAGGCCTATTTTCTGGCCTCGATCGGCGCCACGACCGGCCCCGCCGATTACACGTGTTTCATGGCGACCGACAAATATCTCAGCGCCAATCCGACCGTGGTGCAGAACTGGACCGACGCGATCTATCGCGCGCAGAAATGGACCGCATCGGCCTCCGCGGCCGACATCGTGCAGGCCATCGCCGGGTTCTTCCCCTCGGTCAATCCGAAGGCGATGACCGCCGCCGCCGAGCGTTATCAGAAGCTGAAGATCTGGAAGGATACGCCCGTGATCGAGCCGAAGCCGATGGACCGCTTCCAGGACATTTTGGTCCACGGTCATGTGCTCGATGAAAACAAGCGCGTCAAATTTACCGACCTGGTGCGCACCGAGTTCGCTGCTCGGGCGAAATAGGCCGTGGCGCAGGCGGCTTTGTCAGGCGCCAAGGTCGAATTGCGCGACGTCGGCCTGCGCTATTTCGGCCGCGAGGGCGAAACCGAGGCGCTGCGAGGAGTCTCGCTCGCCGTCGCGCCGGGCGAGTTCGTCGCGCTGATCGGCCCGAGCGGCTGCGGCAAGAGCACGCTCCTTTCGTTGATCTCCGGCATCGTCGCGCCGACCGACGGCGCCGTGCTGATCGACGGTCGCCCGGTCACCGGGCCGAACCGCAAGGTCGGCTACATGCTGCAGCAGGATTATCTGTTCGAGTGGCGCACGATTCTCGACAACGCGGTGCTCGGCGCCGAAATCCAGGGCGTGCCGATGGCGAAGGCGCGCGACCGCGCCGCGCAGCTTTTGACCCGTTACGGCCTCGGCCAGTTTCTGCATCATCTGCCGCGGCAATTGTCCGGCGGCATGCGCCAGCGCGCCGCGCTGGCCCGCACGCTGTGCACCGAGCCCGACATCGTGCTGCTCGACGAGCCGTTCTCGGCGCTCGATTCGCAGACCCGGCTCGCGCTCGCCGATGAGATCACCGACATTCTGCGCCGCGAGGCCAAGACCGTGATCCTCGTCACCCACGATATCGGCGAAGCAGTCAGCATGGCCGAGCGCGTGATCGTGCTGTCGCGGCGGCCGGGCCAGATGAAGTCGCAGCATGCGATCCGGTTTGCCGGACAAGATGGCGGCCGGCTCACCCCCATGGCGGCGCGCAATGCCCCGGAGTTCAACGATTATTTCCGCACCCTCTGGCAGGAGCTCGATATCCATGTCGAACGCTGAACTCGCCTTGAAGGTGGACGCCAGCCCGCAGTACCGCGATTGGCTGCGCCGCGAACGGCAGAGCCGGCTCACCGTGCGGGCAGTGCAGCTCGCGCTCCTGCTCATTGTCTTGGTGCTGTGGGAAATCCTGCCGCGCGCGCAGCTGATCAATCCGCTGTTCACCAGCTATCCGTCGGCGATCTGGCCGACGTTTCTGGAACTCCTCCACGGCACGCCGCAGCAGGCCGGCATTCTCACCCACACGGCGTCGACGGTCTTCGCCACCATCGTCGGCTTTACATTGGCGACTGCGCTCGGCACCGCCATCGCCGCGGCGCTGTGGTGGTGGCAAGGCCTCTACAAGGTGCTCGACCCTTATCTGGTCGTGGCCAACGCCATGCCCAAAACCGCATTCGTGCCGATCTTCTACATCTGGCTCGGCCCCGTGCTGTCGATCTACGGCATGTCGCTGGCGATCTCGCTGTTCATCACCGTGCTGATGATCTACTCGGGCTTTGTCGGCATCGACGCCAACAAGATCAAGCTCGCGCAAACATTCGGCGCCAGCAGGGCGCAGATCCTCACCAAGGTGGTTCTGCCGGGCAGCGTGCCGACGTTCATTGCGGCGCTGAAGGTCAATGCCGGGCTGTCGCTGGTCGGCGTCGTGGTCGGCGAATTCCAATCGGCCAACCTCGGCCTCGGCTACCTCATTCAATACGGCAGTCAGATTTTCAAGATGAACGTCGTGATGACCTCCGTCACCATCCTGGTCATCGTCTCGTCGCTGATGTATCTGGCGATCTCCTGGTTGGAGTCCGCCGTGATGCGGCGGCGCTGATAGGCACCGCGCTGCAGGAGCAAAAACGCGTGAAAACCTCGACCGACCGCATTCTCACCACCCATACCGGCAGCCTGCCGCGGCCGAAGCCGCTGGTCGATCTCGTGCTCGCGCGCGAAGAGGGCCGCGCGGTCGACGCCGGCGCCTTCGAAGCCGAGTCCGCGCGCGCCGTCGAGGACGTAGTCGCGCGCCAGATCGCCGCCGGCATCGATACAATCAGCGACGGCGAGATGAGCAAGCCGTCCTACACCACGTACATCCGTCATCGGGTCGCCGGGATCGCGCCCGATCCGCGCGCCGCCGAGCTTGGGCGCGACATCATGATCGGCCGCGACCTCCAGGAGCATCCGGACTTTGCCCAGAGCCGCGGCAATTTCAGCGCCGTGCCGTTTCCCGGCTGCGTCGGCGAGCTGCGCTACAAGGATCGCTCGGCGCTCGACCGCGATATCGCGCATCTCAAGGCCGCCGCCGAGAAATTGCGGCCGAACGACGTGTTCATGACCGCGCCGTCGCCCGGCATCCTGACGCGCTTCATCATCAATCTGCATTATCCGACCGAGGACGCCTACGTGGCCGCGCTCGCCGACGTGATGCGCACCGAATACCGCGCCATCGTCGAGGCCGGCTTCATCCTGCAGATCGACGCGCCCGATCTCGCCTCGGCGCGCAACAATCAATACCGGCGCCTCTCCGATGACGAGTTCCGCGGCAAGATCGCCGAGCGCAACATTGCGCTGGTCAATGCCGCGACCGCCGGCCTGCCGCCCGACCGCATGCGGCTGCACATCTGCTGGGGCAATTACGAGGGCCCGCATACCCACGATCTGCCGCTCCTGAAAATCATCGACATCGCGTTCAAGGCGCGGCCGCAGGCCATCAGCATCGAGGCCGCCAATCCACGCCACGATCACGAATGGGAAGACCTCAAGACGATCAAGATTCCCGACGACAAGATTCTGATACCGGGCGTGATCGACTCGACCAACAATTTCGTCGAGCACCCGCGCCTGGTGGCGCAGCGCATCGGCCGCTACGCGGAAGTGATCGACCGCGAGCGGCTGATCGCCGGCGTCGATTGCGGTTTCGGGACCGCGGTGCGCCGCGAGCCGAAAGTCACTGACAGCATCGTCTGGGCCAAGCTGCGCGCGCTGAGCGATGGCGCGGCGCTTGCCAGCAAGCGGCTGTGGGAACGATCTTAGGCGAACTATGTGGCAGGCGCGGCCGCCTTCGCCTCGTGTATCGCCCGCCAAATGCGATCCGACGTATATGGCATGTCGAGCTGCCGCACGCCGGCAGCTTTGAGCGCGTCGAGCACCGCATTGGCGAGCGTCGGCACCACGCCGGTGGCGCCCGCTTCGCCGGCGCCCTTGGCGCCGAGCGGATTGGCGGGCGAGGGCACGCCGCAATCGATCAAGGTGATCGGCGGCGCATTGTCGGCCTTGGGCATGAAGTAATCCATGAACGTGCCGGACAGGAGCTGCCCGCTGTCGCGGTCGTAGGCGATGTGTTCGCCGACCACCTGGCCGAGGCCCTGCATCAATCCGCCGTGCAGTTGGCCCTCGACCAGCTTGTGATTGAAGATCGTGCCGCAATCGTCGGCGGCAATGTAGCTGATTACGTCGAGCGCGCCGGTATCCACATCGATCTCGACCTCGGCCACATGAGCGCCGCTCGGAAACGCGGTGGCGAGATCGACGGCGACGTTGCTGTCGAGCGGATGCGCCGGCTCGCTGCCGGGACGCTCGATCAATGCCTGCAGGCTCATGACAAGATCGGTGCCGGCGACTTTGTAGTGACCGCCCTCGAACACCACGTCGCCGGGCGCGACTTCGAAATCTTCCGCCGCGAGCTTGCGGCCTTTTTCCACGATCTCCTTCGCTGCGGCCTGCAGCGCGCGGCCGTGGCTGATCAGCGAGCGCGAACCGAACGAGCCGGTGCCGGCAAGCTTTGGCGCGGCCACGTCGTTGTAGCGCAGCTCGATCTTCTCAGCCGGAATCCCGAGCACGTCGGCGACGATTTGCGGAAACACCGTCTCGTGGCCTTGGCCGGACGGCCCGGCATTCGAGTACAGCGCCAGCCGGCCGTCGCTCTGGACGCGGATCTCGGCCTGCTCCTTGCCGACGCCGCCGGACGGCTCGAGAAACAAAGCAAGCCCGATGCCGCGCAGCTTGCCGCGGCGCTTGGCTTCGCGCCGCCGTTTGCCAAAGCCTTTCCAATCTGCCGCGTGCAAGGCGGTTTTGAGCAATGTCGGCGGATCGGCGCTGTCGTAATTGGAATTGGTCGGCGTGCGCATCGGAAAATTCGATTTGCGCAGCACGTTGCGGCGCCGCAGCTCGACCGGATCGATGCCGGTCACGGCGGCGGCTTCTTCGACCAGGCGCTCCCACAGATAGGCGACATTCGGCCGGCCGGCGCCGCGATACGCGGTGGTCGGCGTCGTGTTGGTGAAGATCAGCCGATGCCGGCCGTGCACCGCCTGCACATTGTAGAGACTGATCGCCGAGCTGGTCGGCGCCGCCACCGTGTTGATGAGCGGCCCGGCGTTGCTGCAGAACGCGCCGAGATTGACCAGCCACTCGACGCGCAGCGCCACGAAGCGGCCGTCGCGATCGAGCCCGAGCTCGCCGCTCAGATCGGCACCGCGGCCGTGATGGTCGCCGATGATGGTTTCGCTGCGCGTGCCGATCCAGCGCACCGGCCGGCCCGCCGCCTTCGCCGCCAGCATGACGGCGAGGAATTCCGGATAGACTTCGTTGCGGATGCCAAAGCCGCCGCCGACATCGACCGAATGGATGCGGAAACGCTCACCCGGCATGCCGGTGATCTGCGCGAGCGCGTTTTTCAGGTCCGAGGTGCCCTGGCTCGGCGCGTAGAGGTCGAACGAGCCGGTCGCCGCATCGTAGGCCGCCGCGCACGATTTCGGCTCCATCGGATTGCCGGCGATGCGCTGCGCGCGAACTTTTACGCGCGCGACATGTACGGCGCCCGCCATTGCCTCGTCGGCGGCTTGGCGATTGCCGTATTCGTAGTCGAGCGCCAAGTTATCAGGCACGTCATCGTGAATGCGCACGGCGCTTGCCGCGTTGGCGCCGGCCGCTTCGACCAGAACCGGCAGGTCGGCGTATTCGACTTCGATCTGCTCGGCGGCATCCTGGGCGATGTAGTCCGTCTCGGCGACGATCACGGCGATCGGCTCGCCGACGAAGCGCACGCGCTCATGCGCGAGCCCGTAGCGCGGCGGTACCTGCAGCGACGAGCCGCCGACGCCCTTGAAGAACGCCATTGCCGGCAGTCCCTTCCAGCCGGCGGCGACCAGATCGTCGCCGGTGACGATGGCGAGCACGCCGGGCAGTGCGCGGGCGCGCGCCGTATCGATCCGCGCGATTTTGGCGTGGGCGCGGTCGCTGCGAAAAAACTGCGCCGCCGCGGCGCCGCTAAGCCGATGATCCGCTGTATAACAGCCATGGCCGGTGACGAGGCGCTTGTCTTCGCGACGGCCGCTGAAGTTTCGGTCGGGCACCATTCACTCCATGGGTTTGCGAGCGCTGCTGCAAAGCGCAATGGAGCAATCTTGGCAACTCGGCGCAAGCCGCACGGGGGGAGGGGTGGCCAGCCGTTCGCGCCACGGCAACCCTCCAACCGGCCGCTTTTGCGAAATGGTCATTTATCGGCATGCAACTTAACGCTACAATAGCTCGTGGTCTGACCAAGCGGAGAGGGGGTGCTCCATGCCGCAACCACAACTACCACCACAGCCGTTTTGCTTTATCGCCGACGTCGGCTCGCAAAATCCTATCGATTTCCAGAAGCTCGCTGCCGCCACGTCTAACGGCTCGAAATGCGTAGCCGTCGTTCTGCGCGCAACGCGCAGCAATAGCCAACTGGATGACCAGTTTCTCACCCGATTCGACGCGGCCGGCAGAGCCGGTTTCCTTGTCGGCGCTTACGCTTTCAACACTGCCGAACCGGCAAAGGCGCAGGCCGATCGATTTGTGCAAGCAACCAAAAACTGCGGCGCCATTTTTCGTTGCCTCGATTTCGAAACAATAATGATCGGAAAACATCCGAGCCCACACCAGATGTCGCTCGGCGACGCCATAGCCTTTCTCGACCAGGTCGACCAAGCGACGGGACACCGAACGTGGATTTACGGCGGCGATCGCATCAAATCGCAGATCGTCAGCGCGACCGATGCGCAGCGCGACTTTCTTGCGCAGCGCGGGCTGTGGGGCTGCGAATACGGGGCGTTGCAGTGGAAGAATGTCGATAGCAACAAAAAGCCGCTGCCATGGCAGGCGGTAACGCTCTGGCAGTACACGGGCGACGGCGTAGAATCTCCCACTGGTCTTCCGACAACGCTGAGCGGATTGGAAGATGGGGCGGATCTCTCGATCTTCCAGGGCACGCGCGATGACCTGGCCAAAATCTGGACCGGTGCGCCTCTCGCTCCGCCTGCGGCAGTCATTGCCGCTACGCAACCGCCGGCGCCCAGCCCCACCGCTTCTTCCTAGTGACGGAGCAAAGGCTGCGGTCGAATTTGCATGGCAAGTCCGCCGCAATCGCAGCGGACCAGTCGCGCGCTGGGGTGCGGGAGAGATTCCAGTCGCCCGTCACAGCACGCGGCGGCGGATTTCTTCGATGACGATCGAGTTGTCGGCGTCGCTCTCGCCGTGGCGCATGCAGGCGGCGAGCACATCGGCGTGGATTTCGAGGAGTGGCAGCTTCTGGCCGGCCTTGCGCGCCTGATCGAGCATCAACTGGGTGTCCTTGAACGTCTGGCGCACGCGGCCCTCCGGCGCGAAATCGCCGCTGAGCATTTTGGGGCCCTTGGTGTCCATGACCTGCGAGGACGCCGCCGAAGCGCGGGCCACGGGCAGGAACGTCGCGGGGTCGAGCCCGAGCCGTCTGGCGAACACCAGGCCCTCGGCAAGCGCCAGCCGGTTAAGCCCGAGAATGAGATTGATGGCGAGCTTGGCGCGGCCGCCGTCGCCGATCGTGCCGATGTGAAAGCGCCGCGGGAATAGCGCCTCGAGCACGCCGGCCGCTTCGTCCGCGATGGCCGGATCGCCGCCGATCAACCCAACGCCGTCGCCTTGACGCACTTGCTCGCTGGTGCCCGACACCGGCGTTTCCAGAAAGCGCAAGCGGCCGGCGACCCGCGCGCCGAGCGCGGCGATGCGGTCGGGGTCGCAGGTCGAGGTGCACAGCACGATCTTGCCGGAGGCGGCCGGCACGAGCGCGCGTTCGACCACATCCTCGACCTGCTCGGTGTTGAACACCGCGAGCACGATCGGCTCGCATTGCTGCGCAATGTCGGCGAGCGAGCCGGCGCGCCCGCCGATCTGCGCGAGCCGTTCGGTCCTGTTCGGATCGACGTCGTAGCCGACCATCGCAAAGCCGGCTGCGATCAGCCGTCGCGCATACACTTCGCCCATCAGGCCGACGCCGATGAGACCGACGGGTGTTTGTTGCGGCACGGCTCCTACTCCAGCGGCGCGACGTTCAGCTCGCGCGCCAGCGCGTCGAGGTTTTCGCGCAACGGTTTTGGCATCGGCACGCCGCTCCTGCTGCGCTCCAAATACTTGGCGTGACTTTGCTCGCCCGGCAGAAAGATGCGCTCCACGCCGGGCAGCCGGCGCGAGTTGCGGATGTCGCGGATCACCGCATCGACCGAACGCTTGAAGGTCTGCGCCGGCATGAAAGTCTCCACCGCGATAGCCGCGACCGCGTGGCCGGTGTTGGTGGCCTTGCCGGTCTCCTTGACGAAATCGACCACGTCGCGGCCGAGCGCCGCGCCATTGAGCGCGCCGGCCAGGAGGCCGATGATCAGGCTCAGCCCATACCCTTTGTAATCGCCGATCGGCAGCAGATAACCTTCGTCGGCGCGCTTGGGATCGGTGAGCGGCTTGCCGTCGCGGTCGATCATCCAGCCGACCGGCATCGCCTCGCCGCGCTGCGCCTTGAGCCGCACCTTGCCGTAGGCCGCGACCGTCGGCGCCATGTCGAGCAGGATCGGCGGCTCGTCCTGGGCCGGCACTGCGACCGCCATTGGGTTGGTGCCGAGCAGATTTTCGCCGCCGCCCCAGGGCGGTAGATGGTTGTTGCTGCCGACGGCGAAATAAAGGCCGATCATGTCGTGTTGGAGCGGCATGGTGGCGTAGAGCGCGGCCGGGCCGGCGTGATTGCTCATGCGCGCGCCGACCCAGCCGATGCCGGTCGCCTTCGCTTTATCGATCGCCAGCTGCGCGGCCCGGCGCATCACCAGATGGCCCATGCCGTTGTCGCCGTCGACGAGCGCCGCCGATGGCCGGTCGCTCACCACGCGGATATTCGGTGTCGGATTGACGCCGCCGGCGCGGATGCGGCGCACATAGATCGGCAGCCGGATCACGCCGTGGGTGTCGCTGCCGCGCAGGTCGGCTTCGACCATCAGCTCGGCGAGGGTTTTGGCGTCGGCCTCGGGCACGCCGGCTGCAGCGAAAATGCGGCCAACAAAAGCGGCGAGGGCGGGGGCGGCTATGGGTGGGTCCGTGGTCATCCTTCAGTCCTGCTCGGGCGGCGCGACGCTGCCTGCTTGTACGGCACGGCGCACGGCTGGTTTAACCCCGTCGCACGCCATAAGATCAAGCCGGACCCGGGAGACGAGCGCAATGAGCACGATGACGGCCGAGAAACTTGCAACCATCAGCGCCTGTTTCGGCAGCTATCCGCAGACCCAGGCGCTCAAGAGCGGCCAGATCACCTCCGACCGCGTGAAGCTGAACCTCACCGAGGTCAATCCGGTCTACAAGGCCTTTGGCATGATGGTGCGCGAGCAGAAATTCGACATCTGCGAAATGGCGATCGTCAGCTATCTGCAGGGCAAGGCCTACGGCAAGCCGCTTACGCTTATTCCAGCCACCATGATGGGCCGCTTCCAGCATGGCACCATGCTGTACAATTCCGAGCGCGGCACCGTGACGCCGGACAATCTGGAAGGCCGCCGCATCGGCGTGCGCTCATTCGCGCAGACCACCGGCTGCTGGCTGCGCGGCATCTTGTGGAAGGACTATGGGCTCGACAACAGCAAGGTGAAATGGGTGACGTTCGAGGATGCGCATGTCCCCGAATTCAAGGACCCACCCGGCGTCGAGCGCGCGGCCGAGGGCAAGGAGATGACCAAGATGGTGCTCGACGGCGAGCTCGATGCCGGAATCTTCGGCACTGTCATACCAAGCGATCCACGCCTGAAGAGTGTCATTCCCGATCCGGACGCGGCGGCCAAGCAATGGTACGAGAAATACCGCACCGTGCCGATCAACCATATGGTCGTGGTCAAGAGCTCGGTATCGCAATCCGATCCCGGTGCGGTGCGCGAAGTCTTTCGCATGCTGCACGACAGCAAGAAGGCAGCCGGCCTGCCCAAACCCGGCGCCATCGACACGCTGCCGTTCGGCTTCGATGCGGTGAAGCCTGCGCTCGATCTGATGTCGAGCTATGCGCTGGAAATGAAGATCATTCCGCGGCGCTATTCGGTCGAGGAATTGTTCGACGACGTGACGCGGGCGCTGTAGGGCCGCGCAGGTTCTCCTCAGGCGGCCGCGAAGCGGCCCTCGAAGGATGCAGGCCGAGGAGTCACGGGCCTCGTCCTTCGAGGCTCGGTGCTACGCGCCGAGCGCCTCAGGATGAGGAATCATTTCAGTCCTTCCCGATCAGCTGCGGCAGCCGCGCCAAAATCTCCTCCGCCTCGCGCACGATGCGGGTGACGATCTCGCCGGCCGGCGGGATGTCGTGAATGAGGCCGGCATCCTGGCCCATGGACAGCGGGCCTTCGTCGACGTCGCCGGTGCGGCGCGCGAGATTGAGCTTGTCCCACGCCTCGGCACGGTCGCGCCGCAAGTCCCATTCGCGGCCGGCCCAGCGCTCGATGAAGCGGTTGCGCCGCGAGCGGATCATGGCGCCGGGCCAGACCAGGCCGGAGGCGATGTCGGGGATTTCCGACAGCTGCGTGTCATGGCCGTCGCTGTCGACGATCGCCTGCTTGAAATTCGGATGCAGCGGCGATTCCACGGTGGCGAGAAAGCGGGTGCCGAGCAGAATGCCTTCGGCGCCGAGCGCCAGCGCGGCGACAAGGCCGCGGCCGTCCGCATAGCCGCCGGCGGCAAGCACCGGCACCGGCGCCACCGCGTCGACGATCATAGGCAGGAGCGGCATGCTCGCCATCCAGCCGACATGGCCGCCGCCTTCGGTGCCCTGTGCGATGATGATGTCGGCGCCGGCTTGCACCGCGCGCTGCGCCTCAGGCACCGTGCCGGCCATGTAGGTGACGAGGCAACCGACCTTGTGCGAGCGCTCGAAATAGTCGCGCAGATCCTGCTCGGGCTTCGCCCAGGCGAACTGCATGACTGGCGGCCGCAGCTCGAGCGCCGCCGCAAAGCTGTCGTCGCGCGTGTGGAACAGCAGAAAATTGAGACCGAACGGCTTGTTGGTCTGGCGACGAATGCTGGCGGTGCGCTCGCCGACCTGCTCGGGCGTCTGGCCGTGGCAGCCGAGCGCGCCGAGCCCGCCCGCATTGGAGACCGCGGCGACCAGCTCGGGCGAGGTCGCCGAGCCCATGCCGCCGAGCGCGACGGGATGCTCGATGCCCAACAAGTCGCAGATCGGCGTTCGCAGCATGCGGTCCTCCCTTCGGCGCGTCAGTTTCTGTAAGCGACGTCAGGCGCGCTGAGAAAGCGCGCTCTGTCGCGCTTGGAATGTTATTGCACTCAGGCGGCGTTCTCGGACGGCGCTTTCTTCGCCCAATAATCGGGCTGCGCCTTGGTGGCCTGCAGCTTGTTCTCGTCCTCGTAACCGGGCGCCATCGATGCCGAGGTGCCGGCCAGCACCTGGTGATGCTCGATGTTGAGGAGCCGCAGCCAGCTCTGCTGGCCGAGCGTCAGCCCGATCATGCAGCCGAGCTCGACCAGCTCCGGCTCGTTGAAATGCCGGTGCATGCGATCCCAGAACGCGTCGTCGGTGTTGAGATGCCAGACGATGGCTTCCGCGTACGCGAGCGCCGCCTTCTGCCGCTCGTCGTATTGGGTCGATTTTTCGAAATTGAGCAGATCGAGCACCTGGTCCTCGATCAGCGCGCCTGCACTCGTCGCCTTCACCGAACGCTGGTTGCCGCAATATTCGCAGGTCACCGAGCGCGACACATAGAGCCGGCACAGTTCCTTGACGGCGTGGTCGAGGATGCCGTTGCGGTAAATGTTGTTCCAGGAATCGGCGAAGAACCAGAAGCAGGCCGGCACATGGGCGCGGACCGCTGTGCTCTCCGGCCGCGGCGTGCCCTCGCGCTGGCAGCGCTCCATCTCGGCGCGCATGCGCGCGTCCATTTTCTCGAGCGGAACGTAGCTGATCCTCTGCTTGGCCATGGTCTTGTCCTTCTGCGGCTATTCGGCCGCCTGTACGTTGATCGCTTCACGCCGGCCGGCATCCTGCGCCTTGGCATAGTCGACCGTCGCTTTGTACTCCGTCATCGTGTCCTTGGCTTCTATTCCGCAAACGCGGCGCGCAAACGCGGCGAATGGGCCGGAGCCGGTGAATTCAGCACGCTTCATCGTCAGCGACAACAGCGTCTGCAGCGGCGTGCCGTTGAAGTTTTCGAACAGCGCGAGCCGGCTGCCCCAGTCGGTCAGATAGAGGTCGCGGATCACGCGCGCGATTTTCAGGCGGTCGTAAGCCTCTCCGGTGGCGCCTTTGTTGAGCTTCTCCAGCCAGCCACGCATCGCCGGCTCGTGCCATTGCTGCTCGGTCGGAAACATGATGGCGCTGCGCCCGCACAGGTCGATCAGCTCGTTCACCATGGCCGCGTAGTTCTGCAGGAAATAGACGCGGCCCCAGTTGAACAGTTGGATGTCCGGCTTGAACAGGCCGCCCGGCGTATAGAAGCCCTGGTCCTCGGCGGCGAGCACGTGTGCGTAGGTTGTCTGCTGGAAGGCGATGATCTTTGCGAGCCGCGCCTGCACGGCGTCGATCTTGGCGGTGCCGAGATGCTCGCACATCAGGATGGCGAGGCCCGCCAACAGCTCCGCCCGCACCGCCTGCCGCACCAGCGCGTAGTAATGGCCCCAGTCGAATACGCGCTGCGGATAGAGCTTGGCGTGATCCGGATTGCCGATGTGAAACACGTATTTCCACGGGATAAGCACATTGTCGAACAGCACGGTGGCGTCGAGCTCGTCGCCTTGCGACGCGAGCGGATGCTCGATCGGATCGCTCTCGACCAGGCTTTCGCGGCACACGATGGTGATGCCCGGCAGGTTGGCCGGGCAGACGCCGTAAATGATCTGATCGCCCTTGGCGCCGGGCCGATAGAACACACCGAGATGCAAGAAATCGGCAAACGGTGTCGCCGTGCCGATCGACTTGACGCCGTTGACCACGATGCCGTCGTCGTTCGTCGCCACGACGCGCAGCGCCGGCGAAGTGGCATGCGCGTTCGGATCGGAGCGATCGGCCTGCGGATCGACGAAATGCGGCGCGACGACGAGATCGTTGTCCATCGCGAATTGCCAGAACCGGCGTATGTTATCGGCAAGGCCGCGGCCATCGGCGCCGATCGATGCTTTTTCCCAGGGTTCGGGGTCGTCGATGTAGGTCACCAGCATGTAGTTCTGGGAGTCGGGCGTGCGCGGGCACGACGCGGCCACGAAGTGCCGCATGATGAATTCGAGATACCTGCGCTTGCGGACGAGCTCCGCCTTGTCGCGGTGCTGAAACCAGGTCATGGAGCGGCGCACACCGCGTTCGTCCACGTAGGTGAGCTGGTCCTGCAGGTCGGCGCGATTGTGCAGGTCGAAGAACTCGGCAGTGCGGGCCGCGTAATCGCGCGTCGCCGGATGGGTGGCGACATTGTCGATCTTCTCGTTGCCGACCCAGACGACGCGCCCGTCGTTCAGGGCATCGAGGTATTGCTGCCCGGTCCGCAACATGCCGGCCCTCCCAGCGTCGACACGCCCCGGCTTGATGCCGGTCATCGGTCTGGCGATGCAGGCCTAGTTTAAGGCCGCGCCGGCCGCTAAACTATAAACTAAACGATATGCGAACTATTCCTGCCGATCATAGTCGGGGACCCGAACTGCAGCAGCTCCGGGTGCTGGACGCGCTGTTGCGCGAACACAGCCTGACCCGGGCGGCCCGCGCGCTCGACCTCACCCAGCCCGCGCTGAGCAAGACGCTGGCCCAGCTCCGCCGCTATTTCGACGATCCGCTGTTCGTGCGGGTCGCGCTGCGCATGGAGCCGACGCCGAAGGCGCTGCAGCTGCAGGCGCCGGTCCGGGCGATTCTGGAGCGCGCCGCGTCGCTGCGGGCCGAGCATGCCGCGTTCGATCCGGCAACGTCGCAGCGGACTTTCAATTTCTGTGTGGTCGACGCCGGCCTGCTCAAGCTGTTGCCGCCGCTGGTCGAGCGGCTGTTGCGCGAGGCGCCCGGCGTGCGGCTCAACGTAGCCCAGCTCGAGCCCGCGCACCTCGAGCGCTGGCTCGAATCCGGCAAGCTCGACTTCGCCATGGGGTCGTTTCCCTCGATGCCCAAAGGCATCCGCCGCCAGCCCTTATGGGTCGAGCGCTATGTCAGCGTGGCGCGGCGCGGCCATCCGCGACTGTCGCGCGAGCCGACATTGCGCGCCTTCGCCGCTGAGAAGCACGTGATGGTGTCGATTGCCGGCAGCGGCCATGCGCATGAGATCATGCAGCGTGCCCTGGAAGCGGCGATCCCGCGCGACAACGTCGTATGCCGGATCCCGATCTTCACCGGTGCCGCCATTCTCGCCAAGCACACCGACGCGATCGCCACCTTGCCGCTGTCGGTCGCGACCGTGCTGGCGGCCGATCTCGATCTGCAGATCATCACGCCGCCCATCAAGCTGCCGAAAATCGACATCTCCCAGTATTGGCACTCGCGCTTTCACAACGACCCGGCCAATCAATGGATCAGGGCGGTGTTCAAGTCGCTGTTCCGGGAGGCTGCGGCCTAGCGGGCTCCTGTAACAGCCGGCTGCGCGCGCTCAGCGAACGTGCTGCAAGAGCAGCAGCAAGCCGCCGACAATGCCGATATTGGCCAGCATGCCGTTTTGCAGTCCCGTGCGCATCGGGCCCTCGACCTCCCAGAATCGCAGCAGCAGTGCGGACGCCACGATGGTGAACACCAGCAGCAGCAGCACGCCTATGGCGGGATGCCAGTTGAACAGGACCAGCGCGCAGCCGACGAATTCCATGGTCTGGCCGATCCAAAACGTCGCTGTCGGATAGGGCGCCTTGAAGTTGGTCAGCCGCTTGATGTGGTCTTCGACGTGATGCTTCTGCAGATTCCTGATGCCGACGCTCAGAAAGAACGCGAGCAACAACAGGCGTCCTGCGGTGTCGAGCCAGGACGCGTCTTGGGCATACATGCGAGCCTCCCCTGCCGGCGCTCCATATGTGAGCCGAATGCGCGCGGCGACGGGTAAATACGCCATTTTTGCGATCATGTAAGCGCCGCCCTTGGCGTCCGGATAACCATTGTGGCGGGCGCCCCAAGAATTCCCCACAATGCGACACAAAGCGCCATGCTGCCGCCGTGCCGGCCGGATGGGATTCGCCCTTCTCGGGGGCTTTGGGTGCGGGGATGCGCGGCCGGCTTTCTGCCGTCGTTCTTTCGATTGTGCTTTTCGGATTTTGCTTCGGCGCGTGCGGTCTTGCGCGCGCCGCCGGCATTGCCGATTCGGCCATCGAGGTGACCGGCAACAGCCACGTCGACGCGGCCATGGTCCGCTCCTACTTCCACGCCGGCCCGGACGGCCGGCTTGATGGCGCCGCGCTCGATGCCGGATTGAAGGCGCTTTACGACACCGGCCTGTTTGCCGACGTGAAGATCGCCCATGACGGCGGCCACGTCGTCGTCAAGGTCGTGGAAAATCCGCTGGTCCGGAAGGTTGCCGTCGAGGGCAACAAGAAGGTCAAGGATGCCGACCTGAAAAAGGCCGTGCAGTCAAAACCCGGCGGCCCGCTGTCGCGCTTTATCGTGCAGGCCGACGTGCAGCGGCTCGCTACCATCTATCGGCAGCACGGCTATTTCCAGGCGCACATCGAGCCGCAGACCATCGATGCGAAGAACGGCCGCGTCGATCTCGTCTTCCAGATCAAAGAAGGCGACAAGCTTGCGGTGCGCAAAATCCGCTTCAGCGGCAACAACGCCTTCGCCGCCAATAAGCTCACCGGCGCCATCAAGACCGGCAAGACCAATTTTCTGAGCTTTCTGCTCGACAACGACATTTACGACGCCGACAAGGTTGAAAACGACTGCGATCTCCTGCGTCGCTTCTACCGTGCCCACGGGTATGCCGACGCGCAGGTCCGCACGGCGGCAAGCTACGAGGCCGCCGAACAGGGCGTCGTGGTCACCTTCGTGGTCGACGAGGGCCCGTTCTACCGCGTCGGCAAAGTCGACATGGAATCGCACATCAAGACCGTCGACGCCGCGGCGTTCCGGTCCGGCGTGCTGACGCAAGCGGGCGATGCGTTCGACGCCGATGCCATCAACAAGTCGGTCGATGCGGTCACCATGGCGCTGGCGCGAAGCGGCCAGCCGTTCGCGGCGGTCGCGGCGCGCGTCGATCGCTCCCCACCGCGCGCCGGCGACAAAGGCCCGCGCATCATCGATCTCGTCTACACCATCGACGACGGCAACCATGTCTATATCGAGCGCATCGCCATCCACGGCAACGCCAAGACCAACGACGACGTGATCCGCCGCGAGCTAGATTTCGGCGAGGGCGATGCCTACAACCGCGCGCTGGTCGACCGCGCCGAGCGGCGGCTCAAGGCACTCGGCTACTTCAAATCGGTGAAAACGACGATGGAGCCGGGCTCGGCGCCCGACCGCATCGTGCTCGATATCAATCTGGTCGAGCAGGACACCGGCAACTTCACGATCTCCGGCGGCTATTCGACCGTCACCGGAATGATGGCGAGCGTCACCGTCAGCGACACCAACCTGTTCGGCGCCGGCTACCACGGCAAGGTATCGGTGACCTTAGGGCAATACGCGCGCAGCTTCGACATTGCGCTCAGCGATCCTTACTTCCTCGGCCAGCGGCTGTCGGCCGGCATCGAACTGTTCGGCAGCCAGACCATCGCCAACGTCAATCAGTCGTTCGACAGCACGGTGTACGGCGGCAAAGTGTCGTTCGGCACGCCGTTGACCGAACAACTCGGCACCACCTGGAGCTATTCGCTCTACAACCAGTCGGTGGGGCTCGATCCGGTGAATGGCCTCTCGTCGCTGCCGATCCGGCAGGCTGCCGCCCAGGGACCGATCTGGGTCTCTTCGATCGGCATCGGCATGCTCTACTCGACGGTCGACAATCCGAAGAGTCCGAGCAATGGCTGGCGCGTGCAGACCAACAACGAGTTCGCCGGCGTCGGCGGCGCCGCCAAGTTCGCCAAGACCACCGAGGACGTGCACTATTACCACACGATTGCCGGCGACCTGGTCGGCATGGTGCGGGCGCAGGGTGGGTACGCGACGCCGTGGGGCGGCCAGCAGTTGCCGCTGCTCGACGGCTTCTTCGGCGGCCCGCAGCTCATTCGCGGTTTCGCGCCCAACGGCTTTGGGCCGCGCGACGTTACGCCGGGCACCACCATGGATAATCTCGGCGGCAACGTTTACTGGACCACGTCGGCGGAATTGCAGGCGCCGGTGCCGGGCGTGCCGGCCGAGGCCAATCTCAAATGGGCGCTGTTCTCCGACGTCGGCAGCCTGTGGGCGACCGGCGCATCGAGCGCCGCGAATCTCGCCTCGCTGGCGCCGTCGCAGCAGATCGTCAATTCGAAAGGCCTGCGCGCCTCCGCCGGCGTCGGCCTCGTCTGGGACTCGCCGTTCGGCGCCATGGAGGTCGATTACGCCTATCCGTTCGCCACGCAGCCCGGCGACGTAACGCAGCGGCTCAATTTCAAGGCCGGCGGGTTTTGATCGCCTACGGCGTTTGACCGCGCTCCATCGCCAGCTCGGCCTTCAGATTATCGGCGTCGCGGTAGATCGAGGCGACGGCGAGGACGCGGCCGCTTTTCTTATAACGCAGCAGGCAGTCCTTGGCGGCGATGTCGCCGTCGATGGCGATCTCGTCCCACTGCTCGGCGTGGCCGATGTAGTTGATCGGCACGTCGTAATGCTGGCTCCAGAAGAATGGCACCGCGTCGTAGCGCTCGCGCTGCCCCAGCATGTTGAGCGCCGCGGTCTGGCCTTGCCGTTCGGCCACGACCCAGTGCTCGACCCGGATGGCCGCGCCGGAGTGCGGATCGGGCCAGCGCGCGATGTCGCCGGCGGCGAAGATGCCGGGCGCGTTGGTTTCCAGAAACTCATTGACTTTCACGCCGCGGTCGATGGTGAGCCCGGCTTGTTCGGCGAGCGTCAGGCGCGGCCGCACGCCGACACCGACGATCACCAGATCGGTGTCCAGCGTGGCGCCGCTCTTGAGCGTGGCGCGGCGGCCCTCGATGCCAGCGACCGTGTCCTGCAGGCGGAACTGGACGCCGTGCTCCTCGTGCAGCTTGCGAACGAAGTCGCCCATTTGCGGTCCGAGCACGCGCTCCATCGGCCGGGCTTCCGGCGCCACGACGACCACATCGAGCCCGCGGGTGCGCAATGACGCCGCCACTTCGAGGCCGATGAAGCTCGCGCCGATCACCAGCGCGCGCTTGGCCGATTTGGCCGCATCGATGATGGTGCGGCTGTCGGCGAGCGAACGCAGGGTATGGATCGGCGGCTGCTGGCTGCCCGGGATGGGCAGCCGGACCGGCTCGGCGCCGGTGGCGAGCAGCAAGCGATCGTAGCCGAGCTTTTTGCCGCCGGCGAGCGCGACCTCGCGCGCTTTCGCATCGATGCCGGCCACCTCGGTCTTGAGCTGCAGGTCGATGCCGTTCTCCGCGTAGTACGAGTCCGGCCGCAACGGAATCCAATCCTCCGGCGCGCTGCCGGCGAGATAATCCTTCGACAGGTTCGGCCGATCGACCGGCCCGGCCTGGTCGTTGCTCAGCATGACGATGCTGCCGCCAAAGCCACGCCGCCGCAGCATCTCGGCCGCCGCAAATCCGGAGGCGCCGCCGCCAACGATGACGATGCGGCTCGGCTGATCTTTGGCGGCCGGCGGGCGCGGCGCCGCTTGCTCGCGCTTCTCGCGGACGAAAATGCGTCCGTCGCGCTGCTCGACCTTCCAGCAATCGACCGGGCTCAAGGCCGGCGCGCGGACCGCCGCGCCGGTGCGCAGATCGAAGCAGGCGTGGTGCCACGGACAGCGCACGCCGCCGTCGGCGACGATGCCTTCGGCCAGCGGGCCGTGATAGTGCGTGCAATGTGCACCGATCGCGAAGATCTCGCCGCCGCTCTGCACCAGCAGCACCTCCTCGTCGCCGACATGGCCAAGGAGCCGGCTGTCGGCGAAATCGGATAGCGCCACGCCCTGCGTGAGATCGGGACCTGCGGGGGAATTCTGTTGTTCGGCCATAATTGCCTCCGTCCGCCATCAGGCGGTCATCTGTAACAACTCCCGGCGAAGCTCCTGGTTGTCGCGAAAACAGCCGAGCATGCGGCTGGTGACGAGCTCGGTCCCGGGCTTGTGCACGCCGCGCGTGGTCATGCAGTGATGGGTCGCCTTGAGCACGACGCCGACGCCGCGCGGCTTGAGCACGTCGTTGACCGTATTGGCGATCTGCGCGGTGAGCTTCTCCTGGATCTGCAGCCGCTTGGCATAGGCTTCCACGACGCGGGCGAGCTTGCTGATGCCGACCACGCGGCCGTCCGGCACATAGGCCACCCAGGCATGACCCAGGATCGGCGACATGTGATGCTCGCAATGGCTTTCGAAGCGAACGCCGCGCAACACCACCATCTCGTCGTAGCCTTCGGTCTCGTCGAACGACTTCTGCAGCATGGCGGCCGGATCTTGCGCATAGCCGGCGAACGCCTCCTCCAGCGCGCGTGTCACCCGCGCCGGCGTCTCGAGCAAACCTTGTCGCAGTGGATCATCGCCGCTCCAGCGGATCAAGGTCCGCACCGCGGCTTCGACCTCGGCGCGGTCAGGCTTGCCTTCGCGCAGGAGCGGCCGGACCGGCCCCAGCGCCCGTACATTCACGTTCATACTTCTGTTCTCCCGCCGGAACGCGGGAGACGCGCCGGCCATTGACGATGCCAGTCTTAGATGGATGAGGCGCCGAAAGGTTCCCCGATTTTGCGCGGTCGCAGCGAAAAGGTTCCTCGCTGTCGGTACGGGGACACTTGATGGACGCGGTGAGAGTGGTGCAAATCGACCGGCGCCGCCATCATCGGCGCGCAGGTGTGTCTCGGCGCGGCCAAGTCAACGAGCGGGCGCCGATAACCGAGGAGCAACGGCATGAGCGAGGCGAGCGAGCAGCAAAATCCACTGACCAAGAATTTTCTGGGCAAGAATTTTTATGTCGTGGTCACCACGCCGACGGCCCCGCGCGAAAAGCTCGAGCCGCTGATACCGGCGCACCTCGCCAACCAGGTCCGGCTCGAGAAGGAAGGCATCATGTTCGCGGCCGGTCCGCTGACCAAGGAGGACGGCACGCGCTACGGCGGCATGTTCGTGCTGCGCGCCAACTCGTTTGCCGAGGCGCGCGCCATCGCCGACGCCGATCCGCTGCACAAGGCCGGCTTGCGCACCTATACGCTGATGCGCTGGACCGTGAACGAAGGCAGCTACGGCGTACGCGTCAACTATTCGGATCAGAGTGTCACGATCGAATAGCAGGACACGCTTACCCCTTCCACAACGGCGCGAACTGCGTCGCCACCACGTCTTCGTAGGCGAGCTCGCGGTCGAGCGCGCCCTGGCTGCGCGCGAAGGCCGTCATGCCGGCGATGAAATCGCGCGACAGCGTGGCATCGTAAAACGGCAGGTCGCGGCGGATCAGTTCGGCGATCAGCCCGGCCTCGGCTTCCGGGAAAAGCTTTTTGCCGACCTCCGTGGCGCGCGCCACATTCGCTTTCATTGCGGCTTGCGTTTTCACGATGGCGCGCACCGCGGCCGCCACGGTGTCGGGCGAGCGCGCGATCAACGCGTCAGTCGTGGCGACGGTTGGCGCCGTGAAGTTGAGGCACTGCTTCGGCCCGTCGCCGCGGCGCGCGTCGATCACCACGGTGCCGTAACCGCCGCGCACCGCCACTTCGGCGCCCATGCCGTTGGCCCAAAAGCCGTCGAGCTTGCCGGCTTCCAGTGCTTTCGCGGCCATGACGCCGAAATTCGGAATGGTCGTGCCGATCGCACCCGGCACCGGCGCGATGTTGACGCGGTCGCGCTCGGGATCGATGCCGGCGGCGATCAGCAGGCCGCGCAGGCCCATGTTGACCCAGGGCGCGGCGCCGATGGTGCGGCCCTTGACCACCTCGAGGTCGCCGCGCCTAGCGCCAAGGTCAGAGCGCATGACCAGAAACCAGTACATGCCCTGTGCCTGGGCGGCGATCAGCTTGGCGCCGTTGAAGCCCGGAAACGCCGACAGCACCGCGTGGCCCGCGCCGCCGACAAAATCGATCTTGCCGTCGCGCATCGCCGCATAGGCGTTATCGACCGGATAGACCAGCTCGAGCGACACATCGAGCCCTTCGGCCTTGAAGAAACCGAGCTCGATCGCCGCTTCGGCGACGAAATACGATGGCGAAATCATGTCCGGAATGGCGAGCTTCATCGATATTTGCTCCTCTTAATCGTCACCGCCGGGCTTGACCCGGCGGTCCATGCTGAATCAACGAACGTTTGTTTGTAGGGCTCTCATTTGCGGGACATCAGCATGGATACGCGGGTCAAGCCCGCGCATGACGGGCTGATGTAGACGCGGGCAACGACCCGCTATTTCCCGTTCAACAGCCAGCCGAATTTTTCCTTGGCCTTGCGCGCGACTTCGGCGCTCGGCGTGTTGCTGGGCGGGAATTTGTCGCGCCAGTGCCATGGCTTGCAGGCGTTGATCAGCGCCACCGAGTGGGTGAAGTTGCCAACCGCGCGGCGCTCGGGCGGCAGCGCCGGATCGGCGCTGGAATCCCATGAGCCGGTGATGAACTGGATCGACTCCTTGGGATCGGTGCGGGTCAGCATCGCCCACAGCATGTGGTCGAGGTTGGTCACGTCGACGTCGTCGTCGCACACCACGATGTATTTCGACGCATAGGCCGAAGCGCCGCACTGCGCGGCGATATGGGCGGCCTGCACGGCGTGGCCGGGATAGCGCTGCGTGATCGAGATGGCGTGCAGCATGCGCGCGCCGCCGACCTCGTGACACCACACCTGCTGCACGCCCGGCACGCCCGCATTGGTCATGTTCTGCTTGATCATCGCCGAGCGCATCACCGCGCGGTAGCGCGCCATCTCATCCGGCCCGCCGCCCATCGGCGGCACGCCGAGCAGGATCGGATCGTTGCGGTGATAGATCGCCTTGACGTCGAGCACGGCGATCGGGCGCACGCCGCCGGCATAATGTCCGGTCCATTCGCCGAATGGACCTTCGTCCTTGCGCTTGTCGGGCGTGACGTAACCTTCCAGCACGATCTCGGCATTGGCGGGAAATGGCAGGCCGGTGATTTTGCCGCGCACCATCTTGGTCGGACGGCCGCGCATGCCGCCGACGATGTCGAGCTCGAACGTGCCGTACGGCGCCTCGACGCCGCCGTAGAAGAACGCCAGCGGATCGCCGCCGAGCACCATCGCCACCGGCATGGCCTCGCCGCGATCCCAGTATTTTTGCCGATGGATGTAGCCGTGATGGCCACGCGCGGTGACGAAGCCGACCGATTTGGCGTCGTGCACCATGGCGCGGTAGGCCCCGGCATTGAGCCAGTTTTCCTCCGGGTCGCGGGTGATGCTGTAGGTGCCGGTGCCGATGTAGCGGCCGCCGTCCTTCTCGTGCCAGATCGGCGCCGGGAATTTGGTGACGTCGACGTCGTCGCCGGTGATGACGTTCTCCAGCACCGGGCCGTCGTCGACGATCTCGTGCGGAATGATTTTTGGCTCGGCCAGGTACGCCGCCCGGTAGGAGTCGCTCAGTTCCCATTTGTTGAGGTGGTCGGGAAAGCCGAGCGTCATGTTGCGCCGCGTGCCGGCGAACATGTTGAGCAGCACGCGATAGCCCTTTGCGCAGCCGGCAACGTCGTCGAACACCACGCAGGGGCCGTTCTCCTCGCGCAGGATCGCCTCGGCGGCGAGCCCGATGTCTTCCTGCCAGCTGGCGCCCTTGACGTGGCGCACCTCGCCCAGCGCTTCGGCCGCCTCGAGCCATTCGCGCAAATCGTCGTAGGCGATCGCGGCCTTCACGTTGCTCTGCTGCATCGGCTCCTCCACTGCGAGGCGCAGGATGGCCCGTAGCGCCGGCTTGTCAATGGTCGCCAAAGACGCGCGTCGAGCGCGGGCCGCGCGGGGCTTAAACCGTGATGCCCGCCAGCAGCAGCACGATGCCGACCAGTGAGGAAACAATGAGCGTTGCGGCAGCGCTGGTCTTGAAGCGCAGCACCGCAATGGCCGCGCACGCGAACAGCGCCAAGGCCAACGGATCGATGCTGGTCAGCGCCGGAATGTCGAGGCTGAAATGGCTGTAGCGAATGTGGTCGATGTGATGAAACACGGTGCGCAGGCCGAACCAGACCGAAAGGTTCAGGATCATGCCGACCGCCGCGGCGGTGACCGCCTGCAGCGTGCTGTTGAGGAACGTGTTGCGGCGCAGTCCTTCGATGAACGGCGCCATCAGCAGGATGAAGAGAAAGCAGGGGCAGAACGTCATCCAGCTCGCCAGCACGCCGCCGAACACACCGGCGAGAAGCGGCGGCAGGCTGCCGGGGTCGCGGAACGCGGCGATGAAGCCGACGAATTGCGTGACGATGATGATGGTGCCGGGCACCATTTCGCCCATGGCGATGCCTTCCTGCATCTCGCGGGTGGTGAGCCAGTGGAGCGCATGCACGCTCTGGTCGGCGGCGTAGGCGACCACGGCATAGTCGCCGCCGATCGCCATGGTGGCGACCTTGCCGGTCAACAGTGCGATCTGCGTGAAGACATTGTCGGGGCCGAAGATCGCCAGCAGGGCGATGGGCGGCGTGAGCCACAGCGCCAGCCACATGGCGAGCGACGTGACGAACCGCGTGACACTAGGCCGCGTATGATCGGCTATCTGAGTAAGCTCGGCGACTGCCCTCCTCTTCTCGGCCTCATCGTTCGTCGGCCGCGCCAGGCCGGGCAGGCCCGCGATTGCGGCTGCGACGCCGACCAGCGCCGCGGCGAGAACGATGACCGGAAACGAGATCTTGAGGAAGGCGCCGACAAAGGCCGCACCGGCCAGCGCCACCATCCAGTTCGAGTGCAGCACGTGCCGGCCGAACCGGATGATCGCCTCCAGCATCACCGCGAGGATCGCCGGCCGCACGCCGAGGAAGATCGCTTTGCCGAGCACCGAGTCGGCGCCGGTGACGTAGCCGAACGACAGCGCCATCATGCAGACGGCACCGGGCAGGATGAACAGGCCGCCGGCGATGATCGCCCCCCTGGTGCGATGCGCGAGCCAGCCGACATAGATGGCGAGCTGCTGCGTATCCGGTCCGGGCAGCGCGATGCAGTAGCTGAGCGCGTGAAAGAACCGTTCTTCGGAGATCCAGCGTTTGCTCTGCACCAGGAGGCGATGCATGGTCGCGAGCTGCAGCGCCGGCCCGCCGATGCCAGCGGCCGCCACCTGCGCCCAGGTGGCGACGACCCCGGCAAGATCGCCGCGCTGCCGCGTGCGAACGGCCGGCTTCTCGACCAGTGCATCCATCGCGCCACGTGACCTCCTTCGCCGCATAATTGCAAGGCCCGGACGCTTTCCGGGCTCGTTGACAAGGCGGCATTCCATGCGTCGATAATGATCGGCTTAGGCTTTACGCGAACGGCTATAAGACCGCGCCCGCAGAGGAGGCAGCCATGAACCGCCCGACCCAAGGATTTCCGCCGATCCTCGACCATCGCGGCCCGCCGCAGGTGCGCCGGTTCGACGCCCAGCGCTGGCTGATCGACAACATCATTCGCGCCAATGGCATCGATTGGGATCAGCCGCGCTCGCTCTACATCCATGCGCCGTGCGGCATCGAGGCCAATGCCGACTTCGCCGGCATCCGCGAGCGGGTGAAAAAGATGGCCGACATCGGCCCGGCGTTTGCGGCGGTGGCGCGGCGCCGCGAGGCCAAGGCCAATGCCGCCGCGGCGGCCGACCACACGATCAGCGCGCGCGACAATTTCTTCATGGCCGCGGTGCATTGGGGCGCCGCGCAGTGGCCGTACGACGAGAACGACGAGACCAACATCGCCTACAACAACAAAAAGCGCGAGTGCTACGCCAAGTACGCCGCGCTTGCCGATCATCACGTCGAGGCGGTGTGGGTGCCGTTCCGCGATAAGGCGATCCCGGGCTGGCTGCACCTGCCGCCGAATTATTCGGGCGGCAAGCTGCCGGTGGTGATCTCGATTCCCGGCATGGACAGCTACAAGGAAATCCAGGTCGCGCTCTACGGCGACAAATATCTCAACCGCGGCATGGCGGTGCTGGCCATCGACGGCCCCGGCCAATACGAAGCGCCGATGATCGGGCTCTACTTCTCCATGGAAAACTGGATGGCCGCCGGTGCGGCGCTGGTCGACTGGATCGCGGCGCGTCCGGAGCTCGATGCCACGCGTATCGCCGCCGCCGGCACGAGCTTCGGCTCGCTGTTCGGCACGGTTCTGACCGCAAACGAGCCGCGCATAAAAGCCTGCGCGGTGATGTCGGTGTGCCACGAGCCTGGCTGCCACACCATCTTTCAGGAAGCGTCGCCCACCTTCAAGAAGCGCTTCATGTACATGTCGGGCATCACCGAAGAGGACGAGTTCGACGAATTCCGCAAGAAGATCACCTGGCAGGGCCACGCCGAAAAAATCCGCGTGCCTTATCTGTGCATCGCCGGCGAGGCCGAAGAATTGAGCCCGCTCGAACATTCCGACCACCTGATGGCGGCGCTCAAGGGGCCGAAGCAGATGGTGGTCTATCAGGAATCGCGCCACTCGGTCGGCAACGTGCCGGCTGCCAATTTGGGCCCGTTCCCGCCGATCCTGTTGGCCGACTGGATCGCCGACCGGCTCGCCGGCAAGCCGTTCGTCAGCGAGCGCTGGTACGTCACCGGCTCCGGCGAGATCAACAAGACGCCGTATTGATCCAGCGCATGGGTGACACGTACGAAACGGTGAAGGTGGCGGCCGTGCAGGCCGCCTCGGTATTTCTCGACCGCGCCGGCTCGACCGAAAAGGCCTGCAGCCTCATTCGCGAGGCCGGCCGCAACGGCGCGCGGGTGATCGGTTTCCCGGAAGGATTCATTCCGGCGCATCCGGTCTGGTACCACCATCACGTGGCGACCGGCGCCATCGCCAACAGGCTGTCAGTCGAGCTGTTCAAGAACGCCGTGGAAATTCCCGGTCCCGAGACCACGGTACTGTGCGCCGCTGCGCGCGACGCCGGCGCCTATGTGGTGATGGGTGTCTGCGAAAAGCTGCCGAACACCATCGGCACCTTGTTCAACACGCAGCTCTACATCGGCCCCGACGGCGAACTGATCGGCAAGCATCAGAAAATCATGCCGACCGTCGGCGAGCGGCTGGTCCATACCGGCGGTTATGGCGACACCTTCGGCGCATTCCAGACCGCGTTCGGCCCGATGAGCGGGCTCATCTGCGGCGAGAATTCCAATCCGCTCGCGGTGTTCGCGCTCACCGCCGAAGGCACGCGCATTCACGTCATGAGTTGGCCGAACCATTTTCCGACCAGCGGCGACCCGATGCGCAACCGCGTCGCCGTCGACTCCCAGGCGTTCGCGCAGATGAGCAAGGCGTTCGTGGTGTCGGCCTGCGGCACCTTCGACGACGCGATGATCGAAAAGCTTGCGCCCGGGCCCGAGGCCGAAAAATTCCTCCGCAATCCCGATTGCTGCGGCGGCAGCGTCATCGTGGCGCCGAACTCGCGCATCCTCGCCGGGCCGATGGGCGCGGAGGAGGGCATCCTCTACGCCGAATGCGATCTCGAACTCGGCGTCCTGATGAAGCTGCGCCACGACTTTGCCGGCCACTACAATCGGCCGGACATTTTCCAGCTCCACATCAACCGTGCCGCGCCGCAGCTCTACCGCGTGCATAACGCAGAGCCGGAGGCGTTGCCGGGCCTGAACGAGGCCGACGCGCTCGCGTCACCGGCGCCGCGGCTTGCCGGGCCTGATGACGCTGATGAAACGCAGTGAATTTGCCAGCCCGCCTGCAGCGACGGGATCAGAGAAAGCCGTCGATCGCAATGGCTAGCCTCTTTTCCGAACAAATGAGCGTGTCAAGGGGTGAAACCGCTTCGCGGCGCCGAAGGCGCCCCTTGACACGCTCATTTGTTCGGAAGTTTTTGCAGCCATTGCGATCGACGGCGCCCCGCGACCAAATTAATCCCTTAGACTTTAAGCAGACAATCCGATGATGAACGTCTTTGAAGCCGTCGACACGCGCCTGTCCTGCCGCGCCTTCCTCGACAAGCCGGTCGATCAACGCACGATCCGCGATCTGCTGGCGCGGGCTGCCCGCGCGGCGTCCGGCGGCAATCTGCAGCCCTGGCACGTCTATGCCCTCACGGGCGCGCCGCTTGCCGAGATCAAGCGGCAGGTCGCCGCTTTCATCGACGGCCGCGACCCGCGCCACGACGAGGCCGAGTATCCGATCTATCCGAAGACCTTATGGGAGCCGTACAAAGGGCGCCGCGAGGAGCATGGCGTGCAGCTCTACGGCGCGCTCGGCGTCGCCCGTGACGACGCGGCGGGCCGGGTCGCGCAGTACAAGCGCAATTTCGAATTCTTCAACGCGCCGGTCGCGCTGTTCATCGCCGTCGACCGCAAGCTCGGCCCCGGCCAATGCGCCGACCTCGGCGGCTATATCCACGCGCTCGCGTTTCTCGCCCGCGGCTACGGCCTCGACACCTGCCCGCAGGAATCCTGGGCGCGCATGCATCACCTGGTGCGCCCATTCGTCAAAATGCCGCCCGAGCAGATGCTGTTCTGCGCCGTTGCCATCGGCTACGGCGACCGCAAACACCCGGCCAACGCGTTCCGCTCGCCGCGCGCGTCCCTCGAGGAGTTCTGCAGCTTTTTCGGTTTTGAATAGCTCGCCGGGCTACTTACTTGCAGTTGCAAGCACCTCGGTCCAATCTCATGCGCAGCCATGCCGACCGAGGAGCCGCATGTGATCCGACGCGTTGCTTTGTTTCTGGCCCTGGCACTTACCACGCCGGCTCTCGCACAGACCCCGCAGACCGCCGCCCCCAAATCGTCACTGGTAAAGCCGCGGCCGGCCAAGCCGGCTGCGAAGAAGCCGGCGCCCCCGAACGCGCACGCCACCGCTGAACGCGGCCCCTGTGTCGGCGTCATCCCCCATATCGGCGAGAGCTTCGTAGAGCAGCATATCGGGCTTATGGCGTTCGGCAACGACCTCAACAAGGTTCCCATCGCGTCCTGGGGGCTTGACGATCTCATTGTTGCCCGCGTGCGCGCCGTCGCAGGCCCGCGCTTTTCGGTGCGCCGGATCGTCTATCCGGCTCATGCGTTCGAGGCCTACGACCATCCGAGCCTGTTCCAGATTCCCGACCTCAAGGCCATGGCGCAGACCGCCGCCGGTGCGGCCGGATGCGAACGCTACGTTCTTGTTGTCGACGGCAGGGATCAGTTCGCTGGCACCAATCAGTTGATCAAGGGTATTGGCGTGGTCAATCGCCTCAGCCTCACCGATCATAATGGCCTCACCTATTTGTTCGCGCTGACGAGCCTTGACGTATTCGACGGCCGCACGTTCGAGATACTTAAGAAGGGCGGCGGTTCGCTCCGCGAGGAGACACTCGGCGACCGCTTGGTGAACGACCTCTTCCGGCCGACCCCGCTGCACGGGCCAAGTCGTGAGCTCAAGGATTTCGCTTGGCCGCCGGCGCCAGCTGCGGTGATGGGGCTGCGCGAGCCGACGCGCGCCTTGCTCGCCGCGAGTCTCGACACGGTGCTGCCCAAGTTGCTGGCGCAATGAGGGCGACAATGCCAAGAGGCGCAACCCGGTGTGCTCAGACCGGACTGTGCGCGCCGCTGTCGGAGTTTTGCAGCTTTTCGGCTTCGAATAAGACGCCTGACGAGCGGAGCGACACCAGCCCGGCTTGTCCCGGGTTAGAAGTGATCCGCGATCTCGTCGACGTACTTCCCGCTCGTGTTCGAGGGGCCGGCCACGACGAAGATCACGATTTTCATATCGGGTATGCAACGAACCTGCGCCGTATACAGGCCGCGGAACGCATGACGGGCGTCAGGGGTATCGAGAATTTTACCCCAACCGCCGGCGCCGCGGATGGAGGCTGCGGCCCGCCCAAGGCATTCATCCATCGACAGCTGTGATTCCACCCACTTGGTAGAGATGTAAGTTTGCTCAGCCATTGCGTTTCTTGCCGCCAGGACGAGCGGCAGGGCCACAAGAAGCGTTGCAGCGATCTTCCGAGAAGTCATTCGCAATTCCCCCGATCTGTCTTTTTGCGTGCCGTTTAGACCAGCACGCGCCAAACATAATTGGGGAGTTCGCCGGCGTCGAATCGGGCCCGCCGCTTGCGAAGTAGAATTTACCCATTAGCTTCAAAATGATAGTATGAGGCAATCGTCCAAGGAGAGCCGCGATGGGTCTGCAAGCTCTGGGCTATGTCGGCATCCGCTCGAGCAATCTCGAGGACTGGGCGGCCTACGGCACGCGCTTTCTCGGCATGCAAATGGTCGACCGGAGCCGCGGCACCTTGGCGCTGCGCATGGACGACCGCAAGCAGCGCGTCATCGTGCATGAGGACGACGGCGAGGGGCCGTCGTTCTACGGCTGGGAGGTGGCCGACGCCGCAGCGCTCGATGGACTTGCGGCGCATCTGGAAAAATCCGGCGTCAAGGTTGCGCGCGGCTCGCGCGCCCTGGCCGACGAGCGGCGGGTCAAGGACTTGATCGTGTTCGCCGATCCGATCGGCAACCGGCTCGAAGTGTTTCACGGCGCCGAGATCGCGTCCGACGCGTTCAAGCCGGGCCGCTCGATCTCTGGCTTCCGCACCGGCCCGCTCGGCATGGGTCACGCTGTGCTCACCGCGGAACGGCTTGACGAGGTCGTGCCGTTCTACACCGACATTCTCAATTTCAAGCCGAGCGACTACATCTTAAAACCGTTCAAGGCCTATTTCTTTCACATCAACCCGCGCCACCACAGCCTCGCCTTCATCGACACCGGCAAGAACGGCATCCATCATCTGATGGTCGAGCTGTGCTATCTGGACGATGTCGGCCAGGGCTACGATCTCGCTTTGCGCAAGCCGGAGATGATCGGCACCACGCTCGGCCGCCACGTCAACGATCACGTCACGTCGTTTTATTCGTGGTCGCCGTCGCGGTTTCTGGTCGAATACGGCTGGGGCGGCCGCACCATCGATCCGGACCACTGGACGCCGCACGAGCGCACCGAAGGCCCGAGCCTGTGGGGTCACGATCGCATGTGGCTCGGCGAAGAGGCGCGCGAAGAAGCGCGCCGCATGCGCATCGCGGTCGCCGAACAGGACGGCCGGGTCGCGGTCAATGTGATGGACGGCAATTACACCCGCGCCGCCGACGTCTGCCCGTGGTGGAACGCCAACGTCACCGCGCGCAAGACCGGGTAAGCCCGATCGCGAAAATCACTCGCGTCGTTCGGCACTCCACTGGCCGGAGCAGCGGCCGTCCGACGTGCGCCACACACCGCGGCCGGCATTGCGGGCCAGCCGGCCATAGCCGGTTGCGCTCTTGCCGCCGCCCGCCACCGTGACGCCGATCACGCCGCCGCGGCCCACTGCGCCGGCGACCGCGTACACTGGGTCGGTGTCTGCTTTGACCACATGGCCGCCGGTGATGCGCAGCGGATAACGATAGCCGCGGTCGCAATCGCCGCGTTGCGTGACGATCGAAACGCTCCAGATCCCGTCATAGGCGTTGGTCAAAGGCGCGCGCCGCCGCGGCGCCGCCTCCGACGGCACGATCGAGGCCGCCGCGATCAGCGCCGCCACGGCGACGGCGAGGCTCGCACCAAAAATCCGTTTCATCGATTGGCTCCGGTTTTCTCGGTATGCTGCGATGACTGCGCCGGCGCAGCCGGGTAGGGCGGCGGCGTGGAAGCAAAGGGTGTAGCGCTTTTACCTTGATCGACGCCGGCCTGGAACAAGGCGCGCATATAGTCCGGATCGAATGCGCCGCGGCTCGGCGCCGAAAAATCCGGCGGGATGCTGGCGACGTTGAAGGGAATGCCGCTGCGCTTGGCGAGCAGATAAGCCCGATCGAGCATCAGCCGCGTGTCGATCTTGACGGCCATGCCGACCGATTGGGTCAGGATCGACGCCGTGTTGCGCTTCACGGTCTCAAAGTCCGGCTGCAGTCCGGTATTGACCATCACGTAAAGCTCGGTCGCCGGCAGCTTGAAGTCCGAGGTTGCCGCGGTGAGCGCGATCGGCGCGACGAAAAACTGGCCGCCGACGCCGCCATCGACGTGCATCTCGGCAAACTTTTTGCCGTTGGCCTCGACCTCGATCAGCACCGGCGGGAACGCGCCCGGGATGCTGGTGGAGGCGAGCAGGACAGTGCGAAACAGGTTGAGCGCCTGGTCGCCGCCATGCGCGGCGATCGCACCCATGTTCCAGACCACCGAGCGCCCGGCGTCGAGATCGGTGGTGACGATGAACAGGCGGCGGCCTTTGGCGTATTCGGCGGCGATGTCGGCCAGCATGGCCGGCGTGAATTCCTTGGCGATGAGCTCCTTGAGCGGCCAAGTGTTGACGAAACTCTCCGGCGTGGCGCCGACCTCGAAAATGTCGGCCGACGTGATCCGCGTATAGGCGTCGCGCATGGCCTCGTCGTAGCGCGATCCCAGGAAGGCGAACGGCGCGAGCAGCGCGCCGGTGCTTACCCCGGTCACCACCGAAAACTCGGGGCGCTTGCCGGCCGCGCCGAGACCGGCGAGCAGTCCGGCGCCGAATGCGCCATCCTCGCCGCCGCTCGACAGCGCGAGCCACGGCCCGGGCTGGGTCGGCAAGGCCTTGGCGAAATCGGTCGTCGAATCCGCCCAGAAGCGCGCATCGGGCATGCTAGGGATGGCGGCGACGGCGTCATCGTCCATTGTGAAGGGTGTGCGCTCCGGCAGCGGCTTCGGTTGGGCAGCCGCCGCGGGCGCGCGGCTTGGCGCTCTGCCGGGGCGGGCGCGAACGCCGCCCGGATGCGGCGCAGCCGGCCGGCCCGCCTCCTGCGCGGATGCGCTGGAGAAAGGCGTGATGGTGACGGGCGCAAAAGTGAATGCCGCGGCAAGCGCTAAAACCAGCGCCGCCAACGAACTCCCAGCCGCCCGCAAGGTCGAACGCGCGTCCATGCTCATTGCTTCTAAGTGTCTCGAAAACGCCGGAAGGTTCGGCTCCGGTCTTGGTTCAGGTGACAGGCGAGCGGGGAGCAGGTGGCGGTCAGCAGATAGGCGCGTCGGCTACGAACTTCAATTGCGACTTAAGCGGATTCGCGGCCCGTCCTGAAGGGCCGATGAACGCACGTACTTGGAAACAATGACATTATTTGCGTTCGCCCGTAATTGGCCGGCGCGCTTTTACACAGGCGGCATATTGGCCGGTATCGGCGTCTCAGGCGTGCCGCTCGGCGACGAATCGGGCGCCCTCGATGAGGATGCCGGCCCTGGCCCCGAACGGCGCCAGCGCCTTCTCGGCGTCGGCCACCAATTGACGCAGCCGCGCCTTGGCGGCGTCGACGCCGAGCGCGCTCACCATGGTGGCCTTGCCGGCGTCGGCGTCCTTGCCGGTCGATTTGCCGACCAGCGCCGGATCGCCTTCGAGATCGAGGAGGTCGTCGGCGATCTGGAACGCCTGGCCGACCGCGACGCCGTAACGGTCGAGCGCGGTGCGCTCGCGTTTGGCCGCCGCCGCCAGAATGCCGCCGGCCTGACAGGCAAAACGCAGCAGCGCGCCGGTCTTCATCGCCTGCAGCATCCGCACCCCGGTCTCGTTGAGCCGCTGCGGCCCCTTGCCGGTGAACCGGCCCTCGGCGGCGAGGTCGAGCATCTGGCCGCCCGCCATGCCGCCGAGTCCGGAGGCGCGCGCCAAGGCGTTGACCAGCTCGATCCGCACTGCCGCATCCGGGTGGGTCTCTTTGCGCGCCAAAATGTCGAACGCGAAAGTGAGCAGCCCGTCGCCGGCGAGAATCGCGGTCGCTTCGTCGAATTTCTTGTGCGCCGTCGGCCGGCCGCGGCGCAACGCGTCGTTGTCCATGGCGGGCAGGTCGTCGTGCGCCAGTGAGTAGCAGTGCACGCATTCGAGCGCCGCGCCCGCCATCAGGGCGCGCTGCCGCGGCACCCGGAACAGGCCTGCGGATTCCACCACCAGGAACGGCCGAAAGCGCTTGCCGCCGCCAAGGCTGGCGTAACGCATGGCGTCGAGCAGCCGCTCCGGCCGGGACAGTTCGCCCGATTGTGGCTTTGCCGCCAACAGCCGGTCGAGCAGCGTCTCGGTGTCCGCCGCCACGGCATCGAGGCGGTCGAGGAAGGAATTGTCTTTCTTGGTCTTTTTGCCGTTCATGAAAGCTTCCCAGCGGTCCGGCCGCCCTTTGGGGCGCTGTTTTCGATCCTACATTTGCGGGATAACGGTTGCGCCGGACGGCGCCCCGCGGCCCGGCGCCCGGCCCGGGCGGCGTTGAGGGGCCGCCATGAGCCATCGAGAGAGTATCTGTGGCCAACGACCTTATAGCGTCAATGGTGCTGGCGATCTGGCTTTACCTACTCGCCGCGCGCGGCGGCTTTTGGCTCGCCGCCGAGCGCGACGACCGCAACGCGCCGGGCGAGATGCTGGCCTGGAACGGCGAGTGGCCTTCGATCGCCGCCGTCATTCCGGCACGCGACGAGGCCGCCTGCATCGGCGAAACCGTGTCGTCGCTGCTGCGCCAGGACTATGCGGGCACGTTCACCGTCATCGTGGTCGACGATCAGAGCCGCGATGGCACCGCGCAAGTCGCCCGCGATGCAGCGGCGCAGCTCGGCAAAGCCGATCGGCTAAAGATCGTGACCGGACCCGCATTGCCGGCGGGCTGGACCGGCAAGCTATGGGCGCAGCACCACGGCGTCGCGGCGGTCGAAGCGATGCCAAGCCCGCCCGCCTATGTGCTCTTCACCGACGCCGACATCGTCTACGGCGCCGATGCGCTTCGGCCGCTGGTCGCGCGCGCGCTGGCGAACGGGCTGGTGCTGACCTCGCTGATGGTGAAGCTGCGCTGCAAGAGTTTTGCCGAGCGTCTCTTGGTGCCGGCCTTCATCTTCTTCTTTCAGATGCTCTATCCGTTCGCCTGGGCCAACGATCCGCGGCGCAGCACCGCGGCCGCAGCCGGCGGCTGCATGCTGGTGCGCCGCGACGTGCTGCGCCAGGCCGGCGGCATGGCGGCGATCCGCGGCGCCCTGATCGACGATTGCGCGCTGGCCAAATTGCTCAAGGGCTACGGCCCGATCTGGATCGGGCTCACCGAGCGCGTGCACAGCATCCGCGCCTATCCGAGCCTCGCCGACATCGCCCGCATGATATCGCGTACCGCCTATGCGCAGCTCGAATACTCGCCGTTCCTTCTTGCCGGCACGGTCGCCGGTCTTGCGCTCGTTTACCTGGCGCCGGTGGCGCTGACGTTCTTCGCCGGCGGCGTGGCGCAGTTCCTCGGCCTGTTCGTCTGGCTCTTGATGGCGCTGGCGTTCCGCCCGACCTTGCGGTTCTACGGATTGTGGGCGTTCTGGGGCTTGGCGCTGCCGGCGATTGCCGCGCTCTATATGGCCTTTACGCTCAATTCCGCCTATCAGCATGCCCGCGGGCGCGGCGGCATGTGGAAAGGCCGCGCCCAGGCCAATGTTTCGGAAACGCGATGAACGACGCGGCTCACAACGGCGCCGACGCCTGGCGTTCGGGCAAGGGGCATCGGGATGAAAATTTCCCGGTCGCGTCCTGGCTCATTCAGCCGCGCCATCGCGGCATCATTCTGTCCTTCTACAATTTCGTGCGCACGGCAGACGACATTGCCGATCACGCCACCATGCCGCCGGACCAGAAGCTGGCGCTGCTCGATCGCCTCGACGCCGGCCTTGTCGGGCAGAGCGACGCGGATGCCGTGGCGGTGCGGCTGCGCGGCGAACTGGCCGAGCGCAAGCTCGCACCCAAGCACGCCCAGGATCTGCTCGCCGCCTTCAAGCTCGACGTGACCAAGCTGCGTTATCGCGACTGGGACGACTTGATCGGCTATTGCTCGCTCTCTGCCATGCCGGTCGGCCGTTTCGTGCTCGACGTGCACGGCGAGAGCCGCGACACATGGCCGGCCAACGACGCGCTCTGCGCCGCCTTGCAGATCATCAATCATCTGCAGGACTGCAAAGACGATTATCGCAATCTCGATCGCGTCTATGTGCCGCTCGATGCGCTCGCCGCCGCGAGCACGACCGTCGAGGCGCTTGGCGAAGCGCGCGCGTCGCCACAACTGAGAGACTGTTTGCACCGTCTCGCCGAGCGCACCGAACGCCTGCTCGGCGAGAGCGACGTCTTCCCGCTGCTGATCGAGGACCGGCGGCTCGCCCTCGAAGTCTCGGTCATCAATACGCTGGCGCATCGCCTGACCCGGCTCCTGAAGGCGCGCGATCCGTTGAGCGAGCGGGTGCATCTCGGGATGCCGGCGGTTGCCGGTCTCACCCTTGTGGGCGCGCTCGCCGGCGCATCGCGGCGCCTCGCCCGGCGCTGGTCGCCGGCCGCGCACAAGCCGCGGGGCGCCTAAGTGACGGAGCAGCAAACGCCCGCGGCAGCGCGCGCTGCCCGCAGCTCGTTCTACGGCGGCATGCGCATCCTGCCGCGGCCGCAGCGCGAGGCGATGTTCGAAATCTACGCGTTCTGCCGCGCGGTCGACGACGTCGCCGACGATCCCGGGCCGCGCGAGCCGCGGCGCGCCCGCTTGCAGCGTTGGCGCGACGATATCGATGCGCTTTACGCCGGTGCGCCGCCGCCGCCGCTCGGCGGACTGGCGCAGGCGGTAAAGACGTTCGACCTGCAACGTGCCGACTTTCTCGCCGTGATCGACGGCATGGAGATGGACGTGGTGGCCGACATCCGCGCGCCCGACCGCGCCACGCTGGAGCTTTATTGCGACCGCGTCGCCTGTGCGGTCGGCCGGCTCTCGGTGCGGGTATTCGGCATGGAGCGCGCCGCCGGGTTGGCGCTCGCCGATCAGCTCGGCCGCGCGCTGCAGCTGACCAACATTTTGCGCGACCTCGACGAGGACGCCGCCATGGGCCGGCTCTATCTGCCGCGCGACGCGCTGCGCGACGTCGGCATCATCAGCACCGATCCGCAAACGGTGTTGGCCAACCCGATGCTCGGCGAGGCCTGCGGCGTCCTGATCGAACTCGCCCGACAACATTTTGCCAAGGCGCAGGCCATTATGCAGCACGCGCCGCGGCGCACCGTGCGCGCGCCGCGCATCATGGGCGAGGCCTACGGGCTCATTCTCGAGCGGCTGGTGGCACGCGGGTTTGCGCCGCCGCGCCCGCGCGCCCGCCTGCCGCGGCTGCAGCTTTTGCTGATCGTGCTTCGTAATTTGATCTGATGCGTCGTTCCTGATGACCCGAACTGTTCACATCATCGGTGCCGGACTTGCCGGCCTGTCCGCTGCGCTCGACCTCTCTGCGCGCGGCGACCGCGTCATCGTGCACGAGGCCACGGTGTTCGTCGGCGGCCGCTGCCGCTCGTATCGCGACGCCACGCTCGGCATGACCATCGACAACGGCAATCATCTGTTGCTGTCCGGCAACCACGCCGCGCTCGCCTATCTGCGTGGCATCGGCGCCGAAGACCGGCTGATCGGACCGCCGAGCGCGGAATTCGCGTTCGTCGATCTGGCAAGCCGCGAGCGTTGGACCTTGCGCTTCAACGACGGCCGGCTGCCGTCGTGGATTTTCGACCGCAGTAGTCGCGTGCCCGGCACTCATGCGCTCGATTACGTCGCGCTGGCGCGTTTGCTGTGGCCGCGCGCCGGCAAGAGCGTCGGCGAGGTCATCACCTGTGACGGCGTCCTCTACCGCCGCCTGGTCGAGCCGCTGCTCCTTGCCGCGCTCAACATCGATCCGCCGCACGGCTCGGCGCGGCTTGCGCGCGCCGTGGTGCGCGAAACGCTCGGCGCCGGCGGGCGGGCCTGCCGGCCGCTTGTCGCCCGCGACGGTCTCGGCCCGACCATGATCGAGCCGGCGCTCGACGCGCTGCAGAGAAGCGGCGCCGTGGTGCGCCTTGAGCATCAATTACGCGCGCTGCGTTTTGGCGCGGAGCGGATCGAGGCGCTCGATTTCGGCAGCGAAACGGTGGCGCTGAACCCGGCCGATGCCGTGATCCTCGCGGTGCCGCCCTATGCGGCGGCGGCCTTGGTCGAGGGCCTGTCGGTGCCGACCGAATTCCGCGCCATCGTCAACGCGCATTTCGCCATCGATCCGGCGGCCGGTCAGCCGCCGATCCTCGGCGTGCTCAACGGCGTGGTGCAGTGGATCTTCGCATTTCCGGGCCGCGTCGCGGTTACCATCAGCGCCGGCGATCACTACATCGACACCGCGCGCGACGTTTTGGCCAAGACCATCTGGAGCGAGGTTTCGGCGGCGACCGGGCTTCCCGATGCGCTGCCGCGGTGGCAGATCGTGCGCGAGCGGCGGGCCACCTTTGCGGCCACGCCGGCACAGGATGCCAAGCGGCCCGGTGCCGCAACGCGCTGGCGTAATCTGGCGCTGGCCGGCGACTGGACCGATACCGGCCTGCCCGCCACCATCGAAAGCGCGATCCGCTCCGGCAACCGCGCCGCCGCGCTGATCGCGCGCCAATCCGCATGAGTGAGTGATGAACGACGTGCAATCCGATTTGCAATCCGGCAAACGCGATCTTGAGCCCGCCATCGCGCGCGCCACCGATGCGCTGCTCGCCTGTCAGCACGGCGACGGCTACTGGCTGTTCGAGCTGGAAGCCGATGCCACGATCCCGGCCGAATACGTGCTGCTGCGGCACTATCTCGGCGAACCGCTCGATGCCGCGCTCGAAGCCAAGATCGCCATCTACCTGCGGCGCATCCAGGGCAAGCATGGCGGCTGGCCGCTGTTTGCCGACGGCGATCTCGACATCAGCGCGACCGTGAAGGCTTATTTTGCGCTGAAGATGATCGGCGATCCCATCGACGCCGAACACATGCGCCGCGCCCGCGAGGCGCTGCTCGCCCGCGGCGGCGCCGAGCGCTCGAACGTGTTCACCCGCATCATGCTGGCGCTGTTCGGATTCATTCCGTGGCGCGCAGTGCCGGTGATGCCGATCGAGATCATGCTGCTGCCGACGTGGTTTCCGTTTCACCTCGACAAGATCTCGTACTGGAGCCGTACCGTCATCGTGCCGCTTCTGGTGCTGATGGCCAAGAAGCCGGTCGCCCGCAACGCCAAGAACGTGCGCATCGACGAATTGTTTGTTCAGCCGCCGCACACGCTCGGGCCGGCGCCGCGGGCGCCGCAGCAGAAAGCGTCGTGGTTCTGGTTTTTCCGCGGCGTCGACAATGTGCTGCGCGCGCTGGAGCGGTATTTTCCCAAGCGCACGCGCGGCCGCGCCATGGATCGCGCCGTGGTGTGGACCACCGAGCGGCTCAACGGCGAAGACGGGCTCGGCGCGATTTTCCCCGCCATGGCCAACAGCGTGATGATGTTCGACGCGCTCGGCATCGGCGGCAACGATCCGCGCCGCGCCATCGCTCGGCAATCGATCGAGAAGCTGCTCGTGCGGCATGCGGACGAGGCCTATTGCCAGCCTTGCGTCTCGCCGATCTGGGACACCGGCCTCGTCGCGCATACGCTGCTTGAAGTCGGCGACGAACGCGCGGTGGCGCAGGCGCGCAAGGGCCTCGACTGGCTGGTGCCGCAGCAGGTGCTCGATGTGCGCGGCGACTGGACCGCGCGGCGGCCCGATCTGCGGCCGGGTGGCTGGGCGTTCCAGTACGCCAACCCGCACTATCCGGATGTCGACGATACCGCGGTGGTCGCCATGGCGATGGATCGCATGCAGAAAGTGTCCGGCCGGCTGGATTACGCCGCCAGCCTGGCGCGCGCGACCGAATGGATCGTCGGCATGCAGAGCCAAAACGGCGGCTGGGGCGCGTTCGATGCCGACAACGAATATTATTACCTCAACAACATCCCGTTCGCCGACCATGGCGCGCTGCTCGACCCGCCCACCGAAGACGTGAGCGCGCGCTGCCTCTCCATGCTGACGCAACTGGGAAACATCCTCCCCCGCAAAGCGGGGGAGGGGGACCATCTTGCGAAGCAAGCTGGTGGAGGGGGGCCGGGCGAAGAAAAGAACGCCATCGACCGTGCGATCGCTTACCTGCGGCAGACCCAGCTGACCGACGGCAGCTGGTATGGCCGGTGGGGCATGAACTACATCTACGGCACTTGGTCGGTGCTATGTGCGCTCCGCGCCGCCGGCCTCGATCCAAACGGGTCGGAAATCCGCAAGGCGGCCAAGTGGTTGGAAGCGATCCAGAACGCCGACGGCGGCTGGGGCGAGGACGGCGCAAGTTATAAGCTCGACTACCGCGGCTACGAGCGGGCGCCCTCGACCGCCTCACAAACCGCCTGGGCACTGCTCGGGCTCATGGCGGCAGGCCAGGCCGGGAGTGCCGCGGTTGGCCGGGGCATCGCGTATCTCCTTGCCAATCAAGGGCTTGAAGGCTTTTGGGAGGAGCCGCGCTATACCGCTACCGGCTTTCCCCGGGTGTTCTATCTGCGCTACCACGGCTACGCGAAGTTCTTCCCGCTCTGGGCGCTGGCACGCTACCGCAACCTCACGGGAGCGGGTGCGGCGGACCCCCTTTGGGGCATGTAGGGAAAGACCTCCCCTTGGGGCATGAGGGAAATACGTGGAAACTACGTAGAAACCCTTATGGAACCTTAACAAAGGTCGACCTCCTGACATAGCGAATCTTACCCACTGTGCTCCGCAGGTCACACCTTTTCGGCGCCTCCTGGGTTAGGATGAAATTGAGTTGGGAAGTCGAAAAGGGGTGTTCCAATGAAGAAATCGATCCTCGGTCTCGTCGCAATCGGTGCGCTGGTTGGCGGACCCGCCATGGCTGCTGATCTGCGCATGCCGGTGAAGGCGCCGATGGCGCCGCCGCCCGTGGTGGCGAACTGGACCGGCTGCTACATCGACGGCGGTGTCGGCTACGGCATGTGGAATCAGGACAACAGCCTGACCGGCAATCTGCTCAGCCCGGCAGGCGCCGTGATCGGAACCGTGTCGACCGTCACCACGACCAGCGGCGGCCGCGGCTGGCTCGGTGCCGCCGGCGGCGGTTGCGACTTTCAGTTCAATCAGCGCTTCGTGCTCGGCGCCTTCGCCGATTACAACTTCATGGACATAAAGGGCAGCAACAACCCGAACGAGCTCGCCATCGTC
>DASRET010000041.1:0-8053 GCA_035651875.1 Xanthobacteraceae bacterium
CCTCGTCTACTACAACAACCACAGGCCCCATCAGGCCCTCGCAGGACTGACCCCAAAGGCGTTCGCTGACACCAAAGCCAACCCAACTCGATCAGCGAATTAGTGAACATGCACAATTGCGAGCGAAGCGAAGCAATCCAGCGGCCGGTGCACCGACTCTGGATTGCTTCGTCGCCCCTTTTGGGGCTCCTCGCAATGACGGTTACGGCAGCAGCTTATCCAACGTGATCGGCAGGTCGCGCACGCGCTTGCCGGTGGCGTGATAGACCGCGTTGGCGATCGCGGCGGCGACGCCGACGATGCCGATTTCGCCGACGCCCTTGATGCCGAGCGGGTTGATCAGCTCGTCCGGCTCGTCGACGAAGATCACCTCGATGTCGTGCACGTCGGCGTTCACCGGCACGTGGTACTCGGCGATGTTGGCGTTCATCGGCCGGCCGAAGGTGTGATCGACCAGCGTCTCCTCGTGCAGCGCCATGCCGATGCCCCACACCACGCCACCCATGATCTGGCTGCGCGCGGTCTTGGTGTTGAGGATGCGGCCGGCGGCAACCGCGTTGACCACCCGGGTGACGCGGATCACGCCGAGCTCCTCGTCGACCTTCACCTCGGCGAAAATCGCCGAATGGGTGTTACGGGCGTGCTTCTTATCTTCCTTGAACGAGTTGGTGGTCTCCTGCTCGATGCGATCGAGCTGGCCGTGGCGCATGGCGTCGGTCATCGGCACGCCACCCCCGCCGTTGTTCTTTGCAATGATCCTGCCGTCGACCAGCGCGACCTCTTCGAGGCGCGAGGCCGCAAGCGGCGAATTCGGCATCTTCTTCGCCAGTTGCCACAGCTCCTTCCGAATCTCGTCCGCAGTCTTGGCGATCGCGTGCGATACCGAAGCGGCGGTCCAGGAGCCGCCCTCGACCGGCGCCTGCGGCAGGGTCGAATCGCCGAGCCGCACGGTGATATTGTCGAGCGGCAGGCCAAGCTGGTCGGCGGCGACTTGCGCCACGATGGTGTAGGTTCCGGTGCCGATGTCGGAAAACGCGCACGACACCTCGGCGTGCCCGTTGGCGGTGAGCGCGATGCGGACGGCGGCCTCCATCTGCAGCGCCTCCCAGACCCCGGTCGCCATGCCCCAGCCGACCAGTTCGCCGCCGTCGCGCATGGAGCGCGGTTCGGGATTGCGCTTGTCCCAGCCGAACGCTGCCGCGCCCTGCTGATAGCACTCGCGCAGCTTCTTGCTGGTGTAGGGCAGGTCCTCGTGCTGGTCGCGGTCCGAATAGCAGCGCAGCCGCAGCTCGACCGGATCGAGCTTCAGCGCAATCGCAAGCTCGTCCATGGCGCATTCGAGGCCATAGACGCCGGTGGTGGCGCCCGGCGCCCGCATGTCGGCCGGAGTCGGCAGGTCGACGCGCGCCAGCCGGTGCGCATATTTGGCGTTCGCACTCTTGTAGAGCTGGCCGGACCAGCCGGTGTCGTTACGGGAAAAGTCTTCGTGCTGCGAGGCGACCGCGATGGCCTCGTGGCTGATCGAGTCGAGCGTGCCGCCCTGCGTGGCGCCGAGCGCGAGCCGTTCGATGGTCGCCGGCCGATAGCAGAGCGCGTACATCTGCTGGCGGGTCAGCACGAGCCGCACCGAGCGTTCGAGGGCGCGTGCCGCCAGCACCGCCAGCGTCACCTGAAATTGCGGGCGCAAGCCCGAACCGAACCCGCCGCCCATGAAAGGCGACAGCACCCGCACCTCGTCCGGCTTCATGCTGAACACGCTGCACAGATAATTGCGCACGTTCTGCACGCCCTGGGTCTTGTCGTAGACCGTGAGCTTGCCATCGCCGTCCCAAAGGACTGTCGAGGCGAACAATTCCATCGGATTGTGATGCTCGATGGGAATGAAATATTCGGCCTCGTGGCGCACGGCGGCGGCCGCGTAGGCCTTGTCGGCATCGCCGCGCGGCTGGTGCGGCTGCTCGACCTCGAAAGTGTGCTCGCGCTGCAGTTTAAGATCAGTGACGGACGGCTCCGCTTCGTATTCGACGCGCACCAGCGCGGCGGCAAACCGTGCGATCTCCCATTCCTCGGCCAGCACCAGCGCGACCGGCTGGCCGCTGAACAGGATCGTGTCGTCGTAGAGCGGGCGGAAGGGCGAGCCTTGCTCCGGCGCCACGTCGTCCTTGTAGGCGGAGGCGCGCCGCGCCATGCGCGGCCGGTTTTCATGGGTGAGCACGTCCAGCACGCCCTCGGCGCGCAGCGCCGCGCTGGTATCGATCGCGGCGATGCGCCCTTTGGCGATCGTTGAGGTGACGATGGCGGCGTAAGCGAGACCCGGCGCGTCGGCATCGCCGGCGTATTTGGCGGCTCCGGTGACCTTGGCGCGGCCGTCGACGCGGGATGTGGCTGTGCCGATATACGCCATGGCGCTCACCGGATCTTTTTGTTCGATTGCGACTGCGGCGCGCCCGCTGCCGCCTGGCTCAGCGCGCGCACGATGGCGCGGCGCGCCAGCTCGATCTTGAACGTGTTGTGCTCAAAACCGCGGGCGTCGCGCAGAATCGCGTCCGCGGCGCGTGCGAAAGCGTCGCGCTTTGCCGGCTGGCCGCGCAGCGCCGCCTCGGCGGCTTGGTCGCGCCACGGCTTGTGCGCCACGCCGCCGAGCGCGAGCCGCGCCTCCTTGATCGTGTCGCCGTCGAGCTCCAGCGCTGCCGCAACCGAGACCAGCGCAAACGCGTAGGACAAGCGGTCGCGAATCTTCAGATAGCTGTAATGCGCCGCAAAGCCGCGTCCCGGCAGCTCGACCGCAACGATGATCTCGTCGGCGCCCAAGTTGGTGTCGCGCTCCGGCGTGTCGGCGGGCAGGCGGTGGAAATCGGCGAAGGCGATCACGCGTTCGCCGCTTGCGCCGGCCACATGCACCTTGGCCTCCAGGGCCGCGAGCGCCACGCACATGTCGGAGGGATGCGTGGCGATGCAGGCCTCGCTGGTGCCGAGGATGGCGTGGATGCGGTTGAGCCCATAGCGCGCCGCGCAGCCGCTGCCGGGCGCGCGCTTATTGCAGGGCGTCGCGGTGTCGTAGAAGTAATAACAGCGCGTGCGCTGCAGGAGATTGCCGCCGGTCGAGGCCATGTTGCGCAACTGCGCCGAGGCGCCGGCGAGGACGGCGCTCGCCAGCAGCGGATAACGCCGCTCGACCAGCGGGTGATAGGCAAGATCGGAATTCGGCACCAATGCGCCGATCCGCAAGCCGCCGTCGGCCGTTTCCTCCACGCTTTTGAGCGGCAAGCGCGAAATGTCGATCAGCCGCGACGGCCGTTCGACATCCTCCTTCATCAGATCGATCAGGTTGGTGCCGCCGGCAATGAATTTGGCGGTGGGATCGCCGGCTATCTGGCGCACCGCGTCGGCCACATCGGCAGCCCGCGCATATTGGAAATTGATCATGGCTGCCCCCGCTCCATGGCCTGCCGGATCGCCGCGACGATGTTCGGATAGGCGCCGCAGCGGCACAGATTGCCGCTCATCAGCTCGCGGATGTCGTCGACGGTCTTGGCTCTGCCTTCGCTCAGCAACGCGACCGCCGAGCAAATCTGCCCCGACGTGCAGGCGCCGCATTGGAACGCGTCGTGGTCGATGAAGGCCTGCTGCACCGGATGCAGCGCGCCGTTATGCGCCAAGCCCTCGACCGTGGTCACCTCGGCGCCGTCCTGCATGACCGCGAACGTCATGCAGGAATTGATACGGCGGCCGTCAACCAGCACCGTGCAGGCGCCGCACTGGCCGTGGTCGCAGCCCTTTTTGGTGCCGGTGAGCCCGAGCCGGTCGCGCAAGGCATCGAGCAACGTGACCCACGGCGCCACGGCAAGCTCGCGGGCGACGCCGTTGACGGTCAGCGTGACGGTGATTTTCTCCGGTGTCGAAATGGTCTCGCCACTCGGCCGCTTCCGGCGGGTTCGCGCCATGAGTATCTCCGGATGGTCGCCTATTCGACCGTGGCTCGGCGCTTGGCGGCGCCAGCATGTCCACCGCCCGCTCGCGGCACCAATCCGGCGGCGGCGTGCAATGTTCCGTGCCGGCGATCAAATGGACAGCAAGCAGCCGCGCTGCAAGGCGTTACAAAGCGCGGCGTTGAATTCGGCGCATCGCCTCCACACATATGGAACCTCAAACTGGAGGGTTTTTTCCATGGCCCGCGACGTGGCCCGGGATTGGATGTGGTCGGAAGCGGTCGAGATGCTCGCCCGCGCCGAACGCATGCATCGCGAAATGTTTCGGCCCGCCGCAAGCCAGGCGCAGCAGCCGGTTTGTTGGGAGCCGCCGGCCGACATTTTGGAAACCGACCACGAGGTGCTGGTGCTGGTCGCGCTGCCCGGTGTCGACATCGATCATGCCCAGGCGGTGATCGAAGACGGCGATCTCGTCATCGCCGGCACCCGCATTCTGCCGCCGGAGTTGCGCACCGCGATCATCCATCGGCTCGAACTGCCGCAGGGCCGGTTTCACCGGCGGCTGCGGCTGCCGACCGGCCGCTACAGCGGCGTGCGCCGCACGGCAGCCGCCGGCTATCTGGTGATCACGCTGCAGAAAGCGGGGCCGAGCCGTGGCTGATATGGAAATGTTGTCATCGAATGAGCCTGGGCAGGGCGGCTCCACGCTGCCGCCATTGCCGGCCGACGCGCTGATCATCGTGCCGGTGCGCTCAACCGTGCTGTTTCCCGGCCTCGTTCTGCCGATCACGCTCGGCCGGCCGAAATCGATCGCCGCCGCGCAGCAGGCGATGCGCGAGCAGCGCCAGGTCGGCATCCTGATGCAGCGCGACGCCGACGTCGCCGATCCGTCGGCGCTCGACATGCATCGCATGGGCACGGTCGCCAACGTCGTGCGCTATCTCACCGCGCCCGACGGCAGCAATCATCTGGTCTGCCAGGGCGAGCAGCGCTTTCAGATCGCCGAGTATCTGTCCGGCTGGCCGTTTTTGGTCGCCCGGGTCGTGCGGATTCCCGAGCCGGGCGTGCGCGGCCCCGAGATCGAGGCGCGCTTCGTCAATCTCAAGGCGCAGGCGGTCGAGGCCATCCAGCTGCTGCCGCAGGTGCCGGCCGATCTGCTGGCCGCCGTCCAGTCGATCGACTCGCCGACGGCGCTGGCCGACCTGGCGAGCGCCTACATGGACGTGAAGCCGGAAGAGAAGCAGGAGATCCTCGAAACCGTCGACATCGCCGCGCGCATGGACAAGGTCTCGCGGCTCCTGTCCCACCGCATCGAGGTGCTGCGCCTGTCGCAGGAGATCGGCCGGCAGACCAAGACCGCGCTCGACGAGCGCCAGCGCGAGGTGCTGCTGCGCGAGCAGATGGCAGCGATCCAGCGCCAGCTTGGCGAAGGCGAGGAGGGCAAGGCCGCCGAGATGGCCGAGCTCGACAAGGCCATCAGCGAAGCCGGCATGCCCAAAGAGATAGAGGATCAGGCGCGCAAGGAGCTGCGCCGGCTGCAGCGCATGCCGGAAGCCGCCGGCGAATACGGCATGGTGCGCACCTATCTGGATTGGCTGATCGAGCTGCCGTGGAAGCTGCCCGAGGAGAGGCCGATCGACATCGCCCAGGCGCGGCGCATCCTCGACGAGGATCACTACGACCTCGACAAGATCAAGCGGCGCATCATCGAATATTTGGCCGTGCGCAAGCTGGCGCCGTCCGGCAAGGCGCCGATCCTGTGCTTCGTCGGCCCGCCCGGCGTGGGAAAAACCTCGCTCGGCCAGTCGATCGCGCGCGCCATGAACCGCAAGTTCGTGCGCGTGTCGCTCGGCGGCGTGCACGACGAGGCCGAGATCCGCGGCCACCGCCGCACCTATATCGGCGCGCTACCCGGCAACATCATCCAGGCCATCCGCAAGGCCGGCGCGCGCAATTGCGTGATGATGCTCGACGAGATCGACAAGCTCGGCGCCGGCATCCAGGGCGACCCGGGCGCGGCGCTGCTTGAAGTGCTCGACCCCGAACAGAACAACACGTTCCGCGACAACTATCTGGGCGTGCCGTACGACCTCTCCCGCGTGGTGTTCATCACCACGGCCAATATGCTCGACACCATTCCGGGTCCGTTGCGCGACCGCATGGAGATCATCAGCCTCGCCGGCTACACCGCCGAGGAGAAGCTGCAGATCGCGCGGCGCTATCTGGTGCGCCGCCAACTGGAAGCGAACGGGCTGAAGGACGGCCAGGTCGAGCTCGGCGACGACGTCATCGGCGACATCATCGCCCAGTACACGCGCGAAGCCGGCGTGCGCAATCTGGAGCGGCAGATCGGCCAGGCGCTGCGCCATGCCGCGGTGCGCATCGCCGAAGGCCAAAACGGCCCGATCCGCATCAGCCGCGACGACCTCGTGCCGATCCTCGGCGCGCCGCGCTTCGAGAGCGAGGTCGCGATGCGCACGAGCGTGCCCGGCGTCGCCACCGGCCTCGCCTGGACGCCGGTCGGCGGCGACATTCTGTTCATCGAGGCGACGCGCATTCCCGGCTCCGGCAGGCTGATCCTCACCGGCCAGCTCGGCGACGTAATGAAGGAAAGCGCCACCGCCGCGCTCTCCATCGTCAAGAACCGCGCCGTGGCGCTCGGCATCGATCCGGCACGCTTCGAGAAGAGCGACATCCACGTGCACGTGCCGGCGGGAGCGATCCCGAAGGACGGCCCGAGCGCCGGCGTCGCCATATTCATGGCGCTGGTGTCGCTGATGACCGACCGCACCGTGCGCAGCGACACCGCGATGACCGGCGAGATCAGCCTGCGCGGCCTCGTCCTGCCGGTCGGCGGCATCAAGGAGAAAGTCGTCGCCGCCCACTCCGCCGGCATCCGCCGCGTCATGCTGCCCGCGCGCAACCGCCGCGACTACGACGACATCCCCGACATCGCCCGCCGCGAAATGGAGTTCATCTGGCTCGAGCGCGTCGAACAAGCCGTCGCCGCCGCCCTCGAACCGGCGCCACCGGCCGCCGGCGCGCCGACGGTGCCGCAGCTCGCGGACGCGGAGGCGTGAGCGTCTGACCAGCAAACGCACAGCGTCGCTGCCGGTAACGCTGACCTGTTGGAAACTATAGCCTTACGTCAGCGCGGCCAGCGGCTGCGCTGCGACTTGGAATGCGCCGAAGTCACCGTTGATGTCGTTAACGTCGATGCTCAATCCGTGGAATTTCTGGTCGATCTTGGGACTTTGAGCAAGCGCCCAGTGCTTGCTGTTGAAAAAATCCTTCGATCCCGGGAAGCCGCGTGACGCGCTCAACCATGCGAACTTGCAGGTGCCGTCGTCGAGCAGTGCTTGGCAGATGACCCCATCACCATAGACTCCGAGTTTATAGGTTCCCGCGACGGTATCGCTGATGCCTTTGAAGTAATCCCGCACGGCTGCCAGGTCGTGATTGCCGAGTTCGCTGTCGAGGGCGAAATAGATGGCCGAGCCGGCAGGCTGTTTCACTTCGTGGGCTTGCTGGAGGGCTATCGTTGCGTCGTGGACGCCGGAATTGTGATTGAGCGCCGGTTTGGCGCTGTTTTCGAATACGGTGAAAATTTCCAGGTCGGCAGCTGAAATCGCCGCGGCTTCGGCCGCATTGAGCCGCTTGGCCGGATTGGAGGAATAATATCGGCCAACTGCGACAAATCCCGCCGAGCTGATCTTATCGAGAACGCGGGTCGTATCCGAATTCGCATCTATCGCTTGCGACGCCATTGCACCCTCCATGTCGGCCCGAGGTGGACGGGCGAGGTTTATTATCCAATCAGGTACAACCTTCCTGCGTATGTGACGTACATCACAGTACCGCTGCACCGTTTGGTTTGACGTTGACGTTTCGATTATGAAGCTTGCGCGCGGGACGACCCCGCAAGCAGCGCGCCCGCGATCGCAGGTGAGGCTGCAGAAGCAAGCGGCACTATTGCGATAGCAAGCGTAGATGGGGTAACGGGCGGCGGCTGCGCTAGCGGCCGGGGCGGTCGTCCCTCAAACTGATGGTGTCAATCAACGGAGTCGGGCGAGCCCGCTCCAAGCATCATCGAGGGACGACCATGGACCACTATGCCGGAATCG
>DASRET010000042.1:0-7195 GCA_035651875.1 Xanthobacteraceae bacterium
ACCTAGCGGTCTCTTTTCTGCCGCCAGGCGCGGTCCTGCTCGCGCAGACGCTGCCGCTCGTTGGCGGTCTGCGACCGCGGAGCATGCGCCTCGGCGCTCTTGCGCAAAATGCTGTTGATAGCGCTGGTACAGTTGATACCGAAGAAATCGGTGTACTTGGTGTCGATCACGTAGGGCCGCTCAGCGATGCATTGCGCGATAGCGCTTTGCTTTTGCAGGCTGTCTTCGACCACCAGATAATCGCCGGCTTCGAGGATCGCGTCGATATGGCCGAAGAATCCCGGAAGCTCGCCGTGAAAATCTTCGATCATGAGACACGGCCGCTGCAGCGGCCGGTGTGAAGCCGCCGCTTCGGCGAGCCATTGCGCGCAATCGGCTTGGACGAACTCGATGCGCGGATCGGAGACCTCGCCGGTTTGCCGATCGATCGAAATAATCTTGGTCGTCAGGCCGGCCGCTGCGCACAGATCGGCAAACAGCAGGCCCGAGCCGCCGCTGCCGGCGCCGAGCTCGACGATGGTGCCGGGGCGCAGCTCGTGGATCAGCATCGGGTAAATGGCGAGGTCGTGCAGCGTCTTGAAGCAGGGCACGCCGCGCCAGCGGAATGCGCTGTCCACCCCTTGGCTATAGACCATCTGTGAAAAGCCGAGCTCGGTGCCGCTCACCGACTCGCCCTCGAGCTCGGCGAATTGCTGCTGGCGGCGGCGCCAATTCACATAGCGCTCGTTGGACCGGTGCAGATAGCGGGCGGCAAAAAAAGCGACCTGCGGCGGCCAGGTTTCCTGCTGCAGGTGCGTCAGCAGATAGTTCTGGAAAAAATTCGGCACGTCGTTGTGGGCGGCGACCTCGGCATTGAGCCGGCCGACGATCTTGTTCTTCGCGGCAGGATCGAGCCGCGGCAAAATCGGCGCGCCGCGCAGGAAGGATTGGATCAGCCGGTAGAGGTAGCCGGAGGAAACGTTGGTATTCAGCGCCAGATAGTCCGACAGCGCGTGGGCAAACTCCTTGTCGCCATTCATGTCCCGGCCTCTCACCTGCACGGGTGTCTTTACCCCGATTTGAGGGGGAGGGGCACGCTAGCCGGCTGCGGAAGAGCAGGCCGCGGGCCCGCCTCGCTTCGGCCTCCTTTCCGCACGGCGGCAACGTCTTGGTTGTCGTCCGGGTAGGTACACGGATCGATTGCGCGCGGTCGCGCTTTTCCCATAATGTATTGATTTATTGCATGTTTTTGGCTTGCGCCGTGCGCGGTCTGTCGTTCGTTGCAGAGCAACAATGTGGCTGACAAGTGCCGGTTTTTATGGACAGCAAAGTTCCGCTGCCGCTACTATGACGAATCTGCGGCCCGGGGAGGCGGCGATGCGGCGTAAGGCGATACTGGCGGCGGCCACGGTCGTGGCAGCACAGCTTGGCTTTGGCGTGGCGGCAAGTCACGCCTCCGATCTGATCTGGGAAGTCGAAAATCCTTATCGTTTCTTCAAGCGCAGCGCCTCCTTCGAGGTGCAGGAAAAAGCCTTCGATGCGGTACGCGGAGCGCCCGATCAGCCGCTGCCCCAAAACATCATGTGGCGATTGGAGCGGCGGCTCAACGATCCCGATTGCAAGAACCGCGCGACCCCGGACTCCTGCCTGCAGACTGCCGGTCCGCATTATGCCCAGCGCCGGCTGGGCTGGGCCGCGCAGACCATCGATCTCAATTGTTACGACCGCAACGCACGGCCGCGTCACTATCTAACAACCTGCGACCGCCAATATTCCTGGGGCACTGCGCGCGAAGATTACATCCTGCCGGAGGCCCATACGGTCGTCGTGCGTATCGCGCCGGAGCAGCTCGCCACTGCGGGCAGCGGCGAGTGCGTGTGGCACTGGGCGCCGCGCCGCGGCGGCGCGGGCGAGACGCACAAGCAGGCCTGCAGCGCCAAGCTCGTCATCAAGCGCGTGCCGTTCTCGCTCGACCGCAATTCGTCGGGCGTGTCGGTTTCGGTGCGCTTGCCGAACGGCGCCGAACTCGCCGATCCGAACGTCGTGGTCGAGGATGTGTTCGTGGTGGCGCTGGGCGACAGCTTTGCGTCGGGCGAGAGCAACCCGGACCGGCCGGTCACCATGAGCGACTCGCGGCAGATGCTCTACGACCCGGTGAACCTGCGCAGCTTCGCCGCCATGGGGGCGGGCAAGAAGAACAAGGTGGCGAACTACGAAGTCGCCTCGGCCGACGAGTTCAATCCCAAGGCGCTGCCGAAGCGCGTCATGGAAGATGAAGAAAAGGGGCTGATCTACGAGCCGAACTCGCGCGAATTCCGCGACGCGTTCAATCGCAGCCGCGCGCAATGGCTCAGTGCCGATTGCCACCGCTCGCAATACGGTTACCCGTTCCGCGTCAGCATGGGCATGGCGCTGGAAGATCGCCATCGCGCCATCACCTTCGTCAGCCTGGCCTGCTCCGGCGCCGATATTACCGAGGGCCTGTTCTCGGCCGCCGAGCCCCGCGAGGAGGTGAGCGGGCCGAATGCGGAAAAGAGCGTGCCGCCGCAATTCGAGCAGCTCAGCGAACTCATTTGCCGTAACGGCGCGGCGCGCAGCCGCACGGCGAGCTATCGGCTGCCTGTGTATTCGCAGGGTTCGACCGCCATCAGCGAAAAGGTTTTCAGCGAGCGCTGGTGTCCGCCTGAGAGCCGCAAGCGCCCGATCGACCTCGTTCTGCTCTCGGTCGGCGGCAATGACGTCGGCTTCGGCGCGCTCGTCGCCTATGCAATCACCAGCTCCGCGTCCGACATCGCGCCCGTCGTCGGTCTGATCGGTCACGAGATCCGCTACCCGCCGTCGGTGGCGGAAGCGTATTTGCGCGTGCTCGACCGCCGCGTCGAGGCGGTAAAACAGGCGCTCCACGACGGCTTTGGGGTCGAGCCCTCGCGGGTGCTGCAGAACGCCTACGAGCCTATACAGTTCGACGAGACCGGAAACGTTTGCGGCACGCAGCCGACGCTCGGCCTCGATGTATTTCCGAAATTCCGCTACGACCGGCAGCGCAGCCAGGAGGTGTCGCATTTCGTCGGCGAGCTGCAGAAGCGGCTCGAATGTATCAGCGACGCACACCGCGCCGGCTGTCCGGCCGGGCTCGCGACCGGCAGCGGCACCGGCTTCCAGTTCATCACCGACCACGTGTCCGAGTTCGTTCGCCGCGGCATCTGCGCGCGCGATCCGCAGCATGCGCTGAACGACCAGGTCAACATGGGCATGCCGCGGGTGTCGAGCGCGAGCGGCGCATTTGCGCCGTACTCGCCGGCCGGCTTCTTGCCCTACGGCCATCGCTGGCGGCTGGCGCGCGATCCGAACGACTCGTTCCTCGCCGCTAACACGCACCGCGAAGGCATCTCGCCGTTCGACGACCTGCAGCCGCCGTATGCGGCGCTGATGAGCGGCGCCTTCCATCCGACTGCGGAAGGCCACGCCATCGTTGCCGATCATGCTCTGCGCCACGTCAATCAGCTTCTGGAAAATCGCGCCGTCGCAGCGCGTAATGATAAAAATGACAAGTGGTCGGGAAGAGTTCCTGGGGGGCTCTCATCTTCACATATTGTGCAGGATGGGGCCGGTGATTGAGCGACGCGCGCGAGAGGGCGCGTAGAAGTTGGCCCATTCCCGACGCGGCCGTCGCGGCAGTGCCGGGGTGAGGTAGGGGCGCAACTTCCGCTCAGGGGCGCGGAAGATGGTGGCGGCGGTGCGGCTGGTTGCCGGGTGTGTGCTTGCGGCGTTCTTGACGAGCGCCGCGGCCGCACAGGCGATTCCGTCGAGTGATTTGCCGGGCCGCGAACGCGAGCGCTTCACCCAGCCGCCGGCGCCGCTGGCCCAGCCGGGCGGACCGGCCATCACACTGCCGAGCACGGTGGCGCCGAAGGGCGCCGAGAAGGTCATCCTGCGCGTGCGTAGCGTGCACATCGTCGGCTCGACGGTGTACAGCGCCCAGGAGTTGGCGCCGCTCTACGAAGATATGCTCGGCGACGACGTGCCGCTGACGGCAATCTATGATCTGGCGCAGCGCATCACCGCCAAATACGGCAAGGACGGCTACGTGCTGTCGCGCGCCATCGTGCCGCCGCAGCAGCTCAATCCAAAAGGCGCCGTCGTCGAAATCCAAGTCGTCGAAGGTTACATCGACAACGTCGTGTGGCCGGCGCGGCTGTCGCACTACCAAAACTTCTTTTCCCATTACGCGGCCAAGATCGTCGCCGATCGGCCGGCCAATATCCGCACCGTCGAGCGCTATCTGTTGCTCGCCGGCGACCTGCCGGGATTGAAATTCTCCACCAGTTTGAAGCCGTCGAAGACCAGGCAGGGCGCTGCAACCCTGATCGTCGAAGTCGTCGAGAAGCGCATCGATGCCAATGCCCACGTCGACAATCGCGGCACCACGGCGCGCGGACCGTTCGAGTATTATGGCTCGGTCGCGATCAACAACCTGTTCGGCTGGCATGACGCGCTGACGTTGACCTATGCGGGCGTGGTGCCGACCAGGGAGCTCAACTACGCCGCCTTCAATTACCGCAAAGTGCTCAACGCCGAAGGTTTGGCCTTTTTCGCCGACGGCAGCTACGCCTGGGACACGCCCGGGACGCTGCAGCTCGAGGCGCTGCAATATCGCACGCTCGGTCCGTATGGTGACGCGGGCTTCTCGTATCCGTTCATCCGGTCGCGTGAGCGCAACCTGACGCTTTCCGCTTTCGGATTCGCGTCCGACAACACGAGCTACACGACGCCTGGGCTCACGACCGACGATCGGCTGCGCGGCGCCCGCGTCCGCGTCGATGCCGACTTTGCCGACCAGTTCCTGGCCATCAATCAGTTCTACGCCATCTTCAGTCAGGGCATCGAAGGGCTGGGCAGCACGCAGAACGACAATCCGTTCGCGTCGCGACTGGGTGGATACGTCAATTTCACCAAGGTCGAGATGTTTTTCGGCCGCACCCAGCCGCTGTTTGGCGATTTTTCCGTCTATACTGCGGTCTACGGCCAATATGCGGCGACGCCGCTTCTGGTGCCCGAGCAATGCGGTTACGGCGGCCGCTTCTTCGGCCGCGCCTTCGATCCCTCGCAATTCCTTGGCGATTCCTGCATCGAAGCCAGCGAGGAGCTGCGCTACGACATCCGCAAGCCGCCGCCGTGGATGGTGGGGCTGACGCAGGAGCAGCTTTACGGCTTCGTCGACTGGGGCGAGCTGTATACGCGCAGTGCGACATTCGAAGGGATGCCCATACCGCCGGTCCCTGTCCAGGACGGCGCCTCCGTCGGCGTCGGCATCCGCCTGGGCTGGCTCAATCACATCAGCGCCGATCTGTCGATCGCGCAGGCTATCTCTGTCGATCACAACAACCAGGCCATCCCCGGTCTGCTCAACGAGCGGCGGTTCTTCTTCATCGTCTCGGCGACCTATTAGGAGCGCATCGCAATGCATGGCCGGGAAAAAATCTTGATCGCGCTGACGCTGGCGCCGATCGCGATCGCGCCGGCGCTCGCCGGGCCGAACAACGGCACCGTCGTCAACGGCAACGTCACCATCCAGGGTCAAGGCACCAACGCGGTCACTATCAATCAATCGAGCCAGAACGCCATCATCAACTGGCAGACCTTCAACATCGGCAAGGGTGAGAGCGTCCAAATTCTGATGCCCAACGCGAGCTCGAGCGAGCTCGATCGCGTCATCGGCAATTTCGGCCCCTCGCAGATCAACGGCAGCCTGTCGTCGAATGGCCGCGTCTTTCTGATCAATCCCAACGGTATCCTGTTCGGTCAGGGCGCGCAGGTGAACGTCAACAGCCTGCTTGCGACCACGCACGACATCTCCAATGCCGACTTCATGGCGGGGCGGTACAACTTCAATATCCCCGGCAACCCGACCGCGTCAGTCGTCAACCAGGGCAGCATCACGGCGCAGACCGGCGGCTTCGCCGCTCTGGTGGCGCCCGGCGTGCGCAACACCGGCACCATTACCGCCTGGCTCGGCCGCGTCGGCTTGGCTTCGGCGAACTCGTTCGCGCTCGATCTCTACGGCGACCATCTCATTCAGCTCAACGTCAACGACTCGATCGCCGCGCAGGTGATCGATGTGTCCACCGGCAAGCCGCTGAAATCGCTGGTCAGCAACGAAGGCACGCTGCAGGCGCGGGGCGGACGGGTCGAGTTGAGCGCGGCGGCGGCGCGCCAAGTCGTCGATTCCGTCATCAACAATTCCGGCGTGATCGAAGCCAACAGCATCGGCACGCATAACGGCATGATCGTGCTGTCGGCGGCGACCGCGGCCGGCAAGCCGGCCGGCGCGCCGGCGCAGACCATCAAAATCGCCGGCAAACTGTCGGCGGCCGGCGAGGATCCCGGCACGACCGGCGGCACAGTCGTGATCAGCGGCGAAAACATCGCGCTCAACGGCGCCCGGATCGACGCGTTCGGTGCCAACGGCGGCGGCACGGTGCTGATCGGCGGCGATTGGGGCGGCGGCAATCCGAACAAGGGTCTCGTTTCGAACCAGAGCGCCTATCTCGAATCCTACGCGGTGCCGAATGCGAGCAATGTGACTGTCGATGCGGCGACAACGATCAACGCCTCAGCGACGGTCAACGGCAACGGCGGTAAAGTCATCCTGTGGTCGGATGTGGCGACCGCGTTCTACGGCACTATCCTGGCCCGCGGCGGCGCGCAGGGCGGCAACGGCGGCTTTGTGGAAACTTCCGGCCACGACCTTGCCTTCAGCGGCACGGTCGACACCAGTGCGCCGAACGGCAAGGCCGGTGATTGGTTGCTTGATCCGACCAATTTGACGATCACCGCCGATGCCGCAAATACGATCTCACGCAGCCTCGAAATCGAGAATGTCACGATATTCACCCATTCCGATGGCAGCAACAGCTCGCCGCCCGGCAGCCCGAGTCCGGGCGAGGGCGATATTACCATCAACGCGGCGATCACTTGGGACAAGAGCTTTACGTTCACGATCGATGCCTTCAACAAAATCGTGTTTAATGCGTCGATCTCCGGAACGAACGGTGGACTTGTTCTGAAGGCCGGAAGCACGATCAGCGCCTTTGCATCGATTGATGTCGGCACCTTTGATCTGCAAAGCGGTGCCTGGTCACAGATCGCTTCGAACTTGCCGGGCGCCGTGTTGCCTGCATTCTCGGCAAACGATTTCAGGCTCAGCGGCGGCTCG
>DASRET010000043.1:0-59520 GCA_035651875.1 Xanthobacteraceae bacterium
GGCAACAACGGTTCGATCCGCCGCCACTCCTCATTGCTCAGCCAATACAGTTGCTTCCTCATCAAGGCCTCCCCCGATTCGGAAGCCTTGAATCACAACTCTGTTCGCACTGGAATCCTTATTGAGTACAGACCCTAAATCGCCTGCCGGGTCAGGGGGCCGGTCGAGGGTTGCTTCCCAGAAACCGTAATTTATCTAATGATTTCAATGGTATTTGGCGGAGAGGAAGGGATTCGAACCCTTGATACGGCTTTAGACCGTATAACGGTTTAGCAAACCGCCGCCTTCAGCCACTCGGCCACCTCTCCGGCGCAGCAGTGGATATTTTATGCACGCGCGCTGCGCAATGCGAGTCGTGCGGAGCGGCGCGGATCGCCTGAGCCTGCGTGCGACAGATATGTCTCCGTGCCGGTCAGCGATTGCGCGGGCCCGCAATCCCGGCTACGGCCGAGCCTAAGGGGGCCGGTCGAAAACCTGCTGTCAGCGTGATGAACCGCAAACAACGGCGCGCCGCACGAAGCACGGGCAGTTCATCGGCGCGAGCCGACGCCGGCGCGGCGCAACTTGCCGCCAATCTGTTCGATACCGCCGTGAAGCATCATCAGGCCGGCGCGCTGACCGATGCCGAGCGCTGTTACCGGCAGTTGCTCGCCGTATCGCCCGGCCATGCCGAGGCGCACAGCCGGCTCGGCGCGGTGCTGATGCGTCAGGGCAAGCCGGCCGACGCGATCGGGGAGATCGAGCGCGCGCTTGCGCTCAAGCCCGATATGTTCGAGGCCTACGGCAATCTCGCGCAAGCCTATCTCGTCACCGGGCAGGCCGACCGCGCCACCAATGCCGCATGCCGCGCGCTCGAGCTCAACGAGACGCCGCGGGCCCGAACGATGTTCGCGCAATGCGTCGCGGTCGGGCAATTCGGCGGCAATGCGTCGCGCTATCGGCGCTGGCTGGCGCGCGCGCTCGTTGAAGGCTGGACACTGCCCCGCGAACTCACGCGCGCCAGCATCGCCGTCATCAAACGCGGCGCCTCCATCGCCGACACGATCTCTCGTACCGATGCGGCGTGGCCGCATCGTCTGCCGCCGGATGAGCTGTGGCAGTCCGGCACGATTGCGGCCCTCGCGCAGGACGACCTGTTGTGCCGCTTGCTGGAAACCGATCCCATCAGCGACCTCGGTCTCGAGCGCTTATTGACCAATGTGCGCGGCGCGCTCGCGCACCGCGCAGCCGACGATGTGTTCGACGAGGGCATGCTCGGCTTCTGTTGCAGCCTGGCGCGCCAGTGCTTCATCAACGAATACGTGTTTGCGACGACCGACGCGGAAACGGCCGCAGTCGCGGCATTGCGCGGGTCGTTGGAAAACATTCTCGCCGACGGCAAGGCGCCGCCGGCACATTGGCTGGCGATCGTCGGCGCCTATGTGCCGCTTCATGCGCTCGCCGATCCGGCGCCCCTGCCGGCGCGATCTTGGCCGCCACCGGCGGACGCGCTCATCGCGCAACAGATCAGGGAGCCGGCGCAGGAGCAGCGCGTCGCCGCGAGCATCCCTGCCCTCACCGCGATCGACGATGCGGTCTCGCGCGCGGTGCGGGAGCAATACGAGCAAAATCCTTACCCGCGCTGGACGCTTGGCGCCAACCCGTCGGCCGCAAGCCCGTCGGCTCCGCCGCACCAGCTGCGCGATGCCCTCATTGCCGGCTGCGGCACCGGGCTATCCACCATCGAATTCGCCGGCCAGGCGCCGGCAACGCGCATTCTCGCCATCGATCTCAGCCTCGCCAGCCTGCGTTACGCCAAGCGCATGGCCGAGCGGCTCGGGCTCAGCAACGTGGAATTCGGCCAAGCCGATATCCTGCAGCTCGGCACGCTGCCACGGCAATTCGACTTCATCGATGCTTCGGGCGTGCTGCACCATTTGGCCGATCCGTGGCAGGGCTGGCGCATCCTTGCGTCGCTGTTGCGGCCGGGCGGCGTCATGCAAGTCGGCCTGTACAGCGAGTTGGGGCGCCGCAACGTCGTTGCCGCCCGCGCCTTCATCGCTGCGCGCGGCTATCGGCCGATTGCCGACGATATCCGGCGCTGCCGTCAGGACATTATCGACGCCAAGGACGCGCAGGTCGCTTCAGTGGCACAGCGCGACGATTTCTTCACCACCAGCGAATGCCGCGATCTCCTGTTTCACGTGCAGGAGCACCGCACGACGTTGCCGCAGATCAAATCGTTCCTGGCGGCGCACGAGCTGACGTTCGGCGGATTCTTCGTCGACGCAGCGACCCGGGCGCGCTTTGCGGCGCGTTTTGCGAATCCGCAAGCCGTGCTCGACCTCGACTGCTGGCACGCGTTCGAGGCCGAAGTGCCGGAAACGTTCGCAGCGATGTATCAGTTTTCGCTACGCAAGCGCGGCTAGTCGCGCTACGCCGCCATGGCCGGCACAGGCGCCGGTGCAGCGGCAACGGCCGCAGCCGCATGAAGCCGCAGCCAGTCGCGCGCGGCGCGCTGCGCCGTGGCGATCTCGCCGTCCGACATCTGATTGGCGATCTCGCGCCGCAGCCGCACCGCCTCGGCATTGCCTTTGGAGGCGGCCAGATTGAACCACTTGTGCGCGCTGACGAGATCGACCTCCACATCGCGGCCGACCGAATACATCATGCCGAGCTCGAACAGCATGTCGGCAACGCCGGCGCGCTCGCCGAACGGCGCCGCATCGACGGAATCGAGAATCTCCAAGCAAGTCATCGTCACGTCCCCTGTCCTGACACCCCTGTCCGCTGTCGCGGACCGGCCTTCTTTTTCCCCGGCCGGCACGCGGATAATGCGAAGAAGATTTGAATGGTGGTTTAAGCAATGCGATGAATCGAAGATGAACCGCGCGCCGCGATTAGGCGCCATGGCGGCAACTTCGCGTTAAGCGAACCGGCCTCCCGACCGCATAAATCCTGCGCTTTTGGGCCGGCTTCGCGCCACCGACATGTCATTTTGCCGCCGGGATCGACTCGTTTATCCTTTCGACTTCGCCAACACGGGGGGAGGAACAAGCCGCCATGCCACACCATCGCATTGCCGCAGCGGCATTCGGCGTCGCGGCGCTCACCGGCGCGACATTCGCATCGACGCTCGCATACGCCGCCGAGCCGCTCGGCACCTGGTACACCGAGGGCAAGGAGAGCCAGGTCCGCATCGTCAATTGCGGTGGCGCGCTCTGCGGCTCGCTCACGTGGCTCAAGGAGCCGAACGATCCGGCGACCGGCAAACCCAAGACCGACAAGGAGAACGCCGACAAAAAGCTGGCGAAGCGGCCGCTGGTCGGGGTCCAGATCGTGCTCAGCATGAAGCCGAGCGGCACGCCCGACCAATGGAAGGGGCAGGTCTACAACGCCAAGGACGGCAACACCTATACCGGCTATTTCACCCTGACCGGGACCGACACCGCCGAACTGAAGGGCTGCGCCATGGGTTTTATCTGCAAGTCGCAGACCTGGACGCGGGCGAAGTAGTCTGACGCAGCCATGCACGTCTTGAGCATTCGAGCGCGATGGAAGAGTGGATGGCCCGATGCCCCGATCACCGCGCGCGCTGGCCGAACAGCACGGCACGTACTTTTGGATCGTGCGGATTGACCGCAGACGCCGCCGGAATGCGAATGGCGAATGCGCGCTTGACGGCAGGGCGCGCGCGGATGGTTTCGAACCAGCGTGTGAGGTGCGGAAAATCCGCCAGGTTCTGACCGGCGCGCTCGGCTAGGCGCACCCAGCCGACACAGGCGATGTCGGCGATCGAATAAGAACGGCCGGCGAGAAACGCACGCCCGGCAAGCCGCGTGTTCATGACGCCGAACAGCCGGTTGACCTCGTCGCCGTAGCGCGCGATGGCGTAATCGATCGGCGCGGGCGCATAGCGGCGGAAGTGGATCGCTTGGCCTGCCATCGGTCCGAGCCCCGCCATTTGCCAGAACAGCCACTCCTCGACCGCAACGCGGGCGCGCTCCTCGCGCGGATAGAACTTTCCCGTCTTGCGGCCGAGATACTGCAGGATGGCGCCGGACTCGAACACCGCAATCGGCCGCCCGCCCGGGCCGTCGGGATCGACGATCGCGGGGATGCGATTGTTCGGCGAGACGGTCAAGAACGCTTTGCTGAACTGCTCGCCCTTGGAAATATCGACCGGCCGCACGACGTAAGGCAGCCCGCACTCCTCCAGCATGATCGAGATCTTCCAGCCGTTCGGCGTCGGCCAGTAGAACAGCTCGATCGGCTGTACGGCTTTTGGCGGATGCCGCCGCGCCGCACCGCGCTTCTGCGGCACGGGTCTTTGCCCTGCCCTGCGCGTTGGTCGCGTCATGTTGCTGTAAGCAAATCAGGCCAAAAGAAAAACGGCGTCGCGGATTTGATCCGGACGCCGATGCAAGTCTTCCGATGACACCGTCGACACCGAGGGCGTCGGCGAGATGTCGGAGTTTCAGGTCCGCCGCCTTGTCGGCCGCGGCGGCGCCGGAGTTTTCCGGTCCGCCGTCTTCACCGGATCCACCGCGCGGTTGCGCGTGTCGAACCGGTGAAGCCCAAACCTCCGTCCCCGCCGACGCCCTCCGTCGTTCACCTGAGCCGGCGCGTCCCGGCGATGATCTGGCAGAGCGCCGATCAACCGCGACGTCAGCCGGCCCGTGTGACGCGATCTTCGACTATGAAGTGAGATCGAAGACCGTCAGCGGCGTTGCGTTACTTCTTCTTCCGACGCTTCGTCTTTTTCGCCGTCTTCTTCGCCGCTGCTTTTCTCTTCTTCGCCATTGCTGCTCTCCTAGCTTGAGTGGATGGCGGTATCGCTGCAGTGCAGTCGCGAATCGAGCTGCACTGACATCCGAAATACACAAGCGGAAAGAAATTAACAGCCGTTCCACTTAATTTTGTGTATAGCGTCGCGTTTGCGCCGCAGCGCCCACTCACGGAATACCACTGCCGCACGCAAGCCGAGACGAAAAAACGCGTCGGCATGGCCGTTTTAGATAACCAAACAACAGAATCGCGAAAAGTGCCGTAAGACTCGGTATTTCCGGAATGTCATTTGACTCATCTCGGCCAGAAACCGATGACGCCGCGGATCGCGCGGAAAGGCCGTCACCAAGCACCTTGCGGCGCGCGCATCGACGTTTCCACCGAGGCAAAAAATTTTTCGTCGCAGAGCCTCTTGCAGGCGTTGCGGCGACCTCGTCGGCGCGCAAAACGCGCGAATCAGTGCAAGTGATTCGGCCTGGCGCCGCATCGAGCGGCGCGTTTGCCGCTCGACAACGGCACCTTCGGCGCCGTCGCGAAGCGAATTCGAAGCGCGCGTTGCGGATGGAATGAGACGCGCGGCGCACGCGTCGCGCGGCGGCGCGAAGGCTCAGAGCCCGAGCTTCTTCTTCAGGAGTTCGTTGACCGCTTGCGGGTTCGCCTTGCTGCCCGACGCCTTCATCACCTGACCGACGAACCAACCGATCGCCTTCGCATTCGACTTGGCGTCGGCGACCGTGCCGGCGTTCTTGGCGATGATGTCGTCGACGATGGCTTCGATCGCCGCAACGTCGGTGACCTGCTTGAGCCCGCGGGCCTCGACGATCGCCGCCGGATCGCCGCCCTCGTTCCAGACGATCTCGAACACGTCCTTGGCGATCTTGCCCGAAATCGTGCCCTGCGCGATCAGGTCGAGTATCGAACCGAGCTGCACCGCCGAGACCGGCGCCACGCTGATGTCCTTGCCTTCCTTGTTCAGCCGGCCGAGCAGTTCGTTGATCACCCAATTGGCGGCGAGTTTGCCGTCGCGTTTTTGGCCGCCAGCGCCGACGACGCTCTCGAAATAGGCCGCCATGTCGCGCTCGGCGATCAGCACGTCGGCATCGTATTCGCTGAGCCCGAAGTCGCGCATGAAGCGCGTCTTCTTCCCGTCCGGCAGTTCGGGCAGGCCCTGTTCCAGCTCGGCGACCAGCGCGGGCGAGAGTTCGAGCGGCAACAGATCGGGATCGGGGAAATAACGGTAGTCGTGCGCCTCCTCCTTGGAGCGCATCGAGCGCGTCTCGCCCTTGTCGGGATCGAACAGCCGGGTTTCCTGCTCGACCGTGCCGCCGTCCTCGACAACGCCAATCTGCCGCCACGCCTCGCACTCGATGGCCTGGCCGATGAAGCGGATCGAATTCAAGTTCTTGATCTCGCAGCGCGTGGCGAGCGCGGCGCCCGGCCGCCGCACCGAGACGTTCACGTCGGCGCGCAAATGCCCCTTCTCCATGTCGCCGTCGCAGGTGCCGAGGTAGCGCAGGATGGTGCGCAGCTTGCTCAAGAACGCCTTGGCATCGTCGGCCGAGCGCAGGTCCGGCTTGGTGACGATCTCCATCAGCGCCACGCCGGAGCGGTTGAGATCGACCAGCGAGAGCTGCGGGTGCTCCTCGTGCAGCGATTTGCCGGCGTCCTGCTCGAGATGCAGCCGCTCGATGCCGACCCGCACGGTGTCGCCGTCGGGCATGTCGACCAAAACCTCGCCCTCGCCGACGATCGGCGATTTGTACTGACTGATCTGGTAGCCCTGCGGCAGGTCCGGATAGAAGTAATTCTTGCGGTCGAACACCGACTTCAAATTGATCTTGGCCTTGAGGCCGAGCCCGGTGCGCACCGCCTGGCGCACGCATTCCTGGTTGATCACCGGCAGCATGCCGGGCATGGCGGCATCGACCAGCGACACATGGCTGTTCGGCCCGCCGCCGAACGCGGTCGCGGCGCCGGAGAACAGTTTGGCCCGCGAGGCGACCTGGGCATGCACCTCCATGCCGATGACGACCTCCCAGTCGCCGGTCGCGCCCTTGAGCAGCTTCGATTTTTTCGCCGGTACGTCCATTACTGTTACGCCGCTTGCAAAATTTCCGCCGGTGCCGCCTGCAATATATACTGTCGCCAACCGGTCAAGGGAGGGAACTCATGAAGCGTGTCGTCGTCGCGGCCCTGTTGGCATTGCTCGGCTCCCCGGCGCTGGCGCAGCAATCGGCGCCGCTCATCCCCTACGATTCCGTGCCGGATGCGCTCAAGCTGCCCCCCGATCTCAATATGGGCGAGGCGGCCGGCGTCGCGACCAATTCCAAGGGCCACGTTTTCGTCTTCCATCGCGGCGGCAGCAGCCACGGTCCGGCCTTCGCCAATACCGCGGCGCAGCTGTGGGAGTTCGGGCCGAACGGCGAGTTCATCCGTGAGATCGGCAAGAACCTCTATGCCTGGTCGTTTGCCCATGCGGTGCGTGTCGATTCCCAGGACAACATCTGGGCGATCGACAAAGGATCGGACATGATCATCAAGTTCACCCCGGAAGGCCGGGTGGCGATGGTGATCGGCCGCAAGCAGGAAGCCTCCGACGCCGGCACCAAGCCGCACGAGCACGTCAATCCGCCGCTGCCACCCGAGCCCGGCCGCTTCCGCCAGCCGACCGACGTGGCCTGGGATCCGGCCGGCAACATTTTCATCAGCGACGGCTACATCAATTCGCGCGTCGCCAAGCTCAGCAAGGACGGCGACTGGCTCAAATCGTGGGGCCAGCCCGGCAAGGGCGACGGCCAGTTCAACACCGTGCACAACATCGCCGCCGACGCCCGCGGCATGATCTACGTCGCCGACCGCAACAACCGCCGCATCCAGGTGTTCGACGGCGACGGCGCCTATCAACGCACCATCCGCATCGACATTCCGCCCGACGCCGATGCCCAGCCGGCGATCGGCAACAAGCCCGACCTGACCAACTATCTGGAAAAGGGCGGCACCATGACGCCCGGCGCGCCATGGGCGCTGTGCATCACGCCGCCGCCCAATCAGGTGCTCTACGTCTCCGAGGCGTTTCCGGGCCGCATCTACAAGCTCACGCTCGACGGCAAGGTGTTGGGGATGTTCGGCCGCTCCGGCAAGCAGCTCAAGCAGTTCGGCTGGGTCCACGCCATCGCCTGCCCGAGCGAGAACACGCTCTACGTCGCCGAGATATTGAATTGGCGCGTGCAGAAGCTGTTGCTCCATCCCGATCAGCCCGCGGCGGCGCGTTGACACCTTCGCGCGAGCCGCGGGTGGCACACTCGTCTGCTTCGGGTGAAGGCGCCATCGCGCGCCTCGCCGCCTGGGTCGCGAGCCTGCGCGTCGACGATTTTCCGGCGCGCGCGATCGAGCAGGCCAAGCTCGTTCTGCTCGACACCATCGGCTGCGGGCTTGCTGCGCGCGACGACGAGAGCGCCTGCGCCGTCCTGGCGACGCTCGGCGGCTCGGCGGCAAGCCGCAATGCACGGTGCTCGGCCAAGCCGGGAAGATGAGCGCGCCGAACGCCGTGCTCGCCAACGGCACGCTCATTCGCGTGCTCGATCTCAACGATTATGTCATCGGCGCGCATCCGGTGAGCGGCGCGCGCGGCGGGCACCCGAGCGACAACATTCCGGTGGCGCTCGCTGCCGCCGAACTCGCCGGATCGAGCGGCCGCGCGCTGTTGGCGGCGATCCTCATCGGCTACGAAATTTACGGCCGCGGCAAAGCGTTGATGCGTGCCGACTCGCCGTGGGACGGCATCGGCATTTCGGGGCTGGCAGCACCTGCCATGGCGGGACGGCTGCTCGGCCTCGATGAAACGAAACTTGCGCACGCCATTGCGCTCGGTGCGGCGCGCGCGCCGACCCCGGTCGCGGTGCGCGAAGGCGCCATCTCGGCGGCAAAATCGATCGCCAATGCGCTGATCGCGCAAAGCGGCATGCAGGCGGCACTGCTCGCCGCGGCCGGAGTGACCGGGCCGCTCGACCTGTTCGAAGCGGAGCGCGGGCTCAAATCCGTGTTCGCGCACGCGCCCGAATCCGCCGCCGCCATTCTCGGCGCGCCCCTGCCAGCCGAAACCTTCATCAGCCGCGTCGCCATCAAGGCCTATCCATGCTTCGCCGGCGGACAGAGCGCGGTCGCCGCCGCGCTGGCGCTGCACCGGGAGATTGGCGGCGATGTCGACGGTCTCGCCAGCATCCGCGCAACGTTCGCCGACCTGCCGATCGTGCGCCGCCAGCTCGCCGATCCGGGCCGCATCGCGCCGGCGTCGCGCGAAGCCGCCGACCACAGCCTGCATTTTCTCATTGCCGTGTCGATGATCGACGGCAGGTTCGGGCTCAATCAATTCGCCGGCGAACGCTGGAACGATCCCAAGGTGCGGGCGCTGATGGCGCGCCTCGACATGGCGACCGACGCCGACCTCGCCGGCCGCGCCTCCGGTGCCTACCCGTGCGCGCTGCACGCAACCGGTCGCGACGGCCGCCACCACGCCGTCGAAGTTTTAGCGCCGCCCGGATTTTCGCCGGACGGACCGGACGCCAAAACCGTGCTGGAAAAATTCGCCCGCGTCACCGCCGATCTCGTTGCCCCCGCGGCACGCGAGCGCATCGTCGAGGCCGTGATGGCACTCGACAAGGCCACAACCTGCGAACGCCTCATGCGCGCCGTTGCGCCTCGCGCCGAGCCCGCCGCCGCGCTAGACTGACCGCAGCCACAAAAACCTCGCCGCATCGGAGACGCCAGATGGATGCAGTGCTTGAACACGACCCCCTCAGCCCCGCGCTCACCGAGCCGCGCGCCCGCATCGGCCTGATTATCCCCTCGGTCAACCGCATGACCGAACCGCAGTTCAATCATTATGCGCCCGAGGGTCTCGGCATCCATGTCGCGCGCGGCCGCGTCGCCGGCCAGCCGGCGCGCACGGTGGCGGAATTGACCGACGAGATCGCGCACGCCGCCGGCACGCTGGCCGACGCCGGCCCCGACCTCATCGTGTTTCACTGCACCCATACCTCCATGAAAGAAGGCACCGACGGCGAGCAGCGCATTCTCGACCTCATTCGCCGCACCACCGGCATCGAGGCGTTGTCGACCTCGAGCCTGGTCAACGATGCCTTGCACGCGCTCGGGCTCAAAAAGGTCGTGGTGCTCAGCCCCTACATGTCGAATGCGCCGATCATCGCCTATCTGGGGGCCGCCGGCGTCAGCGTGGTCCGCGACGTCGCGCTGCAATGCAAGAGCGCCGCCGATTTCGAAGCGATCACGCCGCAGCGCTGGGCGGAGCTCGCCAAGGAGAACGACACGCCCGAGGCCGACGGCGTCTTTCTGAGCTGCACCAACACCACGCAGATCGAGGCGGTGGCTGCGATCGAGCAGGAGCTGGGCAAGCCGGTGGTCAACAGCAATCAGGCGGTGCTGTGGGGCTGCCTCAAGCGACTCAAAGCCAAGCTCGGGGGCACCCCGGAGATGCCGGAACTCGGCCGGCTGATGCGAACGATCGACGCCTGACCGCGGCCGGGAAGCACAGCGCCATGAGGACCGCCCTCCTCCGCCTCGTCGCCACCCTGCTCGCCTGCCTCACGCTCGCGCCCGCAGCGCTGGCGCAAAACTATCCATCGCGGCAGATCCGCCTGATCGTGCCGTTCGCCGCCGGCGGTCCCGCCGACCTGCTCGCCCGCGTCATCGCCCAGGAGATGAGCAACGATCTCGGCCAACAGGTGTTTGTCGATAACCGGCCCGGCGCCAACACCATCATCGGCGCCGAGGTCGTCGCCAAGGCGGAGCCCGACGGCTACACGCTATTGATGGCGATCGACGGAACCTTGGTGATGAACCCGTTCCTGTACCGGAAGCTGTCGTACGACCCGTTCAAGGATTTTGCGCCCATCACGCTCGTCGCCGACGTGCCTTCGGTGATCGAGGCCAACAATTCCGTGCCGGCGAGCAACATGCGCGAGCTGATCGACCTGGAGAAGGCGAAGCCCGGCAAGCTCAACATGGGCTACAGCACGCCGACCTCGCAGGTCACCGCCGAGCTCCTCAACATGCAGGCCGGCATCAAGCTGACCTTGGTGCCCTATCGCGGCGGCACCACGCAGGTGACCGGCCTCCTCGGCGGCGAAATCCAGCTCGGCCTCGAAAGCGTCAACGTCGCGCTGCCGTTCGCCCGCGCCGGCAAATTGAAAATCCTGGCGCTGACCGGCGGCAAGCGCATCTCGCTGGCGCCGGAAATCCCCACCGTGGGCGAGACGCTGCCCGGCTTCGATCTCGGCATCTGGCAAAGCATCGTGGCGCCGGCCAAGACGCCGCCCGCCATCATCAACAAGCTGCACGACGAGATCGTCGCGGCGCTGAGCCGCGAGACCGTGCGGCAGCGGCTCATCACCGCCGGCGTCGAGCCCGCGACCAGCAAATCGCCGCAGGAATTTGCCGACTTCATCCATGCGCAGGCCGAAGTCCGCCGCAAGGTGATCGAGGCCGTCGGATTGAAACTCGATTGACGCCGGAGGCAGCGATGCGATCGGCCAAAGCTGCGATCCTGCTGGCGCTGGCGCTCGGCGCCATGGCGTCTGCCGCCACCGCACAGGAGGCCGCGGACGCCAAAACCTATCCGAGCCACCCCATCCGCATGATCGTGCCGTTCCCGGCCGGCGGTCCGGCCGATACCATCGCCCGCATCGTCGCGCAGAGGATGTTCGCGCACTGGCGCCAGGCGGTAGTGATCGAGAACCGTGCCGGCGGCAACACCGCGATCGGCGCCGAGCTCGTGGCGAAGTCGCCGGCCGACGGCTACACGCTCCTTGTCGCCATGGACGTCACCATGGTGATGAACCCGTTGGTGATGAAGAACCTGCCCTACCAGCCGCTGCGCGATCTCGCACCGGTGACCATGCTCAACAAGAGTATCTCGCTCATCACCACGCGCAGCGACGGGCCAAAATCCATCGCCGAGTTGATCGCCAAGGCCAAGGCACATCCGAACACGCTCAACATGGGCGCCGGCACCATCACGTCGCGGCTCGGCGCGCTCGCCTTCGCCAAGGCCGCCGGCATCGACGTCGCGCTGGTGCCGTTCAAGGGCAGCGCCGACATCACCCAGGGCCTGCTCACCGGCGCGGTCGATTTCGCACTCGACAGCGTCTCCAACGCCTTGCCGCTGATCCGCGACGGCAAATTCCGCGCACTGGCCAAATACAGCGACCGGCCGCTGCCCATCCTGCCGGACGTGCCGAGCCTGTCGAGCGTGCCCGGCCTCTCCGGCATCGGCGAAAGCTCGACCTGGATCGCGCTGGTGGCGCCGCGCGCGACGCCCAAGCCCGTGATCGACAAGGTGGCCCGCGAGGTCGCCGCTATCTTTGCCGATCCGGCGCTCGAGGCCCACCTCAGTAACGCCGGCCTCTCCGCCGAGAGCAGCACGCCCGAGCAGCTCGAAAGCTTGATCCGCAGCGACAGCACGCGCTGGAAGGCGCTGATCGATACCGGGATCGCGGACAAGATTTTGAATTAAACGGCCGGCAATCCCAGCTTTCAATACGCCGCCGCCAGCAGCGCGCGCACGTCGTCGGCGCTCGCCGGCCGCGGCGACTTGATCGCTGCGGCGGCGATTTCGCCGGCGGCGAATTCGATCTTGCCGCGGTCGAAGCCGACCTCGCGCAACCGCTGCGGAATCGGAAATTGCTGCAGCATGGCGGCGACCGCCTCGGCCGGATCGGCGCTGGCGAGCGCGTCGCCAAGCCGCGCCTTCGCTTCTGGCGCCGCGGCAAGATTGAAGCGCATCACATGCGGCAGGATGATCGCGTGCGTCTCGGCGTGCGGCAGGCCGAGCCCGCCGAGCACGTGGGCGAGCTTGTGGTGCAGCCCGGTGCCGGCAGCAAGCACGGTGCCGGCGAGCCAGGCGCCGACGAGGCACTCGGCGCGCGCCGCCGCATCGGCGCCGTTGGCGACCACAGCCGGCAGGTTTCTGCCGAACCGCCGCATCGCTTCGCTCGCCAGCCCCACGGTCACCGGCGTGCGGCCGTCGGCCCAAAACGCCTCGACGCAATGGGCGATGGCGTTCAGCCCGCTCGCCGCGCTCACTGCCGCCGGCAGCCCGAGCGTCAAATCCGGATCGTAGATGATGGTGCGCGGCAACACCCTGTCGTCGCGGCCGGTGATTTTGCGCTCGCCATCGGTCAGCCCGAAGATCGGCGTCGCTTCCGAGCCCGAATAGGTGGTCGGCACCGCGAGGATCGCGAGCCCCGTATCGCGCGCAATGGCCTTGGCGAGCCCGATCGCCGCGCCGCCGCCGACCGCGACAAGTCCATCGGCTTTGGCTGCACGCGCTGCGCCCAACCCCGCCTCCGCGACGGCCTTCGGCACATGCAGGCTGGCCTGCGCGTGCAGGCCGGCCGCCCGCGCGCCGAGCAGATCGACGACTTTGTGGCCTAGCCGCGCACCGCTACCCGGCGTGGCCACCACCAGCGCGTGGGAAAAATTCAGCCGCTCGGCTTCTTCAGCCGCGCGAGCCAGAGCGCCCGAAGTGAATATGACGCGCTGGGATGAAACGTCGTGGATGAAGGAGATCATGGCCGTCGTTCCGGGTTCGCGCTTGGCGCGCCCCGGAATGACTTCGTCATTTCCCCTCGCGCCAAATCCCGAGCGCTTCCTGGGCCGGGCGGTCGGAGATCGAGAACAGCACCGACTCCTTCGCCGCGACGTGGTGGTAGCGCTTCCACGGCGGCACGACGAACACGTCGTTCGGACCCCACTCGAGCACCTCGCCGTCGACCTCGGTGTGGCCTTCGCCTTCGACGCAGACGAGGACGGTGCCGTCGGTCGCGCGGTACGGCTCACCCTTAAAGCCCTTCGGCAGCATGGCGAGCCAGGCCGTCATGGTCGGCAGCACCGGGCCGCCGGTCACCGGATTGGCGTAGCGCACCCGCGCACCGTGGCTCTTGTCGACGTCGCCCGCGGCCAGCATGCGCTCGACGATCGGCCGCGTGCGCTTGTAGGTGTAGTTGATGACCGGGGTGTAGCTCTTGTCCCACTTGCCGTCGGGCAGCACGCCCGAGCCGTAGCGGCTCAGCGATTCGCCGTCCTGCCGCGTGGTCCGCTGCGTCGGCGCATCGAAACTTTCCGCGAACGACGCTTCGAAGAAGTTGACCGCCGGGAAATCGAGCACGTCGAGCCACAGCATCGGCTTCTTCGAGGTGTTGCCGTGATCGTGCGGCGCCCAGTTCGCGGTGATCACGAAATCGCCGGGCGACATGAACGCCTTCTCGCCGTCGACCGCCGTGTAGGCGCCCTCGCCGTCGAGCACGAAACGGATGGCGGCGGAGACATGGCGGTGCGCCGGGGCGACCTCGCCGGGCAGGATCATCTGGATGCCGGCGAACAGCGTGTTGGTGGCCTTGGATTCGCCTCGCATCGCCGGATTTTCCAGGATCAGCACCCGGCGCTTGGCCTCTTCGGTGGTGATCAGCCCGCCGGATTCCATGACCAGCGATTTGACGTCGTCGAAATGCCAGACCACCGGCGCGCAGCGCGTTACCGGCTCCTCGGTGACCACCGAGTTCATCACCTTCCACAGCGGCGCCATGTCGTGCTTGTCGATGCGCTGGTAATAGTCCTCGCGCGCCGCTTCGATATTGTGCTTGGGGCCGGGACCGGGCTTGCCGTTGCTCTTCTTTGCGGTGGCGACCGCCATGGCATCCTCCTTAAGGCGCAGAATCCGTCTGGTTTTCACCGCAATATAGTCAAAGCGGAGCGACGCGGGAATAGCGCCCGAACCCAAGGAACAGCGGGGCTGGTCTGCGGGCTGAACTTCCCTGCGTTGACCGCTCGCGCCACAACCGGCAACATCGATCCTCTCGATCACGTTGAATGCTTAAAATAGGGGCGGAAACCATGCAAAAGATTTTGAGCCTGCTGCTCGCCGGCGCTTGCGCCTGTGCGCTCGTTGGTCTTGGAACGCCGGCGGACGCCGCAACCGACATGTCGCTTGCCCGTCTCGCTGATTGCGGTACCCCGCAGGACCCGGTTGCTGTTAACGAACGCTTCTCCGACACCTTTGCTTACGGCGACTTACGGATTCAATTCGTCTACAGCTGTTATCTCATCAAGCACGGCGACCAGTACCTGTTGTGGGACACCGGTCACGCCATGACCGCGCCGAAAGTGGCGCCGAAAGTCAGCATCGTCGACCAGCTGGCCAAGATCGACGTCAAGCCCGAGCAGATCACCTATGTGGGCATCAGCCACTACCACGCCGATCATACCGGCCAGGTCGGTTCGTTTCCCAAGGCGACGCTCTTGATCGGCAAAGGCGACTGGGACGCTATCACGAGTCCAAAACCCGGACCGGGCGTGAACTTCGCGCCGTTTGCCAACTGGGCCAAGGGCGACGGCAAGGTCGAGGCGCTACCGAACGACAAGGACGTGTTCGGCGACGGCAGCGTCATCATGCTCAATACGCCGGGCCATACGCCCGGCCATCATAGCCTGCTGGTCAAGCTGCCGCAGACGGGCAATGTCGTGATCAGCGGCGACGCCGTGCATTTCCGCGAAAACTACGAGACCAGCGGCGTGCCGTGGTTCAACTACGATCGCGCCCAGACGCTGGCGTCGATCGATCGGCTCAAGAAGATCGTCGCGAACTTCAAGGCGACCTTGATCATCCAGCACGACGCCCGCGACATCGGCAAGCTGCCGGCGTTCCCGGCCGCGGCGAAATAAGGAACGACAGCAATGGCAAAGTATCTGTTGGTCAGCTTCAAGACGTGCCCGTGGGTGCAGCGCGCCGCGATCGTGCTGCGCGAGAAGAACGCGGCGTTCGAATTCCGGCACATCGATCCGGACAACCGGCCGGACTGGTTTCTCGCCATCTCGCCGCACAAGAAGGTGCCGGTGCTGCGCATCGACGACACCGTGTCATTGTTCGAATCGAGCGCGATCGCCGAATATCTGGACGAGACGATCGCGCCGCATCTGCATCCCGAGGATCCGGTGCAGCGCGCCGTCAACCGGGCCTGGACCGATTACGTGCCGACCTTCGCCTCTTCGGTCACGGCGACCGGCTATGCGGCGGACGAGGCAACCTACAGTGCGGTGGCCGAAAAAATTCCGGCCGCGTTCGGCCAGCTCGAGCGCGCGCTGGAGAAACAGAGCCCGGCCGGTCCGCTGTTCAACGGCGCAAAGTATTCGTTGGTCGATGCCGCCTACGCGCCGTTCCTGCAGCGCTACTTCTTCCTCGACCGCATCAAGCCGCTCGGCGTCATCGACAAATTCCCACGGCTCAAGGCGTGGGCGCAGACGCTCATCAAGCGTCCCTCCACCCATTCCTTCCCGGAGGGCGAGTTCGAGGCGCTGTACCGCGCCAACCTGAAGCGCCGCAAAGTCTGGCTGTCGCAGTTCATTCCCGACGTCGCGGTGGCGGCGGAGTAGCGCACCGGAAGGCGCGCGCACGACCCTGGTATTTGGATCCCCCGAGTGCGGTCACGCCCGAACTGACGGACCGTTCGGCGTGCAGCTGAAAGCGTTGTTTGCTGCGGTTGCACGCCGCGGTAGGCGGACTTTCGGTTCGCGACCCTCCCGTGTTAGTATTCCTTTGCCGCGCCTCGGGGGGATATCGCGATGCGGCGAGAGATACCGGGGGACGGCCCCGTCAAAGCACGCCGCCGCGAGGCGGCGCCAAAGCAGCGCGTTGCTCTGAAAGCGGCCGATCGCAGGCCTTCCGCGGCGCCTCACCCGCAAACCGAGGTGGCGCGGCTTGAGCGCGAGTTGAGCGAGCTCGCGGAGCACCAGCAGGCAACCTCGGAGGTGCTCCGCCTGATCAGCCGCTCGACCGGCGATCTGCAGCCGGTCTTCAGCAACATCCTGGCGAGTGCCGTCCGGCTGTGCGGCGCCCATAACGGCGTGATCAACCGCTGGGACGGGCGCGCCTTGCAGCTGATTGCGGCGCTCAATATGCCGCCGGCATTTGTCGAGCTGCGCAAGCAGTCGCCGTATAACAGGCGCCAGCACTCCGCCAGCGGCCGCATGCTGGCGACCGGAAAACCCGTTCACATCGCCGACCTGGCCGGAGACCGGGCCTATCTGGAGGGTAACCCGCCGACCGTCGCCGCCGTCGAGCTCGGCGGCGTGCGGACCATGCTGGCGGTGCCGATGTTGAAGGAGAACGAACTGATCGGCTCGTTCTCCATGGGCCGCACCGAGGTCCGGCCGTTTACCGACAAGCAGATCGAAATCGTTCAGCACTTCGCCGCCCAGGCCGTTGTTGCCGTCGAAAACGCGCGCCTGCTCCATGAATTGCGCGAAACGCTGCAGCAGCAGACCGCGACGTCGAAAGTCTTGCAGGTCATTGCCAGCTCGCCCGGCGACCTCGAGCCCGTGTTCGCAACCGTGTTGGAAAATGCCACCCGGCTCTGCGACGCCGAGTTCGGCAACATCTACCGCTGGGACGGGGAAGCGCTGCATCTCGTCGCCTGGCACAACACGCCGTCGTCCTTCGCCGAATATCGCAGGAGCGGACCGTTCCGCCCGAGCGCGACCAGCCTGATCGGACGGATGGTGAAAACCAGCGCGGTGACCCACGTCGTCGACGCCAGGGACAACCCCGATTACATCCATCGGCGCGACCCCTCCCTGGTGGCTGCGATCGAGCTTGGCGGCGTGCGCACCTATCTGGGCATTCCGATGCTGAAGGAAGGCGAGCTGATCGGCGCCATCACGGTGTTTCGCCAGGAGGTCCGCCCCTTCAACGACAAGCAGATCGCGCTGATGACGAGCTTTGCCGACCAGGTCTCCATCGCGCTCGAGAACATGCGGCTGTTGACCGAATTGCGGCAGCGCACCGACGCGCTCAGTCGCTCGCTCGCGGAACTGCGGCGCGAGCGCGCCAACAAGCTGATGAGTCTGGAAGCCATGACTGCCTCGATTTCGCACGAGGTGAGGCAGCCCTTGGCGAGCATCGCATCGAACGGCGGAGCGGCGCTGCGATTTCTCGCGCATGCACCGCCCAATCTCGAGGAGGTGAGCGCAGCGCTGAACAGGATGGTGAGTGACAGTCATCGCGCCGGCGGGATTTTTGACAACATTCGCGCCTTGTTCGGCAAGGGTGACCGCGACCGCGAGCCGATCGATTTGAACGAACTGATTCGCGGCGTGCTGGACGATCTGCACGGCGAGTTCAACGAGCGGGGAATTTCCGCCGGCATTGAGCTGTTGCCGGAGCTGCCGCTGATCAACGGCCATCGCGGTCAGTTGCAGGAGGTTCTGGTCAATCTGGCGCGCAATGCGATCGAAGCCATGGAGGCGATAACCGACGACAACAGGACGCTGAAGCTGAGCACCGTGCGGCAGGGTGCCAAGAAGATCGTTTTGGCGGTGGAGGACTCAGGGCCGGGAATCGACCCGAAGCAGGCGGCGAATATCTTCGACCCGTTCGTCACCACGAAGGCCCACGGCATGGGATTGGGACTGGCGCTGTGCCGCATGATCATCGAGCGGCATGCGGGGCAGCTCTCCACCGCGCCGGCGCATCCGCGCGGCACGATTTTTCGGGTTGTCTTGCCCGTCGCCGGCGTGAATTGACGGACCTCGACCGATGAGCCCGCCCGCCGACACAAAGTCCATGGTGTTTGTCATCGACGACGACGCGTCGTTGCGCGAGGCGTTGTCGAGGCTGTTCGCATCGGTCGGCTTGCGGGTCAAAGCGTTCGCCTCGGCGCCCGAGTTTCTGCAAGCCAAGCTGCCGGATTGCCCGACTTGTCTGGTCCTCGACGTCCGCTTGCCGGGGCTGAGCGGGCTCGATTTCCAATCCGAATTGGCGAAAGCCAATATCGACATCCCGATCGTGTTCATGACCGGGCACGGCGACATCCCCATGACGGTGCGGGCGATGAAGGCCGGCGCGGTGGAGTTCCTGCCAAAGCCGTTTCGCGATCAGGACATGCTGGATGCGGTGCAGATCGGCATCGAGCGTGACCGCGGCAGGCGCGAAAAAGCCGGGACTGCCGCCAGGCTGAAGGCGAGCTTCAATTCGCTGACCGCGCGCGAAGAGACCGTCATGGGGATGGTCACCGCAGGCTTGATGAACAAGCAGATTGCCGGCGAACTCGGCGTCAGCGAGATCACGGTCAAGGTTCACCGCGGCAACGTGATGCGGAAAATGGGGGCGAAAACGCTCGCCGAACTCGTTCGCATGGCCGATGTGCTCGGCATCCGCCGCACCGATTGACAACCTATACACAAGTATAGTTTCGCTGCCCCAAACCGATACGTGAAGCTTGCCTATGTAGAGTAGCACCACCGTTCGCTGTGCATTAGATCGCGTATCGTAGGAACCGTGGAATTGGCAAAAGCTCACGTGATCGCGATAATCGACGACGATCCATCGGCACGCGAAGCCACACAAAGGCTGGTCCGATCGCTGGGCTATAAGACCCAGGTCTTTTCCTCAGCCGAAGAATATCTGGAATCGGAGAACGGCTGGCATTCGTCCTGCCTGATCACCGATCTGCATATGCCGGGGATGAGCGGCATAGACCTGCAGGATCGGTTGATCGCCGATGGCCGCTGCGTGCCGGTCATCTTCGTCACCGCATATTTCGAAGAGCAGGTCGAGGCCCAGGCCATGGAGGCCGGCGCATTCGGCTTCCTGCGCAAACCGTTTGATGACCAAAGCTTCGTCGCGTGCCTCGACAGGGCGTTGAGCCACGGGCGCGCAGACCGATAAATCCCGCCGCTGCGGACGTATTATACCCCCGTATAGGATATCCTGTCGTTTCGTTGGGGCTTGTTTCCCAAACGTAGCATGGCGGCATGGCATGCCCGCTTCTAGCTTGCCCTCAAGGATAAGGGGGGTGCAAGCCATGCACAGTTACAGCGTAGCGCTCGCCGGTGTTGCATCGAGCGGGTCATCATCCGTCAAGAAAACCTCGGACGAAGCGTTGATCGGGCTGATCAGCTCCGGCGATCGCGACGCCATGCGGCTTCTGTTCGCCCGGCACAACGTGCGCGTTTTTCGCTTTCTCAAGCGGATGGTGGGCAACGACGCGACGGCGGAGGATTTGCTGAGCGAAGTGTTCCTGGAGGTCTGGCGCAGCGCCGGCCGCTTCGACGCCCGCTCGCAGGTGTCGACCTGGATCCTCGGCATCGCGCGCTATAAGGCGCTTTCGTCGCTGCGCCGGCGGTCGTTCGATGAGCTCGATCAGGACACCTGCGAATCGCTCGAAGACCTGGCCGACGATCCCGAGATCGCGTTGCAGAAGAAGCAGGACAGCACGCTGCTGCAAGAGTGTCTCAAGCAATTGTCGGCCGCGCACCGGGAAGTCCTCGATCTCATCTATTATCACGAGCAGTCGATCGAAGACGTCGCCCGGATCATCGGCGTGCCGCCGGGAACGGTGAAAACCCGCGCATTCCATGCGCGCAAGCGCGTTGCCGAGCTGTTGGCCGCGCGCGGCGTCGAAGCCGCCTTGTCGTAAGGTCGCGATTCACTGCGCCTTGATGCCGGCGTCCCGGATGATCGGCCACCACTTGTCGATTTCCGCCTTCTGGTAGGCGGCAAGCGCTTGCGGCGTCTGCCGGTCGGCGGAGGGAATGGCGAACCCCTGGGCTTCCAGTTTCCGCGCAACGTCTGGATCGTGCAGCGTCTTCACGGCGGCAGCATTGAGCTTGTCGATGATGTCGCGCGGCGTGTCGCGCGGCGCGAACAGCGCGCCCCATAATGAAAACGAGAACCCGCGCAGCCCCTCTTCATCCATGGTCGGAATGTCCGGTGCCGCCGTGATGCGGCGCAACGACGTCACGCCAAACGCTTTCAGGCTGCCGGCCCGCACGAACGGCAGCGCCGTTGCCGTGTTGGCGAACGTCATGTCGATCTGCCCGGCGACGACGTCCTGCACCGACGGGCCGGCACCGCGATACGGCACCAGGGTGAATCGCGCGCCGGTGTTCTTTTGCATCAAAAATCCGAGCAGCTGCCCGGGGCTGCCGATGCCGACGGTCGCCATCGAGGCCTTGTCGGGATTGGCCTTCAGCCAATCGATATAGCCGCGCAGATCGTTGGCCGGTGCGGACTTTTTCGCCAGCAGCACCAATGGCGCGTCCGCGCACAGCGCGAGCGGCGCAAAATCCTTCACCACGTCGTAGTCGAGCTTATAGGTGACGCCATTGGCGACGTGCGTGTTCCATATGCCCAGGACGATGGTGTAGCCGTCGGGCGCCGCACGCGCGACCCGGCCGGTGCCGATGCTGCCGCTGGCGCCGCCGACATTCTCGACGACAACGGTTTGCCCGAGCACCGCCTGCATCCCGGCGGCAAGCACGCGCCCAAGCACATCGGTCAATCCGCCGGGTGGAAAGGGCACGACCATCGTGATCGGCCGCGATGGATAGGCTTGCGCCCTCGCTACGCCCGGTGCGGCCACCAACGCAGGCCCAGCGGCTGCGAGCTGCAGAAATTTGCGACGGGTAGGCTTCATCATGTCCCGCTCCCTCGTTGCGCAAGATGGCGCGAGCAGGCGTTCTGCGACCGTCTAACCGCAATTCCAGATCGGCCCGATGGGCGTCCACGTCCAGCACGGACCGAAACTGCCGCCGTTGTAGCGACGATCGAAGAACCCGGGATTGCCGAAGTAGTAATGGCTGCCGTCGTACCAGTAGTAGCTCGGCGCATACCTTGGCGCCGCGCCGCCGGTTGCGCCCTTGGGGCCGTAAACCGGAACATTGTTGTTGGGCGGCTGATGGTAGCCGGGCAGGAAGCCGTAGCCGTGCCAATGGTAGACGTGCCGCTTGTGAGCGGGCGCGGCGAACGCAACGGCCGGCAGCAGCGCCAGCAGAATTGCGGTTGATGCGGAGACCGTGCGCGACATCGGCACAGGATAGACGGTCTGCCGTTCAATTGCGACCGCAGCGCACGCCTAGTCGAGCTTGATGCCGAGCGACTTGATGACGCCGCTCCAGCGCACGATGTCCGATTTGAGCCGCTCGCCAAGCGCATCGGGCGTCGAACCGCCGGCGATATAGCCGGTCTCCAGGAGCTTGGTCTTGATCGCCGGATCGGCCAGCGCCGCATTGGTATCGGCGCTGACCTTGCGCACGATCTCGGGCGCGGTCTTGGCCGGCACGAACAGCGCCTGCGTTCCGGTCACCTCGTAGCCCCGCACGCCGGCCTCGGCGATGGTCGGCACATCCGGGGCCGCCGGATTGCGCTTGGCCCCGGTGACCGCCAGCACCTGCACCTGCCCGGACCGCGAGTACGACAACAGCGTGCCGCTGCCGAAATAGCAATCGACCCGGCCCGGAATGAGATCGGTGAAGGCGGGCGCGGCGCCGCGATACGGCACGTGCGTCATCGACAGCCCGGCCATCTGCAGGAACATCATCTCGGCCAGATACGGCGCGCTGCCGGTCCCCGGCGACGCCATGGTCAGCTTGCCGGGATGCGCTTTGACATGGGCGATGAACTCCGGGAGCGTATGGGCCGGCGAAGAGTTCGGCACGAACATGAAATAATCGACCAGCGCTACCAGCGACACCGGCGCAAAATCGGTCACCGCGTTATAGGTCAGCTTGCCGTACAGGCTGGTGTTCGACGCCATGGCGCCGGGATCGAACAAAATCGTGTAGCCGTCGGGATCGGAGCGCGCCACGTACTCGCAGCCCAGATTGTTGCCGGCGCCCGGCTTGTTCTCGATGAAGACCTGCTGATGCCACATGGCCGACAGCTTGTCGGCCAGCGTGCGCGCGACAATGTCGGTCGGCCCGCCGGCCGCGACCGGCACGATGATGCGCACGGCTTTGCTTGGGTATCCGCTCTGCGGCGTCTGCGCCCGGCCGGTATCGATGAAAACGCCGGCCGTGACCGCCTGGGCGGCCGAGAGCACAATCAAGTCGCGACGGTTGAGCATGTCAGTCACCCCCGCTGTCTCGACGGCCCGATCTTATCGCCGCACGGGCGCAATCGCCACAGCCGAATCGCCGGCGATCAATAGCGGAGGTAGCTCTCGCGCTCCTTCAGCCACTCCCGCTCGTCGGCGCTCGCCGGCGCCTCCAGATCACCCGGCGCGGCACCGGCATCGTCGACCCACTCGCGCAGCAGCGGACTGCCGTTGATAACGTCGATGGCGAGCTTGCCGTGCTCGTACTCGTAGGCAAAGTCGCGCCACAGCGGATAGTCGGGCTGCAGGCGGCGGATCGCCTTGAAGGCAAGCGCCAAAAGCCGCCACGGCTTGAACGCCGCATGGTCGTAAGCCGGGCCTTCGGTATGAATCTGCACGCCGCCGCACAGTTTGCCGGCGTGCTTGTGGAAGGTCGGCTCGAACCAGCAGGCGCGCAAGCTGCAGCCGGCGAGCCAGTGCGGCGCCAGCGCGTGCATCTCCTTGACCACCGCGTGCGCATCGATGTCGGGCGCGCCGAACAGTTCGAGCGGCCGGGTGGTGCCGCGGCCTTCGGACAGCGTCGTGCCCTCGACCATCACCGTGCCCGCATAGGCGCGCGCCATCCACAGGTTCGGCGCGTTCGGGCTGGGATTGACCCAGGCGCGCGCGCCGAGCGGCCAGCCGAAGCCGGGCGCCGCGTCGGGCTGCCAGCCCGCCATGGCGATGACCCGATAGGCGATGTCGAGCTTGAGCGTCTTGACGAACCATGCGCCGATCTCGCCGAGCGTGAGCCCGTGCCGCATCGGCAGCGGGCCGGCGCCGACAAAGCTCTCCCAGCCCGCGCGCAACAAAAAACCTTCGACCGGCCGGCCGACCGGGTTGGGCCGCTCCAGCACCCAGACTTCTTTTTGGCGCCGCACCGACGCTTCCAGCAGGTAGCGCAGCGTGGTGACAAAGGTATAGATGCGGCAGCCCAGATCCTGCAGATCAACGAGCACGACGTCGCACGCATCCAGCATCGCGTCGGTCGGCCGCCGCACCTCGCCGTACAGGCTGAACACGGGAATGCGATGCACCGGATCGTAAAAATCCGGCGATTCGATCATGTTGTCCTGCTTGTCGCCGCGCAGCCCGTGCTGCGGCCCGAACGCGGCGGCGAGCTTGACGTCGCCGCAGGCGGCGAGCGCATCGAGCGAATGCGTCAAGTCAGCCGTGACCGACGCCGGGTGCGCCAGCAACGCCACGCGGCGGCCGGCCAGCGGCTTGCGCAAGACCGGGTCCGCGATGAGGCGATCGATGCCGAATGTCATGCGGGACAGCTTATCCGATACGCCCGGCGCTTACTTCAATTCCGCCACAAAACAATCGGCGTGATGAAAATCCGGTTTTCCGGGTGGATGCGCGAGCGCCCAATACGATTTGTCGCCGCATACGGCTTCGAGCACGGCCGAGAAGCCGACATGCCAAGTCGCGCGAGCCAGCTCGAACGATTCATCGCACTGCAATGCGACCTGCAGCGTGTAGCGCTCGGGCGTGCAATCCACCTCGATGCGCAGCGCGCCGATCTGGTCGGCGGCCCGCATCCCTTCCCGATAACCATCGAACCGGTACGCCGCCCACCGCGTCGACGGCGCAAAGTTGAACTCATAATAGGCTGCCTCGGATCCCGGCCGAATGAATGCCTCGAAGCAGGTGTGTTGCCATAACGCGTCGGTCCGCGCCGGCTCGGCGACAGGCGGCAACACCAGGCCGCGCATGTCGCCATCCACGACATAGCGCAGCACCAAGGCGCCAACCTGCGGGCGCGCCGCCTCGACTTCAACCTGGTGCACTGCAGGACAGCGCGAGTCCGGATGAATTTTCAGCGCCACGCGCATGCGCCGCTCGGTTCAGGTGTTATTGGCCCCGCCGTCGACCGCGATGGTCTGGCCGGTGATGAAATCGCTGTCGGGCGACGCGAGAAAGATCAGCGCGCCCAGAAGGTCCTCCGGGTATTCGTCGCGCTTGATGGCGCGGCGAACAAGCGACGGCGCCCGCGAGTGATCGAGGTGGCCGGGATTTTCGTTGATGACGCTGTCGGAGAGCGTAAAGCCCGGCGCCAGGTTGTTGACGCAGATGTTGTGCTCGCCCAATTCGCGCGACACCGAACGGGTGAACGCCGTTACCGCACCCTTCGAGGTCACGTAATGGGCGAAGTTGGGAATGCCGCGGGCCACCGTGCCAGAGCTGATATTGATGATCTTGCCGTACTTCTGCGCGATCATGTGCGGGGCGACGTGCTTGGTCATCAGGAACACGCCGCGGATGTTGATCGCCATGACGCGGTCCCAAAGGTCCGTGTCGATCTCGGTGACCTTCTGCTCGGCGAGCGGCGCGAACAAGGCGGCGTTATTGACTAAAATGTCGATCTTGCCGAAACGCTCGATGGTCTGCGCCACCAGCGCCTTGACGGCGCCCTCGTTGCTCACGTCGGTCACCGCGCTCGCCACCGAATTGGCGCCGTGCTCGCGCGCAATGGTTTCGGCGAGCTCGCTCCCGTCGGCGACGTCGGCGATCATCAGCCGCGCGCCCTCGCGGGCCAGCGCCTGCGCATAATGGCGGCCGATCCCTTTGGCGCCGCCGGTCAGGAGCGCCACGCGCTTGTCGAGCCGCGCCATCTTATTTCTTCCCGTTGAGCCGCCGCACGAATTTTTCGAAGCCGGCGAGCTGCTGCTTGACGATGTCGATGGTGGGCTGATCGGTCAGCGCCAGCGTCTTCTCGTCGAATTTTTTCGCCGCGAAGGTCACCAGCACCTCGGGCTTGCCGAAAAAGATTGAATCAACCCCCGTCAGGCACTGTCGCATATGATACTGCATACGCGCGCCGCCGAGCGCGCCGGTGGCGCAGGATTGCAGCAGGATCGGCTTTTCCTTGAACGGCACGTCCTTCATGCGCGACACCCAGTCGATCGCGTTCTTCAGCCCGCCCGGAATACTCCAGTTGTATTCCGGCGACACGATGATGACGCCGTCGGCGGCGCGGATCGCGTCGGCCCACGCGACAGCATCGGCCGGAAAGCCGGTCGCGTCCTGAATGTCGTGATTGTAGATCGGCATGGTGTGATAGGGCGGCCCGGCCGTGAGCGCCATGCCGGGCGGCGCCAGGCCAGGCAGCGCGCGCGCCAGCGCCGCGTTATAGGAGTTCTGCCGCAGGCTGCCGCAGACCACGAGCACATTGACCTGATTATCGGACACGTCCATTCCCTCTGTTGTTTGTCCTGAAATTTTAGCCCTTCGCGCCGTGGGCGGCGATGAACTTGGCGAAGGCGGCGAGCTGCTGCTTGATGAAGCCGATGGTCGGCTCGTCGGTGATCTTGCCGGCCTTGTCGTCGAGGCGCTGCGCGCAATTGCCGATAAAAATTTCCGGCTTGTTCAAGGTCAGCGCGTCGAGGAACACCATGGAGCGCCGCATGTCGTACTGCACGCGCGCGCCGCCCACGGGGCCCGGCGAGACCGATTGCAGCGCCACCGGCTTGCCGGCAAACGGCTGGTTTTGCAGCCGCGACACCCAGTCGATGGCGTTCTTCAGGGCTCCGGGAATGCCGAAATTGTATTCCGGCGTCACGAAGATCACGCCGTCGGCGGCACGGATCGCATCAGCCAGAGTTTGCACCGGCGCCGGAAAGCCGGTCGAGTTCTGGATGTCGGCATTGTAGAGCGGAAACTCGGAAAACGGCGGCGCTTCCTTGATCTGCATGCCCTCGGGCGCGAGCCCCGGCAGCATGTTCATGACGATGCGGTTGAACGAGCCCTTGCGCAGGCTGCCGCAAATGCTGATGACGTTAAGATTGGCCATGGTGTCCTCTCAGAGAAAATCTCATCCGTTGTTGTCATCATCCGCGCAAGCGGATGATCCAGTAATCACCACCCTACCCGCGTTTACTGGATGCCCCGCCTTCGCGGGGCATGACAGCCAGGGAGAGCACTGCCGGTGTTTAACAGCCGCGCGCGTCAATTATTCAGGATCGGAATATCCTTCGGCGAGCGCGAGCCCGGCAGCGATTTCACGAAGGCATAGATGTCGGCGATGTCCTTGTCCGACAAGACCGCATCCGAATAGGCCGGCATGTCGTTGACCGGGTTGCGCACCTGCGCCCGAAAAGCCTCGAGCGGCAGCGCCGTCTGAGCCAGAATCGGCGCAGGCCCATTGTAGGCACCGCCCTGGCCCGAGCGGCCGTGGCAGGTGAAACACTGCTCCTTGAGGAACACCACCTTGCCGTGGGCGGCGTCGCCGGCCGCCGCGTCCTCGGCTTGCGCAGCGCTACATACTGCACCGAGCGTAGCCGCGGCGAACCAAGCCGCGGCCGCTGTGACTCGCAATATACGCATAAAACCCCCTCCTCAACGCGGATCGGTGACGACGTCGACCACGGCCGGGCCGCCGGCCTTGACCGCGGCGATGGCGCGGGTGAGCGCCGGCGCCAAGTCCTTCGGATCGGTGATCGGCCCCTCGCCGTGGGCCCCCATGCCGCGGGCCACGGTGGCGTAGTCGATGTTCGGGTCCTTGATGGTGGTGCCGATGTCCATCTTGTCGACGCCGCGGCCGTGCCGCGCCGCCATCGCCGCCAGATACATGTATTCCTGATGATAGGCGCGGTTGTTGTGGACGATGTAGAGGATCGGAATGTTGTGGTGCGCCGCCGTCCACAGCGCGCCGGGATTGAACATGAAGTCGCCGTCGCCGCCGAACGCGACCGTGAAGCGGCCGTGTTTCTTGTTGGCGAGCGCCGCGCCGATCGAGGCCGGCAGATTGTAGCCGACGCCGGCGCCGCCGGAGCCGCCATTCCACTGATAAGGCTTCTTGAAGTCCCACAACCGGTGCATCCAGCTTAGCCGGATCGCGGTGCCGACCAGCGACCAGTCTTCGTCCTTGATCTGGTTGTAGACCTCGGCGCACATTCGCGCGGTGGTGATCGGGCTCGAGTCCCAGCCGATAGTGGCGTCGACCTTGGAACGCTCGACCATGGCCTGATGCGCGGCGGCCAACTTGCGGCCGCGCTCGGCGAACGCCGACTTGCGGTCGGAACTGGTGAGTTTCAGCACCGCTTCGGTCAGCGCCGGCAGCGACGCCTCGCCGTCGCCGGCGATGTCAAGATCGACGTCGTGCCAGCGGCCGAAATCCTGATAGTTGGCTTTGAGATAAAGATCGCGCACGCCGAGCGTGATGATTTTGGCGCCCGGCTTGGTGGCCGGTCCGGAGGTGCGCACGATGCGATCGTGGAAGTGGCTCAGCGCGCCCCACAGATCGTTCATCTCGATGGCCAGGATCACGTCGGCCTGGCCGATGATGGCGCGGCGGAAGCTCTGGTTGAGCGGATGCCGTGACGGAAAGTTCATACGGCCGGCATTGTCGATCACCGCGCATTGCAGCGCTTCGGCGAGCGCGACGAGGTGGCCCATGCCGGCCGGCGTGCGCGCCATGCGGTCGCAGATGATGACCGGGTTCTGCGCGTTGACCAGGAGCTTGGCGGCTTCGGCGAGCGCGCCGGCATCGCCCTGCGGCGGGATCACCGGCTCGAATTTCGGAATGCGCAGCGCCTTCCTATTGGCGATCGGATTTTCCTGCAGCTCGCCGTCGAGCGCGATGAACACCGGCCCCATGGGCGGCGTGCAGGCGATCTTGTAGGCGCGCACCACCGACTCGCCGAAATGCTGCAGCGATGCCGGCTGGTCGTCCCACTTGGTGAACTCGCGCACGATCTGGCCGATGTCGACGCCGGCATGCAGCCATTCGGCACCTGGCGCGCGCTTGTCGGCCTCCATGATGTTGCCGCCGAACACCAGCACCGGCACGCGGTCGCACCAGGCGTTGTACATCGCCATTGTCGCGTGCTGCAGGCCGACCACGCCGTGGCACGCCATGGCGAGCGGCTTGCCTTCGATCTTGGCGTAGCCTTGGCCCATGTGCACGGCGATGTCCTCGTGCACGCAGGTGATGATCTCGGGCTTGGTGTTGCCGCCGTGGTTGACCACAGCCTCATGCAGGCCGCGATAGCTCGAGGCGCAGTTGATGGTCAGATAATCGATGTCGAGGGTTTTGAGCACGTCGACCATGAAGTCGCCGCCGCTCGAAGTCTGATTCACCGGATCGTTGGCCGGCGCCATGGTCTCGGCCGCGATCTGGCGCGGGCCGGGCGGCAACGCCTTTTTCGACAGCGGCCCGGCCGGCGCCGCATCGGCGGCAACCGGCGGCGTTACCGCGCTCGCGGCGGCGGCGCCGACCAGACCGGCGTTCTTGAGAAAGTTACGGCGGCTCGACCCATTACGACCCTTCGACATGGCGTCCTCCCGTATGCGCGGCCGCCCGTGAACCGGGGGCGTTGCGTGTCAATTTGCCGCGAGTCTCGCGCGCCACGCGCCATGCCGTCAAGCCGACGGCGGGTGCTAGCTGCTCGGCGAATGGAGCAAGGCCGGCGCGACCACGTCCTGCCAGCTTTTCGGCGGCGCTTTCAGCTCGCCGTGCCGGGCCATGAAATCGGCAAAAACCTCGATGCCGTGCACGGCGCTGCCGAATTCGTCCCTGTTGTCCTTGAGCACGGCGGCGACGGCGGGCGCATCCAGCGCCTTCGACGGCTCGTGCGCCAAGTAGATACGCGCGGCGCGGTTCGGATCGTCGCGAATGAGACGCGCGGCTTCGTCCATCGCTTTGTCGATCGCCTCGACGATCTTGGCGTTCCTCTCGACATAACCTTTGGTCGCCGCCATGAGCAGCAACGAGACTTTGCCGCCGACGATGTCTTGCGAGCTCAGCATGCGGTGAATTTTCGGATCCTTGAGCGCGATCTCGGTAAACGGCGCCGATGAGAAATAGGCCGCGATGTCCTCGCTGCCGGCGATCAGCGCCGTTGCCGCATCGCTCGGCGGCAGCACCACGATGTCGCCGCGCAGCCGGTCATAGGCGCCGAGCGTTTTTTCCGACTGCATCTCCAAGAGGTACATTTGCGGCGAGGTCAGCGTCGGCACCGCGATGCGGTCGGCGGCGCGCAAGTCGGCGAGCGAACGCAATTGCGGCCGGTTGCCGAGCAGAACGAGCGGCAGCGTCGTCAGTCCGGACACGGCCAGAACCTGCGACGCGCCCTTGCCGCTCTCCCACGCCGCGAGCAGCGGCGCGACCCCGAACGGCGCCACATCGATGGTCCGCGCCGCCAGCGCGTCCTGCATCGGCGCCACGCCGGTGAAGCGCGGGTAGGATGCTTTCACCTCGACATGCAGCGCCTTGGCGTTCTTCTCGACGAGTTTTTGATCCTCGCAGATGTAGGCCGGCAGAAAGCCGAGGCCGAAGCCGATGCCGATGCGCACCGGCTCAGCCGCGTGTGCCTGCGCCGCGGCGCAGGCCAACAGCCCAGCAGCGCCAACAAAGCGCGCCGCAATGGAACTTTTGCCGCACATTGGCCCACTATAAGGGACCGCGTGGATCGCCCGAAGTAAAATTCATCTCTCCGCCGTGTGGCGAGAGCTTGAGATCAAGCACTGCTTCCCAAAAAATACTCGCGCAGCCGTTCGCGCGCAGAAAGCGCGGCGCGCAGATCGAAGCCATTGACGATGGCGAGGCGAAAACCGCCGGGCGGCATGGCGTGCTGCTCGGGCGCGCGGTCCTCGTGAAACGTGATCTGGACGCTGGTCACGCCCGGTATGCGCTTGACCTCGTCGACCAGCACGGCCGGCGGGTGGCGATAATTGCGACCGTTCGAGCCGAACAGCACGGCGCTGTAGCCTTCGCTCGGTTCGTCGTCCCAAAAATCCCAGTCGCCGCGCTCGTAAAGCCCGACCAGCGCCTCGACCCAGCCAGGGCCGTAAAGATCGGGCCATTGATCGGCAAAACGTAAGTGCGCTTCGATGATGGTGCCGCCGATCGTCTCCAGGTTCAGCATGCCGGTGTAATCGGCGAGATGCGCCGCGATCCAGGCGCCGCACCGCTCTTCGATCGCCTCATCCGGTCCGGCATGCACGATCCAATAGTCGAAGGTGCCCTCGCCGGCCGGCTTGCCGGTGACGTGGCGCCACCAGCGCGGCTCGCCGGCGACCACGGCGACGTCGGACGACACGTGGCGGCCGTCGAGCAGCGTCATCCAGAAATGGCCGGGCTGATAATGCCGCTCGTAATCGGCGGCCGAGTGCAGCACCCGGCTGCCGACGCCCATGCCCTTGAGATTGACGATCGGTTTTGAGAACACCGGAAAGCGCAGCGGCGCCACACCGTGCGGCGCCGCGTCGAGCTTTTGGCTCAGCGCCACCGCAAGCTTGTCATAGACCCAACGCTGCGCCGGATACCATTGCCAGGCGTCGCAATCCTCGGTCGGAATATTGGCCGCGGTCTTGACGTGGGCAAAATATTGCAGGCGCCACGGATCGGCTTCGCAGACGGGCATCGGGTATACGGATGTCAGATGACGGGCGCCGGATCATCACGCATCAGGCGGCGTCTGTCATCCCGCATCCGTCATCGGGAATGCCGCTTGCGCGTGCGCGCCGCCTTCTTGGCGGCCGCGGACCGGCGCGCCGCGCCCTTGGTGTGCGCGGCCTGCCGCGCCGAGGCGGAACGCTGTGCCGCGGTGCGCCCTTGGGCGGCGCTGCGCGCCTGACGCGACAGTGCCGCTGGCGAAGCGGTGCTGCGCGGCTCGCGCTTGAGCGCCCGCGACACGGCGCGCGAGACCCGCGGCCGGCGCTTGGTCTTGCGCTTACCCTGGCCGGCTTCGTAGGCGTATTCGGCGCTGCGCCGGGTGCGCTCGTTCACCCTGCCCTTCTTGGGCGGCGGCAGCTTTACGCCGGCGCGCCGCGCCTCCGACAACCCAATCGCGATAGCCTGCTTGGTCGAGCGCGCGCCGTGCTCGCCGTGGCGGATCTTGTCGATCTCGTCGCGGACGAATTCGCCCGCCTGGGTCGACGGCGACTTGCCTTCGCGGGCGTCCTGCCGCGCCCGTTTGATGGTCTGCTTTCGCGGCATTATCGTCCTCCATGCCTATGTGCATAAGGAGCAACGCAGCACCGCGGGAGATGGTTCGGCGGCCGACTATGGAGGATCAGCGGCGCAGCGCGTGCACGGCGAACAGCTCATCGCTGAACGCCTCGACCGGCGACCAGCCGGTGCTGCGCGCGAGCGCCTGAAACGACTCGATCGTGTATTTGTAGCTGTTTTCGGTGTGGATGGTTTCGCCTTGGCGGAAGTCGATATTGACCCCGTTCAGGTGCACCTGCTGCGGCTTGGTGCTGACGAGATGCATCTCGATGCGGCTTTGTTCGGCGTTGAAGAAGGCGCGATGCTCGAAGGCCGCGAGGTCGAAATCGGCGCCGAGCTCGCGATTGATCCGCGCCAGCAGGTTCAAGTTGAATTGCGCCGTGACGCCGGCAGAATCGTTGTACGCGCGGTGCAGAATGCCGTGATCCTTGACCAGATCGACGCCGACCAGAAACAGCGTGCCCGGGCCGAGCACTTCTCCGGCATGGCGCAGGAATGCTCCGGCGTCGGCCGGCTCGAAATTGCCGATGGTCGAGCCGGGGAAGAAGCCGACACGTGGCAGCGCGGCCAGATCGCCCGGTATGGCGAATGGCTGGGTAAAGTCCGCCACCAGCGGATGGACGATGAGCCACGGCAGGTCGCGCTCGAGCTGCGCCAGATCCTGCTGCAGGAAGTCGCCCGAAATATCGACGGCGATGTAGGCTGCCACCTTCGGGGCGGCGTCCAAAAGGATGCGCGCCTTGCGGCTCGAGCCGCTGCCGAATTCGATGAGCGCGCAGCCGGGCGGGAACATCGCGGCGATGGCCCGCGCATTGTCCTGCAAAATGCCGATCTCACAGCGCGTCGGATAATATTCCGGCAGCTCGGTGATGCGCTCGAACAAAGCCGAACCGGCGAGATCGTAAAAATACTTCGGCGGCAGCGCTTTGGGCTGGGCGGTGAGGCCGGCCATCACGTCGGCGGCAAACGGATCCGGCGTCCCGGTCAGGCGCCCGGTCTGAAACACGCTGCGAACATTCATGACAGCATTCAACCGTCGAATTGCGCAAGCCGCAAGCCGCTGAACTGCCAGCGCGCCGTCGGATAAAAGAAGTTGCGGTAGCTCGCCCGCGCGTGGCCGTCCGGCGTCGCCAGCGAGGAGCCGCGCAGCACCATCTGATTGACCATGAACTTGCCGTTATACTCGCCGAGCGCGCCTTCGGTCGCGCGATAGCCGGGATACGGCGAATAGGCGCTGCGCGTCCACTGCCAGACCTTTCCGAACGCATCGGCCAGCGCGCCGGCGCGTGCCGCCACTTCCCATTCGGCCTCGCTCGGCAAATGCTTGCCGGCCCAGCGGGCGAACGCGTCGACCTCGTAATAGCTGACGTGACAGACCGGCTGCGCCGGATCGACCGGACGCAAGCCGCCGAGCGTCATGGCAAACCACGCGCCGTCGATCTGCCGCCAATAGCCCGGCGCGCGCCAGCGCTCCGCCTCCGCCGCGGCAAAACCGTCCGAGAGCCACAGCGTCGGCGTCGTGTAGCCGCCATCCGCCATGAATGCGAGCCACTCGCCGTTGGTCACCAGCGCGTGCGATAGCCGCACCGGCTGTAGCAGCACATCATGCGCCGGCCGTTCGTTGTCGAAGCAGAAACCGTCAGTGTCGTGGCCGATGCGATGAACCCCGCCGACCGACTCCACCGCCGCGACGCTCGCCGCGTCGCTTTTCGGCCATCGCCAGTGCGGATCGTAGGCCGGGTGCGTCGCGTTGAGCGAAAACGCGTGCAGGATGTCGGTGAGCAACAGCTCCTGGTGCTGCTGCTCGTGATGCAGCCCGATCTCGACGATCGGCGCGATCGCGGCGAAGTCGTTGGTCGTCTCGATCAGTGTGGCGACGGCATGATCGACGTGGGCGCGATAATCGGCGACTTCGGCGGCGCCCGGCCGCGTGATCAGGCCGCGCTGCGGGCGCGCCTGCCGCGGCCCCGCCGACACGTAATATGAGTTGAACAGATAAGCGAAGCGCTCGTCGAACGGCTTATAGGCCGGCGCAAAGGGACGCAGCAAAAACTCTTCGAAGAACCAGGTGACGTGGGCGCGATGCCATTTGGTCGGGCTCGCGTCCGGCATCGACTGGACCACCTGATCCTCGGCCGATAACAAGCCGGCGCGCCGCTCGGTCTCGGCGCGCACGCCGCGAAAAGCCTCGCGCCAGAACCGTCGCGGCTCATCGGACGCTGTGGCTGCATCCGTCGAGTCCGGCAGCGAACCGACCGTCTCTGACAACCGAATTGGCCGGGAAGCGGCAGAGCGTGGCATCGCAAAATCCACAGGAAAGGGGAAATCGAAGAGACACAATCGAGGCTTGATACAATAATCGGTCCCCGGGCCGCCTGGTTCCATCAATGCGCCTTTCGCCGCCGGCTGCAATGCGCTTTCGCGCGCCCTAACGGGCTTGTGATCTTTGACGCGGTTCGCGACACAAAGCCGGCAGCGTTGTCGCCGCCATAGCCGCGACGTATGGTCCCCGGAAAGCGCGGATTCGCATGAGGGTGGGACGATGAAAAAGCGCCGGAGCGCGAGAAAAGGCGCGGCCAAGCCGATGCTGCCGCGCGAGCGGGTCGAATATTCGGCCATCGTCGACCGGCCGCCGCTCAAACTTCCCGGCAACGCGCGCCTGATATTCTGGACCATCGTCAATCTCGAAGTCTGGGACATCGCCAAGGCGATGGCGCGCCAAGTGCTGGCGCCGCCCACCGGGCAGACTTTTTTGCCCGACGTGCCGAACTGGAGCTGGCACGAATACGGCATGCGGGTCGGCGTCTGGCGCTTCTTCGATCTGTTCAAGCGGCAAAACATCCGGCCGACGCTCGCGATCAACGCGCGGGTCTGCGAAGACTATAAGCGCGTCGCCGAACAGGCGCGCTCCGACCGCTGGGAGTTCATGGGCCACGCCTATCAGCAGGGCCCGATCCACAGCGAGCCGAACCAGAAAGCGATGATCGCGCGCTCGCTCGACGTCATCGAGCGCTTCACCAGAAAGCGTCCGGTGGGCTGGCTAGGCCCGGGGCTGACCGAGACCTTGGAGACGCCGGAATTGCTGGTCGACGCCGGCATCAAATATGTCGGCGACTGGGTCTACGACGACGAGCCGACCACGATCCGCACCGCCAAGGGGCCGCTGGTCACGCTGCCCTACACGCTCGAGCTCAACGACATCCCGATGATGATCGTGCAGCACCACGAGAGCGATTATCTGCAACGCCGCGTCATCGACCAGTTCGACCGGCTCTACGCCGAGAGCGCGCACCGGGCCAAAATCTGCTCGCTCGCCATCCACGCCTATATCAGCGGCCAACCGCACCGCATCAAATACCTCGAAGCCATCTACGACCACGTCCGCCGCCACGACGGCGTCGTGTTCTGGACCGGTGAGGAGATTTTGGATTGGTATGAGAAGGCGCGCGCCTGATCCACGTCATTGTCATCGTCCGCGAAAGCGACGATCCAGTAACCCCTGAATTTTCGACAACCGATGCAGCGAAACTTTATACCCGCCCCGACTACTGGATGGCTCGCCTGCGCGGGCCATGACAAGTGAGGGAATGCAAAATGCGACCTGGCCTGCTTTCATCAATCACACTTGTCGCGAGTCTCGTCGCGGCCACCCCTGCGTCCGCCGATGTGCCGTGCCGCACCTCCGGCTCCTACGACAGCTGGCTCGCCGGCTTCGAGCGCGAGGCACAAGCGCAGGGCATCGCATCGCGCGCCGTCGCCGCCGCGCGGCCGTATCTCACCTACGACCAGCGCATCGTCAACATCGATCGCGGCCAACGCGTCTTTACCCAAACGTTCCTGCAATTCTCCGACCGCATGGCGGCGGCCTATCGCATCCAGCGCGGCTCGGCACTGATCAAGCAGCACGCCGCGGTGTTCGCGCGCATCGACCACGATTACGGCGTGCCGGCGCCGGTGATCGTCTCGTTCTGGGGACTCGAAAGCGACTTCGGCGCCAACATGGGCAAGTACCCGACGCTGAGCTCGATCGCCTCGCTGGCCTACGATTGCCGCCGCGCCGAGCGCTTTCGTGGCCAGTTGTTCGACGCCCTGCGCCTGATCGAGCGCGGCGATCTGGTGCCGCAGGACATGATCGGCTCGTGGGCCGGCGAGCTCGGCCAGACCCAGATGATGCCGACCGAATATTTCAAATACGCCGTCGACTACGACGGCCACGGCCGGCGCGACCTCATTCACGACGTGCCGGACGTGCTCGGCTCGACCGCGCATTATCTGGTCGGGCTCGGCTGGAAGCGCGGCGAGCCGTGGCTGACCGAAGTGCGCGTGCCGGCACGGCTGCCGTGGGAGCAGGCCGACCTCGACACCAAGCTGCCGCGCAGCAAATGGGCGGCAATGGGCGTCACGCTCGCCGACGGGCGGCCGCTGCCGTCCGACATTCTGCCGGCGTCGCTGCTCCTGCCGATGGGCCGCCTCGGTCCGGCCTTTCTGGTCTACGCGAACTTCGACATTTATCTGCAGTGGAACAATTCGCTGGTCTACTCGACCACGGCCGCGTACCTCGCCACCCGCATCAACGGCGCGCCGGCGCTGCATCGCGGCAACCCGCCGCCGGCGCTGTCGTTCGAGCAGGTCAAGGAGTTGCAGACGCTCTTGACCCACGCCGGCTACGACGTCGGCAAGATCGACGGCTTTTTGGGCATCAAAAGCCGCCAGGCCGTCAAAGCCACGCAGGTCAAATTCGGCCTGCCGGCGGATTCGTATCCGACCGAAGAGCTGCTCGCGCGCCTGCGCAGCGGCCGGTGATAAACATGCCGAAACAAGTTCGACGCGTCGTCACCGGCCATGATGCCGCCGGCAAATCGGTCTTCATCATCGATGCGCCGACGCCGCACGTGTTCAGCCGCACCAAAGGCAGCGCCATCGTGCACGAAGTGTGGGAGACCGCGCGCACGCCCGCCGACAATCGCGGTAGCGCCGACGCCATCGCCCGCGGCGCACGGCTGCCGCCGCCGAAGGACGGCTCGGTGTTCCGGGTCATCGAATATCCGCCGGACTCGGAGCGCCTCACCGCCATAGAACGCGAGCATGCGCTCCCTGATCCGTCCGGCCGCGCCGACGCCAGCGACCGCAACAATCCGCGCCATCCCGGCTTCCACAAGACCGCTACGATCGACTACGCGATCGTGCTGTCAGGCGAAATCTACGCCATGATGGACGAGGGCGAAGTGTTGTTGAAAGCCGGCGACGTGCTGGTCCAGCGCGGCACCAACCACGCCTGGAGCAACCGCACCAACGAGACTGCGGTGGTGGCGTTCGTGCTGATCGACGCCGCGCCGGTGTAACCGGAATTCGCGGCTTACACGGCCGGCGCGCGTTGCGGCTTGGCGCTGCCGGCCTTCTCGCCATCGAGCTGGCCGCCCTGTTCGGCCGGGCCATACAACATCGCGGCGAGCTTATTCCACGCCCGCAGCGCAAAGCCGAACAGCGGCGGCATCGCCTGCTTGCAGATAGCGAGCTTTTTTATTTCGTGCGTCACATGCCAGATGCTGTGGCCGCCAGCCGGGAAAAACGCCATGTCGCCGGGGCCGAGCCGCCGGACGTCACCCTTCTCATCGGTGACGAAAACTTCGCCGGACATGATGTGCAGGAATTCATCGACGTCGTAGTACCAGTGAAAGCGCCCCTCCGAGCAAGCCCAGACGTAGGCCGCGGCGGCGCCATCGGGCGTCGTCGTCAGGCGCGTCGATCGCACCTGCGGAGCGCCTTCGATGATCCAGTCCGTGGGAATAGCGACGGGTGCGAGTTCAGCTTCGCCGGTGGCGGCGATAACGACCGGATGTGGCACGGCAATCTCCCAGCTCGAAGCAGCCATTTAAGCCGCCACTGCCGAAAAAAGCGTAAATTTGCCGTAGACTCGTCGCCCTACATCACATCGCCCATCACCATCTCGCCCTCCGCGGGCGGACGCTCGTAGAACTCCGGGTTCATCCGGTTGGCCAGGCCCTCGCCTTTGAGCGTCGCGGCGAATTCGTTGCGGATGAACGGGTCCTCTTGGTGATACGGGATGGCGCTGCCGCCCTTCGACAGATCGATGGCGCCGTAATCCATCAGCATCTCGCCCGGCACGCCGGGTTTGCGTGCGCGCTGGTTATTCGGGCCGTGCCAGGCCGAGATGCGCAGGCCCTCTTTGCCGATGCCGAAATGCTGGTGGTACCAGTCGCCGCTCATAGGCGCGGCGGAGACGAGGCCGACCGGCTCGTAATCCTGACGCTTGATGAATTCGGCCTTGCCGTTCTGCCACGGCGTGGTGCCGAGCGCTTCCGGCCACGTATACGTGTAGCCCTTGCCCTTGACGCAGACGAGCACCGCCGCTGAGGCGTGCTTGTGCGCTTTCGAATAGCGGCCGGTCTCGTGCTGGCCGATCCACAGATAGAAGCGGTTCTTCGCCATGGCCGGCTCGACGCGGCGGTAGCCGGGCGAGCGGCGGTTATCGAGCGGCAGGTCGCAATTGACGATGTCGGGAATGAGATTGGTGCGCCGCATGGCAAGGCCGCGGATCGGATCGGGCTCGAGGTCGTCCTTCGGCTTGAAAAAATCCTCGGCGCCGGAAAACCGTTCCGAGAAGCTGAACGGGCAATTGAAAATGAAATCCATGTTGTCAATGACGTTCATCACGTTCGGCGCCGTGGTGCCGCACAGGAGCAGCGCCGGAGCGGAGCCGGCATTGACGATGCGGTGATAGGCATTGAGCGGAATGGCGAACAGCGAGCCCTTCTGCCATTCGAATACGTGGCGCTTGTCCTGGCCCTCCTGCCACACCTCGGTGGTGCCTCGGCCTTCGACCACCAGCACGACTTTTTCATAGAGATGGCGCTCGACCTTGAGCGCGCCGGCGCCGGGCACTTCGACCACGTACATGCCCCACAGGCCTTCGGTGCCGTAGAGCTGGATGAACGAGCCGCGGCCGCCGAGCCGCGGCCATTGCACCAGCGGCAGGTCCTGCACCTTGCGCACGCCAATGCCGCGATAGCAGGGCACCCCCTCGGCTTCCATGAAGCGGTCGTAGGGCAGCGGCTGGCGCTTGAACTTGCCGTAGCCGGCATTCTCTCCCGCCTTCGGCTCGTGCCAATGGACCTGATCGGGCGTGTCGTGCATCAAAATTCTCCGATTCTTTTCGCGTTTTTGCGCGCTCCGCGCCTTCCCGCCCTTGCGGCGCACTTCTATAATTTAACGTCGTCGGCAGCAATTGGGGACTGCCGGTTTCATCGGCAGCGAGGGCGTGTCGCAAGAAGCCGCTTTTGCCGGCCCGCATCTGTTTCATTTCGTAATGGTCAAGCCGACCCATTACGACGACGACGGCTATCCGGTTCAATGGGTACGGTCGGTCATCCCGTCCAACACGCTCGCCTGCCTGAACGGCCTCGCTGAGGATGCGCGGCAACGTCAGGTGCTCGGCCCGGGCGTCGAAATCCATCTGCACACCTACGATGAGACCAACCGGCGGGTACGGCCCCAGAGAATAATTCGCACCATCCGCAAGGCCGGCGGACGGGCGCTGATCGGGCTGGTCGGTGTCCAGTCGAACCAGTTTCCGCGCGCGCTCGATCTGGCGCGGCCGTTCCTGGCCGCCGGCCTGCCGGTCTGCATCGGCGGCTTCCATGTGTCCGGCTGCATCGCCATGCTGCCGCATTGGCCGGACGAACTTTTGCAGGCGCAGGCGCTCGGCATTTCGCTGTTTGCCGGCGAGGCGGAAGGCGGCCGCCTCGACGAGGTGCTGCGCGACGCGTGGCGCGGCACGCTGAAACCGCTCTACAATGCCATGGACGACTTACCCTCGCTGGCAGGCGAGGCCGCGCCGTTCCTGCCATGGCAGCACGTGCGCCGCACGCTCAGCGCGCCGTCGAGCGTCGATCTCGGCCGCGGCTGTCCGTACCAGTGTTCGTTCTGCACCATCATCAACGTGCAGGGCCGCAAGAGCCGTTTCCGCTCGCCCGACGATCTGGAGACGATCGTGCGCAAGAATTACGCGCAGGGCATCCGGCGGTTTTTCATCACCGACGACAATTTTGCCCGCAATCGGCAATGGGAAGCGCTGCTCGATCGCCTGATCGCATTGCGGGTCGGCGAGAGGCTGCAAATCGGGTTCGCCATCCAGGTCGACACGCTGTGTCATCGCATCCCCAACTTCATCGAAAAGGCGACGCGGGCGGGCGTGAGCCTCGTCTTCATCGGCCTGGAGAACATCAACCCCGACAATCTGATCACGGCGAAGAAGCGCCAGAACAAGATCACCGAATACCGCGCCATGCTGCAGAAGTGGCGCCGGCACGGCGCCGTCACCTGGGCCGGCTATATCCTCGGATTTCCCGGCGACACCAAGGAGACGATCCGGCGCGACATCGAGATCATCAAGCGCGAGCTGCCGCTCGACATTCTGGAGTTCTTCTTTCTCACCCCCCTGCCCGGCTCCGAGGATCACAAGATGCTGGCGCAGAACGGCGTCTGGATGGACCCCGACCTGAACAAATACGATCTTAATCATCGGGTGTCGCACCACCCGACAATGTCGGACGCCGAATGGGACGCGGCGTATCGGATGGCCTGGGAGACCTATTACACGCCCGAGCACATCCGCACGATCCTGCGCCGCACCGCGGCCAGCCGGCGCGGCCAACCGGCGATGACGCTCCGCTCGCTGGTCTGGTTCGACGTCGCCGCCAAATATGAAGGCGTGCACCCGCTCGAATCCGGCGCCATCCGCCGCAAATTCCGGCGCGACCACCGTTACGGCATGCCGCTGGAAAGCCCGCTGGTGTTCTACCCGCGCTATGTCGCTGAGAGCCTGGTCAAAGGCTGGCATTATCTGCGGGCGTTCCGCAGCGGCATGAAGATGGTCAAAGAGGTCGAGAACGCGCCCGACCGCTGGACCTATTCGGATGTCGCCATCAGGCCGGCGCAAGCCGACGAGTTCGAGACCCTCGATCTCTACCACGCCACCAGCGGCGGCGAAGCGGCGCTCGCGCGTAAGCGCCGCGACGAAGCGATCCTCGCGGGCGCCGGCACCGCGGCGCGCGCGCTCGATCCGGCCTGACACGCAGGCAAGCCGTCACTGCCGCTCTGACAGAAGCCGCTTCAGCTCGGCGCGCAGCTCCGCGGGCGATTTCGCCAGCTTGTCGATCGCCTGCAACGCCGCGTCGCCGCCGATCGGGCTTACGTCCACTTTGAGCTTCTCCGCATCGGCCAGATAATCCACGTCCTTGTGCACGGCGAGGAACGCATCCTGCAGCGCCTTGGCGCGCGCCGGCGGCAGATCGGGCGGCGCCGCAAACGGCCGCGACAACAGATACGGCAATTCGGCGAGCTCGATGAGCGCGCGGGCGTGATCGTCCGGCGCGAGCTCGCGCGCCGTCGGCACATCCGAAAATTCCGGCAGCCGGGTCGCCCGGCCGAACTGCAACAGCACGCGCATCGGGCTGTCGGGCGCGAGCCAATGCGCGTGGGCGGAGCGCACTGACGATAATCCGACCGTGCGTCCCTCGACCTCCTTCTGGTCGATGGCGAGGAACAGCACGCCGCTGTCGCGATAGCCGTTGATCAGCTTGATGTGCAGCCCGAGCAGGTCGCGCAGCAGGATCGGCACGTCGTCGCTGGTCGAGCCCTCGGCGGTGCCGCCGAGCACCATGGGGGGCCCGCCCGGCCGCCGCGCATCGGCGATCGACTTCACCGGCGCATCCTTGCGCAGCATCAACAGATAGGCATCGTGCGCGTAGCTCGACGACGAGCCGAGCCAAGTGAACTTGCGCGGATCGAAATGCACGTTCGGATCGCTGCCCAAAAGCGCGATCTGCACCATGTCGCGGGCGAACAGGCCGAACGCGGTGCCGTCCTTCGGCGCCACCGAGTAAATGTAATTGGCGGCGCGCAGACTGCCGGCGCCCGGCAGGTTCTGCACCACCACATTGGGATTGCCGGGAATGTATTTGCCGATGTGGCGCGCCAACAGCCGCGCATACACGTCATAGCCGCCACCCGGCCCGAAGCCGACATAGAGCGTGACCTGCCGGCCGCGATAAAAGTCGGCCGCCTCGTCGGCGCGCGCCGCAGATAAGGCAAAAAAGCCGATCAGCGCGAGGACCGACGCGAGCAGACGTGCGCGCCAATGCGGCGAAGAATGATGAGCAGATGGAGCCCGCGCCTTCGACGTCATCGTTTCCCTCCTCCCACTTCGGCAACCGGCATCGCGTCGCGGCACGTTTGTTCTGTCGGCGTCTTCTTTAATCTATCGAACTCCAGCGGAGCGCGACAACCGCGCTTCGCGCGGGGCCCGATGCTGGCCGTACGACAACCCGCCAGAGTCAATCGTGGAACATTGCCGCAGAGATACCGTTGCCGTCTCGCAGGAGGAACACAATGGCGAAAAAGACGAAACGCGGCCGCGCCCAGGATCGCAGGCGGGTGGCCGCGGGTCAGGATTATGAGGTCAGGTACGAAGCTAAGAAAAGCGGCAAGAGCAAAAGAACGGTCAAGCGCGCGATCAAATCGGCTGGTCCCGGTCGGAAAGGCGTGGAGCGGCGCTTGGGGCGCTAACGCGGGATCCGCCAGGCGAGGCGCCAAAGCGGGGTAATGGGACAGCGCGTCACCGCAAGCGTGCGGCGATCGCCCAACTGCCCTTAATTCTCCGGGCCCTGCCGCTCGTCGAGCAGCCGCACGAGGCGGCGGCTGTCACGGACGTAAAATGCGTGAGCTTTTTGCATCGTCGCCAACAATGCCCGCAGCGTCTCGGCAGTCTCCGAAGTGCCGCGCCCGGCGGCCTCGAGATCGGCGATGCTGCGCTGCTGCCGTTCGATGCTTGCGACGATGCCGGCGATGCGCTGCTCGGTCTGAGCGAGCGATGCGAGGAGCCGGTCGCGGCTGAGAGGCCAAGGCATACAATAGCAACGCCAAGGCCTTGCGTCGGGTCCCGCAGAGCCGGAGACATTAGCAAGCGTAGCCCCGATGGAATTATTATAACTCTTAATCTCTCCGTCCAAACGCGATCGTTGTTGAGCGGACATACCTCAGATGCTAGGAAGCATTTGATCGCTATGCAGCTTTTCATTGTTCAAAGTACGACAATGCGACCGAACAGGCAGCGCCAGCGATTGAGCGGCAGCAACGCCCGTTGGCGCTGCCGCTTGCCCGCGCCGGCGCTTTTTGCAGGCGCTGTGCTGCTTGCCGCGGCGCCATTCGTCGGCGCGCAGGCGCAAGACGCGGCGCAGCCGGCGATCGGCGGCGCATTGCTGCCGCACCGGCTGTCGCTCGTCGGCATGTATCTCGACGCCGATTGGGTGGTGAAAGCAGTGATGATCGGCCTGGCTTTGGCCTCGCTCGTCACCTGGACGGTGTTTTTGGCCAAGACCTGGGAACTGGGCCGCGCGCGCCAAAAAGTGCGCCGCGGCCTGCGCGTTCTCGGCGGCGTGACGACGCTGATCGAAGCCCACGACGCGTTGCGCCAAGTCGTGCGCCACGCCGACGATCCGGTGGCGCAGGCGCTGCAAGCCGCCGGCGACGAAGTGCGGCTGTCCATGCGCGGCTCCGGCGAGGGCATCAAGGAGCGCATCGCGCTCCAGCTCGAGCGTCTCGAAATGGCCGCCGGCCGCAAAATCTCGCGCGGCACCGGCGTGCTCGCCACCATCGGCTCGACCGCGCCATTCGTCGGCCTGTTCGGTACGGTATGGGGCATCATGAACAGCTTCATCGGCATCTCCAATGCCAACACCACCAACCTCGCCGTGGTGGCGCCCGGCATCGCGCAGGCGCTGCTCGCCACCGCCATGGGCCTGATCGCCGCCATCCCCGCCGTCATGATCTACAACGTGCTGGCGCGGCAGACCGCGCATTACCGCGCGCTGATCGGCGATGCCTCGGCGCAGGTGATGCGGCTCGTCAGCCGCGATCTCGACCGCGACCGGCTGCCGCTCGCCCATGCCGCCGAGTAAAGCCGCCGAGTAAAGCCGTCGAATAAACCGGAGCGTCGCCATGGCCATTCGCTTCGATCACGGTGCGGACGACCTCAACGAAGTCCACGACATCAACGTCACGCCGTTCATCGACGTGATACTGGTGCTGCTGATCATCTTCATGGTGGCGGCGCCGCTCGCCACCGTCGATATCGCCGTCGACCTGCCGCGTTCCGGCGCCCTGCCGCAGCCGCATCCGCAAAGGCCGATCGACGTGGCGCTCAAGGCCGACCGCACCCTCACCATCGAGAGCGCGGATACCACCTTGGCGGCGGTGCCGGCGCGGCTCGACGATATCAGCGGCGGCAACAAGGACCGCCACGTGCGGCTCAGCGTCGACCGCGCGGTGCCGTACGGCGACTTCTATCAGCTCATCGAAACCGTGCGCCAGGCCGGCTATCTGAAATTCGACCTGCTCGGCCTGGAGCGGCGGGAAGCGCAATGACGGCGCCGACGGCAACGCTGTTCGAGAATGCACGGTTCGGCGACAGCACGCCGCGCGATCTTGCGCGCTGGGCGTTCGCCGGTGGGCTTGTCGTCGCCGTGCATGCCGCGCTGCTCGGCTTCTATCTGTTCTGGCGCGCGCCGGACCAAACCATCGGCGGCGATACCGACAATATCAGCATCGAGCTCGATCCGATCGACACCAACGCCGACGCCAAGCTCGACCTCGCGCCGGCGCCCGAAGCGATGATCGAGCAGAAGGCGACGCCGCCTGCGCCCGAGAAGCCACCGGAGCCGCAAAAACTCACCCCGCCGCCGCCCAATCCCGATGTCGCCTCCACCGACGTGGCGCCGCCGGAAGTCCAGCCGCCTGAAAAAGTCGAAGCGCCAAAGCCGCCGGCGCCGATCACCGCGGCGCCCGGCAAGGGCGGCGCGCCGCACATCGAGCCCTCGTGGCAGACGCTGTTGATGCGCAAGCTGCAGCAGCTCAAGCGCTATCCGAGCGGCGCCCGGGCGCGCGGCGAACAGGGCGTGGCGCTGCTCACGTTCTCGGTCGACCGCGACGGCCGCGTGCTTGATCGCAAGATCGTGCGCAGCTCCGGCCACGCGGATCTCGACGACGAAGCTTTGGCAATGATCGAGCGCGCCCAGCCACTGCCGGCGTTTCCGCCCAGCATGACGCAAGCGCAACAAAACCTCACCGTGCCGATCCGCTTCTCGCTACGCTAGGCGCCAACGGCCAGTTGGGCGGCCGCTCCGGTCGGAGCAGCCGCTCGGGCGCTAGGGGCCGACGAAAATCATCGTCCGATCCTCGATGCGCTGCTCGGGCAGCGATTTGGTGTCCACTTTGGCACCGATGTCGTTAATCGACAGCCAAATCGGACTGACGCCCGCGATGGCGTCGGTCTGCTGCTGCTGCGAGTGCTCCCACGCCATCGCCGCCAACGCCAGCAACGCACCCAACGAAGCAAGCCCAATGATCTGCGCCATGGTGACCTCCTCTCCTCGGCGTTACGCGCCACACGCCACGCGTCCCGGCGCGTGCCACTGACCTAGCCGTCATCGCCTCGGAGCGTCTGTGCCGGCCGTCACAGGGCCACCTACACCTGCGCAGCGCGGCGCATTAAGATGCCGGCCGTACAGCTGGAGGGATTTTTATGCGTACGAAACCGAGCCTGACCTTGGCGGACGTGAAAAAGATGCTGGCGGCCTGCGAGGCCAAGGCCGGCGAGAACAAGTGGGCGGTGGCGATTTCGATCGTCGACGAGGGCGGCTATCTGCTCGGCTTCACCCGCATGGACGGCTGCGCCGCCATTTCGGCGGAAGTGTCGCTCGGCAAGGCGCGCACCTCGGCGCTGACCAAGCGGCCGAGCAAGTTCTTCGAGGACCGCGTCAAGGAACGGCCGGCCTTCGCCAGCTTCCCGGCCGGCCTGTTGATCCAGGGCGCGGTGCCGCTCCTGCACCAGAACGAATGCGTCGGCGCGATCGGCGTCTCCGGCGTGCAGTCGCACGAGGACGAGCAGATCGCCCAGGCCGGCGCCGCGGCTCTGGGCTGAAAATCAGCGTTCCAACGGATGTCCGCCCCCGCAAGCACCGACGTTCACGCCGCACTGTGGCGCGGCGCCGGCCTCGACGAGGCGGCGTTGCGCGACATCAGCTTCACCGGCGCGGAGCCGGTGCTGCCATCGTCATTCGCGGTCGGCACCGCGGCGCAGGCGACCATCGGCGCGGCGGCTTTGGCCGCCGCCGAGCTGTGGCGGCTGCGCTCCGGCCGCCGCCAGCACGTAACCGTCGACATGCGGGCGGCGGCCATCGAATTCCGCAGCGAGCGCTATCTGCGCGTCGACGGCAAAGTGCCGAAGGACTATTTCGATGCGATCGCCGGGCTCTATCGCTGCGGCGACGGCCGCTGGGTACGGCTGCACACGAATCTGCCGCATCATTGCAGCGGCTTGTTGAAACTGCTCGGCTGCGATCACGACCGCGCCGCGGTGGCCCGCACGCTGCAAGATTGGCGCGGCGAGGAGCTGGAAGACGCCGCGGCGGCAGCCGGCCTCGTCGTCACTGCCTGCCGCTCGTTCGCCGAATGGGACGCGCACCCGCAAGGCCGGGCGCTGGCGCACTTGCCGCTGTTCTCCATCGAGCGCATCGGCGATGCGCCGGTCGAGCCGCTGCCCGCCGCCGCGCGGCCGCTGTCGAACATCAAAGTGCTCGACCTCACCCGCATCATCGCCGGCCCGGTGTGCGGCCGCACCTTGGCGGCACACGGCGCCGACGTGCTCTTGGTCACCGCAAAACATCTGCCCGGCATGCTGCCGCTCATCATCGACACCGGCCGCGGCAAGCTATCGACCGCGCTCGATTTGCGCCAAACCGACGCCCGCGACACGCTCGCTTCGCTGGCGCGCGACGCCGATGTTTTCGTCCAAGGCTACCGGCCGGGCGCGATCGCCGCGTTCGGCTTCAGCCCGCAGGAGCTCGCGAAGCTGCGGCCCGGCATCGTCTATGTGTCGCTGTGCGCCTACGGTCACGACGGACCGTGGGCGACGCGGCGCGGTTTCGATTCCCTGGTGCAGACCGCAAGCGGCTTCAATGACGCCGAAGCCGAAGCGTTCGGCGACAACGAGCCGCGCGCGCTGCCGGCGCAGGTGCTCGACCATGCCACCGGCTATCTGCTGGCCTTTGCGGCGATGGCCGCGCTCATCCGCCGCGCCGAGCACGGCGGCTCATGGCACGTGCGCTGCTCGCTGGCGCAGACCGGGCACTGGCTGCGGCGCCTCGGCCGCATCGACGGCGCCACGTGCGCCGACCCACGCTCTGCCGACGTGCGCGATCTGATGGAAGAGGCGCCGTCCGGCTTCGGCACGCTCACCGCCGTGCGCCACGCCGCCACGCTCTCGGAAACCCCGCCGCACTGGGCGAGGCCGTCCGTGCCGCTCGGCGCACACGCGCCGGCTTGGCCGGAGTAGCCCGCACGGTCACTCATCCAGCTCCTTGAAGTAGCGGTAGATACCCCACTGGCTGAACGGAATGCGCCGCTCCGAGGCGAGGTAGGCCTTGAGGCGCGGGCGGGCGGCGACACGATCGTGCAGCGCGACGAGCAGCGGCATGCGCTTCTCGAACCGCTTCATGCGCTTGGGAAAGGCGTAGCGCAGTCCCTCGACGACCTGAAACATCGACAGGTCGACATAGCTGAGCCGGCCGCCGACCATGAACTTGCCGCCGTTGTTTTTCAGCACGCGCTCGAAATAGCCGAAGAATTTCGGCATGCGGTAGCGCCAGAAATCGGCGGTGCGCCGTTTCGCGGCCGGCTTCTGCTCCTCGTAATAGAGCCAGCCGGACACCGGATGATGCGTGTCGTGAATGTGCACGACGAGATCGGTGACGGTGAGCTGCAGCTGATGCGCCCATAGCCGTCCGGCTTCGTCGCGCGGCGCGAGCCCAAGCCGCGGCCCGAGATAATGTAGGATGAGCGCGGTCTGCGCGACGATGGTGTTGCCGGCTTTGAGAAACGGCGACGCATAGGGCGGCCGCGGCAGCCGCTGGTTCTCCAGGATCTTCATCATCGCCGGCACGCCGCGTTTGTCGGGCCGGCGCGCCATGTCGACGTAATCGGCGCCGGCTTCTTCCAGCGCCAAGCGGACGAACTCGCCACGGCCCTGAATGGTCGGCCAGTAATAAAGCTCGTAGCGCATGGCCTAGCCCGGCGTCGCCTTGTACTGATCGTCGCTGACCGGCTCCATCCAGGTGACGTGCTTGCCGTCGAGCGCCTCCTGCATGGCGACGTGAGCCATGAACATGGTGGGCGCAGCGCCGTGCCAATGCTTTTCGTTCGGCGGAATCCAGACCACGTCGCCGGCGCGGACTTCGCGCACCGGTCCGCCCCACGTCTGCACCCGGCCGATGCCGGAGAGGATAGATAATGTTTGGCCGAGCGGATGGGTGTGCCAATGGGTGCGCGCGCCGGGCTCGAAACGCACGAGGCCCGAACGCAGCCGCGCCGGCGCGGGCGCTTCGATGATCGGGTCCTGCCAGACCACACCGGTGAACGACTCGGCCGGACCGCGGCGCGACGGTTTTGAGCCGCAAGGCTGAATATCCATATCGATTTCCTCCCAAATGGCACGGCCTCCCGCTCATGCGCCCCGATGAACGTCGGGACGGCGGGCAGGCGCGGCGGTAAGATAAACGAAATTCCGCTGCGATACCCTGGCAATCGACTGCGCACCGCGCCACGGGATTGGGCGGCCGCACGGGTCATGTCATAGTGTGAGTGAAGCGAGCGAGTGCGACCATGCGAGGATTTGTACCGCGTCCCCTGCCGGCGATCGCCTGGGCGCATGGCGGCCTGCGGCTTCTTCTATTGCTCGGCTGTGCGCTCGCGCTGGGCGCTTGCAGCAAATGCGACATTCCGGATCTCGGCCATTGGGGCGGGCCGCACGCCTGCCACGACGGTCCGGCGCAGCATTAGTCTGCTCGCGATCACTCGCGCGGCGGACTTTGCACTTCCTTGATCTTGCTCGCGTGCCCGTTTGGCGGCGCGACGTTCCGATCATCCGTTGCAGCGCTGGAATCGAACCCGGTGTGAGGGTCGTCGCGCGAGCGCAAATACGGATCGGCCAGTTGCCGCGGCGACAGGCCGGCAACGCCGGCGAAGCCGACATGGTGCCAGCGATTCCAGATCAGCCGGCCCAGCATCACGATCAACGCAAACTGAAACAACAGGCCCAAATACGACGACACGCCGCCGAGATCGCCGAACAGGCTGCGCCCGAACAGCAATCCGAGCAACCCGCAGCCCAAAAAGCCGGCGGCAAAGCCGCCGAGCAGGCCGCCGCGCCGAAAGAAATCGCTCAGTGAGCCGCCGGCAGGCGGCATCTGCGCCAATGTCGCGCGGTGCGCGGCGCCGCCGGCCCCGACCAGACTCGCGCGAACGAGCGGAGCCGGCCCAGCGGCACTCAATCCGTCGGCCAGCCGCGCGTCGGCCTCGTCGGCACCCACCAGGAGAGCCGCGATGAGGGCAACGAGCCTCGCCACCGTTTGCAGCCAACGCAGCGACATCACGGCTAATGTCTCGCCTCCTCGAGGCCGGCGGCGCCGCGCACTTTAGATCGCCCGCACCATCGCCGCTCGCGCAGCGGCGGCGCCGCATCGTCCCCGTTTACGCAGAATTTACAAGGCGGTCGCCGGGGCCGGAATGTCGCAAAGCGACGCGCGCGCGTCTGTCGCACCGCGTGCACGACCGGAGAATGAACTTTTATCGTGTCCCGGCGAGCCACGCCGCCGGTCGCCGGCGCTACACCGCCATGGTCTCTTTCACTTTGGCGACGAGCTGTTTGAGCGTGAACGGCTTGGCGAGAAAATCGAACTGCTGCCCGTCGGCAGGCAAATGCTTCTGGAACGCATCCTCGGCGTAGCCGGACACGAAAATGATCTTCAGCTCCGGGTTGCGCTTGCGCAATTCGCGCAGCAGCGTCGGGCCGTCCATTTCCGGCATGACCACGTCGGAGACGACGAGATCGACTTTGCCCTCGGCTTTCTCCAAAACCTCCATGGCTTCGACGCCGTTTCCGGCCTGCAGCACCGTGTAGCCGCGCGACGCAAGGCCGCGGGCGTTGAGCGCGCGCAAGCCCTCCTCGTCCTCGACCAGCAAGATGGTGCCCTCGCCGGTGAGATCGGCGCTGGCGGCGCGGCGCACCCGCTCGGCGGCATCGAGCGCGCCGGCGATGACCGGCGCTTCGGCGGGAACCAGCGGCGCCGCCGTCTCGCGTGCGCTCGGCACGTGGCGGGGCAGAAAGATGCGGAACGTCGTGCCTTTGCCGTCGGTGGTGTCGAAATAGACGAAGCCGCCGGTCTGCTTGACGATGCCATAGACCGTGGAGAGGCCGAGCCCGGTGCCCTTGCCGACTTCCTTGGTGGTGAAGAACGGCACGAAGATCTTGTCCTGGATCGCTTCCGGGATGCCGCTACCGTTGTCGGCGACCTCGACCATCACATAATCGGCGGCCGGCATGCCCTTGGCGCGGTAACGCGCGCACTCTTGCGCAGTCACGTTCATGCTGCGCAGCTCGAGCTGGCCGCCGTCCGGCATGGCGTCGCGGCCATTGACGGCAAGGTTGGTGATCACCTGCTCGAACTGCAACAGATCGGCCTTGACCGGCCACAGGTCGCGGCCGTGCACCACCTTGAGCGTGATCTTCTCGCCGATCAGCCGGCGCAGCACCACGGTGAGATCGCTCAGCACCTCGCCGAGATCGAGCACCTGCGGACGCAGCGTCTGCTTGCGCGAGAACGCCAACAGGTGCCGCACCAGGCTCGCTGCGCGATTGGCGCTCTGCCTGATCTCCATGATGTCGTTGAACGACGGATCGGTCGGCTTGTGCGCATTGAGCAGAAAGTCGTTGGCCAGGATGATGGCGTTGAGCATGTTGTTGAAGTCGTGCGCCATGCCGCCGGCGAGCTGGCCGATCGATTCCATCTTCTGCTGCTGCAGGAGCTTGCTTTCCAGCGCGCGCTGCTCGGTGGTTTCCAGCGCATAGACGATGGCGGCTTCCGGATCGCGCTCCTGCTCGCCGACCGCGGTGACGTAGAAGCGGCCGAAGCGCTCCTCGTCGCCGGCCAGCATGGCGTCGACCGGGACGATGTCGCCCTTGCCCTGCGCCGCCTGCCCGATCGCCGCTTCCAGGGCCGGCCAGTCGCGCTGCGCCACGATGGTGCGGATCGACCGCTCCTTGCCGCCGGGAATGAGGCCCTGGAACAGCCGCGCGAACAGCGCATTGGTGCGCACGATGCCGCCGTCGCGGTCGATGGTGGCGATCGCCATCGGCGTATGATGGAAGAAGCGCATGAAGCGCACTTCGGCGGCGCGCTGCGGATCGGTGCCGTCGTCGCGGGCGCGGTTGAGCACCAAGGTGCGCGAGGCGCCCGGCGCGCCCTCGGCATCGAACGCCACCTTGTGCAGAAGCCGCACCGGCAGCGGCCGGCCGGAGCGGGTTTTCAGGTCGAGATCGAGCACCTCGGTTTTCACCTCGCCGGGCGCGGCGCGCAGCGTCGTCAAAAGCGCGGCACCGTCGCCGGAGACGAGATCGGCGAGCTGGAGCCCGCCCGAGCCGACCGACGCCAAATCCTGCTCCAGCCAATTGGCCAGCGTGGCGTTGAGATAGACGATGGCGCCGCCCGGCTCGGCGGAGAAGAACCCGGCCGGCGCATGGTCGAGATAGTCGATGGCGTGCTGCAATTCCTGAAACACGTTTTCCTGGCGGTCGCGGTCGCGCGTCACGTCGGTGAGCGACCACACGGTGAGGCCGCTGCCGCGCCGGCCCGCGCCGAGCGGCCGGATTTTCAGCCGCAGCCAGCGCGCCGGCCGGCCCTGCGACGGCCCGACCCGGACCTCTTCCTGGAGCCGCTTGCCCTCGCGCGCCGCCTTGAGCAGGCGGAAGATCGCTTCGGAGGCATCGGCGTCGCCGATGAACACCCGCTCGACCGGACGGGCGTCCTGCGCGCCGGAGGCGCCGACCAGGTCGAGATAGGCGGCATTGGCGTAGATGATGCGGCCGTCGACGTCGGTCACCAGCACGCCGTCGAAAGCGCTGTCGACGATCGACTTGATCAGCGGATTGCCGGCCTGCGGCGAGGCAAGCCGCAGGATGCCGCTCGTCAAGGCGAACAGGCTGAACACGCCCACGGTGGCAAGCGCGGCGAGGAAAATGAGAACGTAGGGCTCCGGATCGTCGCGGCCGAACAGGACGATGCCGGTCGCCGCCCCGATCAGGCAAAAGGCGACCAGGAGCACGAGGCCGATACTGCCGCCCCGCGCGCTTGCGGCGCTGCGGTCGACCGCCGCGCGCGCCACCGGCATTTCCTCGGCCTGCGGGCCGAAGCCGACCATGCCGCTCGCCTCCCCCGTCATGCGCCGCATTCAGTGCCTGCTGCAGCTGAATCGCGCAAGTGGCTCGAATAAGAGCGAACCACCTTCTTTCAGCGACTCAGCCCCGCCACGCTCCGCCGCAGGCGCATGACGTAGCCGATGACTTCGGCGACCGCCCGGTAATGCTCCTGCGGAATTTCCTGATCGATCTCGACGGTCGCGTGCAGCGCGCGGGCAAGCGGCGGGTTTTCGATGATCGGAATCTCGTGCGCCTGGGCGATGTCGCGGATGCGCCGCGCCAGCAGATCGGCGCCCTTGGCGACGCAGGCCGGCGCATTCATGCCGCGCTCGTATTTGAGCGCCACGGCGTAGTGGGTCGGGTTGGTGATGACCACGGAGGCCGTCGGCACTGCGGCGGCAATGCGCCGGCGCATGCGGGCGTGCCGCAGCTGCCGCAGCTTGCCCTTCACCATCGGATCGCCTTCGGTCTGGCGGAACTCCTCCTTCATTTCGCGCAGCGACATTTTTTGCCGCTCGTACCATTGCCGGTACTGAAACAGGTAATCCGCGGCGGCAACGATGGCGAGGATCGCCACCACGGTGCCGAGCATCTGCAGCACCAGCGCCCGGGTGAACGGCAGCAGCACCGCCGTATCGATGCCCACCAAGCCGGCAAGCCGCTGACGCTGCGGCCACAGCAGCGCGCCGATCGCGCCGCCGATCACGATCAGCTTGGCCAGTCCCTTGGCGAAATTGGCGAGCGCCTGTTTGGAGAACAGCCGCTTGAGACCGCTCGCCGGCGAGATGCGCGACAATTGCGGCCGGATCGGCTCGACCGACATGACGATGCGGTGCTGGATGGCGCTGCCGCCAAGCGCCGCGACCGCGAGCAGAACGAACGGCACCGCAAGCGCCGCCAATACGTCGCGGCCGAGGCCGTGCATCAGGTCGAGCAGCGCCGAGCCGTCGGTCGGAATCTGCCCGGCATGGCTCAGAAGCCCACGCAGGCTCGCCTGCAGGTTCGCCGCCGCCGGACCGGCGAACACCATCAGCGCCAACGCGCCGCCGGCGATCATGAACCAGGTGTTGACTTCGGCGCTCTTGACCACGTCGCCGCGCTTGATTGCCTCTTCGAGGCGCTTCGGCGTCGGGTCTTCGCTGTGCTCGGTATCGTCGCGTTCGTCGGCCATCGGCGTCGTTGCGGTGCTGGCTCAGGCGTGCGGCGCGAGCGCGTGCAGCACGCCGCCCACATAGTCGAGAAAGAAGCCCATCATCGCACCGAGCCCGAGGAGGAGGAACAACAGCCCGATCAGGATCGACAGCGGCAGCGCGACAAAGAACACCTGCATCTGCGGCATCAGCCGCGACAGCACGCCAAGCCCGATGTTGAAGAGGAGGCCGAAGGCGAGAAACGGCGCCGAGAGCTGAATGCCGACGCGGAATGCGCCCGCCACCGTCCTGGTGACGAGCGCGGCGACGTCGCCGGTGCCCAAGACCTCGCCGGGCGCGAAGACGTTGTAGCTGTCGTTGAGCGCGGCGATGACGAGATAATGCATGTTGGTGGCGAAGATCAGGGTGAGGCCGAGCATGGTCAAAAAGTTGCCGACGATGGCCTCCTGCTCGCCCTGGGTCGGATCGATCGCGGTGACGAAGCCGAGGCCGAGCTGTTGGGCGATCACCGATCCGGCGACGTCGAGCGCCGAGATGGTCAGCCGTGCGGTCATCCCGAGCACCGCGCCGATCAGAATCTCCTCGATCAGCATGACGATCGCCGGCCCGAGCGCCGCCGGATCGATGTGATATGCGGCGCGGTGCAGCGGCAGCACCACGGCGGCCAGAATGAGCGCCATGGTGAGCCGGATGCGCGCCGAAAGGTTCTGCTCGCCCAGGCCCGGCAGCAGCATCAGCATGGTGCCGATGCGCGCGAACACCAGCAGAAAAGCTGCGGCGAGCGCCGGCAGGAACGAGACGTCGATCCGCACTGTCAGACTTTCCGCGGCGTCATTGCGAGGAGCCCCGAAGGGGCGACGAAGCAATCCAGAGTCGGTGCACTCCGCCCTGGATTGCTTCGCTTCGCTCGCAATGACGATTGTGCATGACGCGAATGCCTCAGCCGCTGATGATACGCGCGGCGATGCGCATGAAATTGGCGTGCAGTGCGTCGGCCATGAACGGCAGCGCGATCAACAGCGCGACGAAGATCGCCAGGATTTTGGGGACGAAGACCAAGGTCGTCTCCTGGATCTGGGTCAGCGCCTGCAGGAGCGAAATGGCGATGCCGACGATGAGCCCGACCAGCATCAACGGCGCGGCGACGATGAGCAGCGTCACGATCGCATCGCGCGCCACGTCCAGCACTTCCGGTCCGCTCATTTTCTGCCCTCCCACGCTTTCAGTTCGATCGGCGCTTCCTTCACCTCTTCCCGGAGGGGAGAGGTCGAGCGAGCGCAGCGAGCGAGGGTCAGGGGGTTCGGAAGCTGCAGTCTTTTTCTGAAACTTCCGACCCCCCTCACCCCAACCCTCTCCCCTGCGGGGAGAGGGTGCGCGCCTCGCCTGCGGTTACCGCTTGAGCATCCCATCAACTCAAATCGGCATCTTCAGAATGTCTTCGTAGGCGGCGATCACCTTGTCGCGCACCGAGACAAGCGTGCTGATCGCGGTTTCCGATTCGGCGACCGCGGTGACGACGTCGATCATGTTGGCCTTGCCCATAGCCGCGGCATGGGTCTGCGTGTCGGCGTGGGCGCCGACCTGCGACACCGCCGAAACAACGTCCTTGAGAATCGAGCTGAAGCTCGGCCCCTCCCCGAGCGGCCCGCCGGCGCCGGCACCGCTGCGGCCCAGGTTGCCGATGTCCGCTCCGACGCGGCCGAGCGCCGCATAGGCATTCGCCGCAGCGGCAGGATTGATCGGCATGGCTCACCTCCCGGAATGTCGTTGTGCGGCGCGTGACGCCGGCGCTTCGTGCTCAGCTCTTGAGAATGTCGATGGTGCGCTGAAGCATGCGCCGCGTCGCGCTGATGACGTTGAGATTCGATTCGTAGGAACGCTGCGCGTCGCGCAAGTCGGTCAGCTCGACCAGCGTATTGACGTTCGGATATTTGACGTCGCCGTTGGCATCGGCGGCCGGATTGCCGGGCTCGTGCTTGATGCGGAAATCGGACTTGTCGGTCTGCACCGGCCCGAGCTTCACCACGTCGGCGCCGAGCGCGTTGTCGAGCGCGGCCGAAAACGTCACGATGCGCCGCCGGTACGGATCGCCGCCGGCGGTTTGCGCCGTCGAATCGGCGTTCGCGATGTTCTCGGTGATGATGCGCATGCGGCCAAGCTGGGCGTGCAGCCCGGATGCAGCGATGGTGAGCGATTTAAGGAAGTCCGTGGCCGGCATGTCTTTTGATCCCTCCGCAGCAGATCACCCGCGAACCAAACGCCCGTCCCTGCCCGCTATTTGCCGACCGCGACTTTGATCAGCGCCAGGCTGCGCGAATAGAGGTCGGCGACGGCGTCGAAATCCATCTGGTTGGACGCGACCTTCATCATCTCGTCCTCGTGATTGACGGCGTTGCCGTCCGGCCGCACCTCGTATTTGAGATGGGTGTCGTTGGCGAAGCGAGAGCCGCCGCCCACGCCCGCGATGTGGCCCGGCTCGGTGCGCGCCAGCGCCAGCGGGCCGGACAACGCCTCCTCGAAATTCGGCGGCGCCAGGTCGCGCGGCCGGTAATTGGGGGTGTCGGCGTTGGCGACGTTTTCGGCCAGGACGCGCTGGCGCTCCTGGTGCCACTCCATGCGGGTGCGCAGCATGGACAGGATCGGCAGATCGGTGATCGGCATCGGGTTCCACCCTCGGAGCCGTTGGCTCGCTGGGCAGACTTTGCCGGGCGCATGGTTAATGGCCGGTTAAACCCGGTTCCATCGGCATTTCGCCATTAAACCGCCGTTTACCATGAGAATGCTTGATCCAACCGCGGGTTCGGGCAATTCTGCCCCAAAACTTTAATTCTTTGTTAGTATTCGCGGCGGCAAATGTTTCCGGTGTCGTTAACCATTGGGGTGGCGGCGGAGCGCCGGAGTTGAGGGGACGAGACTATGAGTTTCTTCGGCGGCATGCCCTTTCCGGTGCAGTTCTTTCTCGCCTTCGTCATCGTGCTCGCCCTGATCGGCGCCACGGCGTGGGCGGTGCGGCGCTTCGGCAGCGGCCGGCTCGGCGGCGTCGGCATGCGCGGCCGGCAGCCGCGGCTTGCGGTGATCGATTATGCGAGCGTCGACGGACGGCGCCGGCTCATTCTGGTGCGCCGCGACAACGTCGAGCATCTGGTGATGATCGGCGGCCCGACCGACGTCGTCGTCGAATCCAATATCGTGCGCGCCGCGCCGGCTACGTCGCGCGACGCCGCCATGCCGCGCGGCCCGTCCATGGACACGCCGCCGCCGCGCGCCATTCCGTTGCCGGACAATTCGAACGGCGCGTGGCCGCTGCAGCCGGAGCCCGCAGCCGCCAGCGCGCCCGCCCGCGCACCGCGCAACGAGCCGGCAACCGACGAAACCGTAGCGTGGCCGCTGCAGCCGCACGCCGAAGCGCCGGCGCGCGCGCCGCGCGAGTCGCTGGCCGCCTTGGCCGACGAATTGTCGCCGCGCCCGCCGACGCCGCTGCGTAGCCGCCCGCAACCGCCCGCACGGCCGGCCGCCGCCGAGGCGCGCCAAGAAGTGCGACCAGAGCTCCGACCGGAGCCGCGCCCCGAACCGCGCCAGCCATTGAAGGCCGAGCCGCGCATAGCGGCGCCGCCACCGGCCCCTGCCCCAGCGGAGTCTGCTCCGTCGATCGATCAAAGTCTCGCCGAGATGGCGCATAAGCTTGAAGCGGCGTTGCGCAAGCCGAAAGCCGAACGACCGGCGGCCGCTGCCGCGCCGAGTGCCACCGCCCCCGGCGGTGCCAACGCAAGCGCTGAGGCACCGGCTTCCACTTCAGGGCCGACACCGCCCGCGCCCGCCGCACGCGCCAATGGGCCGGTCGACGCCAAGCCGGCACGCCCCGATGCCAAGCAGCCGAATCCCGGCAAGGCGCTGTACGACAGCCTCGAACAGGAAATGGCAAGCCTGCTCGGCCGGCCGAGCGCAAAGAACTGACGCCGAACGCTCAAAAGCAACAAACCGAAACAACGCGACTGATGCACATTCACTGATGCACATCTTTTGGGGCCGCCGCGTCCGCCTCACGACGGTAGCGGCCTCAGTAGCGGCACTTCTGTTCTCGGCGACGCCGCTCGCCGCGCAGGACATCAGCATCAATCTCGGCCAGGGCGCCGGCGCGGCCGGCGGCGGGCTGAACGAGCGCATCATTCAGCTGATCGCGCTTCTGACGGTGCTGTCGCTGGCGCCGTCGATCCTGGTGATGATGACCTCGTTTACCCGGATCGTCGTGGTGCTGTCGCTTCTGCGCACCGCGCTCGGCACCGCGACCGCGCCGCCGAACTCCGTCGTCATCTCGCTGGCGCTGTTCCTCACCGCCTTCGTCATGGGCCCGGTGCTGACGCGCTCCTACGACGTCGGCGTCAAGCCGCTGATCGCCAACCAGATCACCGTCAGCCAGGCGTTCGAGCGCGCCAGCGTGCCGCTGCGCGGCTTCATGGAGAAGAACGTCCGCGAGAAGGACCTGAAACTGTTCGTCGACATGTCGGGCGAGAAGGCGCCGGCCAATCCTGAAGACCTGTCGATGCGCGTCCTGGTGCCGGCCTTCATGATCTCCGAGCTCAAGCGCGCCTTCGAGATCGGCTTCCTGTTGTTCCTGCCGTTCCTGATCATCGACCTCGTCGTCGCCTCGGTGCTGATGTCGATGGGCATGATGATGCTGCCGCCGGTGGTGGTGTCGCTGCCGTTCAAGCTGATCTTCTTCGTCCTGGTCGACGGCTGGACCCTGGTGGCGGGATCGCTCATTCAGAGCTACGGGACGTAGCGCGCTGCATTTCGGCATACTGCGTTCGCAGCCGCTAAAATCGCGAATTGCGCATAAGACGCCGCTCAATCCGCCGCTCGGTCTCGTCGGAAAAATGTCCGCCCGACTGACCAATCAAGCGCTCGATGTCCCGCCGCACGTCGCGGTAACAAGCATCCTCTGCGCCATCGAAGATATGGCGCAGAACAGCGCCGACGCTTTTCCGGACAGCTCTCACGGCTGCGCTTACGGCACGTTGCGATTTCATGCCCCCGGATATAGGGACCTGACAATTCGGCCTGAAACGAAATTAAATGATGATGCGAGCGTATCGGCAGATATCGGGAACGCTCGGCGAACCCTTGCCTTATTCGGCGGCGCGCATTCGCAGCGGAGTGGGCCGCGCCAGTTTCAAGAATTCCTTCAGCGCGCTGGACATCAATGCGTCCTGACGGTGGACAAAGACGGTGGTGATGCGCGACTCGGCCTCGGGCAACCCGTGAACACTGACCGCGTTATCCCGCCACATCGAGCCGATGAGGCTCCTAGGCAACAAAGTGATGCCGAGACCGGCGCTGACCGCGCGATAAATGGTCTCGAGCGTACCGAATTCGAGGTGCCGGATGCCCACCACGCCGCGTTTGATCAGCAGGTTCTCGAGGATCTGCCGGTACGCGCAGCCCTGATGGTGCACGACGATCTTGACGTCACCCTTGCGGGTCACATCGTCGAGGGACCGGACCGTACGCGCTGTCAGGACGACAAGCTCTTCGCGAAAGAAAACTTCCTCGACCAGATCCTGGTGGTCGACCGGGCCGCACACGAAGGCACCCTCGACGGTATGAGCCAGCACTTGCGCGATCAGCTCATGGGTCGTGCCGCTGCGCAGCACCAAATCGACATCCGGAAAAGCCTGCGAATATGACGCGATGACCGGCAACAATCGTAGCGCTGCGTTCGTCTCCAGCGATCCGATTGTCAAACGTCCTCTCGGTTCACCGTCATCCTTGACCGCCTTTCGTGCCTCATCCAGCAAGTGCGTAACCTTGATCGCATAAGGCAGCAGCCGCTCGCCGGCAGCGGTCAGCGTGACGCCATTGTGTCCGCGATGAAACAGTGCGACCCCCAGCTCCTCTTCAAGCGTGCGTACCCGCGCCGTCACATTCGATTGCACGGTATTCAGCTTGCTTGCGGCGCGATTCATGCCGCCAACCTTGGCGACCGCGGCAAAGAACTTCAGATCGGCTGCATCCATGGCGGAGCGTCCATCGAATTGGCGCCGAACGGACATATAGCACGAGAGCTACCGAGACGCTCGGTCCATTCCCGGCCTCTGGCGATAATCAGTCATGCGATTTCAGCAAGGCGACCGGCGATGCCATTTTATCAGCAGCTTTTCGGCCTGAATTATCTGAATTGACGATAACGACATCAGGTAATTTCGTTACTGATCATATGCCGCGCGTCCCATATGTCTCCGTATGCGCAACGACGAAAGCTCACTGGAAGCGAAGCTATTCAGAGGCCTTAAGCTGGGGATGCTGTTGGCAGTCACGGCGGCTCGTTTCCTTGCCAGATACGTCAGTTGCTACATACAGACTCAACATGAATACAACGAACTGGCGCGGCTGAAC
>DASRET010000044.1:0-7933 GCA_035651875.1 Xanthobacteraceae bacterium
TACGGCGAGAAATATCTGGGCGACGCCGCGTTCGTGCCGGTGTTCCAAGAGCTGAGCCGCCGCCGCGCCGTGGTATACACCCACCCGCTCAATCCGGCGTGCTGCACGCATCTTGCCACCGGGATGGGCCCGAGCTCGATCGAGTTTGCCACCGACACGACGCGCACCATCGCCAGCCTGATTTTCGGCAAAGCCGGCACTGCGTTTAGTTGCCCGGACGTGAAGTTCATCTGGTCGCATAGCGGCGGGACGCTGCCGTTCCTGATCGGCCGCTTCATCCATGAGGCGCGGCTGCGCAAGGATCCGCGCATGCCGGACGGTGTCGAGGCGGTGGTGCGCAAGTACTTTTATGAGATCGCCCAAGGCCACGAGCCGGGTCAGTTCGCGGCCCTGCTCAAGCTCATTCCGGTGTCGCAAGTCCTGTTTGGCTCGGATTTCCCGTACCGCGAGGCGAGCGCGGCCGCGAAGGGGCTGGCGGCTTGGGGCTTCAGCCCTGCCGATCTTGCCTCGATCGACCACGAAACGGCGTTGCGGCTCCTGCCGCATCTCGCCGGGTGACGGGCGCCTGACCGGGAACCGGCCTGCCCGTTCACATTTTGGCCACCGCGTGGTGTATCATTGTGCTTCGGTTATTTCGGGTGGTAACGCGTTCACAGCCAAGCGCGGCTCCGCAGCCTTCCGGCGGGCGGAGGAGAGGGAAGGGAGAACCGATATGAAGCGATCCTTTGGTGCGGGAGTTGTTGGGGCAAGCCTGTTGGCGCTCACGGCGCTGGCACCGCAGCCTGCGGCGGCGCAGGACCCGATGGCTCCGGTCGGCGGCGCCATCGTGGGCGGCACGCTCGGCGCCATCGTCGGCGGGGCGTTGGGCGGTCGTCACGGCGCCGCGGCTGGCGCCATCCTGGGCGGCACCACGGGCGCTGTCATCGCTGCCGAAGCGCAGCGGCGGCCGAACGGCTATTACTGGTATCGCGGTGCTTGCTACTACCGTTATCCGAACGGCGCGTGGTCGGAGCCGCTCTATCCGAGCTATTGCGGCTACTGAGCGGTCTGCGGCGCTTTCGCTGGAGACGCTTCAGCCGTTGACGACGGCCGGCGGGACCATCGGCTCCGCCGGCTTTTTCACGCGCGTGCGGAAGAAGCCGAGCACGCGCCGCGCGGTATCGGGCTGCAGCCGATCGAAGCTCGCCAGCGCCCGGTCGAGGTCGCTCGCCGACATGCCGCGATCCGCGGCCCGTAACAGCAGGATCGCCTTGGTGGTGGTCGACGACAGCTCGGCCACCTTGGCGAGGATCAGCACGATCTCGGCGCCGGGATCGAGCAAGGCCCGCTCGACCACGTCGATCGGGGTTTCGCACAGCAGCGACAGCGCGATAGCGGTCTGCTCGAATTTGCGGTCGCGGGCGTATTGATAGATCTCCGCCTCGCCGATGCGGCGCATGCGGCCTTGCCGCTCGACGTCGGCCTGTGCCAGCGCGAACTCGGGCGAGGCGTTGCGCACGTCGCTGCTGATACTGCCGGTGACCTCGGCGACCACGCCTTCGACGGCGGCGGCGGCCTGCGGATTTTCCGCTGCCAGCCGCGCCCGCACCGCGTTCGACGCCTTCTCGAGCAGCATCAAAAAATGCTGCCGCGGAATGTCGTGGCGGCGGCCGACGTCGGTGGCGAGCGCGTCGTCGCCGGCCGAGCGCTTGACCAGCATCCGGAAGCCGGCATCGGAAAAGCGCGCGCCGGCGTTTTTCACCACCGAGTGCACCACGTCGCGGTCGCCGCGTTCGACCAGCACGTCGGTCACCGCTTCGCTCAACGATTTGCGCTGGGCGATGGCCGCAAGATGCTGCTGGCTCTTGCTCGCGGCGTTGGCGACGAGCTCGCGCTCGCCGAGGCGCTCGGATTGGCTGAGCACCGACTGCGCCACCGCGATGTCGTCGTCGAACGCCAGCGTCCAGATGACTTTAGTGGGCGCGTTGACGATCGGCGCCAGCCGATGCGACAGCCGGGCGCGGGCCTTGGCCTCGATGGTGTTGACGAGCCGCACCATGACGTCGTCGAACACGCCGATCTGCGTCTCGGAAAAGCGCGGCGCACCGCCGACGAAAAGGTCGGTGATGCGGGTGAGCATTTCGATGCGGCGCGGATTGCTGCCGGAGGCGAGCGCGGTCTCGAGCTCATCGAGCAGGGGCAGGGTACGCATTGGACTTCCGGACGCGGCACGCCATTGAACTTGCAATGACAATGCCGCCGGAACGGTGAACAAACCCTTGCCTGCCGGCGCTCGGCGCCCGCGCCGCGAGCCCTTAATGAAGTGTTTAGCGCCGGCCGAACGCGCCCATGCGGGCATAGACCTCGCCGGGGACGCCGTAATGGCGGAGCACCGGGCGCGGATCGCGCAGCCCGCAGGCTTCGCGCTGGACCATGAAGCACCACAGCGCATCGCTGGCGTCCTGCACCAGCCCGGCGCGGGTCGCACCGCTTGCAGCGTCGCCGGTATCGTAATCGGCCAGCGCGGCGAGGGCTGCTTCGAGGGCCCGGCCGAGGCGGCCGAGCGCACTGGCCCGCTCCTGGGCGATCTCATAGTCGAGCGCGACCACCGGCGCGGTGCGCGCATAGGCTCCCGGCGGCCGCAGGCTCATGACGCGCGCTCCCAGGTGACGAGCGTGATGCCGGCCGCTTCATCGAGAGCGCGCTGCGGGCCTGCCCTGAGGCCGTGCCGCGCCAGCAGGTCTTCGGGGGTGAGACCCGGGCCGACGCCGGCGAACACCGGCCGCCCGTCGGGAATCTTGGCGTGCGCCGCATGGCTCAGATGAAACGCGTCATAGACCGGAAGAAACATGCTGAACACTTCGGTTCCACCGATCGGCGCAATGGCGCCGTCGGGTGCGCCGAGTTCGGCGATCGCCTGGTCGATCGTGGCGCCGGCCGGATTCCACAAGAGCGAATTGGGGTGTGCCGGGTCCGGCGCAATCGCGGCAACCTGACGCGTCAGGATGAGGCGCTTGCGCCGCGCCGCGCGCGGGCCGCCTTCATGGGAGTGGCGGCCGTGCAGCACCAATGCGGCGCGGTCGAGCCCATCCTGGAAGAATTTCTGGTCGGTGTCGTTGCGGATCGATGCCGGCATGACACCGCTGGCGTCGGCGATCATGCCGTCGCTCGAGACAATGACATAGCCCTCGACGCGCCGCGATCCGATCATGGCGCGACGATAGCCGGCGCCGGCGCACCGTTGCGCAGCACTTTACGCCCCTGCGGCGTGAGAACGATTGCGCGGCCGTTGCCGTTATCGATCCGCACCAGGCCGTCGATGATCGCGTCCTCCCACACCGACAGCCGCGGGCAGCTGCTGCGCCAGGCGTCCATGGTTTCCGGATAGGTGCGCGGCCGATCCGCCACCCAGGCGAGGAATTGCAGCATGATGAGGCTGGCCGGCTCGGACATGGCTGAGGCTCAGCCGAGCTCCCGCCCGATCGCATTGATCACCCGCGCGTCCATCGGCTCGATCGCGGACGCGAACGTCGCCGCGATGTGGCCGTCGCGGCCGACCAGATATTTGTGGAAATTCCATTTCGGCAGGTCGTGCGGCCGTTCGCCGGCGGCCCATTTGTAAAACGGGTGCGCCTTTGGGCCGATCACGTCGGCCTTGGCAGTCAGCGGGAAGGTGACGCCGTATTCGGTGTTGGCGGTTGCGGAAATTTCATCGGCGCCGCCCGGCTCCTGGCCGCCGAAATCGTTCGACGGCACGCCGATGAGCAACAGGCCGTGCCCGTGGTAGCGCGTGTAGAGCTGCTCCAGCCCGGTGTATTGCGGGGTGTAGCCGCACAGCGAAGCGGTGTTGACGACCATGATCGGCTTACCGGCATAATCCGACAGCCTGATCGAGTCGCCCTTAAGACCGGCGAACGAGAAGGCGTAGGCGGTGATCGGACTCATGGCGGAGCCTTTCATGGAGAGCGTTTGCGCCGCGGCCGGCGAAGCGAGCCCGGCGAGCAGCAGGCTCAGAGCGTGTCTGCGGTCGGCGATCATGACGAACCTCCGGAGCGCCAGTGTAGCGCATTTGCCGCCGAAAATGTTGCGGTTGTTGAGAAGGGGCTGACATGGACGCCGTTGCCGACCCGCACACCAAGGCGCTGGAGTTCGTCAACCAGGCGAGCAGCTTCGTTCTGATCGCCACCATCGCACTGCTGGCCTGGGTCGCTTCCGGCGTCGAGTTCTCCAGCGACGGGCTGCGCTTCGGCGCCATGGGCTGTCTCACGCTTTCCATCGTTTTCGGCGTCGGCACCTTGACCCTTATTCCGCTCATCCAGGAGTCACGCCGGCCGGGCCAGTCGAATTTCGACGTGGCGCCGTCGTTCGTGCTGATCGGCCGGCGCAGCGCGCGGCTGCGCACCGTGCTGCTGCCGCAATATGCGCTCCTTCTCGCCGGCATCATTCTCTATGTCGTCGGCATGCTCGGGTGAGCCTGGTGGCACTGAGCGATCACGTCAGCGGCTTGCCGGGCTGCGGCGGCACGTCGAAGACGTTGAGCACGAAGCCGATCATGCCGTAGAGGCCGGCGCAGGTGACGGCCTCGATGACGCCGTCGACGCCGAACGCGGCCTTGGTGCGTTCGAAGGTTTCGGCGCTCACGGTCTTCTTGGCCAAGAGCTCGGTGACGAAGTCGTAGATCAGCCGCTCGTCGTCGCGCTTGAAATCGGGGCGCTTGCGGGCGCGGATGGCGTCGATCACGTCCTGGGTCAGCCCGAACTCGAGCGCGTGCGGCTCATGCACCGACCATGCGTATTGCGCGGTGGCGTCGCGCACCACCAAGAGAATGATCAGCTCCAGCAAGCGCCGCCCGAGCTTGGGCGTGCCGCGATAATAATTGACCAGACGATCGGCCGCCTCGGCGATGTCGGGCGCGTGGATCATCACGGCAAACGGCCCGGTCAGCGTCTTGCGCGGGCGTGCCTTTAAAAAATCGTCGTGCAGCTGTTGCTGCCGCGGGCTCAAATCTTCTCGCTTCAGCTCGGCAATGCGTGCCATGAATTCATCTCTCTCTTTGTTTGTGCCACTCTCGTTGTGTCACTCTAAATCGGCGGAGCCGTCGCCGCGCACCGCGGCGATGTAGCGCGCCACCGAGCGTTTGACCACGTCCTTGCCGCCATGCGCGATGGTGCGGTCGAACCAGGCGCCGTGGATCACGTCGTAGTCATACGGCTCCAGGATCGCGCCGATGCGCTCGACCGCCGGCGCCGACAGCGGGATCATGTTCGGATAGCTGCGCATGAAGGTGACGAACTTGCGGTCGGGGATCACCTGCACGATGTCGCCCGACAGCAGCGAGCCGCGGCCGCCGCCGCCTTGCGCCCAATGCAGCACCGTGCCGCCGGCGAAATGACCGCCGCAGCGGATCAAGGTGACGCCGCGGGCGAGCGTCAGCGTCTCGCCGTCCCAGAATTTGATCGCCGGATCGGGCCGCATCACCCATTGCCGGTCGGCGGCATGCAGATGGATCGGCGCGTCGAAGGCGTGCGCCCACTCGACCATGGAGGAATAATAATGCGGATGCGAGATCGCGATGCCGATCAGGCCGCCCAAGCCTTTGACGATGGCGATCGTCGCCTCGTCGAGGAGCGAGATGCAGTCCCACAGCACGTTGCCTTCAGCGGTGCGCAGAAGGAGCGCGCGCTGGGCGATAGCGAAGTTCGGCACGCTGCCAATGCCGATCAGGTTCGGCTCGTGCTGGCGGAACGAATTGCAATAGCGGCGCGCCAGCGACTCGTGGGTGGTCCAGGCCTGGCCGGAGGTCGGCACGTACTGGCGCGGCTCGTCGCAGATCGGGCAGCGCAGCGGCTCCTTCTCGGAGGGCGCGAATTGCGTGCCGCAGGTGACGCAGATGAAAGCCGGCATGGGCGGGGCCTATCGACGAGACCTGAAAACTGGACCTGAAAGCTGGACCTAAAGACTGGTCCTAAAAGAGTTGGGCGCGGCGCCTGGTTCGAAGCGCCGCGCCCGATTGCGATCGCGCTTTGGCGTCAGCTTAGCACGCCATGGTTCTTGAACCAGCGGGTCAACTGGCTCCAGGCATCTTGCGCGGCGTCCTTGCGGTAACTGCTGCGGTAGTCGGCAAAGAAGCCATGCGGGGCGCCCGAATAGACGACGAACTCGAAGGTTTTGTTCGCGGCTTTGAGCTGCTCTTCCATTTGCGCGACTTGATCGAGCTTGATGCCGGCGTCGTCGGCGCCATAGAGGCCGAGCACCGGCTCCTTCACGTCCGCCGCAAGGTCGATCGAATTCTTCGGCGCCGCGTCGTTCTTGTCGATGAGCGTGCCGTAGAAGGCGACGCCGGCTTTGAGGTTCGGATTGTGCGACGAGTAATGCCACACGGTGCGGCCGCCGCGGCAGAAGCCCATGATGCCGAGCCGGCTGGTGTTGCCGCCTTGCGACTTGGCCCAGGCGACGGTCGAGTCGAGATCGGAGAACAGCTCGGCGTCCTTCTTGGCGTTCACGATCGGGAACAGTTTCGGCATCTCGGTGATCTTGGTGAGGTCGGTGCCGTTGGTCTCGTCGCGGAAATAATAATTGGGCGCGATCGCAAGGGCGCCGAGATGAGCCACCCGCCGCGCCACGTCCTTGACCCACTCGTGCAGGCCGAAAATCTCCATGGCGACCAGAATGACCGGCGGGTTTTGCACGCCCTGCGGCCGCGCGTAATAGACCGGCATCTCGCCGTCCGAAACCTTGACCTTGGCCATGCCGGCGTCGAGACCTTTGGTGTCGGTCGTAATCGCGTCGGCGCGCACCGGTCCGGTGGCGAGCGTGTAGCCGGCGGCGGCCGCGGCCGAGCTCGACATGAAGCCGCGCCGCGACAGCGGCGGCATGACTTTGGACAGACCGACCATGTCGGATGGCAGCCGGTGCACGTTCATATGAATCCTCCCGTTTGATCAATGTGGCAGCGTTGGATCGCACAACAATAGTATGACGCCCGAACGGCGGTAAAGCGGCTGCCTGGCGTGCCGCGGAGAAATAAAGTGCGGGCAGGGCGGGGAATAAACGCGCGCTTTATGCATCTCGGCTCCCGAGCTTGGGCGGCTTGAGCCGAGGGTTGAACGGCAGGTGCTCGAGGATGGCGAACGGCCCGTCGAGCTCTTTGGGATAGTCATAGCTGAACTCGAAATCCGGCCGGTTGAGATTAGGGTTCTTCATGTCGGCCTCCGCGGGGCGCAGCCAGCAGCGTTCGTCGCCCTGGCAGGCGTGCGCCTTGCGGCACGGCTTTTTGCTGCAGGTTCGCCACAGCCCCAACAGATCCGATTTGGCGCGCATCGCCAGAAGCCAACGCTGCGCCGCCGGCAGCGCGTAATACGCGTCACGCGTCAGGCCGCCGGGATAATCGCGCGGCGTTTTTATTGTCTTGGCGTGGGGCATGGTGGCGGTCCTTTTCTTTGCTGCCACGAAGCGGGGAGGGGACTCCCCATAGCAAGTCGCTCTATGACGATCCTCAAACCTCAACGCCTCATCCTGAGGTGCTCGCGCGCCAGCGCGAGCCTCGAAGGATGCAGGCCGAGGTGCCGGGGCCCGCATCCTTCGAGGCTCGCTGCGCTCGCACCTCAGGATGAGGGGGTAACGCGATGCGAGCTTCACTGTTCTCGCGGCGCTTTTTTCGCCCGAGCTTTGCCAACGCCATTCCCAAGTTCTTTGCCTCCACATAAAAGAAGGGGAGGCGGAGCGCCGATCGGCGCACGGGTAGAATCCGCACCGGCACTTCGGATGAGCACATCCGAACCCGCGGCCAGTGCGGCGAGCGCCACGGATGGTTCGCGTTACCGCGGTCATCCGCTTGCGGGCGCCCTCGCCTTTCGGCGCTCCGTCGCGGCACTCGCCAGGCTGTTACCTCTGGCTCAGCTTCGGGCTGCGCTTACCGGGATCTTGCAGCAGCTTGCGCCACCGCAAACCCCTT
>DASRET010000045.1:0-140956 GCA_035651875.1 Xanthobacteraceae bacterium
CTTGCCGGAACGCTGCGCTGGACCGACGCGCTGTTCGGCTACCGGGTCAACTCACCGCGCGCCGACCTGTCGTTCGACCGGCGCGACAGCGCTCCCAGCATTCCCAAGGCGGTGGTGTCCGACGACGTGTTCGACTGGGGCGACGACCGGCCGCCGAATACCCAATGGTCGAAGACTATCATCTACGAAACGCACCTGCGCGGCCTGACCATGCGGCGCCACGACATCCGCGCCAACGAGCGCGGCACGTTCGCGGCGCTGGCCGATCCCGATGTGATCAAATATTTGCACTCGCTCGGCGTCACTGCGGTCGAGCTGATGCCGATCCATGCCTTCGTGCACGACCGCCAGCTCATCGAACGCGGGCTGAAGAATTACTGGGGTTACAACTCGCTCGGTTTCTTCGCCATTCAGCCGAATTACTTGTCCGACGGAACGCGCAACGAGATGCGCGTGGCGGTGCGGCGCCTGCATGCCGCCGGCATCGAGGTCATTCTCGACGTCGTCTACAATCACACCGCCGAAGGCAGCGAAATGGGACCCACGCTGTCGTTCCGCGGTCTCGACAATGCCAGTTACTATCGACTGCAAGACGATCGGCGTTACTGCATCAACGATACCGGCACCGGCAATACGCTTAATCTGTCGCATCCGCGCGTTTTGCAGATGGTGATGGATTCGCTGCGCTACTGGGTGACGTCGTTTCATGTCGACGGCTTCCGCTTCGATCTCGGCGTCACGCTCGGCCGCGAGCCGGGTGGCTTCGATCCCGGCTCCGGCTTTTTCGACGCGTTGCGGCAGGACACGGTGCTGACGCGGGTGAAGCTCATCTCAGAACCGTGGGACGTCGGGCCGGGCGGTTATCAGCTCGGCCGCCATCCGCCGGGCTTTGCCGAATGGAACGACCGCTTTCGCGATTGCACCCGGCGCTTCTGGCGCGGCGATGCCGGGCAGCGTCCCGAATTTGCCGCGCGGCTGGCCGGCTCGGGCGATCTGTTCGACCGACACGCGCGCCGGCCGTGGGCCTCGATCAATTACGCCGCCTCGCACGACGGCTTCACCCTGGCCGACATCGTGAGCTTCACGCAGCGGCACAATGAGGCCAACGGCGAAAGCAATAACGACGGCCAGGCGGAGAATTATTCGGCCAATTGGGGCGCCGAGGGACCGACCGACGACCAAGCGATCGTCGAGACCCGCGCGCGCGTACGCCGCGCCATGCTGGCCAGCGTGATGTTCGCCCACGGCACGCCGATGCTGCTTGCCGGCGACGAATTCGGCCGCACCCAGGGCGGCAACAACAATGCGTATTGCCAGGACAACGAGATTTCCTGGATGGACTGGAGCATGCCGGAAACGGCCGAAGGCAACCAGTTGATCCGGTTCGTCGCCAAGCTGATCGCGGTGCGTCAGGAGCACCGTGCCCTACGCTCGCGCCATTTTCTCCACGGTCACCGCGAGCCGGCGCCGGGCGTGTTCGATATCGCTTGGTTCAACGCCGACGGCGCCCGGGTGGCGGAGTCGTCTTGGACCGATCCGGAGCAGCGGCTGCTGTGCTTGCGCCGCGCTACCCGAAACGATGACGGCACCGTGTCCATTCTGAATTTCCTGCTCAATCCGACCGGCGAGGATCAGACCTTTCAGCTGCCGGAGCCGGCGCTGCCGGTCAGCATCCTCATCGACACCGCGCGCCCGGAGGCGGACGTGCTCGATCTCAAGGAGCAGAAAGTCCTGGTGCGGGCACGCAGCGTCGTTCTGACCTACAGCAATCTGCCGGCGGCGCCGCAATGAATGCTTCGAACTGGCGGCTGCCCTTCGGCGCCAATCTGATCGAGCCCGGCCGCACGCAATTCCGCATCTGGGCGCCGGCGCAGCGCAGTCTTGCGCTGGCTGTTGCGGGCCGTTCGCCGCTGCCGATGCGACGGCATGATGACGGGTGGTTCGAAGTCGAAACGGATTGCGGCGCCGGCACCCGCTATCATTATGTTCTGGAAAACGGCACCGAGGTCCCCGATCCGGCGGCGCGGGCGCAGGCGGGCGACGTGCATGGCGACAGCATGGTTGTCGATCCGGCATCGTATCGCTGGCGGCAAATCGATTGGCGCGGCCGGCCGTGGCGCGAAGCCGTGATCTACGAGCTGCATGTCGGGCTGCTCGGCGGCTTCAAAGGCGTCGCGGCTGAATTGCCGCGACTTGCCGCACTCGGGGTTACCGCCATCGAGCTGATGCCGATCGCGGAGTTTCCCGGCGCGCGCAACTGGGGCTACGACGGCGTTCTACCGTTTGCGCCGGAAGCGGGCTACGGCTCGCCCGATGACCTGAAAGCCTTGAGCGACGCCGCACACCTGCACGGCCTCATGATCTTTTTGGACGTGGTCTATAATCACTTCGGCCCCGACGGCAATTATCTGCATCTCTACGCGCCGCAGATGTTTCGCGACGATGTCGCGACGCCGTGGGGCCCCGCGATCGACTTTCGCCGCAACGAGGTGCGCCGGTTCTTCATCGAGAACGCCTTGTACTGGCTGATCGAATACCGCTTCGACGGCCTGCGTTTCGACGCGGTGCATGCCATCGGCGATCCGGGCTGGCTCGATGAGATGGCGGCCGAAGTGCGCCGCAGCGTCGGGCCGGAACGTCGCGTTCATCTCGTGCTCGAGAATGACGACAATACTGCGCGCCATTTGGCCGGCGATTTCGACGCGCAGTGGAACGACGACGGCCACCACGTGCTGCACGTTCTGCTGACCGGCGAGCATGAAGGCTATTACGCCGATTACGCCGATGCGCCGGCGGTACGGCTCACCCGCTGCCTCAAGGACGGATTCATCTATCAGGGCGAGCCGTCGGCCTATCGCGACGGCAAGAAGCGCGGTACGCCCAGCGCGGCACTGCCGCCGACCGCGTTTGTGCTGTTCCTGCAAAATCACGACCAGGTCGGCAATCGCGCCTTCGGCGAGCGGTTGACGGTGCTGGCGCGGGCCGAAGCGCTCGAGGCCGCCATTGCGCTGCAACTGTTATGTCCGCAAATCCCGCTGGTCTTCATGGGCGAGGATCAGGCCAGCCAATCGCCGTTTTTGTTTTTCACCGACCACAATGCAGAGCTGGCCCAAGCGGTGCGTGACGGCAGAAGACGCGAATTCGCGGACTTCGCGCAATTTTCCGATCCGCAGAAGCTTAGGCAAATTCCCGATCCCAATGCGCCCGCGACGTTCGAGCGGTCGCGCCCGTCACCGCATGCAGCCGATGCCGACAGACGCGAAAGCCTGTATCGGCATCTGCTGTCCGTACGACGCAGCGAGATCGTGCCGCGCCTCGATGGCGCTCGCGCGCTCGAAGCCCACGCCGTGGGGCCTGCCGCGGTGCTCGCCCGCTGGCGCATGGGCGATGGCGCAGTTCTCGTGCTCGCCAGCAATTTGGCCGGCGAAGCCGCGGCCATCCCGTCGCAGCCGTACCGGCTGCTGTTCAGCTCTTCCAAGACCGCCGCGCAAGCCGTCCAAAGCGGCCGGCTCGAACCTTATTCCACCGTCGCGCTGTTGGCCTCGTGATGGATGACGCGGCGGTTCGCGACCTTGCAGGCCGTGCCGGGATTGCGGTGCAGTGGACCGATTACGCCAAGGCACGGCATGACGTGCCGCTCGAATCGCTACGCCGCATCCTCGCCGCGCTGCGTCTGCCCTGCGACAGCGCTGCCGATCTGGCGCATAGCCGACACGTGCTGGAACAACCGCAATCGCCGCAGTTGGTCACGGCAACGGTAGGCAAATCGATACCTCTGCCGACGAGCCTCGGCGGCGCGGGACAACAGGCGCGTCTCATCCACGAAGACGGCAGCGCCGCCGATGTTGCGGTGCGCCGCACCATGCGCGGTATCGGCATCCCGCCGATCCGAACGGCCGGTTATCACACGCTCGAAGTTGGACAGACGCGGCTGACGTTGGCGGTCGCCCCGGCCCGCTGCATGACCATCGAGGACATCGCGCCCGGCGAGCGATTGGCCGGTCTTGCCGTGCAGACCTATGGGCTGCGTCGCACCGGCGATTGCGGCATCGGCGATATGGGCGGCGTCAGCGCGCTGGCGCGGCGTGCCGGCGTGCTCGGCATTGCTGCGCTCAGCCTCAGCCCGGCCCACGCGTTGTTCGCGGCGGATCACAGCCAATTCAGCCCGTACTCGCCGTCGAACCGGCTGTTCTATAATCCGCTGCTCGCCGACCCCGCGGCGATTTTCGGCAGCGAGCGTGTCGAGCGCGTCAGGAATGCGGCCGGCTTGGACGCTGCGGCGCGCGAGCTTGAGTCGGCATCGCTGATCGATTGGCCCAAGGCAGCCGAGAACAAGTTTGCGCTGCTGCGCGGCCTGTTCGATGATTTCGTCGCGCACGATCTGGCCGGCACGAGCGGCAGCAATCTTGTCGTCGACTTCGCCGCCTTTCGCGCCGGCGCGGGCGCGGCGCTCGAACAGCATGCCTTGTTCGAAGTTTTGCATCGCGCGCATCTGCAAGCCGGGCCGCAGGGCTGGGATTGGCGGAATTGGCCGGCGCATTGGCGCGATCCGCATGGCGCTGCGGTGCAGCGCTTCCGCGACGAGAACAAGCGTGACGTTCTGTTCCACATTTTTTTGCAATGGATTGCGGACCGCTCGTTGGCGAAAGCCCAGCAGCAAACCAAAGCCGCTGGCATGCAGATCGGCCTCGTCGCCGATCTTGCGGTCGGGATGAGTCCCGGCGGCAGTTACGCATGGGCCAGCAACAATACGCTCCTTGGCGATCTGCAGATCGGCGCGCCGCCGGACCTGTTCAATCGCAACGGACAAAATTGGGAGCTGACCAGCTTTTCACCACATGGGCTGCGCGAGAGCGGATTTGCGCCGTTCGTCGCGACGCTGCGCGCCTGCATGCGGCATGGCGGCGGGCTGCGGATCGATCATGCCATGGGATTCATGCGGCTTTGGGTGATCCCGGCCGGCGCCGGCTCGGGCGAGGGCGCTTATCTGGCGTATCCGCTCGACGATCTGTTCCGGCTCACCGCGCTGGAATCGCACCGCCAGCGTGCCATCGTGATCGGCGAGGACCTCGGCACCGTGCCGCCGGGCTTCCGCGGCCGGCTGCGGCGCGCCGGCATCTACGGCATGAGCGTGCTGTGGTTCGAGCGCACCGCCAAGCAATTCAAAAAGCCGGCTGCATGGCCGGCCGAAGCGGTCGCCATGACGTCGACGCACGATCTGGCGACCGTCGCCGGCTGGTGGCGCGGCAGCGACCTCGACGAGTGGGCACGCTGCGGCGTCGTCACGGACATTCCGCAAGCACAGGCTGTGCGCAGCAAGGAGCGCAAGATGCTGTCGCGGGCATTTGAGTCGGCCGGAGTCGCCGACGGTACGGTACTGGCGCCGGACGACGGCGCGCGCGCTGCCGACGCCGCGGTGAACTTCATTGCCGCGACGCCGTCGCGTCTTGCGCTGCTGCCGCTGGAGGATGCGCTGGCCAGTACGGCGCAGCCCAATCTTCCCGGGACGATCGACGAGCATCCGAACTGGCGCCGCCGCTATCCGGGCGACGCGGCGGCGCTGCTCGACGATCCGGCCGCGCGGCAGCGGGTCGGTTTGCTGGCTGCGCGAGGTGTGCCGTGAGCCCGCCGCGCGCCACACTGCGATTGCAGTTGCACCGCGGCTTCACGTTTGCCGACGCAGGCGCGTTCGCGTCCTATTTCGCCGCGCTCGGCGTCAGCCACATCTATGCGTCGCCGATCACCACGGCGCGGAGGGGATCGACGCACGGCTACGACGTGGTCGATCCGACGCGAATCAATCCCGAACTCGGCGGCGAGGACGCGTTCCGCAGCTTCGTTCGCGAACTGCGCCGGCACGAGCTCGGGCTCATCATCGACATCGTGCCGAATCACATGGCGGTCGGCAGCCAGAACGCCTGGTGGATGGACGTTCTGGCGCGCGGACGCGACAGCTTTTACGCACGTTATTTCGATATCGACTGGGAGCCGCCGAACCACAGCCTTGCCGGCAAGGTGTTGCTGCCCGTGCTCGGGCGGCCGTATGGCGAAGCGCTCGATGAAGGCGAGATCACGCTCGCGCGCGACGCGGAGCGGTTCGTCGTCCGTTATTTCGATCACGTGTTTCCGCTCGCCGATGGCGAAGTTTTGAGCGACGCTTCGCCGCGCGACTTCGATCCAGCTGCGCCGGAAGGCCGGGAGCGGCTGCATGCGTTGCTGGAGAGGCAGCACTATCGCCTCGCCTGGTGGCGCTCCGCCAACGACGAGATCAATTGGCGGCGTTTTTTCGACATCAACGAACTGGCTGCGCTGCGCATCGAGGACGGCGAGGTGTTCGAGGCAGTGCACGCCCTGGTGTTCCGGCTCTATGGCGAGGGCCTGATCGATGGCGTGCGCATCGATCACATCGACGGCCTAGCCGAGCCGGAGAAGTATTGCCGCGCCCTGCGCGAGCGGTTGCGCGCGCTCGAAAACGGCCGGCCGGCCGATGCGCCCGGCGGTCCGGGCTACATCGTCGTCGAGAAGATCCTGGCGCACGGCGAGAGCCTGCCGGCCGAATGGCTCACCGACGGCACCACCGGATACGACTTCATGGATGAAGTCAGCGCGGTGCTGCACGATGCCAAGGGCGAGGCGCCGTTGCGCGATGTGTGGCATCGGATCAGCGGCCGGCCCGGAGACTTCCGGGCCGAAGAGCAACTGGCGCGGCGGCAGATACTGGAGCGAAGCTTCGCGGCACAGCGCGAGGCATTGGTCGAGGCGCTCCATGCGATCGCGCAAAATGATCTGGCGACGCGCGATTATTCACGCGCCGCGATCCGCCGCTGTGTGACCGAGATCCTGGTCGCGTTCCGTGTCTATCGCATTTACGCCCGCGTCGATCATGCCTCGCCGGCCGATGGGAGGTTTTTGTCGCAAGCGGTCGCGTGCGCCGCCACGGCCTGCCTCCCCGGCGACCTCGAAGTTCTGGAAACGCTCGGGCAATGGCTTTCCGGCAAGCGCATTCATTCCTCGCTCGACCGCTTGCAAAATGTCGCGCTCGCCCGCTTTCAGCAATTGAGCGCGCCGCTGTGCGCCAAAGCGGTGGAGGATACCGCCTTCTATCGCTACGGACGGCTGTTGTCGCGCAACGACGTCGGCTGCGATCTGCGCGTCTTCGCGCTCTCGACGGCAGAATTCCATGGCCGCATGAGCGCGCGCGCGACCGCATTGCCGAACGCAATGCTCGCGACCGCGACGCACGATCACAAGCGCGGCGAGGATGCCCGGGCGCGGCTCGCCGTGCTGAGCGAAATTCCGCGCGAATGGGCGCAGGCCGTCGAAACATGGATCGCGGCAAGCGCGCCGCATTGCGCCAACGATGCCGGCAACCTCATGCCCACAGCCGGCGATCTCGCAATGTTGTTCCAGACGCTGGTCGGCGCGTGGCCCCCCGACCTCGATCTATCCGATCGAGCCGGGCGCGCCGCCTTTGCCGAGCGGATCGCGGCGTGGCAGCGCAAGGCGTTGCGCGAGGCCAAACTGCACAGCGATTGGTCGGCCCCCAATGAAGCGTATGAACGCGCCGCCGCCGATTACATCGCCTGGCTGTTCTCGGGTACGTCCCAGCTGTTGGCCGAAATTGCCGGCTTCGCGCAGCACATCGCCACGGCAGGCGCGGCCAAGGCCTTGGCACAACTGGTCGTGAAGCTCACCGCGCCGGGGGTCCCGGACATCTACCAAGGCTGCGAGTATTGGGATTTCAGCCTGGTCGATCCCGACAACCGGTCGGCCGTCGATTTTGCGGCGCGGCAGAGATCATTGCAGGCCGATGCCTTGATCGACGAACTGGCTGCGTTCTGGCAGACCGGCCACCTCAAGCAATTCGTCATCGCGCGGCTTCTTGCACTGCGAAAGAAAATCCCGCGTTTGTTCTCGGCCGGCAGATATCTATCTCTGGGCACCTCCGGTTCTCAAGGGGACGTCGTGGCTTTTGCGCGCGTGTGGGACGATTGCGCCGTTGTCGCGGCATGTTGGCGGTGCAACAACCAACCTTCGGAAGACATCTGCGTAGGTCTTCCATTTTTGCAGCGCAGCAACAGCCGTATTGCGATGCCGGATGAGCTCCAGGGACGTTTCTCGAACCTCTTCAACCCCGGTTCGTCGGTCATTGTCGGCGCGAGCATCGAAGCCCGTGCGCTGCTCGGGTTAATGCCGATCGCCGTGCTTGTCAGAGGACCGATTGCGGCTGCCACGAAAGAATAAGCCGCGCAAATGAAAAGTAGGCAATGTCGGCTGGCTCTCCGCCGCCTCTTGTGCAAATCTGATTCTCGCCTAGTTTGATTCGCGATCGCGGCGGCGTGGAATGCAGACACGCAGCATGGAACGCACGGGAGCCGGGGGCTATCGATTGAGGGTACCCAAAGCGGACATCCGTAACGCAGCGGCCACTACCTCACGGTGCGTAGGTAGCGACAAAGTGGCCAGCCGGAGTTGCGCCCGGCCCGCGATTCGCACTTTCTCCTGATGCTATGATCCGATGTGTGCTTGGCGCACAATCGCCCGCAAGGGCGATTGACGCTGAGCTATTCGGCTGCAGCGGCGGTACAAGATGATCATGCATCGGAGGCAGTTTTGTTGTAACGCCGTCAGCGCGGCCGCCATGGTGGCTCTGCCTCGCGCGGCAGCGGCGCTCGATTATCCGACGCGGCCGGTGCGTCTTGTGGTCGGATTTCCTCCCGGCAGCTCCTCGGACATCGTCGCCCGCGTCATGGCGCAGGCGTTGTCGGAGCGTCTCGGTCATCAGGTCATTGTCGACAACCGCTCCGGCGCCAGCGGCAACATCGGCGCCGAGCTCGCCGCCAAGGCGCCGGCGGATGGCTACACGTTGCTGTTCGCGCTGTCGTCCAATTCCATCAACGCGGCCTTATACGACAAGCTCAACTTCGATTTCGTTCGCGATTTTGCTCCGGTCGGCAGCATCGATCGTCTGCCGCTGGTCATGGAGGTGAACCCGTCGGTTCCGGCCAACACCGTTCCCGAATTCATCGCCTATGCGAAAGCCAATCCCGGCAAGATCAATATGGCGTCGGGCGGGCTCGGCAGCCCGCAGCACATGGCCGGCGAACTGTTTCAGATGTTGACCGGCGTGCAGATGCTGCACGTGCCGTACAAAGGGGCAGGGCTGGCGTTGACCGATCTGGTCGGCGGCCGCGTGCAGGTGATGTTTGACGTCGTCGCCGCCTCGATCGGATTCATCAAAGCCGGCAAGCTGCGCGCGCTCGCGATCTGCTCGGCCGGGCGTGCGCCGGTGCTGCCGGACGTGCCGCCGCTCGCGACCTACGTTCCGGGCTTCGACGTGACCGCGTGGCACGGCATTGCGGCGTCGGCGGCGACGCCGCGCGAGATCGTCGACAAGCTGAACGCCGAAATCGAGGCTGCTCTGGCCATGCCCGCGGTGATCGCGGCGTTGAAGCAACTCGGGGCCGATCCGGCACCAATGCCGCCGGCTCAATTCGCCACGTTCATCGCCGAGGATACCGCAAGGTGGAAGAAAGTCGTCGCGTTCGCGCACATCAAGGCTGAGTGAGCTGCGCCGCGCTTATACGCAACGCCGCCGCCGCTTACCCGTAGCCGCGCTTGCCTTCGACCGCCGCAATGTAGCGCGCGACTGAGCGTTCCAGCACACCTTTGCCGTCTATTGCGATGACGCGGTCGAAATAGTGACCGTAGATCGTCTCGAACGCGAATGGTTGCAAGATCGCGCCGATGTGCTCCACCGCGCGCGCCGACAGCGGAATGAAATTCGGATAGCTGCGCATGAACGACAGCCACTTGCGATCGGTGGCCACGGTCAGAATATCGCCGGCGCAAACGACGCCGCGTCCATCGGCGCCGTCGGTCCAGTGCAATACCGTGCCGCCTTCGAAATGGCCGCCGCAGCGAATGAGCGTGACGCCGGGCCACAGCGTCTTGCGGTCGCCGTCCCACAGCGCGATGGCCGGATCGTCGCGCATGATCCATTGCTTGTCGGCGGCGTGCAGATGGATGGGCGCGCCGAACGCATGCGCCCAGTCCACCATGGTCGTATAGAAATGCGGGTGCGAGATCGCGATCGCGGCGATGCCGCCGAGGCCGTTGATCATGGTCACGGTCGCATCGTCGAGCGTGGCGATGCAGTCCCAAAGGATGTTGCCGCCCGCGGTGCGGACCAGGAGGGCGCGCTGGCCGATGCCGAACGCGGGCGTCGCGCCGATGCCGATGATGGCTTTCTCGTATTCGCGAAAGGTGTTGGTGTGGCTCTGCCGTAGCGCCTGCAGCGTGGTCCAGGTCTGACCGCGCGGCGGCACGTATTGGCGCTCCTCCTCGCAGATGACGCACTGCGCCGGCGCTTGCGCGCTCTCGGCGAATTGCGTACCGCAGGCGGTGCAGATGAAGAACGGCATGGCGCTTGTTATTCCGCCTTCAGTCCCGCTTGCTCGATCACCGGGCCCCACTTCGCCAATTCGGATTTGAAGAATTCGGCGCAGTCCTGCGGCGACGAGCCGATCGGCGCATAGGCCATGGCGGCGAGCTTGGTCTTCACGTCCGGTTGGGTCAACGCCTGGCCGATCAGGTCGTGAAGCTTGCTGATAATGTCCTTCGGCGTGCCGGCGGGCGCCACAACGGCGGTCCAGGTAACGCCCTCGACGTCAGGAAAGCCGGCCTCCGTCATGGTCGGCACGTCGGGCAAGGCCGGCGACCGCGCCTTGCCGGTCACCGCCAGGGCGCGCAATTGGCCGGCCTTGATCAGCGGCACCGCCGGCGCCATGGCGCCGAACGAGATCGGCGTGTGGCCGCCGACCGCGGCCTGGACCGCGGTGCCGCCGCCGTCGAACGGCACGTGCACCAGATCGAGCTTCAGCGAGTGTTGAAACAGCGCACCGACGAGCTGCGGCGGCGTGCCGGTGCCCGGCGAGGCATAGCTCTCCTTGCCCGGATTGGCGCGGATCCAGTCGACCAGCTCCTTGACGGTTTTCGCCGGCACCGACGGATGGACCGCGAGCACGATCGGCGTCGCCGCAGCGACCGTCACCGCGTCGAAATCCTTGAGCGGATCGTAGCCCGGCTTGGCGAACAGATATTGGTTGTTGGTGATGTTGCCGCCGGTCACCAGCAGCGTGTAGCCGTCCGGCGCCGCGTGCGCCGCGCGCATTGTACCGACATTGCCGCCGGCGCCGGCAACGTTCTCGACAAAGAAATTCTTGCCGGTCGCTTCGGCGAGTTTTTGCGCGATCAGCCGCGCCACCAAATCGGTCGGGCCGCCGGGCGCGAAACCGACGATCAGCTTCACCGGCCGCGTCGGCCAAGCCGGGGCCGCAGCAGTCTGTGCCGCGGCGGTCGTGGCCGCCGCGCATACCAGCGTTGCCGCCGCCAGGGCAAACGCCACCGCTCTGCGGGTTTTCATTTTCTGTCTCCCGTGGCCGATCTATTCGATGCGCCAGCCGGGTAAGCTATCGTGCAATTTGTCGGACGGAAAGACGGGTTCGGTCTGTGGAACGCTCGGCTGGTCAACGGCTGGTCAACGACCGGGAGTATTTGCAGGAGCGGCACCGGCTATCGCGCCGACGTGCGACCTGCGCGCTGATGCGTGACGTCAGCGACTATTCGGCAGCGACCGGCGCCGTTTGCGAATCCTCGTCCTCGAACCTCACCGCGGTGCCCTTTTGCACCATGCCGGCAAGCTCGAGCGCATCCCAGTTCGTCAGGCGGATGCAGCCGTGCGATTGGGTCTTGCCGATTTTGTCCGGCTCCGGTGTGCCGTGAATGCCATAGGACGGCGCGGTGAGATCGATCCAGACCAGACCGACCGGATTGTTCGGCCCCGGCTTGACGGTGAGCGGCTCCTTGGCCTTGACGCCCTTCCAGGCGAATTTCGGATCGTAGTGATAGTCCGGATTGAACGCGACGCGCCGAACTTTGAACGTGCCGGACGGCGCCGGCTTTTCGGTGCTGCCGATGGTGGCTGGATAGAAGGCGATGAGTTTGCCGTCCTTGTCGTAGGCGCGCACCTCGTGCGCCGGCTTGCTCACCACGATCGTCGCCACGCCGGCGCCCTCGCGCCGCTCGTTCTTGGGCGGCACCGCCTCGAGCGTATCGCCGTGTCGGCGCAGCGCCATGGGTTCGACGTTGGCCACGACGATCTGTTCTCCGGCTTGGTCGAAATGGGCGTGCGGATTGAGCCGATGCAGCAGGCCCTCGTTCATGTGGAATTTTTCAGCAAGCTCTTCCTGCGGATTTTTGTAGGAGAGGCCTGGAAGGTCGGCCAGTTGGTCCAGTTGCTGGGGGATACGCTTCTCGAACGGACCGGCCACATCGTCTTGCGAAATCGTGTAAGAGATGAGCGGCGCAGCGGAGTTGCCCTCGTTCAGCGCATTCCAGGTCTCGTCATCGAGCTTTCCGGTTGCGTTCAAGTTGTTGGCCCGCTGGAAAGCCGCAAGCGCCTTGTGGAAGTTCTCGCCGTCGCGGCCGTCGATTTCGCCGGGTGAGAAGTCATCGCGGTCGAGCAGCACCTCGGCCTTGGCGATCAACGCGGGATCGTTGCCGTTCGCGCCGGGCGCGGCCGCATTGATCGAATCGGCGGTCAATGCCGGTTCACGCGGCGAGGCCGCATGAGACGCGTGTCTGCCATGAGCGGAGCCGTGTCGGCCGTGGGCTGCGATCGCAACCGCAGGAGCAACAAATATGAGGGCGCAGAAAGCTGCGACAGACAACGATCTCATATCGCATCAACTGTTCGTCCGTTGGCACGTTCCTTGTTCCTGACGAATCCACTTTCCTGACGGAATCCATTCGGGAACCCCGCCCCTTGCCGGGCGTTATCTTCCCAGTTGACAGCTTTCTCAACTAATCACGGCATCGCCCAGTTTCCCACGCGCATGCCGCCGTGTTTCGCCCCCACAAGAAAAGATTAAGTGAGGTCGAGATGCCGATTAAACCATTTCTCGCCGGCAGGCCGTTCGATCCAGAGAAAATCAGCGACATGTCGGAAGCGCTGGAAGCCGTCTGCGAAGCCTTGCAGCTGCGCATGATCGACGACGCCGCGACGCGGCTTGTGGCGGAAAAGATCATCGAGCTGGCGCAGCGCGGCGTCGAGGGTGCCGACAGATTGTGCGCGATGACGCTGCAACAATTGAAGCCGTCGGAGTAAATTGGCGGCGCGCTGCAACAGAGGAATTGCGCACGGCGCAACCAACGGCGCGTGGCCAGGTTATGGAGCCGTAAGGCAAGCGTCAGAGCAAATGATCAAGGGCCCCGGCATCCGGCCGGGGCCATTTGCTGCGCGCCTTGCGACGCGACCCTCTCAAAACCCCCCGCCGGATGCGATTCGCGCGCCTCCGCATGGAACCAGGAACCGCCTGCCGCGTTGTAGGCGCGGAGGAGGCCACCCCCATGAAGTGCCCGAATTGTCATTCCGTGATTGCTCCCGACGCGGCCTGGAAAAGCAGCGCCAATCGCTTCTATTGCAGTGAATTTTGCGCCGACATCGAGATCCAGGACGCATCGAGTTCCAGCGTCAGCAAGGATGAGATCGACCGGCAATATATCGAGCGCCTGCAGCGGCTTCTGCCCTATGTTCGCCGCCGCGCCGCCGCTTTGCCGCTTGTTTCCGACGCTCCCGGGATCGGCTAAGCCCGCCAAGCGACTTCTGCGTTGCCGGACGGAAGGCCGGATTTGTCCGCTAACCATTAGCAATGCGGTTTTGTGCCCGCCGGCTTCGGCTGTGAGGTTCGGCGGGTCTGCGTTGCCGGGGAACGCTCCCGCGGCCCATGCATTAGCCCATGTAGGAAAGAAAACAGAGACAAAGAGAGGGCCGCGAAGAGCTCCTCGGAGGAACGTACCGTGGCGGCGGACGAATTGCCCTTGCTCGATAGAGCGGCCCAGCGCAACATTCGCGAGGTTTTGGGCGAGCGGCTGCGCGCGTATTATGGCCATGCCCAGGAAACCCCGCTATCCGAGCCTCTGGCACATTTGATTACGCAGCTCGAAAAACGGCTGGAAGAAGCCGAGCCTCGCGGCTGATCTGCAGCAAAGCGCGCCCCGGCCGTATTCTTGCGACGCCCGGGTCGCCGGGCGGCGCTCTGTGCCGCAGCCGTACCGGGCATGCACGTTGTCGCTATCCTCCGACCGGAACGCGGTCTACGGCGCGCCGTTATTTTCATATGAACGTGCTGTTGTTCATCGGTGGCGTGACGGCGGTCGCGGGCGGCAGCTTGGCGGCGCTGTACTATCTGGTCGGCTCGGCTCCCCGAGAGCCCGACAAAGAGCCGAAACGCCGCCCGCCAAAAAAGCAGCTGCTCTCGCAGTGGCGCTGAGGCAAACGATCCCCAATCAGACGATCACGCTCGCGGCCATCCGGACACCGGTGACTCCGGCGTTCGAGAGCTTACGGAAAGCACGCCGTCGCGGTGAGCGGGATGCTGAGATTGGCGAACACGTCGTTCAGTCCCACCGTGACGCTGCCGCTGACCTGATGGCCGCAGGACGCGGTCGCGGCCGTGAAATTCGGGCTGTTGATGCCGTGATACTGGCCCTGCGCATAGCTCACCGCCGCATCCGAGCTGCCGCAGGTCGTGGCGTTGACGGAATAGCAGCGTGCTGCCTGCTCGACCGCGCTGTGCAGACCGGCGGCCGAATAGACGACGAGACCCGTATAGAGCGTGCCGATCACGAGTGACGCGAAGGCCGGCAGCAGCAGCCCGAATTCGACTGCGGTGCTGCCACGTTCGCATCGGGCAAGCCTGTGGAGGGGGCGCCGCTTCATGCCCTAACCCAGCCGCATCCAGGCCGTCGCGGTAATGGCGGTAATGCCCGATGCGCCCATCACCGAAATGCCGGGGAAAAGCGGCGCGTACGTGTAGGTCACGCCGACCTGAATGTAGTCGCCGGGCGAGAGCGCGGAATTGCCGGCCGCCGAGCAGTTCGATGGTTTGCTGGACAAGCTGCCGACGGCTTGCAGCATGCTCGAGGCATTGATGCAGTAATAGCCCTCCGCCGGATAGCCGGAGACGAGCGTAATCGAGGTGCCGAGCGACGAACTCTGGATGGCTGCCGTAATCGCGCTGCTCAGATCCGCCGCGGCACCGTTCGCCGTCGTGCAGTTGACGGTCGCCGGCAGCATCGTGCTCGGATCGCTGCAGTTTTTCCAGGCCGCCTGCGCGCCGACCTGCGCGGCGTTCTCCACGGCCATGCGCTGATAGGTGTAGTAGCCGACGTCGACGGCGTTGAGGAGGCCGACCACCAGGAAGGTCCCGACCAGCGCGAATTCGAGCGCAGCGACGCCACGTTCGTCGCGGCGCAGGCGCGCTATGGCTTGGCTGATGGTCATCAGTTCACCAGCGTCCCGCGCGATCCGCCGCGCGGCGCGGTGAGCCCGGCGGCCGCGCAATTGTTGTCGCCGGCGAAGATCGAGCCGGTGCCGTTGATGGTGATGTTGTCGACCACCATGACGAAGCAATTGGTGCCGTGGCTCGACTTGTTGACGGCGCCGCTGAACGTCACGCTGGAATGCGGCAGATAAACCAGGCCGGTAATGTCCCAGGTCGGACTGTTGCCGGCGGCGGAGATATCGACGTTGGTGGTGAGGCTCGGGTCCTGATAGATGGCGATGCCGCTCCATGCCCCCGATGTCGGCGCGGTGATGTCGAATGTGCCGCCGCCGGTCGGAATGTGCTGATAGCTGGCGTTATTGGAGCCGGAAAACACGATGGTCAGGCCGCTGCCCTGCAGGGTGTAGCCGTTGGTGTCGAGCTGGCCGTTCTCGATGACCACGACCGTGTTGTTGAGCACGGCATTGCCGACCAGCTGCTGATCGCCGCACACGACGACGGTGCCCACACCCAGATTCATCGAGCCGGACCATTGATTCTCGGCCGGCAGCGCCGGGTCTTTCTTCTTGGCCGGCTCCTGGGGATAGTTGCCGTCGCAGCTGTCCGCCGGAATGTTGCTGGCGACGCCGGCATAAGGATCGGTCACCGTCGGTGCGTTCGAGTTCTGCTGAATGCCGCACCCGTCATCGGTGCCGTTTGCGTCGCCCACATTGGCGTTCAGGTTATGGCCGTGGCACGTGGCGCTGGTATTCGACATCGTGTTGCAGCCCTGCAGGTCGGCCTTCGGCGCGCCGTTCGAGGTAATGCCCTGCGCACCGCTGCTGGCCAGCGCCAGGACGCAATACGAGTAGGCCTGCTGGACGGTGGCGACCGAGCTTGCGGTCAGCGTGGTGGCGCGCTGATTGCCGATTGTGGTGTTGCCCTGATAGCCCACGATGCTCGACAGATAGAGCGGGACCGCGTCGGCGACGGTGACGGTGTAGCAGTTTGCGGAACAGCCCGGAGCGCTCGCGGGGCTTGCGACCGTCACGTGGACGTTGCCGGTGCCGTCCTGGAAACCATAGAGCGCGGCGACCGCCTTGGCTTCGTTGGCATAACTCGAGCCGTTGTTGGTTGCGGCGGCGATTGCGGCGGCGTCGGCGGCGTTCTGCAGCGCGCGATGATGCTGCTGCCAATACGAGAGCTCCGCCGCCAGCGCCATGGCGCCGATGATCGCCGGCAGGGTGAGGCCGATGATGACAACGCTCGCGCCGCTTTCGTCGCGGGCGAAAGCCCGCAACCTGGTCAGCGCAAATATCCTATGTACGCCCGCGAACATTGGCGTCGCTCGATGCCCATCCGGCTGCTTGCGCCCGCTCGCCAGCCCATGGCATCGCGCGACCTGCACCAGACCCGGCGGGCATGTTAATAGAGCAACCCTTGCCGCTGTTTTTCTCGATTGCCGAAAAGCCGCGTGGACCGGGTAACGTTTGATCAACCACGGGCTGGATTGCTGATTGGCCCGCGTCGCGTGGCGCGGCTCGCTTTCCGGCCCATGGAACCTAATCAGGAGAATTAGAGTTCCTGATAAGGTTCAGAACCCTGGGGCTGGTACGAGCGTTCTATTTCAGATAAATTGCAGTATAAGTTTCCCCTCTGAGTTTGCGTTCGGAAGCCGTCGCAACTTGCTGATCGTGCGGGAAAAAGAATGCCACTCTATACGTTCGAGCTGCGCGATGGGTCCTGCGGCATCACCGATACCGGGGGGGTCAAATTTGCCGATCGTGACGAGGCGCTTTGTTATGCCTATGATGTCATCCGCGAGTTGATGAGCCAGTGCGAGCGGGAAACGCGCACGTGGCGCCTGGACGTCTATGAAGACCATGACCGGCGGGTGTTCGAAATCCCGTTCGCTCGCTTGGATGAGACGCTCGATCACCTGAGTGCGCACTGGCGGAGCAAGGTCGAGGACTTGTGTAATCGTTCGCGGTCGCTGCGGGAGGCCTACAGTGCGGCCAGCGCGACCGTGCGTGAGTCCCGGGCGCTGATTGCCCGGTCGCGCGGCAAGCCATACCTCGCGGCCGACCGGGGTCAGCCGGTTATCCGGTAAGGGCCGGGGAAGGCCGGTCTGCTGTGGCGGCAGAGCCACAGTAAAAAAATGCCCTCGTTAGGGAACCGATCCCCATGGTGCGCTTTTTAACCCGGGGGAGCTCGACGCATCGCATTCGTTTGGCAGCGACGCAGATTGAGAGTGGGAATCATGCTCGAAGTGACAAACGAGAAGAATACCTTTCTTTCCGAGCTTTCGGCGGCCGAATACGCCGCTTTGCGCGGCCATATGGCGCCATTCGAGCTGCGGGTCGGCCAGTGCCTGCATTATCTCGGCGATGCCGTCGAGGAGGTGGTTTTCCCGCATTCCGGCCTGATCGCCATGAGTATGCCGCTCCGGGACAATCCCGGCGCTGCCGCAGCTTTGATCGGGCGCGACGGCATGGTCGGTGCGCTGGCGGTCCTTGCCGGGGCGCCGGCGGCCTCGGACGCCGTGGTGCATATCGCCGGACGTGGCTCGCGGCTCTCGGCAGCCACATTTCGCCAGGTTTTGGACGAGAATCCGTCGCTTCGTCGCCGCGTGGCGCGCCACACCCACGGGCTGGTCGCGCAGTCGCAGCAGAATGCTTTGTGCCACGCGGTGCATCCCGTTGAAGCGCGGATTTGCCGTTGGCTTCTGGCCATTCAGACCCGCTGCGCCGGCGACAAGGTGCCGTTGACCCAGAGCACGCTGGCGCAGATGCTCGGCGTCCGCCGCACCACGGTCACGCTGGTCGCTGGCCGGCTCGAAGCCTTGGGCGCGATCAGATGCCATCGCGGCTACATGGAGATCGTCGACCAGGATGAACTGGAGCGGCGTAGCTGCGAGTGCCATGCGATGCTCAACGGCTATGTGAGCAAGCTGCTGGCCGCTTCAGCAGGTGACGGCGACCTCGCCGCTGAAGTCACCTCCCTTCGGCAGCGCTCGGGCTCTAGCAATAGGGAAGCTGTCTAACCCGCTGACTCGGGCCGCGAGCCTAAAGCTCGCCCCGCGCCGCCAGCGCTTTGATTCTGTCCGCCGTGCGGCAGGCGATGGCCTGAATCGTCAGCGAGGGATTGACGCCGCCGACGGTCGGAAACACCGAACCGTCGCAAATCCACAAATTCGGAATGTCCCAGGATCGGCAGTCGGCGTTGACGACGCTCGTTTCTGCAGCGTCGCCCATGCGCGCGGTGCCGTTGAGATGGCAGGTGTCGTCGGTCTCGTCCCAGATTTCGGTGGCGCCGGCGGCCTCGATCGCCTCGCGCATGAAGCCGAGCGAATGGCCGATCAGGCGCCGGTCGTTGTCGCAATACGAGTACGTGACGCGCGGGATCGGCAGGCCGTATTGGTCGCGTTCGTCGGCAAGCGTAACGCAGTTCTTCTCCTGCGGCATGCATTCGCCGACGATTTTCAGCCCGACCTGATGATTGTAGCGCTCCATCTCGTCGATGAGCGGCTGGCCCCATAGGCCGCGTTTGCTCGACTCCGTATTCGACCAGACCAGCGGCAGCGGGCCCTGGCTCATGTAGCAATAGCCGCCGAAGAAGTCCTTGCCGGTATCGGTGTAATTCCAGTGCTCGGTGATGGCGAGCGACGGCGGTCCCTTATAGGAGCGGATCTCGCGATCCATCATGCCCCACACCGCCTGGTTGGCCTGCACCATCAGGTTCTTGCCGACCAGACCCGAGGAATTGGCGAGCCCGTTCGGGTACCGGCCGGTTGCCGAATTGAGCAGCAGCCGCGGCGTCTCGATCGAGTAACCCGCCACCACCACGTTCTTGGCGCGCTGAAAACGCCAGCGGCCCTGTCGGTGATAACGCACGCCGGTGACGCGGCCGGACTTGTCGTGCTCGACGCGGCCCACCATGGCGAGGTCGCGGATTTCGGCGCCGGCTTTGAGCGCGCGTGGCAGCCAGGCGATCAATACGCTTTGCTTGGCGTTGGTCGAGCAGCCGATCACGCACATGCCGCGATAGACACAGGGCGGCGAATGGCCACGCGGGGTCGACACCGTGGCGAGCGGGGTGGGCGACCAGGCAATGCCGAGCGCCTCGGCGCCTTCGGCCAGCACCAGGGCGGCGGCGTTGAGCTCGTGGGCGCGATACGGATAGCGCGGCCGCTTCGGACCCCACGGATAGTTAACCGGGCCGGAGATTTTCAGCGCGTTCTCAACCTCGCTGTAGTAGGTCCACATCTCGCGCCAATCGAGCGGCCAATCGGCGCCGTAGCCGAGTTGGCTGCGCGCCTTGAACCATTCGGGGCGGAAGCGCAGCGACACCATGGCGAAATGCACGGTCGAGCCGCCGACCGATTTTCCCGAATTGTTGGCGCCAAGCTGCAGCGGATTGTCGCCATCGACGATGCGCTCGTCGGTCCAGTAGAGCTTTGCCTGGTGCTGCTCGTCGGAAGCGAAATCGTCGAGCGGCCGCCAGTAGGGGCCGGCATCGAGCGCTACGACCGAAAATCCGTACTCGGCGAGCTTGCAGGCCAGCGTGCCGCCGCCGGCGCCGGTGCCGACGATGGCAAAATCGACCGCTTCGTCTTCGTCATATTGCCGCATCGGCACCCAGCCGCCCGGATGAAATACATCCGGCGCGCGGCCATCGATCGCACGCGGCGTATGTTCGGGATCATCCGACACGGGCATTCTCCGCACGCGCTTTGTCTTCTCGGCCCGGATGCGCTTCGGCCGCCTCCCACGGATCGCGCCGGTCGAAAAACATGCGCACGTAGCCGCGCGGGCTCGCCGGCCCGCCGAAGCCGATCTCGCTCCAGGCGGCAGGATGCGCGTAATAGGCGCTGACGACGTCGTGCAGCAGGCGCTTTTCGAAGAACAGTTTTGGCGACAGGTCGCCCCAGGGTTTCTCGTCCACCTCGCCGTTCTGGATCGCTTTCAACAAGTCGTCCTGCAGCAGCGCGCTGATTTCATGAAAGCGCCGACCATAACGCGATGTCGACTCGGCATCGATCGCGGCGAGCGCGCGCCGCCAGGCTTCGCGCATGGACGGTAGACGCGCGTCGCGATAGCCGTCGCCGCTGTTCTTTTGCAGCTTCTCGTCCACCATGGCGGCGACCGGAGCCGGATGCAGACGATCAAGCGGTTGCGGCACGATGCGGTTGCAGATGGCGCGCATGACCGGCCATTCCTGGTCGGTGAAGAAGGCGTGATGGTCCGGATCGATCGCCAGGCGCTTGTCGATGACGGCGCGGGTCTTGTCGTTCCACGACGGCGAATTGCGCTTCGCCAGCACGTCGTAGCCGGGATAGCGGTTAGGCATCGGTCTCGTCCTCGATCAGCGACAGCGCAGCGAGGCCGGCGAGCGCGAGGCCGGTGAAGCTCGGCGGCGCCGGCAGCGGCGGGCCGTTGAGCACGTTCTGGCTCCAATTGCGCCAGCCGCCCATGTTGCGCGACACGCCGAAGATGTGGAAACCGACGCCGCCCAAGCCGAGCAGCGCCGTGATCCGCAGCCACAGACGCGCGAGCCGATTGGCGTTTGCGCTCGGCCGCACGGCGGCCGCGCCGAGCAGCGCCGCCGCGACCGGCGGCACCGTGACCGGCAGCACCATCGCCGGATTGTGATAGGCGCCGCGGAAATGCAGGAGGCCGGCCTCGCCGACCGTGCCGGCAAGGCCGGCAGCGGCGACGGCTCCAAGGGCGCGGCCGGCCGGCATGCCCAGAACTGTCGGGCGCTGCCGCGGCGGCACGTCGCGTACGCGCTCGGCGCCGCGGCCGAGCAGGCCGGCAAGCGCCAGCGCCATCGGCGCGCCGATCGGCGCTGCATAAAACAAATTGTTCCAGGACCAGCCGCCCGGCCGCTTGAGAACGTTGTAGGCGTGAAAACAAAGGCCGCCAAACCCGGTCAGCGCTGCCGCCGCATAAATCGTGTCGCGGACCATGTGTTTCTTTGGCCGTGCATCGGCCAAGCCGAACACACTGCCGCCCAGTGTCAATGCCGACGCCACCAGCGGCGTGTACATCGCCCGATTGGCGAACGAGCCGCGATAATGCTCAACCGCGCTGTCGGCCAGAACCGAAAATGCCAGCAAGGCCGAGCTGCCGTTGAGCCGGCGTCCGGCTTTTTTGGTCAGCTCGCGCGCCGCGCCGATGCGCGTCGGCGCATATCTGGCGACGAGACGCGAAAGCGCACGTGCTTTGCTGACGTGCCACGGCAGCGGAGGCGGGGCAGGGGGCGCGACATAACGTGCGGCGGCCAGGGCAATGTCGCGCGTTTTCGGCAATAGCGGCGAGTTTGCTGCGTGTGCGACAAGGCGCGGCCGCAGCACCAGCAGCACCGCGGCGCCTATCAGCGCCGCCTGAGAGGCCAGATCGAGCGCGGCATCGGCTCTTCGGGTAACGGCTGTCATGACGGCGTGCCGCCGACGCGAAAGCGTTCGGCGTCCTTTTGCTTGAACACGATGCCGTGGCCGGGACGGCCGAGATCGGGCTCGATGGCGCCGTCATGCGGCTGCGGCGCGCCGTCGAACAGCATCTGCTCGATGCGCACGTGGTCGTGAAACCATTCGAGATGGCGCAGCCGCGGCACCGCGCAGCCGACGTGCCGATGGATCGACGGCCCGCAATGGGCGGAGAGGTCGATATGGTGCGCCTCGCACAAAGCCGCCACGTGCAAGAAGCCGGTGATGCCGCCACAGCGGGTCGCGTCGGCCTGCAGCACGTCGACCGCGTCGTTTTCCAGCATCAGCCGCGCGTCGTCGGACGTATAAATGTATTCGCCGGCGGCGATCTCCATGGATTGCGGCGCGCGCTCGCGCATCAGCCGCAGGCCGGGCAGGTCGTCGGAGCTGACCGGCTCCTCGAACCAGCGGATGTCGGCGTCGCCGCAGGCTTGCGTGAGATCCAGCGCCTGCTTGACCGAGAACGCGCCGTTACCGTCGACGAACAGCTGACGATCGCCGATCGCGGACCGGGCTTGTTCGATCCGCTCCGGGTCGCGCTCGGGCTCGCTGCCGATTTTCATTTTGACGAAACCGCAGCCGTCACGCTCCACCCAGCCGCGCAGTTGCGCGCGCAACTGCTCGGGCGAATACGTGGTGAAGCCGCCGCTGCCATAGATCGGCACGCGGTCGCGGCAGCGGCCGAGCAAGGTCGCCAGCGGCAGATCGAGCGCCTGCGCTTTGAGATCCCAGAGCGCCGCATCGACCGCGGAAATAGCGCAAGCCGCGAGCCCGGAGCGGCCGAGATTGCGCACGCTCTTCTGCATCGCCACCCAGGCGCCCGGAATATCGAAGCTGTCGCGCTCCTCGGTCGCTTGGCGCAGCAGACCCTGGACCAGCGACACGATCGACGCATCCGCATAGGTGTAGCCGACACCGGTCGTGCCGTTCGCCTTGGCATGCACCACCACCAGCGTGGTCGCGTCCCAGCTGTATGTCCCGTCCGCTTCGGGAAAGTCGGTCGGGATGCGATAGGCGGCAGCTTGCAGTCCCTTGATCGGAGCGCCGCCGCTGTTCGACGTCGTCACTGTTACTTCCCAGGAATGATCGAAGCAAAGACCTGCCTCGCCGTTTCCTTGATCACGCTGCGCTCGTGCGGATCGCCCTTGATCAGCGATTCGGTCAGGTGCTTGGCCTGCTCGAACGTGATGTGCGGCGGCAACGGCGGCACTTCCGGATCGGTCTTGACCTCGAGCACCACCGGCCGATCGGCGGCAAGCGCAGTGTCCCACGCGGTGGCGAGCGCATCGGGGCGATCGACGTAGATGCCTTTGAGCCCGATCAGCTCGGCGAAACGGTGATAGGGCACGTTCGGAATCTGCTGCGATGCATTGAACTTCGGGTCGCCTTCCATGACCCGCTGCTCCCAGGTCACCTGGTTGAGATCCTCGTTGTTGAACACGCACACGATCCAACGGTGGTCGATCCACTGGCGCCAATATTTGGCGACGGTGATCAGCTCCGCCATGTTGTTCATCTGCATGGCGCCGTCGCCGACCAGCGCGATCACCGGCCGGTCGGAATGAGCGAATTTGGCGGCGATCGCATAGGGCACCGCGGCGCCCATCGAGGCGAGGCCGCCCGACAGCGATGCCATCATGTCGCGCCGCATTTTCAGATCGCGGGCGAACCAGTTGGCGCATGAGCCGGAATCGCTGGTGACGATGACGCGATCCGGCAGCCGCGGCGACAATTCCCAGGTGACGCGCTGCGGGTTGACCGGAACCGCGTCCGCCATGGCGCGATCCTGCAGCGTCTTCCACCAGCCCTTGACGTTGTTCTCGACGGTCTTGCGCCACTGGCCGTCGCCCTTGCGCGATTTCAAAAGCGGCAACAGCGCGCGCAAGGTTTCGGCCGCGTCGCCGACGAGGTTGACCTCCATCGGGTAGCGCAGCGACAGCATGTCGGGGGCGATGTCGATCTGCACACCGCGGGCCTGGCCTTCCTTCGGCAAAAACTCCGAATACGGAAAGCCGGAGCCGATCATCAGCAGCGTGTCGCACTCGGTCATCAGCTTGAAGCTTGGCTCGGTGCCGAGGAGGCCGATCGAGCCGGTGACCCAGGGCAGGTCGTCGGGCAGCGCCGCCTTGCCCAGGAGTGCCTTGGCGGCGCCGGCTTCGAGCTTGTCGGCCACCGCAATCACCTCGTCGGTGGCGCGCAACGCGCCAGCGCCGACCAGCATGGCGATCTTCTTGCCGCTGTTGAGCACGTCGGCGGCACGGCGCAAATCGTGGTCGTAGGGCACGGTCTTCGGCTTCGAGAAGCCGACGCCGGAATGCAGCGTGCCATGCTTGCGCGGCGGTTCCTGATAGGATGCTTCCTGCAGATCGTTGGGCAGAATGATTGCGGTGACGCGGCGTTCGCCGATCGCGATGCGCACCGCGCGATCGACCAGATGCCGCACCTGCGCGGGCGTCGAGGCCTGCTCGACGAAAGCGCCGGCGACGTCCTTGAGCAGGCTCGCAAGATCGACCTCCTGCTGATAGTGGCCGCCCATCGCATTGCGCGATTGCTGGCCGGTAATCGCCAGCACCGGCATGTGATCGAGCCGCGCGTCATAGAGACCGGTGACCAGATGCGAAGCGCCGGGACCCGAGGTGGCGATGCAGACGCCGAGTTCGCCGGTGAACTTGGCATAAGCCGACGCCATGAAGGCGGCCATTTCCTCGTGGCGGGCCTGGATGAACTCGATCTTGCCGTTGGCGCGCTGGAGCGCGCCGAACACGCCGTTGATCCCGTCGCCGGGATAGCCAAAAATCTTGCGCACGCCCCAGGCGTGGAGCCGCTCAACCAGAAAATCGCCAACAGTCTGGGCCATGGAAAAAACCTCGCAGAAACGCCGACGCGCGCCCCTCCCATCGATCGCGTTGGATTGGTTCTGTTGTTGAACGAACGGTCTGGGCGGAAGTTCCCGGATTGCTGCGGCCGCAGCGTCGCGCTTCCCGGCCGTGCCGCGCGATCCGGTATAAAAAAGCCCCAGCATTCGCCGGGGCTTTCTTCGGTTCGATCTGCAACGACGGCTGGGCGCTATTTCGAGCCGGTCTTGTTGTTGTTATCGGGAACCCAGGTGGTCGTTTGCTTGTCGTATTTCAGGCCGGGCGCCGACTTGAGCTCGTCCTTGTTGGCGTTCATTGTCAGACGGACCTTATTGTCCTTTTCCGTCTTCTTGACCGCGTCGAACTTGACCGCCACGTCCTTTTCGCCGGCGCCGAGAAAGCCGCCGACGCTGATGATCAAGGCGTTGACCTTGCCTTCGGAATCGACCAGCACGTCCTTGATGTCGCCGATCTTGTTGTTCTGGGGATCGTAGACGCTCTGCTTGTACCAGTCGGTGACGGTGACGCTCTGCGACGGAACGCTGGTCATCACTTCACCGGCGGCAAAGGCAGTCGTGGTGGCGACGGCTAACGCGGCGCCGAGCATGAGTAAGCGTTTCATGGGTATTGTTCTCCGTATTTGGTTGTGACCCGGCACTGCAACGTTCGAATGGATACTTTGTGCCATGGTGCCGCTTATTTTCCGCCGCGTTGCATTAACAGGATCACGCATCGTCGTTGCGAACAGCCAACGGGCCCGGCCCGAAGTGGCGGGACCCGTTGGCTCCCAATGACGAGATGTGTTCTACGCTTGCAGCAGCTTCTCGATCCGGATCGGCAGCTTGCGCACCCGGATGCCGGTCGCGTGGTACACCGCGTTGGCGACGGCGGCGGCGGTTCCGACATTGGCGAGTTCGCCCAGGCCTTTGACGCCGGCCGGATTGACGTCGTGGTCGACCTCCGAGACCAGGATGACCTCAACGCGGTCGACATCGGCGTTCACCGGGATCATGTAGTCGGCGAGGTTATCGTTGACGTAGCGCGCGTAGCGCGGATCGATCTCCGTTGCTTCGTGCAGCGCCGAGCTGATGCCCCAGATCATGCCGCCCATCAGCTGGCTGTGCACGGTGCGGGTGTTCATCAGTCGCCCGGCGGCGAACGCACCGACCATGCGCGGCACCCGGATTTCGCGCGTCAGCGCATGGACGCGCACTTCGACCAGCTCGGCGCCCATGGCGTACATGAGCTTGTCGCCATGGGGGCCGCCGACGTTTTGGACCTTGCCGGCGTAAAGATTGGCGATCGCCTCCGGTTTCAGTCCCTGCGGAATGAATTCGCCGTATTCCTCGATGGTGCCGACGCCCATGCGCGTGAACAAGTCGGCGAAGCTTTCGCTGGTGCCGTCGTTTGCCACGACTCTCCCATCGCGAAGCGTCAAGTCATCGGGCCCGCGGCCCGCCAGCGGTCCGTCATTGGCGGTGACTGCGGCGCGGATCAGCCGCGTGCGGATGAGATCGCATGTTTTCAGCACCGCGCTGCATGAGCTCGCCGTGGTTTGCGAACCGCCCGCCACCGGCGCCGGCGGCAGCTGCGAGTCGCCGATCTCGACGGTCACCGAATTGAGCTCGAGGCCGAGCCGCTCCGCCGCCATCTGGCCGATGACCGTGTAGGCGCCGTTGCCGATCTCGTGCGCGGCGATCTGCACGCGCGCCTCACCGTTCGGCCGCAGCCGGACGCGCGCCGCGGCCGGACCGGTATGGGTCGGATAAAGCGCGGTGGCGCAGCCATAGCCGACCAGCCAGTCGCCATCGTGCATCGAGCCGGGCTGCGGCTTGCGCTGGCTCCAGCCGAAGGCCTCGGCGGCCTGATCGTAGCACGCCATCAGGGAGCGGCTGGAATACGGTTTGTTGCCGATCGGGCTTTGCATCGTGTCGTTGATGCGGCGGAACTCGATCGGGTCCATGCCGAGCTTTTGCGCCATCTCGTCCATGGCGCTTTCCAGCGCGTAGATGTACGGCACGACCGGCGGCGAGCGCATGAAGCCCGGGGTGTTGCGGTCGGCATGGACCACGTTGACCTTGGTGCCGACGGCGCCGAACGCGTAAAGCTGCGCGCTGTCTTCGACGCCGGCGACCACATACGGATCCGGCCGCGAGCTGATCTCAGAACCTTCGTGAGCATAGCCGACGAGCTTGCCGTTGTGATCGGCGCCAAGCCGGATGTGATGGCGGGTTTCAGCGCGGTAGGTGGCGATGGTGAAGCCCTGCGCCCGCGTGGCGACAAGCTTCACCGGCCGATTGAGCCGCCGCGCCGCGAGCGCGATCAGCGCGGTGCGCGGCGTCATGGTCCCTTTCGAGCCAAACGCGCCGCCGACGTAGCTGCTGACCACCCGCACCTTTCCCGGGTCGATGCCGAGCCGCTCCGCCAAGGCGTTCTTCAGGCCGTAGACGAATTGGCTCGGCTCATAGACCGTCAACTGATCGCCGGTCCAGGCGCAGGTGGTGGTGAACAGCTCCATCGGATTGTGATGCTGCGTCGGCGTCTCGTATTCGACGTCGATGGTGACCGCCGCCCCAGTCAGGGCGGCTTCGGCATCGCCGGCTTGCGGCAGGTGCTTGTGTCGCTCCGAGACTTGCGTGGCGTCCTGCTGTGTCAGGCCTTGCGAGCCGAATGTCGCCGACGGCGCCTGTTCCGAGTAACGCGGCTGCACGCGCGACGCGGCTTCGTTGGCGGCTTCAAAGCTGTCGGCGACGACCACCGCGAGGATCTGGCCTCCTTGGCGAATCTGCGGCCCGAGATCCTGGATCGACGTCGATGAGCCTTGGCCGAATTTGACCTCTTTCAGCTCGGCCGTGTTCTCGTGGCTGAGGATGTCGAGAACGCCGGGAACCGCACGCGCGTCGTCGAGGTCGAGACGCTCCAGCCGGCCCTTGGCGATGGCGCTCGTGACCAGGACCGCGAAGGCCGGATTGCCGAGCGGCGTGTCCGACGGATAGCGCGCCGCGCCGGTGACTTTCAGGCGTGCGTCGAGGCGCGGCGCCGGCGCGCCCATGTTGGCTTTTGGCGTCGGCGCGGCAGCGTTTGCCATCTAAATCTCCATCGCGGCGGCCTGCCGCAGCGCGCGGCGCAAGGTGCGCTTGCCCAACTCGATCTTGAAATCGTTGTGCCCGTAGCCCTGCGCGCCCGCAAAGGCCGCTTCCGCCGCCTCTATCGTTGCCTGGTCGTCGACGATTCGGCCGCGCAGGGCGGCTTCGGCCTCGCGCGCGCGCCACGGCGCCGTCGCCACGCCGCCGAGCGCAATGCGCGCCTCGCGCACCGCGTTGGCCTCGAAATCGAGCGCCACCGCCGCCGAAGCGAGCGCGAACTCGTAGGACTGGCGGTCGCGAACTTTCAGGTAGAGCGAGCGCCGGGTCCATGGACCGGCGGGTACCGCGAACGACACGATCAATTCGCCGGGCCGCAGCGTCGTCTCCTGGTCCGGCCGATCGCCCGGCTGGCGGTGCAGCTTGGCGAACGCAATGGTGCGCGGGCCGTCCGGTCCGATGAGGTCGACGCCGGCATCGAGCGCGATCAGCGCCTGGGCGAAGTCGCCCGGATATGTGGCGATGCAATGCTCGCTGGTGCCGAGCACCGCATGCATGCGGTTGACGCCGGCCAGCGCCGCGCAGCCGGAGCCCGGGTGGCGCTTGTTGCAGGCCGCATAGGAGACATCGCGGAAATAAGTGCAGCGCGTGCGTTGCAGGACGTTGCCGCCGAGGCTCGCCATGTTGCGCAGTTGCGGGCTCGCCGCCAGCTGCAGCGATTGCGCGATCAGCGGATATTCGCGCTGAATGTCCGCGTGATCGGCCGCTTCCGCCATGCGCACCAGGGCGCCGAGGCGCAGTCCATGCGGGCGGAGCGCGATGCGTCCCTGGTCGGTATCGTGCAGCGCATTGATGTCGATGAGCCGTTGCGGCTGCATGACATCGAGCTTCATGAGGTCGACCAGCGTCGTGCCGCCGGCCAGATAGGAGGCCGGCTCGGCGCGTGCGCCGGCGGCCTGCGCCGCCGTGGCGGGATCGCTGACGCGCTCATAGGTGAACGGGCGCATGCTCGGTCCTTGTTGTCATTCTCGACGTGTCATTCGCGACTCGCGGTCTTCATGACCGGCCTGGCCTGCATCACCGCGGCAACGATGTTCGGATACGCGGCGCAGCGACACAGATTGCCGCTCATGTACTCTCGAATGTCGGCTTCGGTTTCGGCGTGGCCTTCATTGACGCAGGCGACCGCCGACATGATCTGTCCGGGCGTGCAGTAGCCGCACTGGAATGCGTCGTGATCGATGAAGGCCTGCTGCATCGGATGCAGCTCGCCGTTCTTGGCGAGGCCCTCGATGGTGGTGACGGCGCGGCCTTGCGCGGCGACCGCGAGCGTCAGGCATGACAGCACGCGGCGGCCGTCGAGCAGCACCGTGCAGGCGCCGCATTGGCCGTGATCGCAGCCTTTTTTGGTGCCGGTCAGCCCGGCGCGCTCGCGCAACAGGTCGAGCAGGGATGTGCGGGAATCGACAGCGAGGCGACGCTCGTGGCCGTTGATGGTGAGAGCGATGTCGACCGGTGCGCGCGCGGCGCCGCCGGCGCTTGTTGGGGTGGTTTCCGAAGGCGCGCCGCGGGCGAACGCCGGCACGGCGGCGGTCGAGGCGCTTGCCATCAGGAATCGTCTGCGATTGGTGCCGGACCGTTGGCGGTCCTTTGCCGCGATGTCGTCTTTGGTCATGGGCGTTTGAGCTTGCGCGTTTTGCCGCGGTTCTGCTCAGGAGCTAACGGCGCTCGACCATGAGCAGTTCCGGGAACCTCGAAATGAAACGCGTCAGGGCAGTCCTCGTTCGAACGTTTGATACGAGACAAGGAAACTTTTGCGACGGAACATCCTGGAACTGCGGCCGGCAAAGGCAGTTTACGCCGTGAGCGCAGATCCGATTGCTTCCGTCAGATTGCAGTACGAAAAGATTCACGAGCCATGCCGCATGCCCGCGTTCTGCCGTCGCTGACGCCGTTGCGCGGTTTGGCGGCCGTATGGGTGGTGATCTATCACTACAATATCTGGGCGCCGAATGCGCATTTCGACGCCCACAGCCCAATCATCAGCAAGGGTTACCTGGCCGTCGACCTGTTCTTCATGCTCAGCGGCTTCGTGATGACGCACGTCTATCATCACGCTTTTCTGCGCGATCTTCGCGGTAACTACTTTCGCTTCATCGGCGCGCGCATCGCGCGCTTGTACCCGCTGCACATCCTCATCCTGCTGTTGTTCCTGGCGACCGCACTCTCGTCGCGTACGGCCGATTACATCGCCACCGGCGACTTCAGTCCGATTCCGCTGACCGGCGCGCGTTCGATCGGCGCGTTCTTTGCCAATCTGTTGATGCTGCAAGGCGTCAAGGCGAGCGAACTGAGCTGGAATTATCCGGCTTGGTCGATCAGTGTCGAATTCATGGCGTATCTGCTGTTTCCGCTTCTGCTGCCGATCGTCTGGGAGGCGCCGGCAAAGCTGAAGGCTCTGCTCGCCGCCGTTCTGATCGGCCTGTTGAGCTATCTGATGCTGCTGACCAACGATTATTTCAATCAATGGGACGGCCCGACGACGCTGCTGCGCTGCCTGCCGGAATTCACGCTCGGCATGTTGATGTACAGCCTCTATTGCAGCGGCCGGCTGAGTGGGTGGATGACAAGCGACGCCGCGGCAATCGGTCTGGCGGCCGTTCTACTTGTCCTGCTGCAGACCGGCATTTCCGATTTCCTGACGGTGGCTGTGTTCGGGCTGTTCATCCTGGTCGCGGTGGGCAACGATGGCCGTGTGACACGTCTCCTCAATGCCGCGCCTCTGCTGTGGCTGGGTGAGCTGTCCTATTCGCTGTATCTGGCGCATGGGCTCGTGCAATTCGGCGCTACGCGGCTGCTGAACGCCGAAGGTATCAGCGACCGCGCCACCATCTCTGAGCTGTCTTCGCTGCTGTTGATCGGCGCAATGGTTCTGATCGCGTTCGGCATCGCCGCGCTGACTTATTTCACGGTCGAGCGAATCGCCCGGCGGCGTCTGCGGCGCCTGTTCGGCCTGGCGAAGCCCAAGATGGCTGCCGGTTAGGGGGCGACCGCTCAGTGTCGGCAACCCGACCGAGAGAACTCCGGTGGCGGACCGGTTCCGGCGCTGGAACCAAGCGGCGCGGATCGAGTTTTTGAAACAGCGAAATTCGCTGGGAGACAGGCTCTTTTTGAATCTGCATCGCCCGGCGGGGCGGGGGCGGCCGCTAGGGCGTAGTCAATGGCCGTCTTCGGGCCTCGAGCAAACCTGTTTATGAACGCGGCGCTCATCGGCGTGACCGGCGCCGGTGTGGTCCTGTTGCTCGCCATCTGGGTCGTTCCGGTGATCGGTTACAATACGCAGGAGCGATTTGCGCCCGACCAGCCGGTGCCCTTCAGCCACAAGCATCATGTCAGCGGCCTCGGGCTCGACTGCCGCTATTGCCACACCAAAGTAGAGACGTCCGCCAACGCCGGCATGCCGTCGACGGCGATCTGCATGACCTGCCACTCGCAGATCTGGACCAACGCCGCGATGCTGGCGCCGGACCGGCAGAGCCTTGCGGAGAACACGCCGATCCGCTGGACGCGCGTCTACACGCTGCCGGACTACGTCTTTTTCGATCACAGCATTCACGTCGCCAAGGGCGTCGGCTGCACCGAGTGTCACGGCCCGATCGGCGACATGGCGCTGACCTGGAAGGCGCGCACGCTCTACATGAGCTGGTGCTTGTCGTGCCATCGCGATCCGGCACCGCACCTGCGGCCGCGGGAAGAAGTCTTCAATCCGCATTGGCAGCGCACGTCGGCCACGCCGTCCGGCGCGGCGCTGAAGGCGCAATATCACATTCGTACCGAGAATTTGTCCGATTGTGGAATTTGTCATCGATGATGAGTGAGCCGGCCCGTACCTATTGGCGCAGCCTCGAAGAGTTGGCGGAGACGCCGGAGTTCGCCGCCGTGGTCGAACAGCACGCCCCGCGCTTCCGCGACATCGTCAATGCGTTCGATCGCCGGCGTTTTCTGCAGCTGATGGCGGCGTCGCTGGCGCTCGGCGGCCTGTCCGCCTGCGGACCGGAGGCCAATCCGCGCCAGCTGTTGCCTTACGTGGAAGAGCCGGGGAACATCGTGCCCGGCCGCAATCGCTTTTACGCCAGCGCCGTCACGCTCGACGGCTATGCGACCGGCGTTCTGGTCGCCCACCAGATGGCGCGGCCCATCAAGGTCGAAGGCAATCCGGATCATCCGGCGAGCCTCGGCGCCTCGAGCGCGATCATGCAGGCCAGCATCCTGCAGCTTTACGATCCGCGGCGCGCCCAGACCATCGTCGGCAACGGGCAGATCGCAACCTGGGAAGCGTTCGTCAGCACCTTGCATGCGCGCCGCGGCGCTTTGCTGGAACGGAAAGGCGAGGGGTTGTGCGTGCTCACCGGCGCGATCAGCTCGCCGTCGCTTACGGCGCAGCTGACAAAACTGCAGCAGCAATTTCCGCAAATGCGCTGGCATCAATGGGAGCCGCTGCATCGCGATAACGAACTCGCCGCAGCCAACATGAGTTTCGGCCGGCCGGTTGACCGGATATTCGATCTCAACAAGGCCGATCGGATTTTCGGCATCGAAAGCGATCTGATCTCGGCGACGCCCGGGTGGCTTGCTTACGCGCGGCAATTCGCGGCAGCGCGGCGGCCGACCGAGACCGGCGGCGCCATGAGCCGGGTCTACGCCATCGAGAGCACGCCGACGCTGCTCGGCGCCAAGGCCGATCACCGCCTGCCGCTGCGGCCGGACGAACTCGTCAACGCGTTGCGTTACGTGGCCGGCTCGCTTGGAGCCGGACCGCAGGAATGGGCGCAGCAGAACAATGGACGTGCTGCGTGGCTGAAGGCGTTGGCGGCTGATCTGGCGGGGCACAAGGGCAGGGCGCTGGTCCATGCCGGACGCGAGCAGCCGGCCGAGATTCATGTGCTCGCCGATGCCATCAACGGCACGCTCGGCGCATTCGGCAGCACGGTGCGGTTGACCGCGCCGATTCTCGCCAATGCCGGCGCGATGCGCCAGTCGATGGACGAGCTCATGCAAGACATGGCGGCCGGCAAGGTCGACACGCTGCTCATGCTCGGCGTCAACCCGATTTATGACGCGCCAGCCGATCTCGATTTCGCTGCCGCGTTGCGCCGGGTGCCGTTCTCGGTCGCGCTCGGGCTCTACGACGACGAAACCGCGTACGCCAGCACTTGGCGCATTCCGGCGACCCACGAATACGAGGCTTGGGGCGATGCGCGTGCGTTCGACGGCACGGTCACCATCCAACAACCGCAGGTGCGCCCGCTCTACGACGGCCATTCGGCCCATCAGATCGTCGCGCTTTTGCTCGGCGATTTTGTTTCCGACGATCACAAGCGCGTCCGCGATTATTGGCAGAGCCGCGCCCAGCAGGAAAATCGCGGCGACTTCGAAAGTTTTTGGCACGAGGCGCTGCGCGTCGGCGTGGTGCCCAACACGGCCGAACCGTCGCTATCGCTGACGCCGAAGACAGCCGCGGTGAGCCAGCCCACCCCCCCTGAGCAACAAAATGGCTTGGTCGCGCTTTTCCGGCCGGACGAAGGAACCTGGGACGGACGTTACGCCGACAATCCGTGGCTTCTCGAAATGGCGCGGGCGTTCACCCGGCTGACCTGGGACAACGCCGCGCTGATCGCGCCGGCGACTGCGCAACGGCTCGGGCTCAAGACTCATGATGTGGTCGAGATTGATATCGAGCAAACAAAGCTGAAAGCGCCGGTTTACATGCTGCCTGGCCAGGCGCTGGATTGCATCACTTTGCCGCTTGGCTGGGGCCGCGCCGCGGGCGGGCTTGGCGTCGGCGCCGGCTTCGACGCCTATCGTTGCCGCCGCGCTGCCGATCCGTGGCTTGCCGCCGTAACCTCGATCAACAAGACCGGCGAGGTCTATCGCCTCGCGACCACGCAGAATCAGGATCGCGTGCTCGGGCGCGACCTCGTTCGCGAGGCGAGCCTCGAACAATTCAACGCCGATCCGCATGCGGTGGTGAAAAAGGGCAAGGCCGAGTCGCTCTATCCGCCCTTCGACTATTCGGGCCGCGCCTGGGCCATGGCCATCGACCTCAACTCGTGCATCGGCTGCCAGGCCTGCGCGATCGCCTGCCAGGCGGAGAATAATGTGCCGATCGTCGGCAAGGATCAGGTGCTCGACCAGCGCATCATGCACTGGCTGCGTATCGATCGTTACTATTCGGGCTCCGCCGATGCGCCCGATGTCGCGTTCGAGCCGATGCCCTGCATGCATTGCGAGAACGCGCCGTGCGAAGTGGTCTGCCCGGTGCATGCCACGGTGACCGATCACGAAGGCCTCAATCTGATGGTCTACAACCGCTGCGTCGGCACGCGGTTCTGCTCCAACAACTGCCCCTACAAGGTGCGCCGTTTCAATTTCTACGCCTATGCGGCGGCGAACGAACGTCCGGCGGAATCGTGGAATCCGGAAGTGTCGGTGCGCGGCCGCGGCGTCATGGAGAAGTGCAGCTACTGCATCCAGCGCATTCGCACGGTCCAGATCGCCGCCAACCGCGACGGCCGGCCGATCCACGACGGCGAGATCGTCACCGCCTGCCAGCAGAGCTGCCCGACCCAGGCGATCGTTTTCGGCGACCGCAACGATCGCGACAGCGCCGTCGCCAAACGCAAGGCGGCGCCGACCGATTACGTGCTGCTCGATGATCTCAATACGCGGCCGCGCACCAGCTACGCGGCGCTCATTCGCAATTCGAATCCGGCGATCAAGGCCGGGCAGTCGTGAACGTCCGCGGATAGCGCCATGACGATGACCTCGCCGCGCGAACTGTCAGCCGATGCTCCGGTGATTGCGCCGAACGTGACGCTGACCTCGCTCAGCGAGGAGGTGAGCAGCCGTGTGCTGATGGACCGCGCACCGCTGTGGTGGTGGGTCGGGTTTTCCATCTCGTTCGCGCTGTTCACGGTGCTCATCATTCAAATGGGCTGGCTGTTCATCGGCGGCATTGGCGTGTGGGGCGTCAACATTCCAGTCGCCTGGGGCCTGGCGATTGCCGAGTACGTCTGGTGGATCGCGCTGGCGAGCGGCGGGACCATCGTGTCGGCGCTGTTTTTCCTCACCCGTTCGCCGTGGCGCTCGGCGACCAACCGCATTGCCGAGAGCATGCTGTTGTCGGCGGCACCCTGCGCCGGCCTGCTGCCGATCATGCATCTCGGCCGGCCCGGCCTGTTCTATTGGCTGTTTCCGTATTCGAACGTGATGGGCGTGTGGCCGCAGGTGCGCAGCCCGCTGTGGTGGGATTTCATCTGCCTCATCTGCTACATCCTGATGTCGATCATGTATTACTACGCCGGCATCCTGCCGGATCTCGCCACCGTGCGCGATCTCGCCAAGAGCCGGTTCAAACAAATCTTTTACGGCGTTCTGGCGCTGGGCTGGCGCGGGTCCTCCGAGCAGTGGCGCAACCAGCGCATCGTCTACGCCATCATGTCGGCGATCATGGCGCCGATGGTGGTGTCGGTGCACAGCGTGGTCGGCCTCGATTTCGCTGGCGGGCTGACGCCCGGTTGGCACGACACGCAATTCCCGCCGTATTTCTTCTTCGGCGCCGTCATCTCCGGCACGGCGGTGATCATCATGCTCACCATCCTGGTGCGCTGGGGTTATAGCCTGCAGAACGTGCTGACCGGATATCACCTCAACGCCATGGCGAAGGTCATGCTGGTCGGCAGCGTCATGCTGGCCTACGCCTATGTGTGGGAAGCGTTCGGCCCGATCTACGGCAGCGACGTCGCCGCGCGCACCGAGTTCTTTGAACGCATCTTCGGTTTCACCGCGCCGCTTTTCTGGTCGGAAAAGATCCTCACCGTCGTGATCCCGCAGCTGCTGTGGCTGCCAATCGTCCGCCGCAGCCAGCTTCTTTTGTTTTTGATATCCGGCGGGATCATCGTTGGCATGTGGCAGGAGCGGTTCATGTTCACGACCGCCAGCCTCGAGCACAATTCCATGCCATCCTCCTGGGGCGTGTTCTTTCCAACGGTGTGGGATTGGGCGGCGCTCGCCGGCACGATCGGCCTGTTCCTCACCGTTTTCTTTATATTTTTGCGGTTCGCGCCGATCGTTTCCATGACCGAAGTGCGCGAAGTCGTCGAACAGGAGAGATCGAAATGACCTCTCTTTTCGGCGTTGTGGCTGTGTTCGACTCGGCGGAAGCAATCAAAAATGCGTCCGTACGGCTGCGCCAGCAGGGCTATCGCGCTTTTGAGGCTTATACGCCGTATCCGGTCGAAGGATTGGACCGCATCATCCATCCTGGGCCGCACCGGTTGCTGCCGCGGGTGATGTTCGGCGGCGCGATCCTGGGCGCGGCGTGGGGCTACTGGATTCAATACTGGGACGAAGCGCTCAATTATCCGCTCAACGTCGGCGGCCGGCCGTACAACAGCTGGCCGGCCTTCATGGTCGGCACCTTCGAATTCATGCTGCTGGTGACGATCGCCGCCGGCTTCTTCGCCATGCTGGCAGTGTCGCGCCTGCCCAGGCTTTATCACCCGGTGTTCGAAGCCGCGAGCTTTCCGCGCGCCACGCGGGATCGTTTCCTGATTTGCATCGAAGCCTCCGATCCGAGTTTCGACACTCCTGCCATCCGCCGCGAATTCGAACTGCTCGGCGCCGAACGGATCGAAGAGGTGCACGCGTGACGCGGCGGCGCCGCATCGCCGTCGTGGCCTTGGCGTGCGCCACGGCAGTCGCCCTGGCGGCGTGCGACAACATGGCGAACCAGCCGAAGCTCAATCCTTACGAGCTGCCTTATGGCGCGCAGGCGAATTGGCCGGCAACACCGCCGCCGCACGTCGTCGCGCGCGATGATGCTCTGCATCCGCCGCCCGCGCCGCCGGTCACCATGGCACTGCTCGAGCGGGGGAAGGAGCGCTTCGATATTAATTGCGCGCCGTGTCATGGCCGCTACGGCGATGGCAACGGCATGATCGTACAGCGCGGCTTTCCGCGTCCGCCGTCTTATTACAGCGATGCGCTGCGTAACGCGCCGAGTCAGCATTTTTATGACGTGATCACCCACGGCTACGGCGTGATGTTTCCCTATGCCGACCGGGTCGAGCCTGCCGACCGCTGGGCCATCGCCGCCTACATCCGCGCCTTGCAGATGAGCGCCAGCGCCACGGTCGCCGACGTGCCTCCCGACAAGCGGAGCGTGCTGCAATGAGGCGCATGCCGCATTGGTTCGCTCCGGCCACCGCTGCGCTCGGCGGGCTCGGCATTGTCGGTTGCGTGATCGGCGCCATCGTCGACCCGGCCGCGTTTTACCGCGCCTGGCTGTGCAGTTATCTGTTCTGGCTCGGCCTGCCGCTTGCCGGCGTCACGCTGGTGCTGGTGCACGATCTGTCCGGCGGCGAATGGATGGCGACGGCGCGACCGGCGCTCGACGCGGCGATCGTCACCATGCCGCTGGCGAGCCTCGCCGGCATTCCGGCGTTTCTCGGCTTGTCGTCGCTCTACGCGTGGACGCATCCGGCGCCCGATCTCGGCAACGTCTTCTATCTCAATCCAGCGGCTTTCTTCATCCGCTACGCGGCCTATGTCGTGCTCTGGAACCTGCTGGCTGCGTTCGCGCTATGGGGGCCGCGCGAGGGCAGGCTGCCGGTCGCGCCGGGCTTGTCGTGGATCAGCGGCCTCGGCCTTGTCGTTCTGGCGTTTTCGGCGGGTTTTGCATCGATCGATTGGATTCTGTCGCTCGAGCCGAAATTCTGGTCGGCGGTTTTCACCTACACGCAGGGCGCAAGCTGGTTCAACACCGGCATGGCGATCGTGCTGCTGACCGCGGCGCTGTTCGCTTGGCCGGCCGGCGAGCGCAGGCGCCATCTCTCCGACCTGTCGCAGATCCTGCTCGCGACCACGATCTTCTGGGCCTATGTCGAGTTCATGCAGTTTCTGATCATCTGGGAGGAAAACCTCAAGACTGAAATCCCCTGGTATTTGAAGCGTCTCGATTCGGTATGGCATCCGGCCATTTATGTGTCGGCTGTGCTCGGCTTCGTCGTGCCGTTCTTCGTGCTGCTCTGGGCGCCGAGCAAGCGCAATCGCACGGCGATCGCGATCGTCTGCATCTGCATTCTGATCAGCCGGCTGGCCAACACCTGGCTTCTGATCATGCCGGAGTTCACCGCGCCGACGCCGTTCTGGCTCGACCTTGCGGCGATGCTGGCTTTGGGCGGCGCGATGGCGCTGCTGTTTGCTTTCGGCTTGCGTTACACGCGCCGGCTCGCACCGGCGGCCGCGCCGATCTGGACGGCCGATCATGGCTGAGACGGCCCAGCGCAAGAACCGCATCGCTGGCCGCGCCTGGTTGGGCCTGGCGGCACTGGGCGGCCTTGCCGCCGCGTTCGTCTATGGCGTCGTGAAGCCGCGCCGCTTGCCGCCGGCGCATGAGCCGCATTCTTCCGAAGTGGCGCCGCCAAAAAAGGCGGAGCGCGAAAATCCCACCACGGATTTCGAGCCGACCGATTGGTCGCTGCGGCCGGTGGCGTTGCTTTACGCCGCTATCCCGGTGCTGCTGGTCGTCTCTTCTTTTGTGCTGATCTGGGCCTATCCGAATGCGTTGCCTGACGTGGATCGCACCTTGCACATGGCGCCGCCCGGCCCGCGGCTGCAGACCGACGCCGCAGGCGATCTGCAGCGCTTTCGCGCCGACCAGGAACGCCGCCTCAACACCTATTACTGGATCGATAAAGACAAAGGCATCGTCCACATCCCGATCGAGCAGGCGATGAAGAAGCTCGCCGCGACCGGCGTGCCCGGTTTTCCCAAGGCGCAGCCATGAGACGCGCGGCTTGGGCTTTGCTCGTTGTCTCGGCGCTTTGTGGCGGAGCCCTGGCTATTGGCCTGACGCTGCCGAACGTGTCGCGGTCCGCAAGAGTCGGCGACAGCGACCTCGCTGCGCTGGCGTTTCGGCCGCACCCCGGGGCGCAACTGTCGCTAAACACGACGTTCATCGACGAGACCGGCCGCAGCGTCGCGCTCGGCACGTTTTTCAACAAAGCCCCAGTCATTCTTGTACTCGATTATCTGCGCTGCACGTCGCTGTGCGGGGTGACGCTGCGCAATCTCATCGCCGGTACGCTCGACAAGCTGCCGCTCCAGCCCGGCCGCGATTATCAGCTTGTGGCGATCAGCATCGATCCGCGCGACAGGCCGGCGGATGCGACGACAGCCCGCGCGACATATGCCGGACTGCTTGATCGCCCAGATGCCGAACGCGGCCTGCATTTTCTCACCGCGCCTGAGGAGCCGGTGCGCGAGATCGCCGACGCGGTCGGATTTCCGTATCGCTACGATTCGCTGCTCGATGCCTACATTCACCCGGCCGGCTTTATCATCGCGTCCCCTGACGGCCTGATCAGCCGCTACGTCGAGGGCGTATCCATCGCGCCGCGCGACCTGGTCGGCGCATTGGCCGACGCCGAGCAGGACAAATCGCAGGATCTGCTCACTCGGATTATCTTGCTGTGCCACGTGCAGGGCGCTCCGCTTGGCCGCTTCACGGTGCCGGTGCTTGCAGCCTTCACTGCCGCCAATCTGGCGGCAGGTTTCGCCTTGATCGCCCACTTCGCCGCCATCCGGCGCCGGCGCCACGGCTGACGCCAGGTATATTGAATGAGCCGCTGGATTCCATTCTGGCCCGACACCGCCGCCGTCAACGCGGTCGCGGTCAATAATCTTTACCTCGCCGAGCTCGGTCTTTCCGCCCTGATCATGGCGACGGTCGTGGCCATGATGCTGATGTTTTGCATCCACTATCGCAAAGGCAGCGCGGTGTCGCGCGCCGATCGCGTGCAAAAGACATGGCACTTCGAGATCGGCTGGACGACCGCCACCCTCGTTGCCTTTCTGGTGCTCTTTGTCTGGGGCGCCTCGATCTACATCTGGCTTTACCAGACACCGCGCCCGGACGAGGAAGTCTATGTCGTCGGCAAGCAGTGGATGTGGAAGATCCAGCATCCCGGCGGCCAGCGCGAGATCGATGCGCTGCACGTGCCGGTCGACAAGACCATCAGGGTGGTGATGGCGTCGGAGGATGTCATTCACAGCTTCTTCATTCCGGCCTTCCGCATCAAGCGCGACGTGGTGCCCGGCACGCTGCAGACGATCTGGTTCAAGGCCGACAAGACCGGCGTGTTCAAGCTCGAATGCACGCAATTCTGCGGGCTGCAGCACGCCACCATGAAGGGTGAGGTCGATGTCCTGAGCGGCCCCGATTACGCGCGCTGGCTGACAGCGCAGGGCGTGCATGAGTCTCTGGCCCAGCAGGGCGAGGTGGTATTCCGCGCCCATGGCTGCAGCGGCTGCCACGACGCCAACAGCACCGTGCATGCGCCGTCGCTCGCTGGCGTCTACGGCACGTATGTGCATCTGCAGAACGGCTCGGTGCGCCTCGCCGACGAAGCCTATATCCGCGACTGCATTCTCAATCCGCGCAGTTTTACCGTCGCCGGCTATCCGCCGGTCATGCCGGATTTTTCCGGACAGCTCGGCGAAGACGATCTGATGAAGCTCGTCGCCTACATCAAGTCGCTCGGCAAGCAGGAGTCCGGCCGATGAGTACCACCACGCTGGAACGCATGCCCGCCGCCGAACCTGGTGCCGAAGCCGGGCCGAGTTATCTGACCTCGGAGCATACGGTTACGTCGTGGCTGTTCACGCGCGACCACAAGCGCATCGCGCTGTTATTCTTCGCCTCCATCACGTTTTTCTTCTTTATCGGCGGTTTTGCCGCAACCCTGATCCGGCTCAACCTCGCCACGCCCGAGGGCTTGCTGCAACCCGCCGTCTACAACCGCATGTTCACCATGCACGGCGTCATCATGGTGTGGTTCTTTCTGATCCCGTCGATCCCCACCACGTTCGGCAATTTCTTCGTGCCGCTGATGATCGGCGCGCGCGATCTGGCGTTTCCGCGGCTCAATCTCGGCAGCTGGTACGTCTTCAATCTGTCCGGGCTGGTGGTGCTCTATTCGCTGGTCATGGGCGGGGCCGATACCGGCTGGACGTTCTACACGCCGCTCTCGACCTCCTATGCCAACGGTTACGTGTTCGCGGCGGCGATGGCGGTTTTCATCAACGGTTTCTCGTCGATCATGACGTCGCTGAACTTCATCGTCACCATTCACTGCATGCGCGCGCCGGGCATGACCTGGATGCGCCTTCCGCTGTTCGTCTGGGGCATCTATGCGGTCAGCGTGGTGATGCTGACGGCGACGCCGGTTCTGGCGATGGACACGTTTTTGCTTGCGGTCGAACGCCTCATGGGCATCGGCCTGTTCGATCCCAACCATGGCGGCGATCCGCTTCTTTGGCAGCACATGTTCTGGTTCTACTCGCATCCCGCCGTCTACATTATGATTTTGCCGGCGATGGGCGTGGTCAGCGAGATCATTCCCTGCTACGCGCGCCGGCCGATCTTCGGCTACGCCGGCATGACCATGGCGCTGATGGCGATCGCCATTCTGAGCTTCTTCGTCTGGGCGCATCACATGTTCGTCGCCGGCATCTCGGTCTATGCCGGCGTCGTATTCTCGCTGATGACGTTTTTCGTCGCCGTTCCTTCCGCCATCAAGGTATTCAATTGGACCGTGAGTTTGCACAAAGGCCGCATCAGTTTCGATGCGCCGATGCTGTATGCGCTCAGCTTCGTGCTGTTGTTCACGCTCGGCGGCGTCACCGGGCTGATGCTGGCGACGCTCGGCATCGACGTCGACGTCCACGGAACCTACTTCGTGGTCGCGCACTTTCACTACATCATGGTCGGCGCCACGGTCAGCGCGTTCTTCGGCGCACTGCATTACTGGTGGCCGAAGCTGACCGGCCGGCTCTATCCCGAGATCTGGGCGCGGTTTGCGGCAATTCTCACCTATGTGGGTTTCAACTTGACGTTCTTTCCGCAATTCATTCTGGGCTACCTCGGCATGCCGCGGCGCTCCTACACGTATCCGGCCGAATGGGAGCCGTGGAATTTGCTGTCGTCCGCCGGCGCTTCGATCCTGGCCGTCGCTTATTTGCTGCCGCTGTTTTATCTCGGCTGGTCGCTGTTCTGGGGCCGCAAGGCGTCGGCCAATCCGTGGCGCGCGACCGGACTCGAATGGGCGACGTCGTCGCCGCCGCCCAAGCATAATTTCGAAAGAACGCCCACGGTTACGCTCGCGCCATACTGTTACGACCCGCAACGCGACACCTACGTGACCCAGGAGGGCGTGCCGCATGCCGGCTAGTGCGACACTGCGCCCGGAGATTCAGTTCGCCACGCTCGAGCAGCAGGGCGATGCCGCCCAGCTCGGCATGTGGGTGTTTCTGGTCAACGAGACGCTGTTCTTCGGCGCGCTGATCTTCACTTATTTCATCTACCGCATCTCATACCCGCACGAGTTCGCCGTGGCGGCCAAGGATGCCGTGCTGTGGTGCGGCAGCGTCAATCTGGCGATCCTGTTGACCAGCAGCCTCACCATGGTGCTCGCCATCAATGCCGGCGCGCAGGGCGAACGGCGCGCCATGAAGCGGTGGCTCCTCGTCACCGTGGCGCTAGGCTGCGCGTTCTTGTTGATCAAGGGTTTCGAATATTACCAGGACTTCCAGGACCGGGTCGTTCCGGTCGTCAACTTCGCTACGAAACCGGGCGAGGGCAATGCGGGCGAGTTGTTCTGGGTGTTTTATTGGGTCGCCACCGGCCTGCACGCGATCCATCTGACCATCGGTATCGGGCTCGTGCTCTACATGCTGTGGCGCATCCGGCGCGGCGAGATTACGCCGGCCTACTACGCGCCGCTCGAAGTCGTCGGCATCTACTGGAGCTTTGTCGATACGGTCTGGCTGTTTCTTTACCCCTGCATCTATCTGGTGGGGCGCTCATGACCATCGGACCGGAGATTCATCCCAGGCGCGCCCGGCCGTTGCCGTTCGTGATCGCATGGCTGGTGATGCTGGCGCTGGCGGCAATAAGCCTCATCACCGCCTTTCTTGGCCTCGGCCATTGGGCACCGGTGGTGCAATTTGGCATCGCGGCGCTTCAGACGAGCGTGCTCTTTATTCTCTTCATGCGCCTAAAGGGACCGCCGTCGCTGAAATGGGTGTTCGCGATCAGCGGTTTTCTCTGGCTCTCCTTCCTCTATGGCTTGAGCATGACGGACTACAGCAATCGCCGCGGCTGGCCGCCGCTTTACACCACCAGCGGGCCGGGCTTTGAGGCGCATCAGAACGGACCGTGAATTCCTCACCTGTCATGCTCCGCCTTCGCGGACGATGACAACGTAGAGACAGGGTCCTAATCGCTGCGCTCGACAAAGGCCTGCCGCGCCTTGTGCACGTCGCCGGCACTCACCGGCGGTGCGGAATTGTCCCAGCTATTGCGGATGTAGGTCACCACGGCTGCGACCTGATCGTCGGTCAGAATCCAGCTGAACTGCGGCATCGACGACGCAGTCGGCGCCTTGTCGGTGCCGGCGGCTTCGGCGCCGCGCAGCACGACGCGCAGGAGCGTCGTGGAATCGGTCTGCTGCACCGCGGGCGAGCCTTTGAGCGTCGGGAACAGCGCCGGCGTGCCGCTGCCGTCGGACTTGTGGCAGCCGGAGCATTCGTCGGCGTAAATCTGGCCGCCGATCTTCATGACCGACTGGTCCGGCGCGGCGCCCGGCTTGTCGTTCTGGCCTGGCTGATCCTTCAGATAGACCGCGATCGCCTTCAAATCCTCGTCGCGCATCTTCGAGGTCGACAGATTGAGCGTCTCCGCCATCAATCCGGTCGTCGTGGTCATCTTGTTATCGCCGGTCTTCAGATAGCTGACGATATCGTCGACCGACCATGAGCCGATGCCGCGCCGCGTATCGTTGGTGATGTTCGGTGCGAACCAGCCTTGCAGATTGTAGCCCTGCAGGCGCTGGCCGTCCTTGTCGGCACCGAGGAAATTTTTCGGCGTGTGACACAGGCCGCAATGCCCGGGCCCTTCCGCGAGGTAGGCGCCGCGATTCCATTTCGCGCTCTTGTGCGGATCGGGCGCAAAGGTCTGCGCCTTGAAGAACAGCGCATCCCAGATATTCATGCCCCAGCGGATATTGAAGGGAAACGGCAACTGGTTCGATTTCACCGCGTTATGCACGGCCGGAATCGTGTTCAGATAGGCGCGTATGGCGAGCGCATCGTCGCGCGTGAGCTTGGTGTAGTAGGTATAGGGCATACCCGGATAGAGCCGGGTGCCGTGGCGGCCGGTGCCCCTGGTCAGCGCATTGACGAACTCGTCGTTGGTCCAGGCGCCGATGCCGGTTTGCGGGTCGGGCGTGATGTTGGGCGCAACCAGCGTGCCGAACGGCGTTTCGAGCGGCCGGCCGCCGGCGAGCTCATGGCCGCTGCCCGGCAGCGTGTGGCAGGCGGCGCAATCGCCCACGGTGGCCAGATAACGGCCTTTCTCGACCTGGTTGAAGCTCTGCTTGTCGATGCCCTCTGCGCCGGCGCCGCCGATCGTGGCGCACAGCGCGACAGCAGTGAGGGTGGCAGCGAGGGGGCGGCGGCTACGCATGCACCAAAGGTCCCGGATTTTTCAGATATTGCGAACGGATCGCCGCGGCCGACCAGTATGCCAGCGCGCCCACCGTGCCGGTCGGGTTATAGCCGGCATTTTGCGGATACGCGGTCGCGCCCTGCACGAACAGATTCGGTACGTCCCAGCTCTGCAAATATTTGTTCAGCGCGCTGTTGCCCGGATTGTCGCCCATGATGGCGCCGCCGTTGAGATGGGAGGTCTGGTACTGCGTCACGTCGTAGGGACCCTTGCGCGGTTTTTTGAATATCTGCTTGGCGCCCATCTTCTGCAGTATCTCGGCGTACTTGTCGGTCAAGAACGCGCTCATCTTCAGTTCGTTGTCATGAAAATCGATCGTGAGGCGCACCAGCGGTCGGCCGAAGCGGTCTTTGTAGGTCGGATCGAGATCGAGATAGACGTCGCGATAACTGTACATCGAGCCGTGGCACGAGCCGCCAACGATGGTGCTCAGATAGTTGTCGCGGAGCGCCTGTTTCCATTGCTTGCCCCAGGCCGGCGTACCGGGCGGCACCGGTGTCGACTCGATCGGGCGTCCGTTGGTCTGCACCTGGCCGATATAGCCGCCACCGACGAATCCGGCCTGGGTGTGATCGAAATTGTCGCCGTTGAATTCGTCGATGCACATGCCGATCGCGCCGGCGGCGACGAATGGATTGAAATTGTATTGGTCCTTGTCGAAGAAGCCGATCGCCGACGACATGGTCTGGTGGGTGAAGTTGCGGCCGATCTGGCCCTGGCCGGTCTTCGGGTCGTACGGCTTGCCAATGCCCGAGAGCAGAAGCAGCTGCACGTTGAACAGCTGAAAGCCGCACAGGATGACCAGATCAGCGGACTGGACGAACTCCTCGCCGGACGCATTGACGTAAGTGACGCCGGTCGCGCGCTTGCCGGTGTTGTCGAGATTGATGCGCGTGACTTCACACTCGGTGCGGGCCTCGAAATTCGATTTGCGCACCAGCACCGGCAGGATGGTGGTCTGCGGGCTGGATTTCGAATAGTTGGCGCAGCCGAACCATTCGCAGTAACCGCAATAGGTGCATTGGCCGAGCGTGACGCCAAGCGGATTGGTATAGGCCTGCGACATGTTGCCGGCGGGCTGCGGGAATGGCTTGTAGCCGAGCTGCTGTGCGGCTTGCGCAAACAGCGCGTGGCCGTAGCCCTGCTTCAACGGCGGCGTCGGATAGGGCCGCGCGCGCGCGCCCTCGAACGGATTGCCGCCCGGCTGGATTTTTCCCTGGATGTTGCCGGCCTGTCCGGACGTGCCGCACAAGTACTCGAATGCGTCGTAGTGCGGCTCAAGCTCCTCATAGGTGATGCCCCAGTCCTGGATCGTCATGTCCTGCGGCAGGAAGCCGGCGCCATAACGCTGCGTCAAATGGCTGCGCAGCACGAAATCCGACGGCAGAAACCGCCAAGTCTCGGCGTTCCAGTGCACGCCGGCGCCGCCGACGCCATTACCGAGCATGAACGCGCCCCAGTTGCGCACCGGCAGCGCGGTCTGTTGCGCGTTGTTGCGGAACGTGACGGTGATCTGGGCCGGACGCAAGAACAGTTCGTGCTGGATGCGGTAGCGCAGCTCGTCCTGCGCGTAGGTGATGGAAAAGTCGGTGCCGGTATTGCGCCACGGGCCGCGCTCGATCGCGACCACGTCGAGACCGGCATCGGTCAATTCGTGCGCCAGGATCGAGCCGGTCCAGCCGAGACCGATAATGACCGCGTCTTTGTGCGGAAGCTTTTGCGTCATCGGCAACTCTCGTTACGTCAATCAAGCCGCAATGAGCGGCAACAAAATTCTCACGATGCCCAGTTCGGATGGGTGGCGATGGCGACCGTCGGCAGCGTGACGCGCTGATTGTGACGATCGATCCATTCGCGATAGTCGTAATGCGTGCCGGGAAAGCCGATCATCTTCCACGACGCCATGTTCCTGTTGCCGCCGTAGATCGGGTCGGCCAAAAAGCCGTTCTGCGTGTCTTTGAGGATCAGCTTGAAGAAGTCCTTGGCCTCGATGCCGCCGAGCTTGAGCGAACCGTCCTCGAGGCCTTTTATGGCTTCGTCTTTTTCTTGGTCGGAAAGCTGGGCGAAGGACTTGCCGCTGAATTTGTTGTGGCAGGCCGCGTCGAAAGCGGCCAAGCCTTTGCGGTATTGCTGCGCCGGCGTGTCGGCGGATTGCGGGCCCTGCTGCTTCGTTCCTTTCTGGAACGGTCCGCTCATGTAAAGGCCTTCGGCCCGGCCCTGAGGTCCGGCCATCTGGCGGTCGATGAAGACGGCGCAGCCGCAGTCCTTGCCACCCGGCGACAGCTCGTCGGCCGGAATCAGATGGTCGACGATCGCTTCGACCAGTGCGCCTTCTTGCGACGTGAAATAGTGCCAGCCTTCCCCGCTGACCGGGGTCGGAGGATTGGCGGCGCCGGGCTTCCACGGCAGTCCGCCCTTGACGATGGCGCTGCGCGCGGTGCTCGCACTCAGCGCCAGCAGCACCACGGCGCTGGAGCCAAGAAGCTGTCGTCTGTTGAGGTGCAGCAAGGCGGGCGTCCCGATCAATCACCCCCGCCGTTCGTGCAACGCGCGCCGGAAACCATGGTTCCGGCCGCTTGCCGAGCCGCGACAACGATGCAACAACGGCGGCCACCTTAAAGAAAGGGGAAAACCGCCCATGCGTACTGTCGCCCTCGAGGAGCATTTTTCGGTCCCTGCGGTCGCGAGCCGGATCGACAAGAGCGTGCTGGCCCGCCGCGGTTTTCGGCCGCGAACGCTGCCGAAAGGCGTGCCGAGCCCGCTCGAGCTGTTGCCGGAAATCGGTGAGGGTCGCCTCAAGTCGATGAACGGCGCCGGCATTTCGGTGCAGGTGCTGTCGAACAGCGGTGCCGGCCCCGATCTGGTGCCGGGCCCGGACGGCATCGCCATGGCGAAGGAGGTCAACGACCATCTGGTCAAGGCGATCGCGCGCTATCCGGATCGCTTTGCCGGCTTCGCCGCGCTGCCGATGCAGAGCCCCGACGCGGCGGCGGTTGAGCTGACCCGCTGCGTCAAAGAGTTCGGCTTTGTCGGCGCCATGGTGCATGGCACGACGGACGGCCGCTTTCTCGACCATGCGAGCTATCAGCCAATTCTGGCCGCGGCCGAAGAGCTCGACGTGCCGATCTACATCCATCCGCACATTCCGCCGGAGGCGATCAGGCAGGCCTATTTCTCCGACCTGCCGACGGGACCGGGACGCGTCCTAGAGACCGCCGGTTGGGGCTGGCACTCGGAGACCGCGGTGCACGTGCTGCGCATGGTGGTGGCCGGAACGCTCGACCGCCATCCGCGGCTCAAGCTGATCATCGGCCACATGGGCGAAATGCTGCCGATGATGCTCACCCGCATCGACCAGGTCTTTGCGCTGGACATGGACCATCTCAAGCGCCCGATCAGCCGCACCATCCTGGATCAGGTCTGGATCACGACCAGCGGCATTTTCGACGAGCCGCCGTTCTTGGCTGCACTGCTCACCTTCGGCATCGACCGCATCATGTTCTCGGTCGACTATCCCTATTCGCCGGACGCCTGGGGCCGCGCGTTTCTCGACCGCATTGCGCTCTCGCCCGCCGACATGGCCAAGCTCAGCCACGGCAATGCCGATGCTTTGCTCAAGCTGAAAGTCCGCTAACCGACGCTGGGGCAAATCCTGTATGATCCAGGGCGATAAATAGTCTCTGGAGGAAGCGCCATGGCGGCGCCGATACGCGTCTTGCTCGCCAAGGTCGGGCTCGACGGCCATGATCGCGGCGTGAAGATCGTCGCCCGCGCGCTGCGCGACGCCGGCATGGACGTCATCTATACCGGCCTGCACCGCACGGCCGACGAAGTCGTGGCCGCCGCCATCGAGGAGGACGCCGACATTCTCGGCGTCAGCCTGCTGTCTGGCGTGCAGATGACGGTGTTTCCCAAGATTCTGGCGCGGCTCAAGGCGGAGGGCGCCGACGACATTATCGTCGTCGCCGGCGGTGTCATGCCCGACGAGGACGCCGCGGCCTTGAAGCAAATGGGCGTGCACGAGGTGATGCTGCAGGACACGCCACCCGACGCGATCGTGCGGCGCCTGCGCGAGCTCGTCGAACAACGAGGAGCGCGCTGACCGCCATGGAGAGCTGGTCGTTTCCGCCGCGCTACGACGAGGATTATTTCCCCGACGCATCGAGCCGTTATTGGTTTGCCGAGCGCGAGACGATGCCGGCCGGCGGCCGCGAAGCATTGATTCTACAGCGCCTCCGCGAGGTCTGCGCTTACGCCTACGAGCACGCGCCGTTCTACCGGCGCAAATGGGACGAAGCGGGCTTTCATCCATCGCAGCTCAAATCGCTGGAAGATTTCGAAGCGCGCGTGCCGGTCGTCGAGAAGCGCGACCTGCGCGCGGCGCAGGAGCGGCTATCGCCATTCGGCGATTATCTGTGCGTACCCGAGGCCGAGGTCTTTCATATTCACGGCACCAGCGGCACCACCGGCCGGCCGACGGCGTTCGCGATCGGCCGCGACGATTGGCGCGCCATCGCCAACGCCCACGCGCGGGTGATGTGGGCCATGGGGCTGCGACCGGGCGACACGATCTGCATCGCGGCGATCTTTTCGCTCTACATGGGCAGCTGGGGAGCGCTGGTCGGTGCCGAGCGGCTGCGCGCGCGCTGCTTTCCGTTCGGCGCCGGCGTTGCCGGCATGACCGCGCGCTGCGCGCAATGGCTCGATCTCCTCAAGCCGACGGCGTTTTACGGCACGCCGACCTATGCGCTGCATCTTGCGCAGGTGGCAGCGGACGAAGGATTGAATCCGCGCGATTTCAACTTGCGCATCATGTTTTTTTCCGGCGAGCCCGGCGCGTCGATTCCGGCGGTGCGCGGCAAGATCGAGGACCTGTTCGGCGCGCGGGTGATCGATTGCGGCTCCATGGCCGAGGTGACGCCGTGGATGGGGTTGGCCGGCACCGCAGAAACGTCCGGCATGCTGTGCTGGCAGGACATCGTCTACACCGAAGTCTGCGATCCGAAGACGATGCGCCGCGTGCCTTACGGTTCGCGTGGCACGCCGGTCTATACGCATCTGGAGCGCACCTCGCAGCCGATGATCCGTCTTGTCTCCGGCGATCTGTCGCTGTGGACCAACAACAAGAATCCCTGCGGGCGCACTTATCCGTGTTTACCGCAGGGCATTTTCGGCCGCATCGACGACATGTTCACGATCCGCGGCGAGAACGTTTATCCGAGCGAGGTCGACGCCGCGCTCAATGAGCTTTCCCAGTATGGCGGCGAGCATCGCATCGTCATCAGCCGCGCCGCGGCGATGGATGAGTTGTTGCTGCGGGTCGAAGCCGATGCCGCAACGTTCGCCGCCGGCATGGAAGCGATGGCCGGCTTCCGCGCCGAGGTCGAGCGCAAGCTGCGCCATGTGCTGGCGCTGCGCGCTGTTGTCGAGGTCGTGGCACCGAATTCGATCGCGCGCACCGACTTCAAGGCCCGTCGCGTCATCGACGACCGCAAAGTGTTCGCCGACATGCAGGCGCAGCTCGAGAGGGTCAGGTCGTGAGCCGCAGGCCGTCCTCGTCCGATCTGGTCGAGCGCGTGCAGGCCGGCGAGCGCGCCGCGGTGGCGCGGCTGATTTCGCGCTCGGAGCACGGCGAAGCGGAAGCCCGCCAGGCGCTCGGCACAATCTATCGGCTCGCCGGGCGCTCGCACGTCATCGGCATTACCGGCGTGCCGGGCAGCGGCAAGTCGACCTTGGTCGGCAAATTGACCGAGAAGCTGCGCGCCATGGGCGGCAAGGTCGGCGTCATCGCGGTGGATCCGTCGAGTCCCTATTCGGGCGGCGCCATTTTGGGTGACCGCATTCGCATGAGCGATCTGGCCGGCGATGCCGGCGTGTTCATCCGCTCCATGGCGACGCACGGTGCGACCGGCGGCATGGCGCACACCACCCTCGACGCGGTCGACATCCTGGACGTGGCCGGCTTCGATACCATCATCATCGAAACGGTCGGCGTCGGCCAGGACGAGGTGGAGATCGTCAAGGCTTCGCACACTACTGTCGTGGTCACGCCGCCGGGCCTCGGCGACGAAGTCCAGGCCATCAAAGCCGGCGTCCTGGAAATCGCCGACATTCACGTCGTGTCGAAATGCGACCGCAGCGATGCCAATCGCGCCATCGTCGATCTCAAGCACATGCTGATGCTCGGCCTGGGCAAGGAGCCGCCGCCGTGGAGCGTGCCGGTGATCGGCACCAGCGCGGTGAGCGGCGAGGGGTTTGACGCGCTCGCCGATGCGATCGCGCAGCACCGCGCCTTCGCGCGCGACAGCGACGCCGGGCGCGAGCGCCGCCTCGCCATCGCCCAATTCCGCTTGCGTAAAACCGCGGAGACCATGCTGCTGCAGCGTTTCGCCGCTGATTTCGAAACCGGCGACGGCGCGCAGGCCGCCAAGCTCATGCGCCGCGACAGCGATCCCTATTCGGTCGCGGCAGAGTTTCTCGCCCGCACTTTGGACCGCGAACCGCTCAGGAGCGCGTCATGAACGAAATGCCCGATCCGAAATCTCTCGATAAGCTTGCCGCGCAACTCGAAGACTGGGAGCAGAACGAGGTGGCGGCGTTCCTGCGCAAGCAGGCCGAGCGGCGTGAGGAGTTCTTCACCTCGGGCGATATTCCGGTCAAACGCGTCTACACCGCGGCCGATACGGCCGATATTCCGCTCGACGACATCGGCCTGCCGGGTCGCTACCCGTTCACCCGCGGTCCATATCCGACCATGTACCGCAGCCGGCACTGGACCATGCGCCAGATCGCCGGCTTCGGCACCGGCGAGGACACCAACAAACGCTTCCAATATCTGATCAGGCAGGGCCAGACCGGGCTCTCCACCGACTTCGATATGCCGACGCTGATGGGTTACGATTCCGATCATCCCATGAGCGAGGGCGAAGTCGGGCGCGAGGGTGTCGCGGTCGATACGCTGGCCGACGTCGAAGCGCTCTACGACGGCATCGACCTTGAAAACATTTCGGTGTCGATGACCATCAATCCGTCGGCCTGGATTCTGCTCGCCATGTACGTCGCCATGGCGAAAAAACGTGGGCTCGATCTGCACAGGCTGTCCGGCACCATCCAGGCCGACATCCTCAAGGAGTACATGGCGCAGAAGGAATACTGCTTCCCGATCGGCCCGTCGGTGCGCATCGTGCGCGACTGCATCACCTACTGCGCCGAGCACATGCGGCGCTACAACCCGATCAATATTTCCGGCTATCACATCTCCGAAGCCGGCGCCTCGCCGCTGCAGGAGGCGGCGTTCACCATCGCCAACGGCATGGTCTATGTCGACGAGGTGCTCAAGACCGGCATGGACGTCGACAAGTTCGCGTCGCGGCTGGCGTTTTATTTCGTCAGCCAGGGCGATTTCTTCGAAGAGATCGCCAAATTCCGCGCCGCCCGCCGGGTCTGGGCCAAAGTGATGAAAGACCGCTTCGGCGCCAAGAGCCAGGAATCCATGCGGCTGCGCTTTCATTGCCAGACCGCCGCCGCCACGCTCACCAAGCCGCAATACCGCATCAACATCGTGCGCACCGCGTTGCAGGCGTTGTCCGCGGTGCTCGGCGGCTGCCAGTCGCTGCACACCAACGGCTATGACGAAGCCTTCGCCATCCCGACCGAAGACGCCATGCGGCTCGCTTTGCGCACCCAGCAGATCATCGCCGAGGAGATCAATGTCTCGAACGTGGTCGATCCGCTGGGCGGCAGTTATTTCGTCGAAAGCCTGACTAGCGAATACGAGCGGCGGATTTTCGACATTCTCGATTATGTCGATCAGAACGGCGGCACCATCCGGCTGATCGAGCAGGGCTGGTTCCAGAAGCAGATCGCCGACTTCGCCTACGAGACCGCGCTGCGCAAGCAGACCGGCGACAAGCCGGTGATCGGCGTCAATCGTTTCGTCGACGAAGAGGAAGCCCACGACATCGAGACCCATCCGTACGATCCGAAAACCGCGGAGCGGCAGATCGTGCGCACCCAGCGCGTGCGCGCCGAGCGCGACGCCGGCAAGTATCGCAGCGCGATGGACAGGCTGGTCGCGACCGCCAAGGACGAACGCCAGAACATCATGCCGGTGACGATCGAGGCGGTTGAAGCCGGCGCCACCATGGGCGAGATCGTCGAAGCCTTGAAGAAGCCTTGGGGCACCTACCGCGAAAACCCGGTGTTTTGAGCAGGGCACTCGGCACGGTGCCGAAACGGAGTGCGGAATGGCTCTTTTCAGTTTGCAAGGGCAGGAGCCCGACATGGCGCCGGCCGGCACCTGCTATGTGGCCGACAGTGCCGTCGTCATCGGCAAGGTGCGGATCAAGGCCGGCGTCGGCATCTGGTTCGGCGCGGTGCTGCGCGGCGACAACGAATGGATCGAGATCGGCGAGCGCTCCAACATTCAGGAGAACTGCACGCTGCATACCGATCCGGGCTATCCGTTGACGGTCGGCGACGGCTGCACCGTCGGCCACAACGCGATCCTTCACGGCTGCACGATCGGCCGTAATTGCCTGATCGGGATGGGCGCGATCCTGATGAACGGCGCACAGATCGGCACCAATTGCATCATCGGCGCCGGCGCGCTGATCGGGGAGCGCAAGACCATTCCGGATAATTCGCTTGTGGTCGGTGCGCCGGCGCGGGTGATCCGCAGCACCGACGAGGCCGCCGTCAAGCTCATCGAGCACGCCGCCGAAGTCTATTTTCAGCGCTGGCAGAACTATGCGGCAAACTTGAAGCGGATCGCATAAATCGCGCCCGGCCGGTGCCTTGATCGGGCCATGTTGGCGGGGGAAGACCATCGCTCCGAGCGGGCCGGCTGTGTTCAAGCGTCCCCGGGAGGCGTTCGCGCGGACCGCAGGGGCGGTTCCGGACGCCGTATGGTACAGCGGGTGCCCGGGTTAGCGATGCCGCGCCGTCTCATTGCTCTCTGTTATGCCGCCGCTTTGCTTTTGGTAGGCGGCGTTGACGCCGGCGCCGGCGAGACCGAGGTCAAGCTCGACGCTGCCTATGCCGCGACCCTGCTCGGCGTCCCCATCGGACAGATTTCGTGGACTGTGGAGGTTGGCGAAAAACGATACGCCGCCTCGGGCAGCGGCTCGACGATCGGGCTGTTGCGCATCTTTGCCCATGGGCATGGCGCTGCCAAAGCGCATGGCACGTTCAACGCCCGTGAGGCGGTCCCATCCGAGTTCGTGGTGAACTACGAGTCGGGCAGTTCCTCCGACGAGATCAAGATCGCGTTCAACGGCGGCAAGGCGAAGGAGACGCTGACGCATCCGCCCAAGCCCGATCCCAGCGGCGTGCCGCTCACCGACGCCAATCGGGTCGGCGTGGTCGACCCGATGACGGCGCTGCTGATCCGCGTGCCGGGCAGCGGCAACACGGCGGTACCGGCGGCTTGCGACCGTAAGATCGCGGTGTTCGACGGCCGCATGCGGTTCGATTGGCAGCTCACCTTCAAGCGTACCGAGCAGGTCCGGGCGAACGCCGGCTATCAGGGGCCGGCGGTGGTCTGTGCGCTCTATTTTTCGCCGCTGGCCGGCTACGACATCGGCCGCTCCGGCGTGCGCTACCTCAAGGCCGAGCGCGACATGGAAATGTGGCTGGCGCCGATCTCAGGCACGCGGCTGATGACGCTGTTTCGCGTTTCCGTGCCGACGCCGCTCGGGCTTGGCGTGCTGCAAGCGACACGTTTTGTCGTGGCGCCGTTTGCCGAGCCGTCCAGCGCCCTGAACGCCCGCTGAGCGCGCGGCGGGGTACGCGCGCGTCCCCAAGAAATTCATACCGGCAGTTTTGACGGGTGATCCCGCGGCCATTAGCTTACGGACCCGCAGCGCAACGACCCGCCTGCGCGGCGAACCCGGGGGATTTGGCCGAATGACCGCAGCAACCATGTCGGGATCAGCCGGGGCGCACGGCGCCGGATCGGCCACCAAACTCATCGTCGCCGCCTCACTGGGCAATGCGCTCGAGTTCTACGAGATCCTGGTCTACGGCTATTTCGCCGTCATTATCTCCAAGGTGTTTTTCCCGGCCGCCGATCCGGCGGTGTCCATCCTGATTACGCTCGGCAGCTACGGCGTGTCGTTTCTGTCGCGCCCGATCGGCGCGCTTTTTCTCGGCGACTATGGCGACCGGCGCGGCCGCAAGGCGGCGCTGACGTTGTCGATCGTGCTGATGACCATCGGTACCGGCTTGATGACGATCATGCCGAGCTACGACACGCTCGGGCTGTTATCGCCAATTCTGGTCATCTGCGCGCGGCTGCTGCAGGGCTTTTCGGTCGGCGGCGAATTCGCCAGCTCCGTCACCTTCATGGTCGAGCATCGCCCCGACCGCGCCGGCTTCTTTGCCAGCTGGCAATGGTCGAGCCAGGGTTTCGCCGCGCTGGTTGCCACCGGCCTCGGTGTGCTGCTGACCAGCACCATGTCGGCGGCCGATCTGCAGGCCTGGGGCTGGCGCATCCCGTTCGCGGTCGGGCTGCTGATCGGCCCAATCGGCTACTACATCCGCAGCCACATGGACGAGACGCCGGAATTCCGCACCGCCGCGCCGCCGCGCACGCCGATGCGCGATCTCATCGTGACGCAATGGGATCTGCTGCTTCTCGTCATCGGCACCGTCATCATCTCCACCAGCTCGCAATACATGCTGGTCTACATGCCGACCTACGCCATCCGCGAGCTGCATCTGCCGCAATATCTGAGCTACACGGCGGCCATGTCGGCCGCCGCGCTGCAGACCGTGGTGGTGCCGTTCGTCGGCATGCTGGTCGACCGCGTCGGCCAGATCAGGGTCATGATGGCCGCGGCGGCGCTGTTTTGCATCACCGCCTATCCGGCATTTGCTTTGCTCGCGTCGCACGCGTCGATTGGCGTCTTGATCGCGATGGTGTGCTGGATCGGGTTTTTGAAATCCTGCTACAGCGGTTCGCTGCCGTCGCTGATGGCCAAGGTATTTCCGGCGGCGACGCGCGTCAGCGGGTTGTCGCTCAGCTACAATGTCGGGGTGACGATCTTCGGCGGCTTCGCGCCGTTCTTTGCCCAATCCTTGATCGACGTGACGGGCTCGAAGCTGGCGCCCAGCTTCTATATCATCGTCACCGCGTTTCTCAGCTTGGTCGCGCTCTTCATTCTGCGCCTGCGCGACAAATCCCTGTAGCTTGCCAGCGAGTATCACAATGAAAGCAGCCTATCTCGACAAATTCGGCGGCCCCGAAGTCCTGCAGTACGGCGACCTTCTGGACCCTGTTGCCGGGCCTGACGACGTCCTCATCGACGTGGTGGCCGCAACGGTCAACGCCGCGGACTGGAAATTTCGCAACGGCGAATACGCGCCGCACGGCCAGGTGAAATTTCCGCAGATTCCGGGCCGCGACTTTTCCGGCACGGTGGCGGGCGTCGGCGCCAGCGTCAGCGATCTGAAAGTCGGCGATGCGGTGTTCGGCGTGCTGGGCTCCGGCCGCGAGGGTACCTACTGCGAAAAGATCGCCATCGCGGCGGCCCTCGTCGGCAAGAAGCCGGAACGGCTGTCGCATGTCGATGCGGCGGCGCTGGCGCTCACCGGCTTGACCGCCATCGATTCCGTCGAGAATACGCTCAAGCTCCGTCGCGGCGAGACCATTCTCATCCAGGGCGGGGCTGGCGGCGTCGCCGGCTTTGCCATTCAGTTTGCCAAGCATCTCGGCGCCCGCGTCATCACCACGACCAGCGCCGCCAACATCGACTATGTGCGCGGCCTCGGCGCTGACGAGGTGATCGACTACAACGCCCAGGATTTCACCAAGGTGGTGAAAGACTGCGACGCCGTGTTCGAAACGGTGGGCGGCGAGGTGGCGCAAAAGTCGTATGCCGTGCTCAAGCCGGGCGGGCGCGCCGCGTTCATTGCGTCGGGCGCGCAGGCGCCGCAAACGAGCCGCAGCGACGTCACCGGGCTGCGGCCGCCGGTGCCGCGTTCGCGCCAGGCCATGGAGCGCATCGCCGAGCTTTATGTGTCGGGGGCAATCCGGCCGCCGGAGATCAAGCTTTATCGGCTGTCCCAAGCCGCCGAAGCGCATCGGGTCAGCGAGGGCCGCCATTTCCGCGGCAAGCTCGTTTTTCAGGTGCGCTGAATTCGGCTTTGCGCAATTGGCGCCGTGCGCGCCGTCGCACAGCACTGCCCTTGACTAGTCGACGGCGCTGGACGACCGTTCTGGCCCCATGCTGCGCACCGGACAAGAGCATCTCGAATCGCTGCGCGACGGCCGCGCCGTCTACATCGGCGGCGAGCGAGTCGACGACGTGACGCGCCACCCGGCGTTCCGCGGCGCGGCAGAGACCGTGGCGGCGCTCTACGACATGAAGGCCGATCCGGCGAACCGCGACGTGATGAGCTACGAGGAGGACGGCGGGCGCCATTCGATCTACTTCCTGCGCGCGCGTTCGCGCGAGGATCTGCAGCGGCGCATGCTTGGCCATCGCCGCATCGCCGATTTCACCCACGGCATGTTCGGCCGTTCGCCCGACCACGTCGCCTCGTTCGTCACCGGCATGGCGATGAAGCCCGACGAGCTGAAAGCGCCGTGTGCACACGCCGACAATTTGCTCGCCTATTACCGCACCGCGCGCGACAACGATCTCTATGTCGTCTACGCCGTGGTGCCGCCGCAGGCCGCGCGCAATCCTGAGTTCTATCAGCGCCAGAACATACCGCTGCCGACCTTGCGGGTGGTGCGCGAGGACGATTCCGGCGTGACGATCGCCGGCATGAAGATGCTGGCGACGGGCGCGGCGTTCGCCAACGATATCTGGATCGGCAACGTCATCCCGCTGGCGCCGGACCAGAAGAACGAGGCGATCACCTGCGCGATCCCGTGCAACGCGTCGGGCCTGCAATTGTGGTCGCGCCAGCCGTTCGCGCCCGGCGCCACGTCGGAGTTCGATTCGCCGCTCGCCTGGCGCTACGACGAAAGCGACTGCATGCTGATCTGCCACGACGTCAAGGTGCCGTGGGAGCGTGTATTCGTGCACGGCGATGCGCTCTTGTCGCGCGACATCTACGTCAAGACGCCGAGCCATTGCTTCGGCAACCATCAGTCCAATGTGCGCTACTGGGCGAAGATGCGGCTCCTGGTCGGGCTGTGCAGCAAGATCGCGCACGCAACCGGCGCCGACCAGGTGCCGGCGGTGCGCGAAGCGCTCGGCCGGGTGTCGTCCTACGAGGCGCAGATCGCCGGCATGGTCCACGGCCAGATCAACGCCTACGAGGCCGACTGGCCGGGCAACGGCCACGTCTGCTTCAACCGCCGCATGATGTACGGCGCGCTGGAATGGTGCACGCAGAATTACACCAAGTTTGTCGACGAGCTGCGCGAACTGTGCGGCGGCGGCGTGTTCCAGATGCCGGCCAACATTTCGGTGCTGCGCGATCCGGAGCTGGCAAGTGATTTTCAGACGTTCTGGCAGACGCCGCAGAACGATGCGGTGACGCGCATGAAACTGTTCAAGCTGGCCTGGGACATGGTCGGCTCGGAATTCGCCGGGCGGCATCTGCAGTACGAAAAATTCTATGCCGGCGCCTCGTTCATCGTGCGCAATCACGCCTTCCGCGAGACCGACTGGGCGGCCTTCAACGCCATCGTCGACGGTCTGATGGCCGGCTACGACGAAGGCGGTGCGCTCGGCAAGCTCGCCGCCGAGTGAGCCGCGTTACAGGGCTCTTTCGCCGTCGCGCTCCCAGTGCACGACGGCGCGGCGCAGCCGCAGCAGGCCGCGATCCAGCACGAAGCCGCAGGCGCCGATGATGAGGATGGCGGCATAGACGTTAGCGAATTCGAAGCGCGTGCCCGAGATCGCGATGTAATAGCCGAGGCCGCGCGAATCGCCGATCATCTCGGTCAGCACGATGACGACGATCGCGATTGGCAGCGCGATGCGCAGCCCGCTGAAGATTCCCGGCATGGCCGCCGGCACGATCACGCGACCGATGATGGCCCAGCGCGGCGCGCCCATGTTCTCGGCGCTCCACACGAGCCGCACCGGAATGGCGCGAAACCCGAGATAGGCCGTCACCACGATCGGATAGAGGCATTCGAGAAAGGCGAACGCCACCTTCGACGGCGAGCCGATGCCGAACACATAGGTGAACACCGGAAACAGCGCGATCTTCGGCACCGGATAGCCGAAGAAGAAGATCGGCTCGAACAGGTTGCGAAGGAGCGCCGAGCGCGCCATGGCGGCGGCGAACGGCACGCCGGCCAAGGCCGCGAGGGCAAATCCCGCTGCGGCGCGGCCGAGCGTGATCGCAGTGTGATAGGGCAGAACGCCGTTGCCGGTATCGCGTATGAGCGCGGCGGCGACGCGCCCGAGCCCCGGCAGGAGCCGCGATTCGACGAGCCCGCTGGATACTGCCGCCTGCCACATGAGCAGCAACAGCGGGATCGAATACCAGCGCTCGACGTGGCGAAGGAGCGCGGCTCTCATCGCACCGCCTCCTCGATCGTGCCGATCATCTGGCCGCGCAGCATGAAGCCGCGCACGGTCATCAGGATGCGGTCGCCGACAAAGCCGAGCACCGCGAACGTGACGATGCCGGCGAACATCAGGTCGAAGCGCCCGGCATCCTCGCCTTCCGAGATCAGCGGTCCGATGCCACCGCGCGCCCCCATCAACTCGGCGGCAAACAGCAGGATGAAGGCGTGCGCCAGCCCGATACGCGCGCCGGTGAACAGCTGCGGCGCCGCCGCCGGCACGATGACGCGAAAGAACGTGGTGGCGCGCGCCGCGCCCATGTTGTGCGCCGTCCAGACCAGATGCTTGTCGACGCCGAGCACCGCGTGCCGCGAGGCGATGAACACCGGAAAGAAGCAGGAGAAGGCGATCAGCGCGATCTTCGATTCGTGGCCGAGCCCGAACAGCAGCAGAAAGACCGGCAGGAACGCGATCTTCGGCACCGCATAAAGAAAGCCGACCAGCGGATCGAAGAAATGGCGCACGCCCGGCATGGTGCCGGCGCCGAGTCCGACCAGCATGCCGGCGCTGGTGCCAAGCGTGAAGCCGACAATGACCCGATAGAGACTGGTCGCCACCGCGCGGGCGAGCTCGCCGTCGGCCACCACCTCGCACAGCGCACCGGCAATGAGCGTCGGCGGCGGCAGATAGCGCGGCATCATGCCGGCGCGGCCAAAGCCCTCCCACGCCGCGACCACGACGACCGGGACGATCCAGTGCTGCACGGCGGCCGGAATTTTCATCCGTCCTCCAGCGCGCGCCCGCGCAGGACCTCTTCGCGCAGCAGATCCCAGATTTCTCCGCGCGTACGCAGATACTCGGTCGATTTGCGGTAATCGCCGCCGCGCTCGACGGCCGGCAGCGCGATGTCGGCCTTGATCCGCGCCGGCCGCGCCGTGAGCACCAGCACGCGGGTGCCGAGATAGATCGCCTCATCGATGTCGTGGGTGACGAACAATGCCGTCTTGCGGTCGCGGCGCCAGATCGCCTGCAGCTCCTCCTGCAGCAGCTCGCGGGTCTGCGAATCGAGCGAGCCGAACGGCTCGTCCATCAGCAGGATCTGCGAATCGAGCGCGAACAACCGCGCCAGGGCCACACGTTGCCGCATGCCGCCTGAGAGCTCCGCCGGGTACAGCGCGGCGTAGCGCGACAGGTGCACCAGATCGAGATAGGCGCGGGCCTTGGCCAGGCGCTCGGCTTTGGCCATGCCTTTCATTTCCAGCGGCCACGCCACGTTGCCGAGCGCGGTGAGCCAGGGAAACAGCGTGTGCTCCTGGAACATCATGCCGCGGTCCGGGCCGGGGCGGCCGACCGGACGGCCGTTGAGCAGCACGGCGCCGCCATCCGGACGCTCAAAACCGCCGACGATGTGCAGGAACGTGCTCTTGCCGCAACCGGACGGCCCGACGATGGCGACGAACTCGTTGGCTTCGATCGCGAGCGAAAGCTTGTCGATGGCCGCGACCGGCTTGTCCTTCGCGATGAAAGTCTTGTCGAGGTCTTTCACCTCCAACAGCGCCATGGCGTTAGCGTGATTTTAGTGCCTCGTCATTGCGAGGAGCGAAGCGACGAAGCAATCCAGCAGTGGGGTGCACCCCACCCCTGGATTGCTTCGCTTCGCTCGCAATGACGATCGAGGACACTGGCCTATTTCGGCAGATAGCTCAGGTCGACGAGCTGGTTGATGTCGGCTTTCTTCTTCTGGAAGCCGGCGGCGTATTGCGATTCCTGCATGCGCTCCAGCGTCGCCACCTCGGCGCGCAAGTCCGGATCGCGGTAATAGTCATCCATGCCGAAAAACACGTCCGCCGGCACGCGCACCATTTTCTTGTCGAGCAGGATCTGCCGCGCTTCCTTGGCGTGCTGCAGATAGAACGCGGTGGCGGCGCGCAGATCGGCCAGGAAAGCCTTGATCGCGTCGGCGTGCGCCTTGAGGAACTCGTCTTTGGCGACCAGCACGATCAACTCCTCGTCGGTCGGGATCGCATCCTTGGCCGAAAAGATTTTGGTCGCCTGCACCTCCTTGTGAAGCAGCGCATCGAACGGCTGCGGGAATTCGCCGACATCGATCTTGCCGGAACGCAACGATTCCGCCATGGCCGGAAAGGAGATCGGCACGATGGTGACGTCGCTTTCGCGCAGACCGGCGTGTTCCAGCGCGGTCTTCAGCCACAGATGGCCCGACGTTTCGAAGCCGTTGATGGCGATGGTCTTGCCCTTGAGATCGCGCACGGTTTTGATCGGCAACGAGGCGAGCGCGTAATACGACGTGCTGTAGCCGCGTTTGCTCTCGCGCGAGATCGAAGCGATGATCTTGCCCTTGACGCCCTCGGCGGCGGCGAAGATGACGCCATTGGCGCTTGATGAGGCGATGTCGATGGCGCCGGCCTCGAACGCCTGGGCGCGCTTGTCGGACCCGGAGAACCGCGTGCCGTCGACCGTGTAATCCTTGCCGTAATGGGTGCCGATATCGGGCTTGGCGAGCAGGAGCCAGAGCTGCTCTTCGGCGGCGACGCCGTAGCCGAGCCGGATTTTCAGCGGCTCCGCCGCTGCGGCATTCGCCGCCGCGATCGCCAAGGCGCAGGCTGCGACAAGGCCGAAAGTTGCTTTTAGCATCCGCATGATCAGGTTCCCCGTGGCTTGGATCAAACTAGCCCGCAATCCGCGGCAACCGCAATCGGGGTCGCCGTGGGCGGCAGGCGCGGACAAAACACGACCGCTCGCCACAAGCCCTCGGTCAATCGAACAGGCGTTCGCGGCTCGCCTCAGCAACGTCCATGTGAACGGTGGAATAACACCTTAACCGCGAATGGCCGGAGCAACTTGGGTTGCAAAAAGCTCGATTACGCGCGCTACATTGGCGAACGGCATACCGCCGATATCGATCTGCGCGAGAAAGCGCTGGTGGCCGAACAACTCGCGTTCATACAGGATCTTGTCGACGATCTGTTGCGGGCTGCCGACAAAGATCGGGCCGTGCTGGCCGGCGCGCGCGTCATAATCGGTCCGCGTTATCGGTTGCGCGCGATATTGCGAGGCACTGTGAGTGGCGAAGTACGCGGCATAGTACGGATAGAACTCGTCGAGCGCAGCTTGCGAGTTTTCCCGAATGTACATGTGGGTCGCCACACTGACTTTCAGGTCCGCGGCATGGTGTCCGGCTTGCAGTCCCGCATGCCGGTAAATATCGACCCTGGGCGCGAGCTTTGCCGGTGGCAGACTGATGTTGGCAAGCGCCAACGGCAATCCGAGTGCGCCGGCGCGTTCGGCGCTGCTCGGCGTGCCGCCGGTGCCAATCCAGACCGGCAAGCGGCTTTGTGCGGGGCGTGGCGGTATCGGGGCATCGTGCAGCGCGGGGCGAAAGCGGCCCTGCCACGTGATGCGCTCAGCGCTGTTGAGCTTGATGAGGAGCCCGAGTTTTTCCTCGAACAAGGCATCGTAGTCGGCGAGGTCGTAACCGAACAGCGGAAAGGACTCGGTGAATATGCCGCGCCCGGCGATAATCTCGGCGCGTCCGCTGGAGATGAGATCTACGGTGGCAAATTCCTCGAATACCGTCACAGGATCGGCCGTGCTCAGGATGGTGACGGCGCTGGCCAGGCGGATCCGTTGCGTTATCGCCGCGATGGCGGCCAACACGACGGCCGTGGCGGACACTGCCATATCCAATCGATGATGTTCGCCGACCGCAAAAACGTCGAGGCCAGCCGTCTCAGTGAGCTTGGCCGCGGCGAGTATTTCCCTCATCCGTTGCTCGGCGCTGATCGTCTTGCCGGTCTGCGTGTCCGGCGTGAGATCGCCGAACGTGAAAAGGCCTAATTCGAACGCCTCGGCCATCCGGCCGTTCTCCTTTGTGCAATAGTGCGCTAAATTAATCTGCGCTGGCGGGATCGTCTCACGCTTCAATCATGTTCTGGTTGCCAAGCCCTGCGCTTGCGCGCAGACGATCGGCAGCGGCCACACGGGAGGTCAGACCATGAAGCTTTACATGCATCCGGTTTCCACCGCTTGCCGTCCAGTGCGGTTGCTCATCGCCGAGAGCGGCATCGCGTGCGACGAGGAAACGGTCGATATACTCCAGGGCGCCCATTATCAGGAGCCATACGCCTCGCTCAACCCCAATCGCATGGTGCCGATGCTCGAGGACGGCGATCTCCGCCTGACCGAAGGCTCGGCTATCATGAAATATCTGGCGGACAAATACGACTTGCCGGCCTATCCGAAAGATCTGAAGAAGCGTGCCAAGATCAATGAGATGATGGATTGGCTCAATACCCAATTCTATCGCGATTTCGGCTATGGACTGGTCTACCCGCAACTTTTTCCGCATCACAAGCGCCGCAGCGACGAGGCGCATGCCGGCGCTATCGCTTGGGGACAGCAGGGCGCCAGGAATTGGCTGCAGATTCTCAACGATCACTGGATTGGGCCGAACAAGCAGTATCTCTGCGGCAACGAAATGACGATTGCCGACTATTTCGGCGCCGGCCTGGTGTCGATCGGCGAACTGATCGACTGCGACTTTTCAGTATATCCCAACGTGAAGCGTTGGCTCGGCAACATGAAGAAGCTCAAGTCTTGGAATGAGGTCAACGACGTGTTCAACGGCTTTACCGCCGCCAACAAGGGTAAGGAATTTGTGCGCGTCTAGCTGAGCCGCACGGCGAGCGGTCGCGCGTCACATACTCAATCGCTTCCGGCAAATTCCGGGCGGCGGCGTCGAAATGGCTCACGCGCTACCGCACGCCGCCCTTGTTGACGATCGGGCCGGTGTAGCCTTCGAAGCGCTTGCGCAGGTCGGCGAGCTGCGGCGCGTTGCTGACGAAGTCGCGATAACCGTTGGCGACGTTGTAGGACGACAGCGGCTTCAAGCCTTTCGGCGGCGGCACGTCGGTGCGAGCCGAGAATACGCCGGTGCGGCTTTGCTGCTCCTTGGCCATGTACCAGGTGAGAAACAGTTTTGCCGCGTTCGGATGCGGTGCGTCCTTGAAGATGCCCGACGTAAGCGTGAATAGCGGCGTCGGGTCCTCCGCCGAGAACACCGAGGCGACCGGCGCGCCCTCTTTCGCCACCGCGTCGACGGACGATGTAGCGTCGAAGGTGGCGATGCTTTCCCCCGAACCGACACTGCGCGCGACGCTGAGATGACCCTGCACGAAATTGGGCTTGTTCGCCATGTAACGGTCGACATAGCTCCAGCCGTATTTCTGCACGATGGTGTAGAACAGATAAAGCGTGGCGTCGTCGTCGGCCGGATAGCAGGTGATCAGCTTGCCGGCGAATTGCGGTTTGAGAAAATCGAGTGCCGATTTCGGCACATCGTTCGGTGAAACGGCCTTAGTATTATAGCCATAGGTAATGGCGTTCACCTTGGTGACGGTGAAAGCGCCGTCGGGATCGCGGAACTCCGGCGCGATCCGGTCAAAACCCTCGGGCTTGAAGTTCGCCAGCACGCCCTGCTTCTTCCAGACGACGAAGTCCTGCGCGGTCTGAAAGAACGCCATGTCGACTTCGACCTTGTGGTCGCGCAGCTGCGCGTTGATCCGCTCGTTGAGCACGTTGGAAAAGCCGCCGGTCATGGACACTTTCAGGCCGGGGAAACGCTGCTCGAAATCCTTGGCGAAGCGTTCGTAGGGCGCGACCGGCCCGCCGGAATAGAACACCACCTGGCCTTCGGCTTTGGCCTTGGCGTACAGCTCGTCCATGGTTTCGGCGTGGGACGTCGTGGCGACAAGCAAAGACGGCGTGATCCAGGCAGCGATCAAAACCGCATAGCGCGCTCTCGCAGGCATGGTTCCCCCCGTTTGCAGCGCCACAGTCAGCGCTCTCACGCTACGCCAAACGCGGCCGATGCGCCAGCATCGGCGTATCGACGAGAGGCGGCGTTTGGTATGATATTTCTTATAGAGATTTGGGGGAGGGGATGAGCACCTTTATCAGATTGATCGCCGCCGGAGTGGCCATTCTGATGGCACTGGTCGGCAGCGCGGCTTATGCCCAGGACAGGGCCGTTTACGCCGTTACCTACGTGGACATCATGCCGAATGCGACAAAATCCGGGGCGGCGGTGCTCCGGCACTACCGCGAGGCGAGCCGCAGGGAGGACGGCAATCTACGCGTCGACGTGCTCAAGGAAGTAGCGCGGCCGAACCGCTTTGCGATCGTGGAAATCTGGAAAGACCAAGCCGCCGGCCAAGCCCACGACAAGGCGGCATCGAGCGCGGACCTCATCGAGCAGATGAAGACGGTCGGCAACGCACCAATTGATCGGCGCCTTGGCAATGGTCTCTACGGCGGGCCGTCGAGTGGCGTGAACGAGCCAAAAGCCATTTACGTGCTGACCCACGTCGACGTCATTCCCGCAAGCAAGGACGGTTGCATGGCGCTGCTCAAGGCAATGAGCGACGACACGCCCAAGGATGCCGGCAACACCGGCTATACGGTCTTGCAGCAGGCCAGCCGCGGCAACCACTTCATGGTGTTCGAGGTCTGGGCCAATCGCAAAGCGCTCAACGGCCACGCCGAGGCGGCACACACCCGCGCGTTTCGCGAAAAACTTTCGCCGATGGCCGGAGCGCTTTATGACGAGCGCTTTTACAAGCTGGTCGATTGAGCGAGTGCCCACGCAGGCTATGGCTTATTTCGGTACCACCGCGGTAGCCTCGATCTCGACCTTGGCGCGGTCTTCGACCAGCGCGCCGACCTGCACCAATGTCATCGCCGGAAAGTGCCGGCCCATGACGCCGCGGTAAGCATCGCCGAGCTCGCGTAGCCGCGTCATGTATTCGCGCTTGTCGAGCACGTACCAAGTCAGCCGGGTGACGTGTTCGGGGTTGCCGCCGGCCTCCGCCACCAGCGCCACGACATTGGCGAGCGCCTGGCGCACTTGCGCGACGAAATCGTCGCTTTCGAATTGTTCCTCGGCGTTCCAGCCGACTTGGCCGGCGAGAAAGACCAGCCGGCCTTCGGCGGCGATGCCGTTGGCATAGCCTTTCGGCTGCTTCCAATGGCGCGGGTGAAGGAATTGGTGCGCGTCGGTCATTGCAGCGCTCACTTGCCTTCCGGGCGCAGGCGGAAGCGCTGAATCTTTCCGGTCGCGGTTTTGGGCAACGCGTCGGTGAATTTCACCGAGCGCGGATATTTGTAGGGCGCAATGGTCGCCTTGACGTGGTCCTGCAGCCGCTTGACCGCGTCGACGCCGGCCATGACGCCGTCTTTCAGGACGACGTGCGCTTCGACGATCTGGCCGCGGCCCTCGTCAGGCGCGCCGATCACCGCGCATTCCTTGACGTCGGGATGCGCAAGGAGCGCCGCCTCGACCTCGGGTCCGGCGATGTTGTAGCCCGAGGAGATGATCATGTCGTCGTTGCGCGCGGCGAAATGGAAATAACCGTCCGGGCTTTGCGTGAACGAATCGCCGGTGAGATTCCAGCCGTCGCGCACGTACGCGCTCTGCCGCTTGTCGGCGAGATAGCGGCAGCCGGTCGGGCCGCGCACCGCGAGCTTGCCGATTTCGCCGCGCGGCTTCTCCTGCATGTCGTCGTCGACGACTTTGGCCTCGTAGCCGATCACCGGCTTGCCGGTTGAAGCCGGCGCGGCGTCGCCGAAGCGGTTGGAGATGAAAATGTGCAGCATCTCGGTCGAGCCGATGCCGTCGAGGATCGGCTTGCCGGTCTTGCCGATCCATTCGTCGAACACCGGCGCCGGCAAGGTCTCGCCGGCCGACACCGCGGCGCGCAGCGACGACAGGTTCGCGCCCTGATGCATCGCTGCCAGCATGGCGCGGTACGCGGTGGGCGCGGTGAACGAGATCGTCGCCTTATAGGTCTCGATGATCTCGATCATGTTGGCGGGGGAAGCGTTTTCCAGGAGCGTCGCGGTGGCGCCGAAGCGCAGCGGGAAGATCGCCAGGCCGCCGAGCCCGAAGGTGAAGGCGAGCGGCGGCGAGCCGACGAACACGTCATCCGGCGTGACGCCGAGAGTTTCCTTGGCATAGCCGTCGGCGATGATCAGCAGATCGCGATGGAAATGCATGGTCGCCTTGGGCTCGCCGGTGGTGCCCGAGGTGAAGCCGAGCAGCGCCACGTCGTCGCGGCCGGTCTTGACCGCATCGAACGTCACCGCCTTCGACAGCGCGATGCGGTCGAGCTCGGCGTCGTGATTGGCAGTGCCGTCGAAGCCGATCACCTGCCTCAGAAATTTCGAGGTCTTGGCGCAGGTGACGAGCTCGTCCATCAGCCGGGTGTCGCACAAAGCGAGCGCGATCTCGGCCTTGTCGACGATCTTGCCGAGCTCGCCTGCGCGCAGCATCGGCATGGTGTTGACCACCACCGCGCCGGCCTTGGTGGCGGCGAGCCAGCACGCGACCATGGCCGGATTGTTGGCGGCGCGCACCAGGATGCGGTTGCCGGGCTTGACCCCGAAATCCTCGACCAGCGCGTGGGCGATGCGATTGGTCCAGTCCGACAGCTCCTTGTAGGTGCGGCGGCGGCCGTTGCCGATCAGCGCCACGTGATCGCCGAAGCCGCGCTTGACCATGGTGTCGGTCAGTTCGACGCCGGCATTAAGCTGTTCGGGATAATCGAAGCCGTCGAGCGGAATGTCGGGCCATAGTTGCGACGGCGGCAGGTTGTCGCGCGTGAACGTGTCGGTGTGCGCCGAGCGGCCGAGCGAATGCGCTGCCATGATCATGCTCCCGCAAGAGTTTGCCGTGCGATGACGACCTTTTGCACTTCGGAGGCGCCTTCGTAGATGCGCAGCGCCCGGATTTCGCGATAAAGCCGCTCGACGATGTGGCCCCGGCGCACGCCGTCGCCGCCGTGCAGCTGTACCGCTTTGTCGATCACTTTTTGAGCGCGCTCGGTGGCGAACAGTTTTGCCATGGCGGCTTCGCGCGTGACGCGCGGCGCGCCGTTGTCCTTGGCCCAGGCGGCGCGATAAACCAGCAGCGCCGCAGCATCGACGTCGACCGCCATGTCCGCGATGTGCGCCTGCACCATCTGCAGGTCGGCGAGCGGGCCGCCGAACAGCTCGCGTTTTTTGGCGCGTGCGATCGTTTCATCGAGCGCGCGGCGGGCGAAGCCGAGCGCGGCGGCGCCGACGGTGGCGCGAAAGATATCGAGCGTCGCCATGGCGATCTTGAATCCGTCGCCCGGCACGCCGATCAGCGCGGAAGCCGCCACGTGCACGCCATCGAAGCGCAGCCGCGCCAAGGGATGCGGCGCGATGACATCGAGATGCTCGGCGACGGAAAAGCCGGGTGCATCGGCCGGAACGATGAAGGCCGATAGGCCTCTGGCGCCCGGCGCTTCGCCGGTGCGGGCGAACACGACATAAAAATCAGCGATGCCGCCGTTGGAAATCCACGTCTTTTCACCATCCAAAACGTACGTCTCGCCATCACGCCTGGCGGATAGCGCGATGTTGGCGACGTCCGACCCGGACTTTTGCTCAGTCAGCGCGAACGCGGCGATCGCTTCGCCGGCGCGGGTGCGCTCGAGCAGGTGCCGCTGCGCGGCGGCGCCGAACAGGCTGATCGGGCCGGCGCCGAGGCCCTGCATGGCGAAAGCGAAGTCGGCAAGGCCGTCGTGGCGCGCCAAGGTCTCGCGGATGAGACAGAGCGCGCGCACGTCGAGCGGGGAGGGCGCAGCGGGATCGGGCGCGGTGTGTTTGAGAAAGCCGTCGCGGCCGAGCTTTTGCACCAGCGTACGGCAGGCGGCGGCGACATCTTGATGGTCGACCGGCAAATTCGCGGCGGCCCACGCCTCGATCGCCTGTGCCAGCACGCGGTGGCGCTCTTCGAAAAACGGCCAGACGAGGAAGGTTTGGTCGGGCACTTCAATTCCCCTCGAACAACGGCTTCTGCTTGGCGATGAAGGCGCGGTAGGCGCGGGCGAAATCTTCGGTCTGCATGCAGATCGCCTGCGCCTGCGCCTCGGCTTCGATGGCCTGATCGAGGCTCATCGCCCATTCCTGATAGAGCTGGGTCTTGGTGACGCCGTAGGCGAAGGTCGGCCCGGCGGCGATACGGCGCGCCAGCGTGAGCGCCTCGCTTTCCAGCGCCTCGGCGGCGACCAGCCTGTTGTAAAAGCCCCACTCATGGCCTTCCTGCGCCGTCATGGTGCGGCCTGTGTAAAGGAGTTCGGCGGCGCGGCCGTGGCCGATGATGCGCGGCAGGATCGCGCAAGCGCCCATGTCGCAGCCGGCGAGGCCGACGCGGTTGAACAGGAAAGCCGTCTGCGCCGCCGGCGAGGCGAGCCGCAGGTCGGCCGCCATGGCGATGATGGCCCCGGCGCCGACCGCAACGCCGTCGACCGCGGCAATGATCGGCTTGCCGCAGACGAGCATCGCCTTGACCAGATCGCCGGTCATGCGGGTGAACGCGAGCAGGCCCTTCATGTCCTTGTCGATCAGCGGGCCGATGATGTCGCGCACGTCGCCCCCGGAGCAGAAATTGCCTCCGTTGGGCAGCAGCACCACGGCATGAATGTCATCGGCTAAGCGTAGCGCGCGGAACGTGTCGCGCAGCTCGGCGTAGGATTCGAAGGTCAGCGGGTTCTTGCGCTCCGGCCGGTCGAGCTGAATGATGCCGACCGCGCCGTCGCTGCGCCAGAGAAAATGCTGCGGCTTGAGCGCGGCCATTGCGGTCATGCTTCGCCCTCCCAATCGCTGCGGAACGATTTCAGCTTGGCCGACATCTGCTCGGCATCGCGCGCCGAGATGCCGCCCAAAAGCTCGTCGACCCAGCTTTCGTGCGCGGCCGCCATGGCGGCGAACGCGGCGCGGCCCTTGCGGGTCAGCGTGATAAACGAGGTGCGGCGATCGCCGTTGCGCTGCGAGCGGGCGACGAGACCGTCGGCGACCAGGCGGTCGACGATGCCGGTGACGTTGCCGTTCGACACCATGAGGAAGCGCGAGATTTCGCTCATCAGCATGCCGTCGGGCTTGCGGAACAACGCCGCCATGACGTCGAAGCGCGGCAAGGTGGCGTCGAACTGCGTTTTCAGCCGCTCGCGCGCCACGCCTTCGATCAGCCGGCTGGCGCGCAGGAGCCGGATCCACAGCCGCAGCCGCGCCTTGCTGTCGCTTTGCTTGCTGCCGTCGGCACGCGCGACGGCGGGCAGCGGCGCGCTCACCATGTCTCGCCTCCGGAAATCGCAATGGCTTGGCCGGTGATGCCGGCGCTCGCGTCGCCGCACAGCCACAGCACCGCGCCGGCGACTTCCTCCGGCGTGATGAAACGGCCCTGCGGATTTTTTGCCGCCAGCGCGGCGCGCGCCTCGGCGGCGTCGCGTTTGGTGGTCGCGGCGACGCGCTCGACGGCGCGGTCGAGCATCGGCGTTTCGGTGTAGCCGGGGCAGACGGCGTTGACGGTGATGCCGTGCTTTACGGTCTCGGCGGCCAGCGCGCGCACCAGGCCGATGACGCCATGCTTGGCGGCAACGTAAGGCGCCACATAAGCCGCGCCTTTCAGGCCGGCGGTCGAAGCAATGAAAACGATGCGGCCGAAACCGCGTTCGCGCATGCCGGCGAGCGCGGGCTGCACCGAGAAGAATGCGCCGGTCAGATTGACGGCGAGCGTGTCGCTCCATAATTCCGCGGTGACTTTTTCCGCCGGGGCACTCGCCGCGCCGCCGGCATTGGCGACCACGATGGCGAACGGCCCGCGCGCTTTTTCGGCACGCTCGTAAAGATCGTGCATCGCCTTGCGGTCAGTCACGTCGGCAAGTTCGGCGTGAATGCCGGATTGTCGCGCCGCCGTAGCGTCGAGCGGCTCGCGGCGGCGGCCGCAGATCGTCACGGTGGCGCCGCCCTGCGCGAGCGCGATGGCGACCGCGGCGCCGATGCCGCTGCCGCCGCCGGTGACGAGCGCATGCTGGCCTGTGAGACCCATGTCACACCGCCGTTGTGGCGACGGGCTCGGCGCCGCCGCTGAGCCGATAAAGCTGGTCGCGGCCGGCGTAATAGGGCGCCGGCCAAGTCTCGCCGCGGTCGCCGAGCTTCGCGGCGGCATGCAAGGTCCAGTATGGGTCGGCAAGATGCGGCCGGGCGAGGCAGACCAGATCGGCGCGGCCCGCCATCAGGATCGAGTTGACGTGGTCCGGCTCAAAAATGTTGCCGACCGCCATGGTGGCCATGCCGGTTTCGTTGCGGATGCGGTCGGAGAACGGCGTCTGAAACATGCGGCCGTAGACCGGCCGCGCCCGGATCGAGGTCTGGCCGGCCGACACGTCGCAGATGTCGACGCCGGCCTCCTGCAGCAGGCGGGCGATGGCGACCGCGTCGTGCGGCGCGATGCCGTCATCGCCGACCCAGTCGTTGGCGGAAATCCGCACCGAGATCGGCTTGTCCGCCGGCCACACCGCGCGAACGGCGTGAAAGATTTCCAGCGGATAGCGCATGCGGTTTTGCAGCGAGCCGCCGTATTCGTCGGTGCGCCGATTGGTTAGCGGCGTGATGAACGACGAGAGCAGATAACCGTGCGCGCAATGCAACTCGAGCATGTCGAACCCGGCGCGCGCCGCCATTTCGGCCGCAGCAATAAATTGATCCCGAACGCGATCCATGTCGGCTCGATCCATGGCGCGCGCCGTCTGATTGCGCGGCGACCAGGCGGTCGCGGACGCCGCCATCACCGGCCAGTTGCCGGATTTGAGCGGCGCGTCCATCTCCTCCCAACCGAGCTGGGTCGAGCCCTTGGCGCCCGAATGGCCGAGCTGGCAGCAAATCTTGGCCTCGGTCTCGGCATGGACGAAATTGACGATGCGCTTCCAGGCCGCCTCGTGCTCTTCCTTGTACATCCCGGTACAGCCCGGCGTGATCCGGCCTTCAGCACTCACGCACGTCATCTCGAGAAAGACGAGGCCGGCGCCGCCCTTGGCGCGCTCGCCGTAATGGACGAGATGCCAGTCGGTCGGGCAGCCGTCGACGGCCTTGTATTGCGCCATCGGCGACACCACGACGCGGTTCTTCAGATGAAGCTCGCGCAGCCGCAGCGGCGCAAACATCGGCCGCCGCCCCGCATTGTCGCCGCCGGCGCGGCGCTGGAACCAGGCCTCGGCGCCTTCAAGCCAGCTCTTGTCGCGCAGCCGCAAATTCTCGTGGCTGATGCGCTGCGAGCGCGTCAGCAGCGAGTAATTGAACTGCACCGGGTCGAGCTGCAGATAACGCTCGACCTCCTCGAACCATTCCATCGAATTGCGCGCCGCCGATTGCAGGCGCAGCACTTCGGTGCGCCGTGCATTTTCGTATTTGGCGAACGCCGCTTCGAGCGTTGGCTCGCTGTGCAGATAATCGGCCATCGACACCGCGCTCTCCATGGCGAGCTTGGTGCCAGAGCCGATCGAGAAATGCGCGGTGGCGGCGGCGTCGCCCATCAGCACGATGTTGCGGTGCGACCAGGTCTCGCACAGCACGCGCGGAAAATTCAGCCAGGCCGAGCCGCGGATATGCGTGGCGTTCGACATCAGGCTTTGGCCGCCGAGATATTTTTCGAAGATGCGCTCGCAAGCGCGGCAGGTTTCGTCCTGGCTCATGGCGCCGAAGCCGAATTTCTGCCAAGTCGCTTCCGAGCACTCGACGATGAAGGTCGCGGTGTCGGCATCGAACTGATAGGCGTGCGCCCACACCCAGCCGTGCGCGGTCTCTTCGAAGATGAACGTGAAGGCGTCGTCGAATTTTTGCCGGGTGCCGAGCCAGACGAACTTGTTCTTGCGCAGGTCGATCGCCGGCTTGAAGTGTTCGGCGAACTCGCGGCGGGTTTTGGAGTTCAGCCCATCGGCGGCGACGACAAGGTCGTAATGCTTGGCGAGTTCGCCGGCGCTGTCGATCTCGGTCTGAAAGCGCAAATCGACGCCGAGCTCACGAGCGCGGTCCTGCAGGAGCAGCAACAGCTGCTTGCGCGCGATGCCGGAAAAGCCGTGGCCGCCGGACACGATGCGCTCGCCGCGGTAATAGACCGCGATATCGTCCCAATAGGCGAAATGCGCGCGGATCGCCGCCGCGCTCGGCGGATCGTTGGCGGCGATGTTCTCGAACGTCTCGTCGGAGAACACCACGCCCCAGCCGAACGTGTCGTCGGCGCGGTTGCGCTCGAACACGGTGATGTCGTGGCGCGAGTCGCGCAGCTTCATGCTGATGGCGAAGTAGAGGCCCGCCGGGCCGCCGCCGAGGCATGCGATCTTCATGGCCGCCGCCGTCCGTGTTCGCGCCCATCAAGGTGGCACGGGCGATGGATTATTTCAAGCTTAAATATTCAAGTTTGAAGATTTTTACAGGCTAGGTCCGGCCGTTGCGCCTGGATTGAATATCGTCTTGTATCGCCTCGCTTTTCTCGGCGGTGCAGCAGGAACCATACGCATGAACGGCAACCCAACCGTCGCCTCGGTGATCGCCAGCGACTTGGCGGCCTATGGGGCGCGGCGCTGCTTCGGCCTTCTCGGCACTGCCAATTTCAAGGTCTCCCACGGGCTGGTGCAGGCCGGGGTGGAACTGATTTCGGCGCGCCACGAGTGCAATGCCGCCAGCATGGCCGACGCCTACGCCAAGGCGACCGGTGAACTCACTCTCGTCAGCGTGCATTCCGGGCCGGGCCTGACCAATGCGCTGACCGGCATCGGCGAGGCCGCGAAGAGCCGCACGCCGCTCGTGGTGTTGGCTGGCGACGTGCCGAACGGCGCGGTGAAGAACAATTTTTATATCGAGCAGGCCGAGATGGTGCGTTCGGTCGGCGCGGTGTCGGAGCGGCTGCATACGGTGGCCTCGGCGCGCGAGGACGCCTTGCGCGCGGTGACCCGGGCGCTGCGCGACCGGCAAACGGTGGTGCTGAGCATGCCGCTCGATGTGCAGCATGCGCCGCTCGCGTCGAACCTGCCGCCGCTCGAATTGCCGCCGGCGCCGGGCCGCATGCAGCCCGATCCACAGCTGGTGCAGCGTGCCGCCGATGCGCTCCTCAAAGCCGAACGGCCGCTCATTCTCGGCGGCCGCGGTGCGGTGATCTCCGGTGCCGAAGCGGCGCTCCTCGCGCTCGCTGACGCTGTCGGCGCGCTGCTGGCAACATCGGTGTGCGGCCACGGCCTCTTTGCCGACAATCCGTGGTCGCTCGGCATCTGCGGCGGCTTTTCTTCCCCGGTCGCCGACGAGCTGATCGCCGAAAGCGATTTCATTCTGGCGTTCGGCGCCAGCCTCACGTCGTGGACGACCAAGCGCGGCAAGCTGGTGGCGCCCGGCGCCGTGGTGGCGCAGGTCGATGTCGAGACCGGCAAGCTCGGTTATCAGATGCCGGTGCAGATCGCCGTGCAGGCCGATGCCAAGGCGACGGCGGAAGCGTTGCTCGCAGAACTTGGGCGGCGCGACGGCGGAGGAGGGCAGGGAGGGGGCTGGCGCAGCAACGCCATGCGCGAGCGCATCCGCTCAGGCGACAACCATCACTTCCCGCATCCGGATCAGTCCGGCGCGGCGTTCATCGATCCGCGTACCTTGAGCAAGGCAGTCGATGCCATTCTGCCGGCCGATCGCGTGGTCGCGTCGGATTCCGGCCATTTCTGCGGCTGGGTGCCGCGCTATCTGCGGGTGCCGAACCCACGCGCCTCGTGCCTGAGCCATTCGTTCCAGTCGGTCGGGCTTGGGCTTGCTTCGGCGATTGGCCTTGCCGTCGCCAATCCCGGAAAGCTCGCGGTGCTCGGCACCGGCGACGGCGGCTTTCTGATGTCGATCGCGGATCTCGAAACCGCGATCCGGCTCGGGCTGCGGCTGTGTGTCCTGGTCTACAACGACGCGTCCTATGCGGCCGAGGTGCATTATTTCCGGCGCCAGGGCTTTTCCGTCGACATCGTGCAATTCCCGGAAACCGATTTCGCCGCGATCGCCCGCGGCTACGGTGCACGCGGCATCACGGTGCGCACGCCGGCCGATCTCGAGCCGCTCAAAGCCTGGGTCGCCGACGGCGCCCCGGGCGTGTTCGTGATCGACGGCAAGATCAATCCCGCGCTCGAAGCCGATTGGCACGCCGAGCATTTTCCGTCGTAACGCGCTCACAGCTCGCCGCCGAGCTCTCGCTTCGGTAGGTAGTGCAGCACGCGGCGCTCGACGAGGATGACCGCCAGATAGGCGATGCCGCCGACCAGTGTGAGCATGACGATGGAGACGAAGACGAGCGGCGTGTTGGCCTGGCCTTCGCCAAAGGTGAGCAGATAGCCGAGCCCGACGTTGCCGCCGACCAGTTCGCCGACGACGACGCCGACGACCGCGAGCGTGGCGCCGATGCGCAGGCCGGCGAACATCGGCGGCATCGAGTTGGGAAACTCGATCTTCCAGAAAATCTGCGCGCGCGTCGCGGTGAAGGCGCGGGCCAGATTGATCAAGTCGGGATCGACGTTGCGCAAGGCGGTCAGCACGTTGACCATGACGGGGAAGAACACGATCAGGATCGCGACCAGGATTTTCGGATAGACCGTAAAACCCATCCACAGAATGAACAGTGGCGCGAACGCCACTTTGGGGGCGATCTGCAGCGCCAGGATGTAGGGCGACAGCGCCAGCTCGGCCGCGGGCGACATGCCGAGCAGATAGCCGACGAAGGCGCCGAGCAGGCTGCCGAGCACGAAGCCGGCCAGCACTTCGCCGATGGTGACGCCGGTGTGCAGCAGCAGATGATCGAATTGGAACGCGTGAACGAATTCGGTGGCGACCGTCGACAGCGGCGGTACGATGAAGCTCGGCACGCCGAGCGCTTGCGGCCCCCATTCCCAGGCGGCGAGAAAGAACACCAGCAGCGCCAAGCTGGCGCCGGCGCCTTTACGCATCGACGGATCGCCGCCGGGTTTCATGCGCTGCCTGCCGCCGGCTGGCGCTCGCGCGGCGCGTGCGCGATGTCGAGCCGATCCATCAGCCGCGCCACGTAGCCGGCCACTCTGGGGTCGGCGCGCCGGCCGATCGGATCGTCGCGGCCCGGCACGTCGATCGCGATCTCGTCGATGATGACGCCCGGCCGCCGGCTCATCACCAGCACGCGGTCCGACAAGGTCACCGCCTCGAACAGGTCGTGGGTGATGAGCAGTGCGGTCTTCTGCGCGCGTGCAAGCGTCTGCGCCAGGTCGCGCTGCAAGCTCATGCGGGTCTGCGCATCCACCGCCGAGAACGGCTCGTCGAGCAACAGCACGTGCGGATCGACTGCCAAGGTGCGCGCCAGCGCCACGCGCTGGCGCATGCCGCCGGACAATTGGTGCGGATACGCATCGGAAAATTCCGCGAGGTTGAATTGCTCGAGCAGATTTGCGGCGCGTTGCCGACGGTCCGGCGCCGGCACGCCCTGAATTTCGACGCCGAACATCACGTTCTGTGCCACCGTACGCCAGGGCAGCAACAAGTCCTTCTGCAGCATGAAGGCGACGTGGGCATTCGGCCCGGCGACCGGCGCGCCGTCGACCAAAGCTGCGCCCTTGCTCGGCGCCATCAGGCCGGAGCCGATATTCAACAGCGTGCTCTTGCCGCAGCCGCTTGGGCCGATCAGCGACACCACTTCGCCGTCGCGCACCGCGAAGCTGACGCCGCGCACCGCGGTCAGCGCGCCGCTGCCGCTGCCGCCGCGATCGGCAAACCGCATGGTGACGTCGCGATATTCGAGCCTGAGCGGGACGGAAGCGGAAGGAGAGGGCATCGCCGAGCGACCGCAGCAGTTGATGGAAGTTGGGCCGTTTGCGCGCGTGTCGCCGCCCGGATAAGTCCAGTATAGTGGCAAAGAGGGGGGCCGCCGATAGGGCAGAGCCGCGGCGCGGTCGCACACGCCAGCCAAGGAGTCGATACATGCTCGTTCTTGAAGACTTGAAGGTGTCGCGGCGCCGCATGCTGCAAGGCGCCGCCGCGCTGGCCGGCACCGCGGCCGTTCCGGGGTTGATCGCGCCGGCGCGCGCTGCGGAAAAGATCACATACTTGTTCCCGGCGCCGCCGCTGTTGCCGGCGTTCGGCCCGATCCAGCTCGCCAAGGGCCGCGGCTATTTCGCGCAAGCCGGGCTCGACGTCAGCTATGCGGTCGGTCGCGGCGGCGTCGACGTCGCCAAGCAGGTCGGCGCCGGCAACGCGCCGCTCGGCGGCATCGTCGCCGACGGGCCGATCGTGGTGCGGCAGAACGGCGTGCCGGTGAAGATCGTCTGCCTGTTCGGCGGCAAGGGGTTCATGCAGCTCGTGGTGCGCAAGGATTCCGGCATCGCCAAGCCGGCGGACCTCAAGGGCAAGACCATCACGGTGATGTCGTATCAGGACACCACGTTCTATGCGCTGCTCGGATTGCTGGCGAGCGTCGGGCTGACCCAGAACGACGTCAACATCGAGTCGGCCGGTCCGGTCGGCGTCTGGCAGATGGTGGCGACCGGAAAGTCGGTCGGCATGGCCGGGGTGCCGGACTGGATTCCGCCGGTCGAGGCCGCCGGCGTCGCCGTCAACGTGCTGCCGACCGATGAGTTCTTCCCGCACATGGCGCAGGCGGTCGCCGCCTCCGACGACACCATCAAGAACCGGCCGGACTTGGTGCGCGCTTTCGTCAAGGCGGCGCTGCACGGCATGAAGGACATCATGGACGATCCGGACAAGTCCGCGAACGATTTCGTCAAATTCGTGCCGGAATGGAACGGCAAGGAAAATCAGGTCAAGGAAGCGTTCGCCTATTACGACAAGCTGATTTATCCGGGCCAGAAAGTGCTCGGCGCGGTCGATCCCCAACGCGTCGCCAAGCTGCAGGACTTTTATCTGGCCAAGGGCATCATCCAGAAAAAGACGCCGGTGGACGAGCTCTACACCAATCAGTTCGTTACGTAGGGTAGGCTGAGCGAAGCGAAGCCCACGCGGTCAACGCACGCAGCGTGGGCACGGCGCATTCGCGCCTTTGCCCACCCTACGATTTTCTACGGTTTCGGTTTGCTGTAGCTATCGGTGCCCTGCCAGCCGTGTTTGGAAATGTCGAAGATCACGCCGTCGGGGTCCTTGAACTTGCGCTCGAAATTGCCGTGGCGCTCGTCGCCGAGATCGAAGAAGAATTTGCCGCCGTTCTGCTCGATGCGCTTCTGCGTCTCGGCGAGGTCGTCGACCTGAAAGCCGAAATGGTGGGCGCCGACGAAAGCTTTCGGGTCCTTGAGGTCCGAGGCCTTGCTGCCCGCGCCGGTCGAGAAGTTGAGCAGCGCCAGATTGATGACGCCGTCGCTCATGTAGATGGCCGAGCCGATGTCGAGGTCCTCCCGCGCGATGCGTTTGAGCTCGAACACGTTCTCGTAGAATTTCGCCGCCTTCTCCAGGTCTTGGACGCAGACGGCGAAATGGCGCAATCGGGCCATGATTTTTCTCCACGCGGGCGGACATTGCCCTGTTCGCCGGCAATGATAATAAGCTCCTCGTAATGAGCAAGCGGCACGCCGAGATCGCCGGTGCGGGGTTTGCCGGGCTGACGGCAGCGTGCGCGCTGGCGCAGCGCGGCTGGAGCGTGCGCGTGCACGAGCGCGCCGACCGGCTGCGCACCACCGGCGCCGGCATCTACATCTACGAGAACGGCCTGCGCGTGCTCGAGGCGGTCGGCGCCTATGCGGACGCGGTCAGGGGCGCGCCGTTCGCTCATACCCGCGAGGTGCGCGACGGCAGCGACCGGCTGATCGCGGTGCATCGCTGGAGCGGCAGCCGGGTGTTCTCGATCGTGCGCCAGAACGTGATCAATGCGCTCGCCGCCGCGGCGGTGCGCGCCGGCGTCGAAATCGTCACGAACTCGGCGGTGGCGGGCGCAACTCCAGCCGGCGAACTGGTGCTTGCCGACGGCAGACGGCTGAAAGCTGATCTTGTGGTGGGCGCCGACGGCAGCAATTCGCGCGTGCGCGATTCGCTCGAGCTGTTGGCCAAGCGCAAGTTCCTGGTCGACGGCTGCACGCGGCTGCTCATGGACAAGACCGCGGCCGAGCGGGCCACGAGCGACGGCGGCGCGACCACGATCGAATATTGGTCGGGCACCCGCCGCGTGCTCTACACGCCGTGCAGCGAAACCGAGATCTATATCGCGCTCACCATGCTGGACAGCGACGACGCCGCCAAGGCGGTGCCGGTGCGCAAGGACGAATGGCAGCGCGCGTTTCCGCATTTGCAAGCGCTGATCGACCGCATCGGCGAGCAAGGCCGCTACGACCGTTTCGATCTGATCAGGCTCAAACGCTGGTCGGCCGGCGGCGTCGCCATGATCGGCGACGCCGCGCACGCGCTGCCGCCGAACATCGGCCAGGGCGGCGGCTGCGCCATGATGAATGCGCTGTCGCTCGCCGTTTATCTGGAGCGCGAGCACGACGTCGCTGGCGCGCTCGCCACGTGGGAGCGCAAAGAGCGGCCGCTCACCGAGCACACCCAGCGCATTTCCTATTGGCTCGGCCTGCCGACCACCTGGCCGCCGTCGCTGCGGGCGCTTACGCTCGCGATCGCCGGCCGCTCCAAATGGCTGACCGCGCAGCGCACCCGCACCGCACGGCACCGGCCGACGGGGACGTAAGCGCTAAAACGGTACCGTAATGCCGTCGAGCGGCGCGTCGCAGTTGACGAGATCGACGCGCTTCCACGCGATCATGACGCGGCCGCCGCTCTGCACCAGGCGGTGCAGCATGGTGCCGCCGAACAGGCGCTGCTGCTCGCGGCGGTACTCGATCATCATGAACTTGGAGCGCACCGTGCAGGCGTCGCGGTCGGCGTCTTCGATGCTGACATTGCCGACCATGCGGCTGGTGCGCGAGCGCGGCTCTTGCGAATACATGCGCGGGCTCGAAAGCCGCCGCACCCGCGTTTCCAAGAGCCGGCGGTCGTCGTAGATCAGCGACACGGTCTCGATCGGATCGGCCTGATCCGGCTCGCTCGGCACCCAGTACCAGGCTTCCGCGGTGAACAGCGCCAGCCAGTCGTCGAATTTTGCTTCATCGAGCAGCCGCGCCTCGTGCAGCAGAAACTGCTCGCAGCGACGCAGGTCGAGCCGCGGCGGTGCGGCAAGGCGCGCGGCGCGGATGGCGGAAACGCGCGGCCGCCGCGGCGCCGCCGGCCGTCGCGCCCGTTTTTTCGGCCGTCGCCCCATCTCTTCAGGAAGCCGCGCGCATGGCGTCGGGCCGGCCGCTCGTCGTCATGTATGAGAGCCAGGCATCGAGCATGTTGCGGATGTAGATCTCGCTGGTCGAGTTCTTGCCGCGCCTGCCGCCATGCGCTTCCGGCACGTCGGTCTCGAAACCGCGGCCGATCTCGATCCACTCGGCGCCCTCGCTTGAGAGCCCCATGCCGATGCGGTTGTAGATTTCCAGGTCGTCGGTGAGCACCAGCGAGCCGGTGCCGTTCACCGTGTTGGCGAAGCTGATAATGTTGCGGAACATCTGCGCCGGCGCGCCCTTGAGGCGGAAATTGTAGGTGTACACGACGGTACGGTTGACCGCGATCGGATGCACCAGGCGCAGCTGCTGGAACTGGCTCATGAACGACAGGTTCGGATAGATGTTGCTGTTCCAGCGCCGCACTTCCAGAATGCGGCGCGTCTCGGCCTTGCCCTTCTTCTTCTCCATCGCCGCGATGTAGTCGCGGAACAGCGGGTCCTGCAGGGCTGCGACCAGCTTGGCGTCGTCGTGATAGTCGCCGAGATAGGAGTGGCCGTTCGGATAGGTCCAGATGCCGACTTGCGTTTCCCAGAAGCTGTACGGCGCGCCGTTCTGGCGCATCTGCCGGATGGCGATCTCGCCAGAACCGTCGGAATAAACCTGGTCCGACTGTTGCTGCGCGGCATCGATAGAGGAGCGGTGCGTGAACCAGGGATGCGCCGCGTCGCACAGGTTCTCCAGATAAAGCTTCCAGTTGGCGTCGTAGGTGTGCCGGAACGTGCCGCCGGCGACCTCGATTTCGCCGTCCGGCGCGCGGTCGACCATGTCATCGAGCGACGTGGTCATATGGCCGAGAAAATCCTCGAGACTCGGACCGTCCGGCGTTTCGCTGGCAAACACGAAGCCGCGATAGCTCTTGACGCGCGGCAGGCGCATCATCGCGGTGTTCGGGCTCTTCGGATCGAAATCGCGCGGATAGCCGTGCTGCAGCGGCACCGCCTTGAGCCGGCCGTCAAGATGATAGGTCCAGCCGTGGTAGCAGCACTGGAACTCGTCGGCATTGCCCTTGTCGTTGGCCACGACCATCGAGCCGCGATGGGCGCACTGGTTATGAATGACGCGGATCTGGCCTTCGGCATCGCGCACCAGCACCACCGGCTTGCGGCCGATGAAGCCGCGCAGGTAATCGCCGGGGTTTTTCACCTGGCTTTCGTGGCCGACATAGATCCAAGCCGCGCCGAAAATGCGCTCGAGCTCGAGCTCGAAAATGGCCGGGTCGGTGTAAATGCGCCGATGGACGCGGCCGGGCTTGATGAATTGGCTGAGATCGTCGGTCATTGCCAAATAGTAGCCCGGCTTGCACCCGGCGCAAAGCTGAGACCGGCAGTAGCCCCCATGAGCGAAGCGACATGCGGGGACCTCATCCGGCTACATGCTTGCCGGCCGGTTTGCTTTGACGGAAACTGACACGAAGCATTCGGTCTAGGGAGTACCCCATGGATATCGTCCCGCTGGGTCCCGGTTTCGCCGCCGAGCTGCGCGGCGTGACGCTCGATGACGTGGCGGCGAGCGACGCCGCTTATAAGGATGTGCGCGCGGCGTTCGAGGAGCATTCCGTTCTGGTATTTCGCGGCCAGGACGTTACCGACGAGACGCAGATTGCGTTCTCACGCCGCTTCGGGCCGCTGGAGGTTACCAAGGTCGGTTCCGAGGGACACGGCACCAATCTGGTGATCCTCAAGACGCTCGACGACAACGGCAATGTGGTGCCGGAGGATCATCGCCTCGCGCTGCGCAACAAGGCCAATCAGCTCTGGCACACCGACAGCCCGTTCAAGCCGGTGCCGGCGCTCGCCTCGGTGCTGTCGTCGCGCATCATTCCTGGCTCCGGCGGCGAGACCGAGTTCGTCTCGACCCGGCTCGCCTTCGCGCGGCTCGACGCAGCGCTGCAGCAGCGGCTGCGCAACGCGTTCGGTTGGCACGATTACGCCTATTCGCGGGGTAAGATTGCGCCGGATCTGGCGAGCCCCGCGGAGCGCGCAGCGCTGCCGCCGCAATGCTGGCGCCTGGTCTGGCGCAATCCGGCGAATGGCCGCGACGCGCTGTATCTGGCCTCCCACACCTACGCGATCGAGGGCATGGAGCTGAAGGAAGCGCAACAGCTGCTCGGCGAGCTGATGGCGGCGGCGACCGCGCGCGAGCACAGTTATCTGCACACCTGGAGCAAGGGCGACGTGGTGATGTGGGACAATCGCGCCACCATGCACCGCGGGCGGCCGTGGCCCGCCAACGAGCCGCGCTACATGGTGCGCACCACGATCTCGGCGGCCGCCGTGGACGGCCTCGAGACCATGCGCGCGCCGCCGCGCCAGGCGGCCGAATAGGCCGCGCCTGAAGCGCGCATCATGACCGTTTGGCTCGACGATGCGCCGTTGCCGCCGCGGTTCGACGGGCCCGAGCAGCTCGATGAGTTTTTGACGCGGCCGAGCCGGGTGCTCGCCGCCGATCTCGCCGCGCTCGACGGCGACATCATCGTGCTCGGCGTCGGCGGCAAGATGGGGCCGACCCTGGCGCGGCTTGCTCGCAACGCGGCGCCGGATAAGCGCGTCATCGGCGTGGCGCGGTTCAGCGCGCCCGAACTGCGCGATGCGCTGGAGGCGCACGGCGTCGAAACCATTGCCTGCGATTTGTTGGATCGTACCGCCGTGCAAAAGCTGCCGCGGCGCGCAACATCATTTTCATGGCGGGCCGCAAATTCGGTGCGCAGGACAATCCGGCGCTGACCTGGGCGATGAACGTCCACGTGCCGGCTTTGGTGGCGGAGCATTTTCGCGGCTCGCGCATCGTCGCGTTCTCGACCGGCTGCGTCTATCCGTTTGTTGCAATCGACAGCGGCGGCGCGACGGAAGAAACCCCGCTCGCCGGCCCCGGCGATTACGCCAACTCGTGCATCGGCCGCGAGCGCATGTTCGACTACCTTTCGCAAACACACGGCACGCCCGGCCGGCTGTTCCGGCTCAATTACGCGATCGACATGCGCTACGGCGTTTTGTTCGATGTCGCCTGCAAGGTGCGCGATGACGCGCCGATCGACGTCACCATGGGCCATGTCAACGTGATCTGGCAGGGCGATGCCAACGCGCTGGCGCTGCGCTGCCTGCGCCACGTGACGACGCCGACCGCGCCGCTCAACGTATCAGGGCGCGAGACCATCGCGGTGCGCTGGCTGGCGCAAGAGTTTGGCGCACGGCTCGGCAAAAAGCCGCGCATCGTCGGCATCGAAGCGCTGACCGCATGGCTCACCAATACCGCGCAAGCTGTGCGGCTGTTCGGTCCGCCGCCTGTTTTCCTTGCAACCATGATCGACTGGGTCGCCGAATGGGTGGCGCACGACCGGCCGAGCTTTGGTAAGCCGACCCATTACGAGGTCCGCGATGGCGTCTACTGAGGTCCTGCCGCTCGCGATCATGGCGGAGAGCGATATCGCCGGCTGCATGGCGCTCTCTGCGGAGGCTGGCTGGAATCAGACGCCGGACGATTGGGCGTTGTTCATGCGGCACGGCACCGTATTCGGCCTGCCAGGTGATGACGGCCGGCCGGTCGCGACCGGCGCCATCCTGCCGTACGCAGCCGAGTTCGCGTGGGTCAGCATGGTGCTTGTCACCGCAGTGCGCCGCCAGCAGCGAATCGGCACCGGCATTCTGGAAACCTGCTGCGACGAGCTGACGCGGCGCGGCCTGGTCGCGGTGCTCGACGCCACGCCGGCCGGCGAGCGCGTGTACCGGCCGCTCGGCTTTGTGCCGCAGTTCGCGCTGACCCGCTTGCAAGGGCAGGGCGGCAACGCTGCGCCGCCGCCCGGCGTGCGGTCGATGCGGGCGGACGATCTGGCGACGGCGGTCGCCATCGATGCCGCTGCGTTCGGCGCGCCGCGTGACTTTTTGCTGCGGAGTTTCTTTGCTCGTGCGCCGCAGCTCGCCTTCCTCAGCACGGACGGCAAGAGCTTTGCGCTGGCGCGGACCGGCCGCATCGCCACACAGATCGGGCCGATCGTTGCGGCCGATGAGGACGCCGCCGCTGCGTTGCTGGCGGCAGCACTTGGCGCGGCGAGCGGTCCGGTGTTTCTCGATGTCGCCGACCGCTGGCAAAGGCTCGGCGCGCTCCTCAAGCAGCGCGGTTTCACCGTGCAGCGGCCGTTTTTGCGCATGGCGCTCGGCCGCAGCGCGCCGTGCGGTGACGTTGAACGCACCTTTGTGGTTGCCGGCCCGGAATTCGGCTGAGAATTTGGAACGCCATGGTGCCGCGTGTTGTTCTGATGTGTTTGTTGCTGCTGGGCGCACTGCCCGCGCAGGCGCAACTGCGTGGCCATGGCGGGCCGGTGCGGGCGCTGGCGCTCTCGCCTGACGGTGCGACCGCGGTGTCGGGGAGCTTCGACACCGCGGCGATCATCTGGTCGCTCAAGACCAACACGGCGCGGCAGGTGCTGCGCTTCCATGACGGCGCCGTCAACGCGGTGGCGCTGTTGCCGGACGGACGGATCGCCACAGCGAGCGCCGATGGCCGCATCGCGCTCTGGAATGCCGGCGAGACACAGCCGCGCACGGTGCTGGCCGGCCACACCGCGCCGATCGTGGCGCTTGCCGTCTCACCCGACGGTAAAAGCCTCGCCTCGGCATCGTGGGATCGCACCGTGCGGCTGTGGCCGCTCGCCGGTGGCGTGCCGCGCGTGCTGGAAGGCCATCAGCAAAATATCAACGGCGTCGCCTTTCTTCCCGACGGGCATTCGCTCGTGTCGGTAGGCTATGACGCGACGTTGCGGATCTGGCCGCTCAACGGCGGCGCTGCCGCGGCGCCGGTTATCGTCAACCTGCCAACGCCGCTCAATGCTGTCGCGGTCGTACCGGACGGCGAGATCGTGTGCGCCGGCGCCGACGGTAAAGTGTACGTGCTGTCGCCGGCCGGCGAGTTGCGCGCCACCATTGCGGCTGGTGACACGCCGGTCATCGCGCTTGCGGTTTCGCCCGACGGTGCGCTCGGTGCCGCCGCCGGCATCCGCGGCGCGGTGACGCTGATCGATCTGAAACAACGCGCGGTGGCGCGCACGCTGGTCGGCCCCGGCCTGCCGGTATGGTCGGCGGCGTTCTTTCCCGACGGCCGCATGCTGTTGACCGGCGGCGCCGACCGCATCATCCGCCGCTGGGACGCCGCGACCGGCGAGGCGATCGGCGACATCGCCGCCGGCGGCGCGGCCGATCCGCTCGCGGCTTACGCCGGCGATCCGGGCGCGGCAGTGTTCCGCGCCTGCGTCGCCTGCCACACCCTCAGGGCCGACGAAGGTCCGCGCGCCGGCCCGACGCTCGCCGGCCTGTTCGGCCGCCGCATCGCCACGCTGCCCGGCTACAATTTTTCGCCGGCGCTGAAAAAGCTCGACATCGTATGGACGCCGCAGACCGTGGCGAAACTGTTCGAGCTCGGCCCGGCGACCTTTACGCCCGGCACCAAGATGCCGGAGCAGACCATCGGCTCGGCCGCCGATCGCGAGGCGCTGGTCGCGTTCTTGCAGAAAGCGACGAAATGACAGCGCGGTGCCGCGCGCGGACGTTACAATCAGAACCTATCAATTTCCTGCGAGGCAGCCTCGCCGGCTTTGCCGAAACCGTTATATCGGCGCGGCCAAGCCGAACGAGGACGCCATGCATCCTGTCTTGACGCCACTGCCGCTATTGGGCCGCATTCTGATCGCGCTGATCTTTGTGCTGGCCGGGATCAACCAACTCGGCACGATCGACGCCACCGCCGCCAACATGGCGAGCCACGGCATCCCATACCCTACCGATCTGGTGTGGGGCGTCGTCGCCCTCGAACTGGTCGGCGGCGTCATGCTGATCATCGGATTACTGACCCGACTGGTGGCGCTCGCATTCTTCTTTTATACGCTGACGCTCGCTGTGCTGTTTCATCCCTATTGGACATTCACCGGCGCAGCGGAGCGAACCCAGCACGCGTTCTTCTACGGTCACCTCGCCATGATGGGCGGCATGCTGTTCGTCGTCGCCTTCGGCGCCGGCCCATTCAGCATCGACGCGCTGATTTTCGGCCGCTCCAAGGCGCAGGGTGTGGGGTAGGGCAGCCAGGCTGAACGAAAAACGTCATTGCGAGGAGCCCCGCAGGAGCGACGAAGCAATCCAGAGTCAGTGCACCGACTCTGGATTGCTTCGCTTCGCTCGCAATGACGAATGGGCTACTCCGCCGCCTCGCGGAACGTCAGCATCTCCTCGCGCGGCGCCAGATCGACCGGCTTGCCATCCTTGATGACGTGCGTGAGGTGCTTGCCGCCCTGCAGCACGGTGATGTCGGCGAGCGGATCGCGGTCGAGCACGATGAGATCGGCGAGCTTGCCGGGTGCAAGTTCGCCGACTTGGCCTTCGAGCCCGATCGCGTAGGCATTGTCGTGCGTCGCCGCCTTGATCGCCTCGAGCGGCGAGTAGCCGCCGTATTTGACGAAAATCTCCAGCTCCTTGGCGTGCACCTCGCCGTAGCGCATGAAAGTGTTGTTGCCGGTATCAGTGCCGACCAGAAGTTTTATGCCGAGCTTGCGCGCCTTGTGCATCAGCTCGCAAAGGAGATCGAAGTGCCGCTTCATGCGATTGATGTCGAGCTGCACTTGCTCGCCGCCGACTTTTTGGCCGAGCTCGACCACCATGGCGAGGAAGGTCGCAGTGGGGATGATCGGCATGCCGGCCTTGGCGACGGCCTCGAGATCGCGGTCGCCGGCGAGATCGGCGTGAATGATCCAGTCGACGCCGGCTTCGGCGGCGGCGTGGGTCGAGCCGGCGCCGCGCGAATGAATGCCGACGCGCAGGTTGCGGCGATGCGCTTCGGCGACCACGGCGGCGATCTCTTCACGCGCCAGCATCTGCGATTCGCCGGAGCGGCTGTCCGCCATCTTGACGAAGTTGACGCCGTGCTTGCCTTGCCGGCGCACCTCGGTGACCATCTCGGCGGCGGTGTTGCACAATTTGCCGATCGAATGGTCGGGCGTGCCTTCCCACGACGGCTCGTCATCCTCGATGCACCCATAGGTCACGATCATGCGGCCGGCGACGAACATGCGCGGCCCTTGCATCAGGCCGAGCTTTATGGCGTCGCGCACGCCGACATCGGTGAACCAGGTGCCGCCCGGCACAGAAATTCCGGTGACGCCGGAGCGCAGCACTTTTTGTACGCTGCGCGCGGCCTTGAGCGTGGAAAATTCCGGCCGCGTGGTGCCGCGGCCTTTGCCCTCGCCCTTGATCGTCGGATAGCCGTAGGAGACGTGGCAATGCGCGTCGATCAGGCCCGGCATGATCCATTGGCCGGCGGCGTCGATCACCGCGACGTTGCGGCGGTCGTCGAGCGCGATGTCACCAGGCAGCGCGCCGACATGCTTGATGCGGTTGCCCTCGACCACGATCGTGTCGTTGCGCCGCGCCGCCGCGCCCGAACCGTCGATCAGGGTGCCGTTGCGGATGACGATGGTGTTGGGGCTCATCGGCTGTCCTTGGTCTGCTGCTTGCCCAGTGTAGCGCGGATTTGGCGGTCACGGAACGCAGCGCGGGAATGCGCCACCGTCATTCCTCGCTTTTCGCCCGTGTCTCGCGCTCGCGCAAATAATCGTCGGTCGTGCGCAGCGTCGGGCGCGGCGGGGCGGCGTGGGGGTCGAATTCGTTCTCGGTGACGACGATGACACGGCAATCGTCGCACATTTTGATCAGGTCGAGGCGGCTGGAGCCGGCTTCGTACATCCAGTGCCGGCCGGCCAGCTTTTTGCTCACCGCCTCGATGGTGCTTTTGACGCCGAACGGCTTGCCGCAGCGGATGCAGGCGAACGGCTCCTCCTCGTTGAGGACGCGGGCCGGCGCGTTGACGGCGGCGAAGTCGATCTGCGGCTTGAGCGTAATGACTCTTTCCGGACAGGTCGCCTTGCACAGCCCGCATTGCACGCAGGCGTCTTCGCGGAAACGAAGGAGCGGCCGCTCGGTATCGTCGCCGAGCGCGCCGGTCGGGCAGGCGGCGACGCAGGCGAGGCAGAGCGTGCAGCCCGCCTTGTCCACTTCGATGGCGCCGAACGGCGCGCCGGTTGGCAGCGCGATCACGTCGACCGGCGTCGGCGCGGCGCGCTGCAGCTCGCGCAAGGCCAGCAGCAGCACTTCGCGCTTGCCGCCGTATGGCGTAAAGCTCGCCGGATGCGAAGACGGCGGGTGCAGGGCGATGGCGGCGAGCGCGGCACCGAGTGCGTCGGGGTCGTCGGTCTCGATGGTGTCAACCGAGCCGAAGCCCAGAGCGCTCAAGATCGGCGCGGCGTAGGCGATGGTTTGGCGCAGGCCGGCAATATCGTGGCGCGGTTTTGCCCGCAGTGCGATGCGCATAGCGCTGGCGCCGTAGGCGAACGCGGCGGCAATGGCTTCGAGGCCGATCTGCGTCACCTCATTGACGGCGAGCGGCAGCACGTTGGCCGGCAGGCCGGCGCCGTGGCGCGCCAGCGCATCGATGAGTTCGCTGCCGTGCTCGTCGTGCAGCAGCACGATCGGCTCGCTGCCGCCAGCTTCGCGATACGTCGTCAGCAGCGCGCGCAGCTTGCGCATCAAGATGTCGGCCGGCGGCAGCGCGTAGGCGGCGGCGCCGGTCGGGCAGGCGGCGGCGCACTCGCCGCAGCCGGCGCAGATCGCGGCATCGATGGCGACATGATCGCCGTCGGGTGCGATGGCGCCGGTCGGGCACAGATCGAGGCAGCGATGGCAGCCGACGATGCGCGAGCGCGAATGCGCGCACAAATCGGCGGTGAAGCTGATGTAGCGCGGCTTGTCGAACGTGCCGACGAGATCGCGCGCTTTGAGCACGGCGCGAAGGAGCGCCGCCGCATCGCGCGGATCGGCGCGCACATAGCCGTCGCGCAGATCGGGCGCGGCAAACAGCGGCGGACTGCCGGCGAGGTCGAGAATAATGTCGCAGCGCGATTGGGCGGCGTCGCGTGCAGGCGCGAACGCAAGTGTGCCGCGCGAGGACGGCGTGGCGAGCGCAAAATCGTCGACCACGATGTCGAAGGCGCCGAGCCGGCCGGTCGCGGAGCGGATCGTGCCTTTCGCCACCGGAAAATCGTTGACCCGCGGCGGCGCCACCTCGCCCGGCCGGCTCAACAGCACCGTGACGTCGAGATGCTCTTTTAGAAGCATGCCGGCCTCGATCGCCTTGTCGTCGCGGCCATAAATCAGAACGACGCCTTCGCTGGTGAGGCTGACGAAAGGAGTTTCAGGATCGGGCTCGGCTGCGGCGGCGAGCAGCGCCGCCATCTTCGGCCCGGCGTTGGCCGCCTGCTCCGACCAGCCCGCGGTTTCGCGAACGTTCACGAAAGCGAGATCGGCATCGGGCCCGGCGGTCTCGCCGAACAGCGGCGCTTCCTGGGTGCAGCCGACGACGAGCGGCCCGGAAGCCGCCGCGGTGCGGAACTTTTCCAGCTCGGCACGGCATAGCTGGTTGACGGTTTTGACCTCGGCGCCGCGACAGGCGCGCCGGACCGTCTCTGCATCGAGCGGCATCGTGTCTTCGCACGAGCATAAAAAGATGTTCTTAGGTCGCTCTCTGGTCATGTCGGAACGCTGCCGCCGGGTCCGTACGGGCTCCCGTGCCGCACATCTTATAGATATAATGTTATAGTTATAATGGCCGGAAAGGACGAGTCCGCGACCAACAATAATGCCGCTCGACAGTGAAGCTCAGATGCGCCGCGCGGTTCCAGGCTTGGACCTGCCGCCGCCGTTCCGCGCCGTTGCGCTGCGCGAGGTGGGCGACGCGTTCGCCCATGCGGTGACGATTGCCGAACGGGAAGGCGCCGGCACGCTGGTTCACGTCGGCCGCTTCGATCTGGCCGAGTTCGCCGTGGTGCTGGAACCGGACGAGCCGCTGCGCACGGCGCGGCGCACGATCTATGCCGGCATGGCGGCGCTCGCCGACACGCTCGCCGCCCACGCGCCACCGGAAAAGCCGATGGCCATCGCCTGGCCCGATACGTTCCTGGTCGACGGCGGCCTGGTCGGCGGCGGGCGGCTCGCCTGGCCGGCCGGCGCCAGCGAAGATGCGCCGCCGCCCTGGCTGGTGTTTGCCGGCATGATCCGCACGGTTGCCATCGGCGAGCACGAGCCCGGGCTCAATCCGCTGGCGGCGACGCTTGCCGACGAAGGCTTTGTCGATCTCGGGTCCGGGCGCTTGGTCGAAAGCTTCGCGCGGCACCTGATGGTCGCGATCGATGCCTGGCAGCAGGACGGATTTGCCGAGATCGCCAAGAGTTATCTGTCACGGCTCAAGCCGGAGAAGGGTGTGCGCCGCGACATTGCCGAGAATGGCGATTTGTTGGTGCGCCGCGCCGGCAAAGCGGCCGTCGAGCGCCGGCCGCTTGCTGCCGCGCTGGCGCAGCCGGCCTGGCTCGATCCGGCCACCGGCGGACCGCGGCGATGAGCGCCATGAAGGATTTTTGGCTGTCGTGCGGCCATCATCTGCTCGACCGCGACGCGCAGGGCCGGCTCACCCTGACCGACGACTTTCTCAAAGTCTATCTGGCGCGACCGGAACTCGCGCCGCCGGCCGACGCCTGCGACGCCGAGCGAATGCTGCATGCTGCGCTCATGAAAGATCCGCGGCGGCCGGTGCGGGCGGACGAGATAACGGCAATCGCGGATGCGGATGCGCGGGAGAACTGGCAGCAGATGATCGCGTTTCGCGACCATTTGGTCGCGCACGATACGGTCGAAGGCGCGTATCTCGCGATGGTCCGGCAAGGCCAGCGCGTGCCGCTGTTGTTTCTCGATCAGCTTGTGCACGTGATACTGCGCAACGCGCTCGACGGGATCGATGACGTCTACTTCTTGCGCTCCGCAGAACTGCTGTTTCGGCCGCAGCGGCTGACGGTTCACGAAGGCGCGCTGATCGCGGCCGATGAGGAGCGTTTGGGCGGCGCCGCGCAATCGCCGCTGGTCGCCATGCTCGGCCTGCCGCCGGCCGGCGACGTCGACGTGCTCAACAACGACAACGCGGCGACCTACTGGGAGCGCAGCGACAGTTTCGATATGGCGCTCGATCTGAGCGCCGGACGGCGCGGCCTCGCGGCGCTCGCCGCGGTGCTGGAACGCTGGATCGCGCATTTGCTTGGCATCGCGGTTGCCGTCGTGCCGGTTGCCGAGCCGGGCGACGTGGCGCTGTCCTGGTATGTGGGGCTCGATGCCGAAGCGACCCGGCTCGGCGACGCGCTGTGGCGCGGCGACGCGCTCGATCCGGACGAAGGCGCGTCCATCATCGCGGTGTTCCGCGTGACTTTTAACGATCAGAGTCAGGTTTTAGAACAGCTTGCGGGCGAGCCGATTTATCTTATCCTCGCCATGAACGCGGAGCGCATGCTGCGCATGAAACCGCAGAACCTGCTGACCGGGCTGCCGATCCGCCAACCGACGGTGCTGGCATGAGCGCCGCCGAGCCGCTCGTACGCCTCGCCGTCGGCGTCGTCGTCGAGCGGCGCAGCGCCAAGAGCGCCTGGGCCGATTTCGTCTGGCGGCCGAGCGCTGTGCTTGCTGGCGAGCCGGACGCTGCGCCGTGGACGCTGCTCGACGCGGAAGCCGACCGCACGACCTTTTATGCCGGCGCCGGCGAAATCGCGTTGTATCGGTCGGAGGCGGCGTATTACCGCGACAATCTCGCAACCGGCGAGCCGATGTTGTGGGCCGCGCTGCGGCCGACCGGCGGCGAGCCGCCCTTTGCCGTCGTTAGCGTGACAGCCGATCCGAGCGAAGGCGAGGCGCTCGCCACCATCGGCACCGATTTGGTCGAAGCCTTGCCGATGCCCGGGCCGATCCGCGACGCCATCGAGGCATTCGTCGCCGCGCACCACGTCGAGCACGCGTTCACCAAGCGCAAGCGCGACCGCGCCGATCCGGAGGCGTTGGCGCGACGGGCGCGCGTGAAGGACTCGTGATGAGCGGAGCGGATAAGAACCCACCGGAAAAATCCGTTCGGGATTTTTTGGAGCGCTGGTCGCGTCGCAAGCTCGGCATCGCCGAAGCGGAGGACGCAGCGGCCTCGGCGCCGGCGGAGCCGCCGCAAACCGGCGAACGGCTATCGGAGGCGCCGCTACCCGAGGCCTCCGCCGAAGCGCCGGCGGTGTTCGATCCTGCGAGCCTGCCGCCCATCGAATCGATCGATGCCACGACCGACATTCGCGCCTTCCTGGCGCCGGGCGTGCCGCTCGAGCTCGCCCGCGCGGCGCTGCGCCGCGCCTGGACCAGCGATCCCGCCATCCGCGACTTCGTCGGCATTGCCGAAAACCAATGGGATTTCACCAATCCCGACACGGTGCCTGGCTTCGGCTCGCTGGAATTCACCGATGAGGTCCGCGCCATGGTGTCGCGGCTGTTCGGCGATGCCCCGCAGACCGGCGCGAGCGACCCAGCTGACCCGGAGCGGCTTGGTGCAGTGCAGCCGTCGGCGGGGGGGTTGGGTCACGTCTCGACCCCCAGCGCGGCGCCCACGCCTGACCCCTCACTGCAGGGCGATCGTGAATGCGCTCAACTTCCCGTGAATCTGCGCGAAGCTGATCGTGCTGCGCTGCAAAATGGCGCCGGTGCGGAAAAGCCGGACGTCTCGCACCGCAAGCACGGCGCGGCCCTACCAAAGTAACGGTGCGGCCATAGGTCCCGGCTATTGACCCTTACGGGCGCACCAGCCTACTGTTCCCGCCAGCGTTGTCTCAAACAACAATAAATAGAAACGGCATGCGGGACGCAGGGATTGTAGCAGCTATTGAAGCCGCTGGCGGCGTAGGGGCGCTTGCCAGGAAGATCGGTATCGCGCAGCCGTCAGTATCGAATTGGAGCCGCGTGCCGGCCGAGCGGGTGATCGCGGTCGAGGCGGCGACCGGCGTGCATCGCAGCGTGTTGCGCTCCGACCTTTACGGCGCTCCTGTCGACCCATCGGTTATTCCGCCCGCTGAAATCGACGAACTCGACGTGACGCGCTCGCGCCAATACGCGCTGCTTGCGATCCTGCTCGCGCGCGGGCCGGATGCCGAACTGTTGGCGCGCGTCGCCACACTGCGCGGCGACGCCTCGCCGCTCGGGCTTGCGCAGGCGGCGCTCGGCGAAGCCGCCGCGGTGGCGAATGTCGAGCGGATCGAGCGCGAATTTTTCGATCTCTTCATCGGCATCGGCCGCGGCGAGCTGTTGCCGTACGCCTCCTTCTATCTCACCGGCTTTCTCAACGAGCGGCCGCTGGCGCGGGTGCGCGCCGACCTCGAGCGGTTCGGCATTGCGCGCGCCACTGGCCACAGCGAACCGGAAGATCATGCGGCTGTGCTGTGCGAGGTGATGGCCGGCCTCGTCGACGGCCGTTTCGGCACGGCCCCCGGCGCGGACCGCGAATTTTTTGAGAAACATCTGGCGCCGTGGATCGGCCGCTTCTTCGCCGATCTGGAAGCGGCGCGCGGCGCCGAATTCTATCGCTGTGTCGCGGCGATCGGGCGAACCTTTGTGGCAATCGAGAGCGAGGCCTTTACGCTCGCCGCCTGACAACGCGACGAGCCCAGGGAGAGCGCAATGAGCACGCGCAAGCAAACAAACAATGCCAGTCCTGAGTCGGTGCGCCGGCGCGACGTCTTGCGCGCACTCGGTGTCGGGGCCGGCGCCGCGGTTGCTGCCTCGTCGACGCTGGTCGAGCCGGCGGCGGCGCAGGTGAGCAACGACGAAAAGCGCAAATCGCGCTACCAGCCGAATTCCGCGGACGTGCAGAACTATTACCGCGTCAATCGCTATCCGAAATAGGGGAGGCGGCCGTGCTGATCAGAAGGACGGAACGTCAGGCGCGTCGTGGCGCGTTTTCAGCGGATCAGACCAGCGAGCGCGGTCTCGACCGCCGCAGCTTCTTGCGCCGCTCCGGTCTCGCCGGCGGCCTCGCCGGGCTCGGCGCGCTATCGCTCGGCGCGGTGCGCAAGGCCGAAGCCGGCCCGCCGCCGCCTGCCGGCGCCCAGGTCACCATCCGCAAGAGCGTCTGCACCCATTGCTCGGTCGGCTGCACGGTCACGGCCGAAGTGGCGAACGGGGTGTGGATCGGCCAGGAGCCGAGCTGGGACAGCCCAATCAATCGCGGCTCGCATTGCGCCAAGGGCGCCTCGGTGCGCGAACTGGTCAGCGGCGAACGCCGCCTGAAATACCCGATGAAAATGGCCAACGGGCAGTGGACCCGCATCTCGTGGGATCAGGCGATCAACGAGATCGGCGACAAGATACTCGAGATCCGCGCCAAGTCCGGCGGCGACGCCGTCTACTGGCTCGGTTCGGCCAAGATGACCAACGAAGGCTCTTATCTGTTCCGCAAGCTCGGAGCGTTCTGGGGCACCAACAACACCGATCACCAGGCCCGCATTTGCCATTCCACCACAGTCACCGGCGTAGCCAATACCTGGGGCTACGGCGCGATGACCAACAGCTACACCGATATCCGCAACGCCAAGACCCAGATCATCATGGGCGGCAATCCGGCGGAAGCGCATCCGGTGTCGCTGCAGCATCTGCTCGAAGGCGCCGAGCTCAACAAGGCGAATGTCATCGTCATCGACCCGCGGCTGACGCGCACCGCCGCGCACGCGACCGAATACGTGCGGCTGCGGCCGGGTACCGACATCCCCGTGCTGTACGGGATGATGTGGCACATCATCCAGAACGGCTGGGAGGACAAGGATTTCATCAAGCAGCGCGTCTACGGCTTCGACGACGTCAAGAAAGAAATCGAGAAGTGGACGCCCGACGAGGTCGAGCGCGTCAGCGGCGTGCCGGGCGAGCAGCTCAAGCGCGTCGCGCAAATGTTTGCCACTCACAAGCCGGCAACGCTGATCTGGTGCATGGGCCAGACCCAGCACACGGTCGGCACCGCCAACGTCCGCGCAAGCTGCATCGCGCTGCTCTTGACCGGCAATGTCGGCGCGCCGGGCACCGGCGCCAACATCTTCCGCGGCCATGACAACGTCCAGGGCGCGACCGACGTCGGCCTCGATATCGTGACCTTGCCGTTCTACTACGGCCTCACCGAAGCCGCCTGGAAGCACTGGTCGCGCGTCTGGCAGGTCGACTACGACTACTTGGCCGGCCGTTTCGACGACAAGAAGATCATGGAAACCTCCGGGATCCCGCTGACCCGGTGGTTCGATGCGGTGCTGTTGCCGAAAGATCAGGTCGCCCAGAAAGACAACGTGCGGGCCATGTTCGTGCAGGGCCACGCCAGCAACTCCATCACCCGCATCCCGGAATCCCTGAAAGGCCTCGCCAAGCTCGATCTGCTTGTGATCGCCGATCCGCATCCGACGACGTGGGCGTCGCTGTCGGTGGAGGCCGGCCGCAAGGACGGCACGTATCTGCTGCCGGTCGCCACGCAGTTCGAATGCAAGGGCTCGCGCGTGGCCTCCAACCGCGCGCTCCAATGGGGCGAACAGATCGTCAAGCCGATTTTCGAATCCAAGGACGATCTCGAGGTCATGTACCTGATCGCCAAGAAATGCGGCTTTGCCGACCAGATGTTCAAGAACATCAAGGTCGAGAACAATCTGCCCGAAGCCGAGAGCATCCTGCGCGAGATGAATCGCGGCAGCTGGTCGACCGGCTATTGCGGCCAGTCGCCGGAGCGCCTGAAGTCGCACATGGAGCATCAGGCCGACTTCGACATGATCACGCAGCGGGCGGCGAGCGGCCCCAACAAGGGCGACTATTACGGCCTGCCATGGCCGTGCTGGGGCTCGCCCGAGGTCAAGCATCCGGGCACGCCGCTCCTCTACAACACCAATCTGGCGGTGATGGACGGCGGCGGCTGCTTCCGCGCCCGCTTCGGCGTCGAGCGCAACGGCGTCAACATGCTGGCCGAGGGCTCTTACCCGAAGGATTCGGAGATCAAGGACGGCTATCCGGAATTCAACTACGCCGTCCTCAAGAAGCTCGGCTGGGACGGCGATCTGACCCCCGAGGAGCTGGCGACCATCCAGAAGATCGGCGGCGCCAATCCGGATACGGTGTCTTGGTCCACCGACCTGTCCGGCGGCGTTCAGCGCGTCGCGCTCAAGCACGGCTGCGTGCCGTACGGCAACGCCAAGGCGCGGATGAACGCCTTCGGCCTGCCCGATCCCATCCCGGTGCACCGCGAGCCGATCTATTCGCCGCGCGTCGAGCTGATCACCAAATATCCGACCTTGCCCGATGCCAAGCAGTTCCGGCTGCCCAATATCGGCTTCTCGGTGCAGAAGGCGGCCGTCGACAAGGGCATCGCCAAGCAGTTCCCGCTGATTTTCAGCTCGGGTCGCCTGGTCGAATACGAAGGCGGCGGCGAGGAGACGCGCTCCAACAAATGGCTCGCCGAATTACAGCAGGACATGTTCGTCGAGATCAACCCGTCGGATGCCAACGCGCGCGGCATCAAGGACGGCGCCTGGGTCCTCGTCACCGGCGCCGAGAACGGCTCCAAGGCCAAGGTCAAGGCCTTGGTCACCGAGCGGGTCGGCAAGGGCGTGGTCTGGATGCCGTTCCACTTCGGCGGCTGGTTCGGCGGCAAGGATCTGCGCGCCAACTATCCGGCCGGCACCGATCCGGTCGTGCTCGGCGAAAGCGCGAACACCATCACCACCTACGGCTACGACCCTGCCACCGGCATGCAGGAGCCGAAGGTCACGCTCTGCCAGGTCCAGGCGGCGTAAGGAGGGAGGGAGCCATGGCGCGAATGAAATTCCTCTGCGACGCCGACCGCTGCATCGAATGCAACGCCTGCGTCACCGCATGCAAGAACGAGAACGAGGTGCCGTGGGGCATCAACCGGCGCCGCGTCGTCACACTCAACGACGGCAAGCCGGGCGAGCGCTCGGTGTCGATGGCCTGCATGCACTGCACCGACGCGCCGTGCGCGGCGGTTTGCCCGGTCAACTGCTTCTACACCACCGCCGACGCGGTGGTGCTGCACTCCAAGGACCTGTGCATCGGCTGCGGCTACTGCTTCTACGCCTGTCCGTTCGGCGCACCGCAATATCCGCGCGTCGGCAATTTCGGCTCGCGCGGCAAGATGGACAAGTGCACCTACTGCACCGGCGGGCCGGAGCCGGACAATTCGGCGGTGCAGTACGCCAAATACGGCGCCGACCGGCTGTCGCAGGGCAAGCTGCCGCTGTGCGCCGAGATGTGCTCGACCAAATCGCTGCTCGCCGGCGACGGCGACATCATCGCGCAGATTTACAAAGACCGTGTCGCCAAGCGCGGCTACGGCTCCGGCGCCTGGGGCTGGCAGACCGCGTATCGCGAGACGATCGCGACCTGACGGGCGGAGCGACGCAAGGGGGCGGCGGCCGGCGCGGCCAACTCAAAGCCGCGCGCGCGGCGAGAAACGGGAGAAATGCCATGGCGATGGTCTGCGCACGCATCCGGCTCTGCTTCGCCGCGATCGCGCTTCTGATATTGGCCGCCGTGGCGGCGCCGCTCGCGGCGCAGCAGCCCAATTCGGTCGATCCGAACGGGTCCGCGGTCCAGGAGCAGCAACTGCTGCAGCAGTTCAAGCGCATCCAGGGACTGGGTACGATTCCAGACACCAAGTCGTACACCATCGAGCAGCCGCAGGGCCGCGAGTGGCGCGAGTACCACCAGGTTTATCTGCCGTGGATCGGCACTATCGCCATGCTCGGCATGATCGTCCTGCTCGCCATCTTTTTCATGGTGCGCGGCATGGTGCGCATCCGCTCCGGCCGCTCCGGCGTCAACATCGTGCGCTTCAACGCCTTCGAGCGCTTCGTGCACTGGATGACGGCGACTTGTTTCATCCTCATGGCGCTCACGGGCCTGAACATCACATTCGGCAAGGTGGCGCTGTTGCCGCTGATCGGGCCGAGCGCGTTCTCGTCGTGGTCGCTCGCGGCCAAGTACATCCACGATTATCTCAGCTTCCCGTTCACGCTCGGCGTCATTCTGATCTTCTTCATGTGGCTCGGCGGCAATCTTCCGGACCGCACCGACTTCAACTGGCTGGCCAAGGGCGGCGGCATCGTCGGCAAGGACGAGCCGCCGGCCTACCGCTTCAACGCCGGCCAGAAGGTCATCTACTGGGTCGTGGTGCTTGCCGGCACGGCGGTGGCGGTGACCGGCTATCTCCTGATCTTCCCGTTCTACGGCACGGGCGTCGGGGGAATGCAGCTGGCGCAGATGATCCACGGCACCGTGGCGGTGCTGTTCGTCGCCGTCATGATCGCGCACGTCTATATTGGCACGATCGGCATGGAAGGCGCGTTCGAAGCCATGGGCAGCGGTACCGTCGACCTCAATTGGGCCAAGGAGCACCACAGCCTCTGGCTCGAGGAAGAGCGCGCCCGCGTCGGGCCTAATCAGATGCAGAGGCAGCCGGCGGCCACGCCGGCGGAGTAGAGGTAGCGCCCCTACTGCGAAGCGGAGCAGGCCTTCGCTTCGCCTTCCGGCGTGCCGAAATCGACAAAGAACCACTGCCAACCCGGGCGCGGCTCGCAGGTCTCGTTGCCCTGCGTGCGCCAGCTCCAGCTTGGATCGATGCGCGTTGCTCCGGTGGAATAGGCCTCGCCGGCCGGCTTTTGCACCTCGCCAAGAACAAAGTAACCGCCGGCCCCCAAAACGATGAACGCCACGCACGCCGCCAAAAATGCGCCCATGACAGAATCCTCCTGCTGCGAATTTCAGCATTATGGCCGCGATTGTTCGCCACACAAGAGGTGAAAGCGATGGGGTTTCAGATAAAGCCGGCCTCGCTCTGGGCATCACGTATTATGGACGGCACGCAAACCGTTTAAGTTGGCGAGCGGTTAAGCCGGAACGGGCTGGCGGCGCGGACGAAAAGAGCATGTCAACATACCGACTGGAGACGCTGTTTGCGCCGCGCTCGGTGGCGGTGGTCGGAGCGTCGCCGCGCGCGGCCTCGCCCGGCCGTGCCGTGCTGGCCAACCTGCTGCGCGGCGGCTTTGCCGGCCCGATCGGCCTCGTCAATCCGCACTACGCGGAGATCGAGGGCGTGGCCGCGGTCAAGTCGTACGCGCAGCTCGACGAAACGCCCGACCTCGTCATCATTGCGGTGCCGCCATCGGCGGTCCCCGCGGTCGTCAGCGAAGCCGCCGCGAAAGGCACGGCCGCCGCCATCATCATCACGTCCGGCCTCGGTCACGGCCCCGGCTCGCTCGCGGCGCAGAGCGAAGCGGCCGCGCGCGCCGCGGGCATGCGTCTGGTCGGCCCCAACTGTCTCGGCGTGCTGGTGCCGCAGGCCAGGCTCAACGCCAGCTTCGCCGCGTCGATGCCGCACGCCGGCGACTTGGCGCTCATCTCCCAATCGGGCGCCATCGCCACCGGACTGGTGGAATGGTCGGCAACGCACGACGTCGGCTTTTCGGCGATCGTCTCGCTTGGCGACGGCATCGATGTCGACTTTGCCGACCTGCTCGACCATTTCGCGCTCGATCGCCGCACCCGCGCCATCCTGCTCTACATCGAGTCGATCCAAGACGCGCGCAAGTTCATGTCGGCGGCGCGTGCCGCGGCGCGCGCCAAGCCGGTGCTGGTGGTGAAATCCGGCCGCCACGCGCAGGGCGCCAAAGCGGCATTGACGCACACCGGCGCGCTCGCCGGTTCGGACGCGGTCTACGACGCCGCGTTCCGCCGCGCCGGATTGCTGCGCGTGCGCGACCTCGACGAATTGTTTGCCGCAGCCGAAACGCTCGGCCATCTGACGGAACTGTCCGGCAGGCGGCTTGCCATTCTGACCAATGGCGGCGGCCTCGGCGTGCTCGCGGTCGACCGCCTCGCCGATCTCGGCGGCGAGCTCGCCGACATTTCGCCGGCGGCGATGCAAAAACTCGATGCCGCGCTGCCGCCGATCTGGTCGCGCGCCGACCCGGTCGACATCGCCGGCGATGCCGACGCCGCGCGTTACGCCGCTGCGATGGAGCAGCTGCTCGCCGACGACGCCAACGACGCCATTCTGGTCATGAACGTGCCGACCGCGCTCGGCGCTGCGCTCGATGCCGCCAAGGCGATGATTGCGGTGACGCAAAAACATCGCAGCGAGCGATTTCCGCCGAAGCCGGCGTTCGCGGTCTGGCTCGGCGACGGCGGCGCCGCGGACGACGCGTTCGATGCCGCGCACATTCCGAGCTACGCGACCGAGGCCGATGCGATCGGCGGCTTCATGCATCTGGTGCGCTACCGTCAGTCGCGTGAGCTGCTGATGGCGGTGCCGCCCAACCTGCCGCAGGATTTTGCACCCGATTTGGTCGCGGTACGGCCGGTGCTCGATGCGGCGTTGAAGGATGGGCGCAGCTGGCTCGATCCAATCGAGCTCACCTGCGTGCTCTCCGCGTATCAGATCCCGATCGTGCCGGCGGTGCTGGCGCGCGACGCCGACGAAGCGGCGGCGGCGGCGCGGCCGTATCTGGCCGGCGGCACGCCGGTGGTGCTGAAGATTCAGTCGCCCGACATCGTGCACAAATCCGAGGTCGGCGGCGTGCGGCTCGATCTCGGCAACGAACGTGCCGTGCGCGAGGCGGCTGCCGACATCTTGGAGCGCGCCCGGGCGGCAAAACCGCAGGCCCGGATCGACGGCGTCGCGGTGTTTCCGATGATCGTGCGTCCCAAGGCGCGCGAGCTGATCGTCGGGCTAGCCGACGACCCGACGTTCGGGCCGGTGATCGTGTTCGGCCAGGGCGGTACCGCCGTCGAGGTGGTCGACGACAAGGCGCTGGCGCTGCCGCCGCTTGATCTGGCGCTCGCCCGCAGCCTCATCGCGCGCACGCGGGTGTCGCGCGTTCTCAAGGCCTACCGCAATGTGCCGGCGGCCGACGAGCGCGCTCTCGAGCTGTTGCTCGTCAAGCTCGCGCAACTCGCCGCTGACTTTCCGGAAGTCCGCGAGGTCGACCTCAATCCGGTGCTGGCCGACGAGAGCGGCGTCATCGCGGTCGATGCGCGCGTCAAGATCGCGCCGGCGGGCGCGCCGCACTATCCATGCGGCCATCCGCGCTTCGCCATCAGGCCCTATCCGCTGGAATGGGAGCGGCGCATCGAACTCGCAGACGGCACATCCGTGCTGGTGCGGCCGGTCCGTCCCGCGGACGAGGCGCTCTATCCGCAATTCTTGAGTCACGTTACGCAGGAGGACTTGCGGCTGCGCTTCTTCGCGCCGGTCAAGGAATTCAGCCATTCCTTCATCGCGCGGTTCACGCAGATCGATTACGCGCGCGCCATGGCGTTCATCGCTATCGCCGAACGCAGCGGAGACATGCTCGGCGTCGTGCGCCTGCACGCCAATTCCGCCTACGACCGCGGCGAATACGCTATCCTGGTGCGCTCCGACCTGAAAGGACACGGGCTGGGCTGGCGGCTGATGCAGATTCTGATCGAATATGCTCGCGCCGAAGGCATCCACACCATCGAAGGCCAGGTGCTGTGCGAGAACACCACGATGCTGGCGATGTGCCGCCAGCTCGGCTTCGACGTGGCGCTGGACGCGACGGATTCGTCGATCTGCGTCGCCAAGCTGACGGTTTAGAGCGCGCGCGTCATCGCGACTTGCACAGCAGCTGCATTTCCTTCTCGGCTGCGGCGTGGTCGGTGTAGTAGCGATCGCCGCCGACGATGCTCTTGCTGTCGGCGGGCTTGCTGTCGACGATGTGGCACGGCCCGGCCGCGCTCTCTCGCACGATGTAGTAGTCGGCAAACGCCGGCGCGGCGGCTGTCAACGTGGCCGCGGCCAGCAAGGCCGGTATCAAGATGTTTCTCATGGCCGCCTCCGATGCGATCAACCGCCGTCAACGTGCGAATCGGAACTGCTGTTCCTTTGGACCCCGTGACGAAAAGATGGCCGCGGCGGGAACCACAGCGCATCTCCGTCTAGCCCGGGCCATCAACCCAGCATCTCTTCGCGGAGCGCTTCGATCTCCTCCGGTTCCTCCCGGTCCAGCGTGCGCAATTCCGTGTCGGCGGAGCCTTCGGCGCGCAACAGCTCGTCGAGCTTGGCGTGGATCGCCTGCGTATCGCGGTGTTCCGCGCGCTGGATGAACAGCGTCATGATCCAGACCGCCACTGTGGCACCGCTCTCCCAGCTGAACGACTGCGGATCGACGATCAGCCAGGCCGCCGCATAGAGGCCGACGACCACGAAGGCGAGCGGATGTGACGTCGAGACGCCGATTGCCGTCAGCCAGGAACGGACGTGTGTCATGCAGACAAACCCCCGCATTCTCGCTTCTGTTCCGCGGCGGGAACAACGATCCGCGGCAATTCATTCAGGAACGCCTGCCGCTGTGCCACGTTGTTCTCAAAACAGATGAGGAGCTTTGGAATGGATCGCGAGCACATCAAGGGAACCGCGAAGAAGGTCACCGGCGCCATCAAGGATAAGGCCGGCCAGATGACCGACGACAAAGACCTGCAGGCTGAAGGCAAGATGGACAAGGCGGAAGGGTCCGCCCGCAAGGTCGCCGGCGATATCAAGGACGCCGTGAAACACGCGACCGAAGAACAGAAATTCGGCAGGACCGCTCACTCGTGCTCGTCCCTGCGGCAACGCAGGGACGAGTTTTTCTTGTGCAGTTGACGATGCAAACGCGCGCCGTGGCGCTGTCTCAGTCGCGGCGTTGCAATGCCGCCTCCGAAGCGCGTTGAAAGCCGAGAGCCGGTCGGTGAATTCGTAGCTGTGGGCGAGCGTGAGCCACGACTTTTCGAGCCGCAGAAAATCCTCACGCAGTTCTTCTGTAGCGGCGCCCCTGGCTTTCTCGGCACAGTCCTCCGCACGGCGATAGCACTCGCGCACGTCCTGGCTGAGATTTTGCAGCATGACGGCAAATCCGAGGCTTGGTCTGGCCTCCACCCGACAAACGACGCTGGCACGGCTGCGGCCGAGCGTGAGTCCGCGGGACGACTCGCGGTGCAAAAGATTTTTGGTGGAAGCGGCGATTTGTAACTTGACTCTGAAAATCTCACCTCGGTCGCGGCGTGCCCGCCGCCTGTCCGAGCGGCCGCCGGTGCGTCAAATCCCCAGGTAACGGTGCTGGATTTCGGCTGCGGCCTTCAGTTCGGCCGAGCTGCCGGTCCACACCACCCGGCCGCGCTCGATGATGACGTGGCGATCGGCGATGCGGGTCAGCGCATCGACGTTCTTGTCGATCACCAGGATGGACTGGCCGCCGGCGCGCAACGCTTTGAGGCAGCGCCAGATCTCGTCGCGGATGAGCGGCGCCAAACCTTCGGTCGCTTCGTCGAGAATGAGCAGGCGCGGGTTGGTCATCAGCGCGCGGCCGATGGCGAGCATCTGCTGCTCGCCGCCGGACAGCAGGTTCGCCATGCTGCCGGCGCGCGCGGCCAGCCGCGGAAACAGCACAAACACCTTGTCCAGCGTCCATGGTGCGGCGGCGCCGGTGCGGTTGGCGGCGGTGGCAATCAGATTTTCGCGCGCGGTGAGGTTGGGAAAAACCTGACGCCCCTCAGGCACGAGGCCAAGCCCGAGCTTGGCGATGCGGTAGGACGGCAGATCGCGAATCTCGGCGCCGGCGAAACGGATCGCGCCGGCCGTGGCGCGCGTCAGTCCCATGATCGAGCGCACCGTCGTGGTCTTGCCCATGCCGTTGCGGCCCAAGAGCGACACCATCTCGCCCGGCTTGACGGAGAGCGACACGCCGAACAACACGCGGCTCAAGCCGTAGCTGGTCTCGATGCCGGACACATCGAGCAGCGCGCCATTCGCGGCTTGGTGCGGCTCAGCCATGGTGCGCGTCCTGCTCACCCAGATAAGCGTCGCGCACTGCCGCATCGGCGCGCACCGCCGCCGGCTCGCCGCTGGCGATCACGCGGCCGTAGACCAGCACGGTGATGCGGTCGGCGAGCGCGAACACCGTCTCCATGTCGTGCTCGACCAGCACCATGGTGAGATCGCCTTTGAGCTGGCGCAGCATGGCGACCATGCGGGCGGACTCGTCGGGGCCGAGCCCGGCCATGGGCTCGTCGAGCAGGAGCAGGCGCGGCTTGGTGGCGAGCGCCACCGCGATTTCGAGCTGGCGCTGCTCGCCGTGGCTGAGCTTGCCGACGCGGGCATCGGCGCGCGTCGCAAGGCCGACGCGCTCGAGCGCGTCCCGCGCCGGCTCGCGCAACGCGGCGTCGCCGCGGGCGTCCCGCCAAAACCGGAACGAGTGGCCGGCATGGGCCTGTACGGCCAGCGCGACATTATCGAGCGCGGTGAAGTCGGCAAACAGCGAGGTGATCTGAAACGAGCGGGCGAGGCCGAGCTGGCTGCGACTGTGCACGGCGAGCGCGGCGATGTCGCGGCCGCCGAAACGGATGCTGCCGCTCTGCGGCGCGATCTCACCGGCGAGGAGCCCGATCAGCGTGGTCTTGCCGGCGCCGTTCGGGCCGATGACGGCGTGGCATTCGCCGGCGGGAATATCGAGCGCGATGGCGTCGGCGGCGACGACGCCGCCGAAGCGCTTGCTCAAGTCGGCGACCTGCAGCAACGGCTCAGTCACGGCGCGGCACTCCGAACAGGCCCTGAATGCCGCCGTGCAGAAAGATCGCGACCAGGAGCAGCGCCGGGCCGATGAACAGTCCGGAATATTCGGTGACGCGCGACAGCGCCTCCTCAAGCAGCAGATAGGTCACGGTGCCGAGCACCGGACCGAACAGCGTGCCGAGACCGCCGAGGATCACCATCACCATCAGGTCGCCGGAGCGGGTCCAGAACATCATTGCCGGGCTGATGAAGTTGGTGTGGTTGGCAAGAAGCGCGCCGGACAGTCCGCACAGCGCCCCGGCGATGACGAACGAGACCAGCTTGTACCGGAAGGTCGAGAAGCCGATGGCGCGCATGCGGCGCTCATTAGAGCGCGCGCCCTGGATCACGAGGCCGAACCGCGAATTGACCAGCCGCGACACCAGAAAAAGACTGGCCAGCAATAGCGCGAAACACAGATAATAGAGCTGCGTCGCGCTGTTGAGGTCGACGAGGCCGGTAAAGCGGCTGCGGCTGCCGATGGTCAGGCCGTCATCGCCGCCGTAGCGATCGAGCCCCTGCGCCACGTAATAGACCATCTGGGCGAAGGCGAGCGTGATCATGATGAAGTAGACGCCGCGGGTGCGCAGACTGAGCGCACCGATCGCCAGCGCAAACAATGCCGACACCGCGATCGCCACCGGCCACTGCACGAAGCCCGACGCGATGCCCTCCTTCCACAGAATGCCGACCGCGTAGCCGCCGATGCCGAGATACGCGGCGTGGCCGAAGCTCGCCATGCCGCCATAGCCCATGATCAGGTTCAGGCTCAGCGCCGCGATCGACAGAATGACGATGCGCCCGAACAGGGTCAGTGCGAACGGATCGCCGCTGATTGCGGCATAGACCGGGACCAGGCCGAGAATGACCAGCACGGCGATCGGAAGTGCCGTGCGCGGCGCCAGCCAGGAAGCGGGGAGGGGAGCGCGGAAGAAGTTGAGCGCGGCTTTCATCGGCTCGCCGCCGGGAACAGGCCTTCCGGCCGGAACACCAGGACGGCGGCCATCAGCATGTAGATCGACATCGACGAGATCGACGGCGCCAGAGTCAGCGCCGCGTTGGTGCTGAGCACCGAGCGCAGCACGTCGGGCAGGAAGGCGCGGCCCAAGGTGTCGATCAGGCCGACCACGATGGCGGCGACGAAGGCGCCGCGGATCGATCCGATGCCGCCGATGATGATGACGACGAAAGCGAGGATGAGGATGTTCTCGCCCATGCCGATCTGCACGGTGAGGATCGGCGCCTGCATCAGGCCGGCAAAGCCGGCGAGCGTAGCGCCGAGCCCGAACACCAGGGTGTAGAGGAGCTTGATGTTGACGCCGAGCGCGCCGACCATCTCGCGGTTCGAGGCGCCGGCACGGATCAGCATGCCGAGCCGTGTGCGCATGACCAGAAGATACAGCAGCGCCGCGACCGCGAGCGCCACCAGGATGATCACCAGCCGATAGAGCGGGTAATAGACGCCGGGAATGATCTGCACCGCGGTCAGCATCGCGCTCGGCAGCGACAAGGTCATGCCGGCCGGGCCCCAGATCAACCGGACCAGCTCGTTGAAGAAGAGCAACAGGCCGAAGGTGCCGAGCACGTGATCGAGATGGGACCGGCCATAGAGCGGCCGGATCGCAATCACCTCCAGCACCATGCCGCAGGCCGCGGTGGCGACGAGCGCGAGCAGCGCGCCGAGCACGAAGCTGTCGGTCGCCGCCGCAAACGTCGCGGCGAAATAGGCGCCGAGCATGTACAGCGAACCGTGAGCCAGATTGACCAGGTCCATGATGCCGAAGATCAGGGTCAATCCGGCGGCAAGCAGGAACAACAGCATGCCAAGCTGCACGCCGTTGAGGCACTGCTCGATGAAGTAGAGCATGGCTGCCTTTGCTCGATACCCGTTGCTGTCACCATCCGCGCATGCGGATGATCCAGTAATCTCAGCTTGGCTGGATCAGTCCGGAAGCGCGAGGCCCCGATTACTGGATGCCCCGCTTTCGCGGGGCATGACAGGTAAGTTGACGCCGCTCACTTCATCGGACACTTGTCGTGGAACTTGTCCTGATCGTTTTTGACGATGAGCGACACCGTGTGCAGCGCGTAGCTGCCGTCGGCGTTCTTGCCGGCGTCCTGCAGATAGAAGTTCTGGATCGGGATGTGGTTGTTGCCGAACTTGAAGTCGCCGCGCACCGACTGGAACTTGGCTTGCTCGATCGCCTTGCGCAGACCTTCCTTGTCGGCGAGGTTGCCATGCACCGCCTTGACGGCGGAGTCGAGCAGCGCCGCCGCGTCGTAAGTGTCGGCGCCGTAGAACGACGGCGAGGATTTGTATTTCGCCTTGTAATCGCCGACGAATTTCTTGTTGGTCGGATTGGGCAGGTCGTTGACCCAGTTCTGCGCGCCGGGAACGCCGACCGCGAGGTCTTTGAGCCGCGGCAGCGACAGATCGTCGATGGTGAACGCGGTGTAGAGCGGAATCTGGCCCTTCAATCCGCTCTGCGCGTATTGCGTGACGAACTGAATGCCGGCGCCGCCGGGATAGAACGCGAAGATGGCGTCGGGCTTGGCGGCGCGCGCCTTCGACAGCTCGGCGGAGAAATCGAGCTGGTCGGGCCAGCGCGTCAGCTCCTGGCCGACGATCTTGCCTTTGAACGTGCTTTGCACGCCGGTCAGCATGTCCTTGCCGGCGATGTAATTCGGACCCATCAGGAACGCGGTCTTGACGCCCTTCTGGTTCATGTAGGTGCCGATGGCCGCCGGCGTCTGGTCGTTCTGCCAGGAGGTCGAGAATACGTAAGGCGAGCACATCTCGCCGGCGAGCTGCGAGGCGCCGGCATTGGTGACGAGGGTGACGGTCTTGGAATCGATCAGCGGCTTGAGCGAGGCCACCAGCACGTTCGACCAGATGTAGCCGACGACGAAATCGACCTTGTCCGACTGGATCAGCTTCTGGGTCTTCTGCACGCCCACTTCCGGCTTGATCTGGTCGTCCTCGTAGATGACCTCGACCGGCAGGCCGCCGATCTTGCGGCCGAGATGATCGAGCCCGAGCTCGAACGAATTGCGCATGTCGTTGCCGATGGCGGCGGCCGGACCGCTGAAGGTCGAGATGAAGCCGATTTTGATGGTCTTCGGCGGCGCCATCATGCCCTGTGCCGTTGCTTGCTCGAGGCCGGCCGCGCCGGCCGCCAGCGCCAGCGCCGCGCTCCCTAAAAGCCACGGTCTGATTGTCGCGCGCATGTTGTCCTCCCTGGGAAAGTGTCGTGGCGGTATTTGTAGAAAGGCGGGCAGTTTTCCGCAAGCGGCGAGGGGTTAACGGCCTGTGAGCCGCAATGTCGCGGCCTGCCGTGCCCGGGCGCATGCCGTCATTGCGAGGAGCCCCGGAGGGGTGACGAAGCAATCCAGGCTTCGGTGCACCGGACGCTGGATTGCTTCGCGGAGCTTGTCATCGGGCCGGCCACTTCGGGCCGGACTGGCTCGCAACGACGATTCAATGCAAATATTTGTCCAAAAACTTTTCCATCGCTTCGTAGAATTCGAAGCGATTCTCCTCGTTGTGAAAGCCGTGGCCTTCATTGTCCTTGACGATGTACTCGACCGGCACGCCGTGCTTTTGCAGCGCTGCGACCATCTGATCGGATTCGTCGATATTGACGCGCGGGTCCTGCGCGCCCTGCGCGATCAGAAGCGGTGCGCGGATGCGGTCGGCGTGCAGCACCGGCGAGGCCGCGGTCAACAATTCCTTGTCCTTCTCGGGATTGCCGACCATCTCGTAGAACATGTCGAGCATCGGCTTCCAGTACGGCGGAATGGTTTTGAGGAACGTGAACAGGTTCGACACCCCGACATAGTCGACGCCGCAGGCATACAATTCCGGCGTAAAGGCGAGCCCGGCAAGCGTCGCATAACCGCCGTAGCTGGCGCCGTAGATGGCGATGCGCTTGGGATCGGCGAGGCCTTGTTCGACGACGTATTTGACGCCGTCGGTGACGTCGTCCTGCATGGTCTTGCCCCATTGCCGGAAGCTTGCCTCCCAGAATGAGCGGCCGTAACCGACCGAGCCGCGGAAATTCACTTGCAGGACGGCGTAACCTCGGTTGGCGAGAAACTGCACTTCGGGGTTATAGCCCCACGTATCGCGCGCCCACGGCCCGCCGTGCGGATTGACGACCAGCGGCAGGTTCGTGCCGCCGCCGCGCGGCAGCGTCAGGTAGCCGTGGATGGTGTGCCCGTCGCGTGCCGCGTAGCTGATCGGCTTCATTTCGGCAAGCGCGTTTTCGTCGAGCCATGGGGTGATCTCGGCGAGCTTCGTCAGTTTGCCGGACGTGCGTTCGTACAGATAACGGACGCCCTGGGTGCGGTCGCTCCACGCCGCGACCACGAAAACGTCTTCGTCGCGGTTGTTGCTCTGCAGATCGATTTCGTAGCCGGGCAGGCGGGATTGCAGGTCGGCGAAAATCGCTTGCGTCTCGGCATCGAAGAAATGACGCTCGCGCTTCCAGGTGACGAACTGCGCCTCGGTGTAGACCTTGCGCTTGTGCGACCAGTCGAGGCCGCCGACGTCGACCTCGGGATGTTCGAAAATGACGCCGTCCTCTTTGGCGCTCGCCGGATCGAGCCGCACGATCGCCGCTTTGTCGCGACCGATATTGGACGAGGTGAACAAGAGCTTGTTGTCGAAATCGAAGAACAGCGGCTGGATCTGCTGCTTGAAGTTGGTGGTGATAACGTTCTGGAATGCGGCGCCGTCGTTCGGCCGGTGCAGGATGCTGGTGTTGACGCTGTCGGTAGCGATGGCGAGACGAAGCGAGCCGGCGTGATCGGTGAGCCAGCCGGTGATGTTGCCGGGATTTTCGGCGATCAGCGTCAGCTCCCGGCTGTTGAGGTCGAGCCGATAGACGTCGAACACTTCCGGATTGCGTTTGTTCAAAGCGACGATCATCTCGTCGTCATTATCGTAGCGATCGTCGACGATCATCGCTCGTACCTTGTCGAAGGGCGTGAGATCGACCGGCGCGCCGCCGCCAAGATCGGCCGCGACCAGATGAAAATTTTCGTCGCCCTTGAAGTCCTTCAGGTAGACGATGCGGCGCGGGCCTTTCCAGAAATAGCCCGCGACGTCGCGCTCGGTCTCGCTGGTGAGGCGCACCGGCTCGCCGCCGGCGCGCGGCTGCACGAAGACGTTCATGCGGTTTTGATAGGGCTGCATGAACGAAAGCGTATTGCCGTCGGGAGATATCTGGAATCCTGAACGCTCGGGATTGCGGAAGAAATCGCGCAGCGGAATGCGCTTGGCGCGAGCGGGTGCTGCGGCGGCAGAAGGCATGCGGACCGGCCCTGTTGGAGGGATGGCGACCGAAGTCAAATCGTGGCTGGGCGGGCGCGTGTCAATATCGCGCCAAGCTCTAGGCTTCGGCCGTCGCGCGCAGATATTCGGCCATTCCCGGGCCGATGTTGGGCACGAACAGCTCCTCGACCTTCATCGGCCGCCGCGAGAGTTTTTGCTCGTCGAGATGGCGGACCAGCGCCTCGAGAGTCGGTCGGCTGCCTTCGATCGAATAATCCCAAACCTGCGGTCCGAAAATTTTCCGCGTTGTCTCGAGTTCATCAATGACCCAGGGCAGACCGACCGTCAGCGCGTCGGTGTCGTACATCCAGTAATAGGCGATGTCGCGGGCGCGCGTGAACGCGCGGTAGAAGCTGATGGCGAGCCATGGATTGGCTTCGTAGAGCGCGGTCTTGAGCACGAAGGTGTGCATGATCGGAAAGATGCCGGTGCGCTGGTAGTAGTCGCGCTCGACCTTCCGCGGCTCGGCGAACAGCCGCCGCACGCTGGAGCCGAGCGTCGGCGGGATCATCACCGACACCAGCGCGTCGATCTCGCCGCGCTCCAGCATGGCTTCGAGCGTGGTGTCCTGCCGCATGAACTCGCAGGTGATGTTCGACGGCGGCTTGATGGTGCGCACCGGCCGGCCGATCACCCAGTGGATGTCCTCCGGCTTGACGCCGTAGTCGTCCGACAGAAAGCCCCGCGTCCATACTGCCGCGGTCATCTGATAATCGGCGACGCCGACGCGTTTGCCCTTGAGGTCGGCCGGCGCCGCGATCTTGCTGTCGGCGCGCAGATACACCGCCGACTGCCGGAACACGCGCGACGGAAATATCGGAATGGCAATGAACCGCGTGTCGCCTTCCGAGCGCAGGATCGTGTAGGACGACAGCGACATCTCGGAGACGTCGAACTCGCCGTGATTGAGCATGCGCCAGAACGTTTCGCCCGGCCGCAGCGGCAGGAAGGTGAGATCGACGCCCTCCACTTCGACGCGGCCGTCGATCAGCGGCTGGGTGCGGTCGTAGCGGCCGCAGGCGAGGGTGAGCTTGAGCTTGTTCATGAAGACGGGCTTCCTTCAAATCACTGCGCATAAATCACGAAATCTTCCATGTGTGTAGCGCTCGTTTGACATGGGGCGCATGCCTCACCTATAGTTGTAGTTGTGCGGGTGATAATTTTCGATTGACGGCGGAGCACCCGGACACGGACACAGTCCATGTAAAAGGGGGAGACCACGCAATGCGTACGATCGCTGCCGCAACGTCGCTTTTGCTCGGACTCAATCTGCCGCTGCACGCGGCCGTATTCAGTTGCCAGTTTCTCGGCGGTCCGACGCCGCTGACCTGCACCGTGGACTCGACAAAAATTGCGCCCTGCAAGCAGACCATCTCGGCAAGCCTGATAGCGCTGTGCCAAGGCGGCACCAACGTTCCGGGCACTGTCAACCATCTGAGTTGCTACTACGCCGTTCCGGAAGCCGAAGCCGCCCTGCAAAAGCAGGCGCAGTCGTCGCCCGAGGCGTTCGCCAACGCGACCGATGCGGTCCCCGGCATTCGCGCGCGAGCGATGGAATGGCTGCCCAATGCGACCGCGCCCGGCAATAATCTCGGTCTGCTGTATTCGGATGGATCCACGAATTACATCACGCTCTGCAACGTCGCCAAGGCGACCACGGCTGCCAAGAAGCGCAAGTAGATGACGGGCCGCCAAGCTCCTGATCGGTTTCCATGCAGGTGTTGCGTTAAAGAACAATGCTCGGGTTGCGGATGCATTGATCGCAGTCGATCAGGTTGACCTGCTTGGCGGCAATTTTCCAGGCCGAGCCGTCGCCTACCACGCGGTGGCCCGCCCAGCCGGTGAGCACGCGCGTCTCGTTATCCCAGAATTCGCTGATCAGGAAGTTGGAGCGCAGCATGCGCACGTCGTCCCGCGCGGTGGCGAAGACCTCGACATTGGTAATGAGCCGCACCGTGCGCGAGACCGGCGCCTGTGACCAGGCGAAGCCGGTGCGCAGCCGATAGACGCGGTCCTCGAGCCGGCGGCGGTCGTCGAACATCACCGCGATCTCGCGGCGCGGATCGCCGGCCCGCGGCGTCGACGGCACCCAGTAGATGCACTCGGCGGTGTACAGCGCGAACCAGTCCTCGTAGCGCAGCTGGTCGAGGAGCCGCGCTTCGCGCTCGAGCAGGCGGCGGAAGGCGTCGCGCTCGGCCATGTCGGTCACCGCGCGGGCATCGTCCTGCCAGCCGGTGAAGTCGGCGATCAGCTGGCGATAGAGCGCGTCATTGACGTAGTAGGAGCTGCGCGACGGATCCATCGCGGCGGCCGGAGCGTCCATGTCATGGCTCCCGGGCGATGGCGAGATTTTGCGGGCTCTTCATCAGGCGCTTCCACTCCTTGAAGTGCTCGCGCATGAAAGCTTCGTCGGTCGCCGGCGCCGTCAGCGTGCCGTCCTCATGGCGCTGCACCCGGTCGGGGATGCCGAGTCCGCGGTGCATGTAGACCCACTCGTCCTCGACCGCCATCAGGCCGCGCTGGATCTGCTCGAAATTGGCGATGTCGTCGACCTCGCCGAAATTCGGGAAGCCCTCCTGGGTGCGCATGCGTAGCGCGTTGATGTCCCTCGTGGCTTCCTCGCCGAGCGTGCCATCATCGACCACCATGGTGCCGTACCAGATGGCGTTGGTTTCGGCGACGGACAGCGGCTCGAACACCTGGATATGATTGCCGAGGAGCGAGAAGTTGGGAAACACGTTGATGTTGACCGGCTCGGAGCCGGCGAGGTCAAGGAGCGCGAAGGCGCGCTCGCCGTAGCGGCGCAGGAATTCGGCCTCGTAGTGCTCCATGCCGGGATGGGCGCTTTCCAGCGCCCAAAGCCCGCCGGGCCGCTTCTCCAGGTTCGGCCGCTTGTCCTTGAAGTGATTGCCGTGGCCGGTATAGCGCATGTACATCGCCAGCGTGTCGGGCGAGTTGCGGTAGTAGGCCATGCCCTTGGCGTTCTCGCCGGCGAAGCGGTTCTCGGTCTCCAGCAGCGAGCGATGCGAATAGGCGACGTGGTAGCCGTCGCACGAATTGTCGTAGGCAAGCTTCCAGTTGCCCTTGAAGCGGAATCGGTTTGCCTCGCAGACCACCACCTTGCCGCCGGGATTGCGGTGCAGCCATTCGTCGATGAGCTTAACGATCGGGCCGAGATGCTCGGCAAGCGGCAGCGCGTCGAGACTGAGCGTGCCGAAGATGAAGCCGCGGTAGGTTTCGATGCGCGGCACCTGGGCCAGATTGTATTTCGGATCGCGCATGTCCTCGGCATAGCCGTCCGGCCACGGCACGCCGCGCAGCTTGCCGGTGTTGAGGAAATTCCAGCCGTGATACGGGCACTGGAACGATTTGGCGTTGCCCTTGTCGAAGCGGCACAGCGTGGTGCCGCGATGGGTGCAGCGGTTGTACAGCGCGCGGACCTTGCCGGCGCCGTCGCGCACGATGATGAGCGGGCGCAGGCCGAGGCGGCGGGTGATGAAATCGTTGGCGTTCGGGATTTCGCTCTCGTGCGCCAGATAGGTCCAGGTGCCGCCGAAGATGCGTGTCATCTCGGCTTCGAAGATGACAGGGTCGGTGTAGATCAGCCGGTGCGCGCGCTCCTCCTGGACCAGATAGTCCCAGTCGTAGAGCGCGGTGGTGTCGAGCCGGCCGTGCGGCGGAGTGTTGATCTTTTCCAGAGCCGTCATGATGCGGTGTCCGCTGTGGAGCGTGCAGTCTTATGTCGCAGGCGAATGGCGAGTGGCGAATAGCGAATAGAGATCATTCGAGCGTGTAAGTTCTTTTCCATTCGCTACTCGCCATTCGCTATTCGCCATTAGAAGAAGTCAAAATACTCGTTCTGCTCCCAGGTGGTCGGCTCGTCGCCCGGTTCCTTGCTGTCGTCGAGCGCCTGCTGGAAGCGGGTCCATTCGCTGCGTTTGAACGGCACGAAGTAGTCTATGAAAATATCGCCGAGCTGGCGCCGGAACAACGGCTCCTTGTCGAGGGCTTCGAGCGCTTCGGCCAGGGTCTTGGGCAGGAGCGGCCGCTCCGCCGCATAAGGCGCATCCTCGGCCGGGGGTGGCGTGAGCTTGCCCTCGATTCCGGCAAGGCCGGCGACCACCTGCGACGAGATATAAAGGTACGGGTTGGCGGCGGGCTCGCCGGCGCGATTTTCCAGGCGCGTGGCCGGATCGTGCAGCCCGCCGAGCACCCGGATCATGGCGCCGCGATTGTCGCAGGCCCAGCCGGCACGGTCGGGCGCCAGCGAATTGGCCCGGAAGCGGCGATAGCCGTTGACCGTCGGCGTGGCGAAGGCGGCGCTCGGCACAGCGTAACGCAGCAGGCCCGCAAGATAGTGCATTCCGAGCCCCGACAGCGGTTCGCCCGGTTTATCTGGCGCGAACAGATTCTTGCCGCTCGCCGCATCGACCAGCGACTGATGCAGGTGCCAGCCGCTGGCATAAAAACCTTTCAGCGCCGGCCGGCACATGAAGGTCGCGAAGTAGCCGAGCCGGCGGCAGATCTGACGCGTGGCGGTGCGGAACAAAAAGGCGTTGTCGGCGGCCTGCAGCGCCGGTTGCGGCGCAAACGTGCACTCGACCTGGCCGGGCCCCCATTCGTTCTCGATCGAGCGCAATCCGAGTCCGAGCGTCTCGTACGCGTCGCCGAGCGCATCGAACACCCCCTGCATCAAATCCATGTTGGATTCGGAGTGATAGTGATAGCCCGGCTCCGCCGGCACGGTACGGATCGGCCGGCCGCGCGTGCCCGGCGCGCCGATATTTTCGTCGCCTAAATGCTCCTCGGCGACGCGCAGCAGATACCATTCGATCTCGGTGCCGATGATGCTGGCATGGCCGTGCGCTTCGAGCTTGCGCAGCGCGCCGCGCAACAACTGGCGCGGCGCGAAGTGGAACGGCCGGCCGTCGTTGAAATACTCGTCGCACAGGATCCAGCCGACGCCGGGCGCCCAGGGCAGGATGCGGAAGGTCGACGGGTCCGGCACCACGGTGAGATTGGGCGAGCCGGTCATCTCGTCGAGGCCCATGCCGCCGCCGCGCGTGAACGACGAGAAGACGCGCGCGCCCGCGGAGTCGAGCGTCGTGGTGGCGACGCCGATATTGTAGCCGCCGTTCAGGGCCGAGAGGAAAGCCGGGACGGTGAGTGTCTTGGCCCGCGAATAGCCGTGGGTGTCGCTCCAGGCGAGCCGCACATAGCGCAGATTCTCGGCTTCGACGCGCCGCGCAATATCGGCCGCTTGGCGCCGCTCGTCGCCGGTCCACAAGCCGTGTTTGTCGATGAAGGTCGGTTTTTGCGGGCTCATTGGGCGGGCGATGCGACAGCCGAAGGTGATCGAGGCGCCAGGGCGCCAGGGCGCCAGCGCTAGCACGCATTCTGCCGTAATTCCACGGCTCGGCAGCGCGTGCCGCGGCCGCCCGCATCGGCGTTCCGCGTGCCGGAAATTCTGCCGATCGGCGGTGTGACCCTCGGCACAGACGCCCCATCGTCGCCGACTAGATTGGCCGTGCTTGTTCGTTTTCGCGAACGACTGGAGGCCGACATGTTTCGCTCTTGCAAGATCGCCCGATGCGCGCTGCTGCCCTTGGCTCTCATCTGCACGGCGGCGGCCGCTGCCGAACCAAGCTTCGAGGACGGACGCCGCGCCTACGATTTCGGCGACTATTCGGCGGCGAAGACCATCTGGGTGGCGCTGGCCCAGGCCGGCGACGCCCGGTCGCAAACCTCGTTGGGCTACCTCTACCGCGAGGGCAAAGGCGTGGCGCGCGACGCCGAGACGGCAGCGCGCTGGTACTACCGGGCCGCCCTGCGCGACGAACCGACGGCGCAGGCCGCGCTGTGCGACATCCATCTGAAAGGCGATGGCGTGCGCCGCGACTTTCGGACGGCTTTCTTCTGGTGCGAGCTGTCGATTTCAGGCGGCGAGACCAGCGCCATCGGGCTGCGTGAGCATGCCATGCGGCGGATCACGGCCGAGCAGCGCGACCTGGCGTGGGCCATGATCGCGGAGTGGCGCAACGTCCGGCACGACGCGCTTCGCCAGGAAGCTCAGGCGCAGGAGGCCGGAAGGCGCTGAGCGCAGGGAGCGCGCTAGCCGGAGCAGCGCCTTGCGAGAGCGTGCGCCATGACCATGAATCGACGGCTGCGCAGGACCGCGAAGTCCGGTCTGTTGCTTCCGGTCTACGGCGCCATCGTCATTGCCGGCAAGCTGACCGCGGTGCCGCCGTCGCTTACCGAACGGCCGCCATTCGCCGATGCCGCGCCGGCGCCGTTGTCTTGCGGCGTCGCGCGTCAGGCCGCATCATGCAAACCGGCGCCCGTCGCGGCGCCGCTGGCAAACTGCGGACAGGGATTATGGCGAAACGCACAAATAAAACGGACAAGACGCACCGGGACATCAAGCAGCAGTTGATCATGGCCGGCAAGGTTCTGGTCGGCGAGGGCCACGACGATTTCACCCGCGGCCACATCTCGGTGCGCGTGCCCGGCGAGCCGAAACTGTTCTTCATGAAGCCGCACAGCATGGGCCTCGATGAGATCACTTTGGCCAATATCCTGACCATCGATCTCGAGGGCAAGGTGGTCGCGGGCTCGTCGCGCCGGCACAGCGAGGTCTACATCCATTCGGAAATCTTCAAGGCGCGGCCCGACGTCAATTGCGTGATCCACACCCATTCGCCGTACGCGGTCGCGCAGTCTTCGACCGGTCGGCCGATGCGCGCCTACAGCCAGCCCGGCGCGCTGTTTGTCGACGCAGTCGGTCTCTACACCGAGACGATCGCGCTCATTCGCCGCCATGCGCTCGGCGCCGGCGTTGCCAAGGCGCTCGGGAAGCACCGTGCCGTGCTCTTGAAAAATCACGGGCCGGTGGTGACCGGCAAAACCATCGCCGAAGCGGTGGTCGGCGCCATCATGCTGGAGAACGCCGCGATGGTGCAGCTCGCGGTCGAGGCGGCCGGCGATCCGGCGCCGGAATTTTCGCCCGCCGACATCGCGCAGCTGAAAAGCGAAATCGGCCAGCCCGAGCAATTCCAGATCAACTTCGATTACCTGGTGCGCCGGGTGAAGCGTCGCGGCGGTTGATCGGCTGGGTGGCGCCCGCCCATCTCGGAGCGTCGCCTGAGGCTTCAGACCGCTGCAGATCGCTGTATGACAGGCGAGGCCCAGGCTCCTCGAACGTATGCCGCCGAGTTTCCAGCGGATCGTCCGATATACCAAAGGATCACGGCGTTATCCGCAGGTACGGGTGCTCCATCCGATCCGCTAAGGCGTAAATACGATACTCCGTCACTGCGGTTTGTCTAAAACAATTGACAGAAGTGCGTGGAGCATTCCTGGACACCCCGCCTCGTCGCGTATCGGCGCTGAGTATAAGGCTCATGCTCCAGAAAACACCCATGAGTGATCCGGGTACCGGATCGAATTTCGAACTTCCGATCGTCATCACCGCCGCGCCGGCAACCGATCGGCAGCGCAAAGCCGCCCTTCGCGTCGTCATCGCAATGGCGCTCATATTCGCCGTTACGCTGCCGTTTGCGAACGTCCAGCTGGCCCGTATTGAGGCGTTCGTTCTGGCTACACAATCCGTCATGTGTGCGGCCGATCTGCTCACGGCAGCCCTTCTGTTTTCCCAATACTCGATTTACCCCCAGCGCGCCCTGCTGGTGCTCGCAAGCGGGTATGTATTCAGCGGACTGTTTGCATTCCTGCAAGCTTGTGCATTCCCGGGAGTGTTTGTCCGGCCCAGCCTGATATACATCGGCGATGAGCTCGATCGCTCGGCTTGGCTGTTCACGTTCTGGCACACTCTTTTTCCGCTGGCCGTCATTCTCTATGTCCTGTGGAAGGACGCGGCGGGAACTCCCAGGCATCCCGGTCGCATCGTTGCCATCACCATCACGTGCGTGGTTGCCGCGACAGCTGGATTGACCTGGGTTGCGATAGCGGGGATCGGGCACCTGCCGCGCATCTATGAAAGCGCGGATGTCCTGGCGCCTTTTGCCCACTATTTAGCTCCCTTCCTGTTTCTTCTTAGCGGTACGGCGCTCGTGCTGTTGTTTGTTCGCGGCTGCACGATCCTCGATCAATGGCTGATGGTCGTGTTGCTTGCATGGTTGCCGACCTTTGCGGCCGCGTCTTTATTCAGCGTTATCCTGTTTACTTTAGGCTGGTACCTGGCTCGCATCTTTGCGCTGTTCGCCGGCTCCTCGCTTTTGTTCGTGTTCCTGGCTGAAACGATTGGTCTTCATCGGCGCCTGGCGAACGCCATCGTGCAGCTGCGACGGGTTGGCCGTGTTGAGCATCGTTTGGCCGCGATCGTAGAATCAAGCGACGATGCGATCGTCAGTACGGACGCCGCTGGCATAATAACGACCTGGAACAAGGCGGCGGAGCGGCTGCTCGGCTATTCGGAGCTGGAAGCGATCGGGAGGCCGATGGCATTCTTGCGTCCACCAGATCATGAGAAAGAAGCCGAATTTTTGCAACGTGTTCGGCTCGGCCGGTCCATTGATCATTTTGAGACAGTACGCCAGCGCAAAGATGGCAGTATTGTCAATGTCTCGCTGACCCTCTCCCCGATGGTAGAATCGGGAAAGATCGTCGGTGCATCGAAGATTATCCGCGATATCACCGACCGCAAGCGGGCCGAAGACGCATTGCGTGCCAGCGAGGCGGAATTGCAATCCGTGCTCGGTCAAACGCCATTTATGCTCATTCGCTGCAGCCGCGAGCTGCGTTATCGCTTCGTCAGCCAGGCCTACGCGCAGTGGCTCGGCCGACCGCGTGAGGAGATCATGGGCGCGACGATCGTGGAAACGGTCGGACCCACGGTCTTCAACACAGTGCGGCCGTACATCGAACAGGTCCTGCAAGGGGTCTCGGTCGACTTCGAATGCGAACGGGAGTTTCCGGGCGTCGGCAGGCGTTGGCTCAACGTCGCCTATCGGCCGGAACTGGACGCTGGAGGAAACGTCGACGGCTGGATTGGATCGCTGCTCGACGTCACTGCGCGCAAGCTCGCCGAGGAGCGTCAAGGATTGTTGCTCGCGGAGCTCGACCACAGGGTCAAGAACACGCTCGCCCAGGTCGCGGCAGCGGCCAGTTCTACGCGCCAAGGCAGTCGATCAATCGGCGATTTCACCCGATCGCTGGACGGTCGCATCCAATCCATGGCGGCTGCCCATACGCTACTGAGCGAAAGCGGTTGGCAGAACGTCGGACTTGCCACCCTCGTCCGTAACCAGCTTGCGCCCTACACGACCGGCACGAACGTAACGATCAGAGGGACGGACGTGGTCGTCAACTCGGCCGAAACTCAAGCGGTCGCGAGGGTGCTGCACGAACTCGCCACGAATGCGGCGAAATATGGCGCCCTGTCTGTTCCGGGCGGTCAGGTATCCGTGAATTGGGACCTGAAGCCAAATGGCGCGGCGCCAAAGCTGATCTTTGTCTGGCGCGAGCTTGGCGGCCCGCCGGTGGTCTCCGGACGGCCGTCCAGCTACGGCACCAATCTTATACGCAATCTCATACCTCACGAACTCGGCGGCACGGTCGATCTCGGGTTCGCGACGGAAGGCGTCAACTGTAGAATCGAAATTCCGATTAAGTGCATGTGAACTATTGAGTCGATTACTTGTGTTGCGACGATGAGCCCGACAGCCGGCTTGGCTCCGGGTCGTACAGTGTGAGGGGAAAGCGCATGAGCATTTCCGGTGTGGAGAACGGCATTGTCTTTATCGTTGATGACAGTGCGGATGTTCGCGATGGCCTTAAAGCGCTGGTGGAATCCGTTGGGCTCGCATGCAAGGTCTTTGATTCGCCGGAAGAATTTCTTCGGCACAACGCGAACGGCCCCAGTTGCCTCGTCCTGGATGTACGCTTTCCGAAAATGAGCGGATTGGACCTCCAAGCCGAATTGGCTCAGGCATCCAGAAACATCCCTACGATCATCATCACCGGCCATGGCGATATCCCCATGACAGTTCGCGCCATGAAGGCCGGTGCAGTGGCCTTTCTGACCAAGCCGTTACGCGAACAGGATGTTGTCGATGCTATTTTCGCCGGGCTGGAGCGAGATCGCCTGCAGCTGGAACAAGAGCAAAAGAGGCGGGATTTGTACTTGCGGTTCGAAACCTTGAGCTCCCGCGAACGTGAAATCCTCCCATTGATAACGGCGAGATTGCTGAACAAACAAATTGCGGGCGAAGTAGGCCTGAGCGAGGTAACGGTCAAAGTCCACCGGAGCCACTTGATGGCAAAGCTGGAGGCGAAATCGCTTCCGGACCTCGTGCGAATGGCTGACACTTTGGGTGTCCGCCATGTGGCCAATTCCAAGGCGTCGTCAATCGCGTGACGCCTGCGTTCGACGCGTCGCGGCATCGGCATCCCCGCAATCGGGACTTTGGCGTGAAGCGCACGTCAGTTGCCGCCACGCCCAGGAGAGAATTCGGCCACATGCCGTCTCTGTCCACCAGAGGCGCGAATGCATGCCCTGTCGTCGCGCATCCGATCGCCGGACGGCACTCGATTGACACGTTCCGTGCCGCGGCGGCAGGCGTTATACTGAGCAAAACGGAGGAGACGCGGTGCAGCCGCTCACGCAGAGTTACGTCCATGGGGCGAGCGACAAGCCGCTGATCGGCGAGACCATCGGCCGGTTCTTCGATGCCGCCGCCGCCCAATGGGCCGACCGGCCGGCGCTGGTGGTGCGCCATCAGAACGTGCGGATGAGCTACGCGGAGCTGAAGGCCGCGGTCGACAGGCTCGCCGCCGGGTTATTGACGCTCGGGCTCAATCCCGGCGACCGCATCGGCATCTGGTCGCCGAACAACAGCGAATGGGTGCTCACCCAATTCGCCACCGCTAAAGCCGGGCTCATCCTGGTCAACATCAACCCGGCGTACCGGGTGGCCGAGCTCGAATACGCGCTCAACAAGGTCGGCTGCAAGGCGCTGATCCTGGCCGAACGCTTCAAGACCTCCGACTATGTCGGCACGTTGCGCGAGCTGGCGCCCGAGCTCGCCCGCGCCGCGCCGGCTGCGCTCGAAGCGGCGCGGCTGCCGGCGTTGCGCGCCGTCGTGGTGCTCGGCGAAGCCGACCATCCCGGCTGCCTGCGTTTTGCCGACGTGGCGGTGCGCGGCGGCGCAGCGGAAGACAAGCGCATCGCCGAGCTGGCGCCGGTTCTGCAGTTCGACGAGCCGATCAACATCCAGTTCACCTCGGGCACCACCGGCTTTCCCAAGGGTGCGACGCTGTCGCACCACAATATCCTCAACAACGGCTTCTTCATCGGCGAGGCGATGCGGCTGACGCCGGCCGACCGGCTCTGCATCCCGGTGCCGCTCTATCATTGCTTCGGCATGGTGCTCGGCAACCTCGCCGCGGTGACGCACGGCGCCTGCATGGTGTTTCCCGGCGAAGGTTTTGACGCGCTGACCACGCTGGAGACGGTGGCGCAGGAGCGCTGCACCGCGCTGCACGGCGTGCCGACCATGTTCATCGCCCAGCTCGATCATCCGGAGTTCGCCCGCTTCGATCTGAAAAACCTGCGCACCGGCATCATGGCCGGCTCGCCGTGTCCGATCGAGGTGATGAAGCGCGCCGTCGACAAGATGCGCCTTGACGAGATCACCATCGCGTACGGCATGACCGAGACGAGCCCGGTGTCGTTTCAAAGCTCGACCACGGATCCGCTGGAGCGCCGCGTCGCCACGGTCGGCCGCATTCAGCCGCACATCGAGGTCAAGATCGTCGACAGCCAGGGCCGCATCGTGCCGCCGGGCGAGCCGGGCGAACTGTTGACGCGCGGTTATTGCGTCATGCTCGGCTATTGGGCCGACGAGGAACGCACGCGCGAGGCAATCGACGCGGCGCGCTGGATGCATACCGGCGACCTCGCCACGCTCGACGCCGAGGGCTATTGCAACATCGTCGGTCGCATCAAGGACATGGTGATCCGCGGCGGCGAGAACGTCTATCCGCGCGAAATCGAAGAGTTTCTCTATCGCCACCCGAAAATCCAGGACGTGCAAGTCATCGGCGTACCCGACGACCGCTACGGCGAGGAGATCTGCGCCTGGGTGCGGCTGCGCCCCGGCATGAGCGCCAACGAGGAGGAAATCCGCGCCTTCTGCCGCGACCAGATCGCCCACTACAAGGTGCCGCGCTACATCAAGTTCGTCGACGAATTCCCGATGACGGTGACCGGCAAGATCCAGAAATTCATTATGCGCGAGCGCATGATCACCGAGCTCGGACTGAAGGTGGCGAAGACGGCGTGACGGGCAGGGTACGCCGGCGCTTTTGGTTCGTTGCAGGATCAACTGATAAGTCGCTGGGAATATCAATAGCTTGGCCCATTGTGCAGTGCGTTATGTCGCGAGTCATTATTGCGTCGGAGACAGCTTGCGGCCCGCGACAACACGTCAATAGAAAATAACGAACGTCTGATAGACAGAACCTAACAAGAGAATTAACGTCTCTCATGCCCCTTTGCGCGCAGGCAGCAGGGCCGCGGAGCGCGCGGCGTGTCGCCGTCTGGCCCCGCTAGGGGAGACACACATGGCAGCGCAGGTTCCCAAGGACTTTCGCCGCGTGATCGTCGCGGCGGCCGTAGGCAATGTCATCGAATGGTATGACTTCTACATCTTCGGCAGTCTGGCCGCGGTGCTCGCGGTCAAATTCTTTGAAAAGAGCCATCCCATCGCGGCTCTGTTGAGCACCATCGCGCTGTTCACCGCGGGCTTTCTGGTGCGGCCGTTGGGCGCCTTCCTGTTCGGCTGGCTGGGCGACCGGGTCGGGCGCAAATACACCTTTCTGGTCACGCTGACCGGCATGGGACTTGGCACCGGCGCGATCGGCCTCATTCCGACCTTCGAGTCGATCGGGCTTGCCGCTGCCTTCATCCTGTTCTCGCTGCGCATGATCCAGGGCCTGTGCCTGGGCGGCGAGTACGGCGGCGCCATCACCTATGTGGCCGAGCACGTCTCCGACGAACGCCGCGGCTATTATACCGGCTGGCTGCAGACCTCGCCGACGCTCGGCATCATCGTGTCGCTCGCCGTCATCATCCTAACGCGGCAGAGCATGACGCCGGCGGCGTTCGACGCCTGGGGCTGGCGCATTCCGTTCCTGGTGTCATTCCTGTTGGTGGGGATCGCCATCTACATCCGCCTGCAACTGCAGGAGACGCCGATCTTCGAGGAAATCCGGGCCAAGGGATTGACGACCAAGAATCCGTGGCGCGAGGCGTTCCTCACCGAGAATATCAAATACGTGCTGATCGCCACGATCGTGGTGCTCGGCGAAGGAGTGGTCTGGTACTCGGGCCAGTTCTGGGCGCTGTACTTCCTCGGCACGGTCTCCAAGGTCGATCCTTTGACCACGGCCTACATCGTCGGCGCCGGGCTCTTGATCGGCACGCCGAGCCTCATTCTGTTCGGCTTGCTGTCAGATCACATCGGCCGCAAGCCGGTGATCCTGGCCGGCTTCCTCCTTGCGGCAGTGGCGTATTATCCGCTGTACGCTTGGCTGCAATCGGTGACCCATCCCGGCAGCATCAACTACGCGGCGGCGGTCATCATCATAGCCGTCCTGGTCTGCTTTGTCGGCATGGTGTACGGCCCGATCGGAGCATTCCTGGCCGAGTATTTCCCGAGCCGCATCCGCTACACCTCGGTGTCGGTGCCCTACCACATCGGCAACGGCTGGGGCGGCGGGCTGGTGCCGTTGATCACGACGGCGGCCTATACGGCGACGGGAAGCATCGGCTACGCCCTGATCTATCCGATCGCTGTACCGGCGGTGTGCTTCGTACTCGCTCTTTTCCTGATGCCGGAAACGCACAAGCGGAAAATCTGGGGCGAAGCCGCGGCAACGGCGTAATCGACCCCCCTGACCAATCAACCGGAACGGCGGCGCTGCCGCCGTTCCTTTTTTCAAAAAAGCGATTGCGCCGAGTTCGTCAACAATCCCCGTGCTAGTGACGCCAGAACGTTCGGCCATCAATGGCGAAATTCCGTGGCGATACCGACTTGCGATTTCGGTCGCGCTCTTTATTGCCGAGGCCGGCTCAAATGGCGGCCTTCCGCCCGTTCAAATCGATGATGTATTCTTCGACGAAGCGGCGCTCGCGAAGGGTCAATTCGGCGGCCTAGATTGGGGGTGCTTCGGTTAGGATAGGGACGTTACGCGACATTACGGCGGATTCCATTTAGCAACGTCCCGCACGATAACTGACTCGGTCGGGAAATCCAAATTCGGGCGAAAGTTGAAGAGACCGGAAATGCTGACATTGGCAACCAAGGACGACCTAGAAAAGCTTATCAGGGACGGCGTCATCGAAAGCCTCACTCTTGATTACAAAGCGTCCCCAGCGTTGGGCAAAGATAGCAAATCCCGCGATGAGCTCTGTAAGGACGTTTCGGCATTCGCTAATTCGGCCGGAGGGCAAATCATTTATGGCATAGAAGAAGACAAAACTGTACCAACGAAGCTTGACGATGGAGCCGACCTTTCGATTACAAAAGAATGGATTGAACAGATTATAGATTCTCGCATTCAGCCGCGAATCGAAGGCCTCATTATCCGGCCGATACAACTAGCCAAGGGATACGGCTTTGTCATCACTATCCCACAGGCAACATCACGCGCGCCGCACCAAGCGCCGGACAAGAAATATTATAAGCGTCAAAACTTCCAATCGGTCGCGATGGAGGATTACGAAATACGGGACGTGCTCCGTCGCGCCACAACACCCGTGCTGCAAGTTGGATTGAGCATTGGACAAAGCAACACAAGCGCACTTGAATTCGTCTCTGGGCAGGAGAGTTCAAAGCCCATCACGCTCAGAGCAACGGTCGCGAATCAATCTTCCCAGCCCGCTTATCACAGCGTACTTTATATCGGGCTGGACATAGATCTCGTAGGGCTTATAGGCATTGGCGGCTTCGACTGGTCTTCGCCGCCACACGGTCAGGAAGGTGACCGCAAGAAGCGATGGCTTGCTAAGCGATTCACATCGCCTCCCGACCAACCACTTTTTCAGGAGGCCACTCATGGTCAAATTGCCATCAATTTCTCGATACCTTCCAAATTCAGTTCGGAGGTGTTCGATATCACTACCGTTGTTCAAACCCCGGGTTGCGCGTCGACGGACTATTGGGCAATCGCCTGTGGTGCCCCGCGCGTGAAACTTTATGGACCGAACGACCCAAATTATTTGCCCGATAAAATCAGACGCGGCATGGGCAGATGACTAGCGGGAAGCGAGCGGCGCCGTGCCCTCACGCCCGTCAGCCTCAGCCTTGTCGCTTCCGCGCCAGCTCTTCCAGTCGTGCAATAAGGGCCTTACCATTAATCAACTCAAGCCGAGAGGGTATGAATGGCATGATAAGCGGGTCCTTCGGCAACAACGGTGCAAAGTCGGACGTTGTTGTGATGAACCCTTTTGATGCGCCGTCCCCATGCAAAACACCTATCAAGGCGCGCACATCATTTGCGGTAACTAGATTGTCGGGCCTATAGGCCTTGACCTGATCGATGACGCGAACGCTCCCCACGCCTCGTTTGATCGCAATGACATCGCGGCCGAGGTCGCCGCTTCGGGGCGTCAATATTACTTCGTCAAAACCCGCCACCTGATATGCGCCAGCAATCATTTCCTCCAACTTACGGGCAGGAATTTGAAAGACAACCGGTGGATCATGCTTTAATATCTCAATGATTGCGAACCATGGAGTTGTGACCGCCTCGATCAACTGGCCTTCGGTCGTCCTGCTGCCGGGCACGACGACGGTCTGAAGCATTAGATTTGCGACGGACCCGATTGACTGAACATCTTGTGCGAGCACCGTCTGCACAGAAGATAGAGCTTCAATGTGGAAGCCGGACTCGGCAACGACGCGGAACTTTCGCGCCTTCGATCCGCACGCCGGACAGGGAGTGCGTTCCTTAAGGCTTAGGTCGGCTCGTTCATTGAGAGTCAATCCGCACTCGCCACACATAACGTCACTTGCCATGTATTTTTTCACGCTGCCGGCGGCCCCACCTGTTCGCGACCTTAGAGCGCGACGATTGCGGTGCGCAAGATTGGCGCTACACTTCTTGGGGGCCTTTCGGCACGGGAGGCTGTGGGTTCCTGGCGTGTTTAGATTGACCAGAACGCAGGTTGGGGTTCGGTAAAGCCGGCGAGGTGATCATCAAAGACGCGCGCCGCAGAGCGGCGTGAGCTCGTTCGCAGAGCGCGTTACACCCCCAAATGCCGGTGCAGCACCTCGGGCTGATCGCGCAGCGCCTGGGCGGTATGCGTCTCGATGATGTGGCCGTTGTTGATGATGTAGGCGCGGTCGGCGAGCATCATGGCGGCGGAGACGTTCTGCTCGACCACGAGGATGGTCTGGCCCTCGTCGGCGAGCTTGCGGCAGGTGGCGAGCAGGTTTTGCACGATGACCGGCGCCAGCCCTTCGAACGGCTCGTCAAGCAGCAACAACTTGGGTTCGCGCACCAGCGCGCGCGCGATCGCCAGCATCTGCTGCTCGCCGCCGGACAGATCGGTGCCGCGGCTGCCGCGGCGCTCCTTGAGCCGCGGGAACATGGCGTAGACGCGCTCCAGCGGCCAGCGGTTCGGCGCCGTCAGCCCGGCAAGGATGATGTTGTCCTCGACATTGAGGCTGCCGAAGATGCGGCGGTCCTCGTGGACGAGCTGCATGCCGGCCCGCGCGATGGCGTGGCTCTTTTGTCCGGCGATCTCCTGGCCGTCGAAGCGGATCGAGCCGGTGCGCGGGGTCACCACGCCCATCAGGCTCTTCAAGGTCGTGCTCTTGCCGGCGCCGTTGCGGCCGAGCAGCGCCACCACCTCGTGGCGCTCGACGTTGAGCGCCACGTCGAAGAGGATGTGCGAATCCTCGTAGTAGGAGTTCAGGCCCTCGACCTCGAGCAGACTCATGCCGCGCGCACTCCGCCCAGATAAGCTTCCTGCACCGCCTTGTTGCCCTTGATCTCGGCCGGCGTGCCTTCGACCAGCACGCGGCCTTCCTGCAGGACGGTGACGCGCTCGACCAGCTCGAACAGCGAATCCATGTCATGATCGATGATGATCATGGTGCGGCCCTGGCCGATCGATTTGAGGAGCTTGACCATCTCGATGCGCTCAGCCGGGCTCATGCCGGCGAGCGGCTCGTCGAGCAGCAGAAGGCTCGGCGAGCTCGCCAGCGCCAGGCCGACTTCGAGGCGGCGCTTTTCGCCATAGGCCAACGCCGCAACCGGCCGGTCGGCGCGGTCGGCCAGATCGACCAGCGCCAGCGTGTGCTCGACCTGCTCGGCGAGGCCGGGGATGCGATGCACGCTGCGGAACAAGTCGAGGCGGAATTTGCCGCGCAGCTCGGCGAGCGCGGCGATGATCACATTGTCGCGCACGGTCAGCCCGCTGAACAGCTGGTTGACCTGATAGCTCTTGGTCAGGCCGAGCTGGCACACGTCGGTCACGGTCTTGCCGGTAATGTCGCTGCCGCGAAACACGATGCGGCCCGAGCTCGGCGCCATCTCGCAGGTCAGCATCTTGAAGAACGTGCTCTTGCCGGCGCCGTTCGGGCCGATGATGCCGCGGCGCTCGCCGCGCGCGACGCTAAAGTCGATTGCGCTGTTGGCGACCAGGCCGCCGAACCGTTTGGTCAGGCCCGTCGCCTGCAGAATGGGACCCGAAAAGGCGTCATCGTCTTTGCGATGCAGTGCCGGCATCGCTGCGGGTGCCGGCTCCTTGGCAACTGCCAGACGCGTGACCTTTTCCTCCTCCGGCGTGAGCGCGGGGAGAGGCCCGGGTGCCTCGCGTGTTTTGACGCCGCGCTCGGCGATCAGCGCGTAGAGGTCCTTGATGCCGCCGACCAGGCCGCGGCGCAAAAAGCAGACCAGCAGCACGAAGACGAGGCCGAGCACCAGCTTCCAGGCGGCGCCGAGATGCAATGTGGTCTGCAGGAAATCACTGAGATAAAGCCAGACCACAGCACCGACCAGCGGCCCGAACAACGTGCCGGCGCCGCCGATCGCGGTCTGCATGACGAGTTGGCCGGACGTGTCGAACATGAAGGCATCGGGCGGCATGAAGCCCTGCATGACGCCGAGCAGGCCGCCGGCAAATCCGGCATAGGCCGCCGCGATCACGAATGCGGTCAGCTTATAGCCGTGCACGTTGTGGCCGACCGCCGAGGCGCGCAGCGGGTTGTCGCGGATCGCGCTCAGAATCACGCCGACGGGCGAGCGCACGATGCGCAGCGCGATCACCATGCCGACAAAGAACCAGAACGCCAGGAACACGTAGAGCGTGCGGTCGGTATTGAAGTGGATCGTGGTGAAGCCGAGATTGAGTACCGGCGCGGGCACGCCGGGCAGGCCGTTCTCGCCGCCGGTATACTCCGACAGCGGATTGAACTCGACGAAGTAAAACACTTCGGCAATCGCCACGGTGATCATGGCGAAATAGATGCCGGTGCGGCGCAGCGCGATCAGCCCGACCAGAAAACCGACGATGCCGGCGGCGATCAAGCCGATGAACAGTGCGGAGACGACGTTCGGGTAGTTCACGACCGTCAGCAGATAGGCGGCGACCATGCCGCCGGTGCCGAAGAACGCCGACTGGCCGAACGACAACAGGCCGGTAAAGCCGAACAGGATATCGAAACCGATGCCGAACAGGCCCCAGACCAGAATGCGATTCATCGTTGTCGGCGTGAAGCCGAGGTAAGGCAGGATGAACGGCGCGGCGATCAGGCCTGCGGCCGTCAGCAACTCGACGATGAATGCGCGTTGCCTGGTCATCGCGTCGCCATTTTCATTCGCGTCCAGTTCATTCGCGTCCAGCTCATTCGCGGCCGGCGGTGCCGAGCAGTCCATAGGGACGCAGCACCAGCACCAGCGTCATGGCCACGAACAGCATGACGTAGGCATAGCCCGGGTTGAACATCGAGGTGATGCTGATGATCTCGCCGGCGATCAGGCCGCCCAATATGGCGCCGGGAAACGAGCCGACGCCGCCGATGACGACGACCACGAAGGTCTGCACCAGGATCCCCTCGCCGACGTCGGGGGCGATCGACACCACCGGCGCGTTGACGATGCCGGCGAAGCCCGCCGCCATGGCGCCGATGCCGAACACCAGCATGAAGATCTTGTAGACGTCGATACCGAGTGAATCGACCATGACCGAATCTTCGATGCCGGCGCGCACGATCATGCCGATGCGGCTGCGGTAGAGCACGATGTAGAGCGCCAAGAGCGCCGCCGCGACAATGCCGAGCAGCGCCAGCCGGTAGGTCGGATAGAACATGAAGCCGAGCGGCGTGATGCCGACGAGCGGCGGCGGCGGCGGAACGGCCTTGGACAGGCTGCCGAAGAAGAAGCGGATCGTCTCGACGAACACGATGCCGATGCCGAAGGTGACGAGCAGCTGGTCCGCGTGCGGTCGCGCATAGAAGTGGCGGATCACCACGCGCTCCATCACCACGCCCACCAAACCGACGAACAACGCGCCGGCGAACACCGCGACAATGAACGAGCCCGTATAGGTGAAGGTCAGCCAGCCGGCATAGCCGCCGAGCATGAACATGGCGCCATGGGCGAGATTGAGCACGCCGAGCGTGCCGTAGATGATGGTCAGGCCGGACGAAATCAGCGCCAGCAGCGCGCCGAGCACGAGGCCGTTAAAGCACTGCGAAATGAAATTGGCCCAGTTGATCACGCCGCAATCCGCAAGGTCTGTGTCGCCAAGTTCTGTGTCGCCAAGTACTGTGTCACCCTGACACCATGACGCCCGGCGTTGCGCCGGGCATCAACTTTGTTTCCGTCGAAAGGCAACGCGCCACGTGGTCGCGTTGCCGCCTCCGAGGCTCGCCTTCTCCGCAACCGCGATACCGAGAAGGCAACCCAAGGCAATGCTCAGGTATAGTCGCCGAGATTGCAACCGAAGGCATCGGGCTTCTGCATCAGCGGCTCGCCCGGCACGACCTCGGTCACCTCCCAATAGTCCTCGTTGTTCTTCATCGCTTTCGGCGCCTTGCCCTTCACGATGATCACGGGTCGGATCAGCTGATGGTCCTGCGGACGGAACCGCACGTCGCCCACCGTCGACGGGAAGGTCTCACCCTTCTCGTACTGCTTGATGACGGCCGGCGGATAGAACGTGCCGGCCTCGGAGACCATGCGCGCCCAGATCGCAAATGACATGTACGAGTTGTTGGCGCCCCATTCCGGCCGATAATTGTACTTCTTCAAGAACGCATCGTTGAGCATCTTGGCCAGCGGGTACTTGTCCTCCAGCGTCCACCAGTAATCGGTCGCCGCATAGACGCCGTCGGTGAGCTCCGGGCCGACTTCCTTGGCGAGGAATGGGATCTGGTACGGAATCGCCAGCTTCATCCTCGGCAGGATGCCGAACTGCTTGGCCTGCTGGACCGACAGCACCGCGTCGCGTCCCCAGTTCACGTTGAGCAGGACTTCGGCGCCGGAGTTGGCGATGTTGGTCAGATACTGGCTGAAGTCCTGGGTGCCGAGCGGCGAAACCTGGTCGGTCACCTTGGTCCAGCCGCCGTTCTTGATCAGATAGTCGCTCGATGACTTGGTGACGGTGTGGCCGTAGGTGTAGTCCGGCGTCATCCATGCCGCCTTGCGGTTCTTGCCGAACGCCTTCAGCAGCACCGGTCCGATGGCATTGGCCGCCGTTTCGCCGTAGAAATTCTGGCGAAAGCCGTAGCGCACGCAGTCCTTGCCGGTGGTGTCGTTCGAGCCGGAAATCCCGGTGACGTAGAGCACCTTCTCGCGCTGGGCGAACTTGTTGAGCGCCACCGCGACCGCGCTCGAGGTCGAGCCGGTCATCAGGATGATCTTGTTCTGATTGATGAAGGTCTGCTGTTCCTGCACCGCGTCGTTCGGCTTGGCGACGCTGTCGGCCACGACCAGGCTGACCTTCTTGCCGAGCAGGCCCTTGGTGACCTTCGGCGCGATCTTCTGCAAAAGCGGGTCGCCATTATTGATGTGCTCGACCGCGAGCTGCCAGCCCTTGAGCTCGTCTTCGCCCTGCACCGCGTAGGCGCCGGTGCGCGGCGTGGCGGCGCCGATATAGACGGTGTCGCCCTGGGAACCCGACGGCCAGGTGCCGATCGGCGGCTGATCTTCGGCGAACGCCGGCATGAAGAGTGCCGGCATGCCGGCCGATCCGCCGAAGGACAGGGCGCCGAGGCCCGCTCCGGTTGCGACCGCGTGCCGCAGCACGCCGCGGCGCGAAAGTTCAGGATGTGAAGGATCTTTACCACTGGTCATATCGACCTCCCTTATTCGATACTATGCGGACGGTTGGTTTTTCCCCTCTGCAGGGTCGCTTTGCCGGCCTCACCGCTTGAGATCATGCCGAATGAGCCGCCGTTTCGCTTCTGAACCGCCGTCGGAGCCGAGAATGCCCGAACCGCTGAAAAAGTCACGGGCAACACCCTTGAGGGCCCGATGGTAAGGTTATCGGGCGGAGAGCGCACACAAATCAAGTTGGACTAAAGTCGTTGGCCGGCCCTAACAATCTCAAACCGCAGCAAAAAGACCGCCTGGCCACGAACCCGGCGTTCGGCGGCCGCAAGCTCAAGCTGGGCACTTTCCAGACCAACCTGGATTCCGGCTGCCTCATGTCGGACCTCGACGGCCGGCTCGAGATCACCTGGCCCAATACGGTGACATTGGCGCAGCTCGCCGACGCCATGGAATTCGAGGCCTTGGTGCCGGTGGCGCGCTGGCGCGGCTTTGGCGGCGCGACCGACCCGCAGGGGCCGGGCTTCGAGACCTATACGTGGGCGGCCGGCATCGCCGCCTCGACCCGGCATTCGGGCGTGGTCTCGACCTCGCACGTCGCGCTCAACCATCCGATCATCGCCGCCAAGCAGTCGACCGTGATCGATCACATCTCCGACGGCCGCTACATCCTCAACGTGGTCAACGGCTGGAATTTTCCCGAGATGGAGATGTTCGGCCTGTCGCTGCTCGAGCACGACGACCGCTATGCCTGCGCCGAGGAATGGCTCGGTATCGTCAAGCGGCTGTGGACGGAGGACGAAAGGTTCGATCACGAAGGCCGCTTCTACAAGATCAACGGCGGCTACCTGCAGCCGAAGCCGATCCAGCATCCGCATCCGGCGATCATGAATGCCGGCTCGTCCGAGCGCGGCCGGCACTTCGCCTGCAAGCACTGCGATCTCGTCTTCACCAACATCCGCAGCCATGACATCGCGGTGAATACCGCGCACATCGCCGGCTACCGCAAGCTCGCGCGCGAGGAATACGGCCGCGCGGTGCGGGTGTGGAGCAACGCCAACATCGTGCAGGCCGAGACCGAGAAGGAAGCCCGCGATTTTTATAATTATTACGTCCACGAAAAGGGCGATTGGGTCGCCGGCCGCAACGTCATCGACACCATGGGCGCCGAGATCAACAAACGCGACTATCCGGAAGAGCGGCGCAAGGCGATGGCCGAGATGATGATCTCCGGCTGGGGCGGTTTTCCGCTGATCGGCACCAAGGAGCAGGTCGTCGACGGGCTTGCGACCTTGTCGAAAATCGGCCTCGACGGCGTGCTGCTGTCATGGCCGCGCTACATCGACGGCATGCGCGAATTCCGCGACGTGACCTATCCGCTGCTCAAGCAGGCGGGATTGCGGGATTAGGCGTGTGGGATGGGTTGAGCGACAGCGAAACCCATCTTGCGGCCGCGACGCCTACGATGGGTTTTCTGCGCTCAACCTACTTTCGGCCGAGCCTGAAAGAGCTTCCCCGACCGGCAACACGATTTCGAACATGGAGCCGTGAGAGTGCGTCTCGGCGAGGCGCAACGTGCCGCCATGCTCCTCGATGATGGTCCGACAGATCGCCAGCCCCAGTCCCATGCCGGTCGTCTTGGTCGTGTAGAACGGCTCGAATATGCGGTCGACGTCGTCATCCGATACGCCGCGACCGAAATCGCGAACGCAAATCGAGACCGATTTCCCTTCGAAGCTGGTCCATAGCCGAAGGCGCCGTTCGCCCGCGGCTCGGCAGCTCACGGCATCGATCGCATTTCTGACCAGATTCAATATGACCTGCTGAAGCTGCGTGTGATCGGCCATGACCGGCGGCAGGTCATCGTGACAGCGAAGTCTGACGGATATGACGTTTGCCAGAAGATCGTGCTGCACCAATTTCAGCACTTCGCGGCAGACATCGTTGACCTGAACCATGGTGCGTTCGGCGGGAATCCTTCGAAACAGCCTGCTGATACCGCTGATGATCTCCTCGGCGCGATGATTGGCAGCAATCATGGCAGTGATGCACTCTGCCGCTCTTTCGGTATTTGTCGGCGTCGCCTTGAGCCAGCGCAGGCCGGCGGCCCCCATGGCGGCGATGCCCGTCAGCGGTTGCCTGATCTCATGCGCCATTGCGGATGTGGCCGCTTCGACGCTCGCCAGCCGCTCGGCGCGTTCGCGACGCAGCAAAAGGATGGAATTGGCCAGGCGCGCATACAGCAGCGTCGTTTCGCTCAGCAGGATGGCCAGCAGTGCCGAGCTCGCGAACACCGACAGGCAGCGCGCGACGTACCACCCGATGCTGAAGCGGACCATGGTAAAATACAGCGGCACCAAAAACATCGGCCACCACGCAAACAGCGTCACCATCAGCCACAGATCGAGAATCGTGCGCCTGCGGATGAACAACAGAGTGAGAGCCGTGCTGTTCAGCAGCCATAGAAAGATATTGATGTAAAAGATGACCCCAACGCGGGTCTCCCCGCCCGCCAAGAAGACCTTCGGCAAAAACGCAGCGTCGGCCAAAATCAGCCAGGTCAGTGCGCCGACGGCTGTTACCACGCACGCAATCGCAATGAGAATGTCCCGCCGCGGGGATCTGGTGGACGGTAAAACGCGTTTTGCGTCCTTCGTCAGCGCGTAGACGATCGCCGCGGATGGGAATGTCGTGTGCCAGAGCACGAACAGCCAGACCGAAGTATCGTCGTCACCTATAATACCGCTTGCGGCATAGGCGTCCGGATAGGCAAGCGTTTGCAAGAAGGCAAAAAGTCCGCTGATGACAAAACCGCTGGCAATGGCGAGCGTCGCGAACCGGGGCCAGACCGCATATTGCGAGAACAACAAGACCGCCGTGATGAGATGCAGGATGCACATCACGCTTTGCAGAACCGGAATGAACGAGCCGATATGCACGACCGGCAGGTATGCGAACGGGGCCGCGGCAAGTTCGACGAGCAAAACCGCGATCATGACGCCGACCGCAGTGCGGCGTTGCTTTGGGTCTATCGGCAGCGATGTGATCGCGAGGGGAAAATCGGCCGCCGCAGCCTGGGCGGGCCGCTCACCGGCGCTGCTCCGCGCCGAATCATCGGGCACACGGACATCGCGGGTCCGCATTGGCTGAGAGTCGCGAAATGCGTTCGTCCCGTGCACCGACAACTCAACGATACTCGAAGGAACTCGCTAGCGGCACTAGAGCGTTATACGTAGGGTCTCCTACAGTATCCTGAATATCTCATGATAATGGTCATTCAGCCATATACTTTGGTGTATTCATCGACCCTTTGGTTCAGAGGACAACACTATCTTGCGTAGTGAAACCCACACGATTTTTGTTATATTACTGACACAGTTGGGAGGCCGTAATGCTTCAGCAATTTAGCAAAGAAATCCGGGTATGCCGCCGAAAAGCTGAAGATTATGCCTGTCCGGCCGGACGCTTTCGATCTGCAGCGTTGCCCGCCGATTGTCTTCGCATGAACAGGCGCGGTTGGAACAGCTCGTAGCCGCGCGCTCGAAACAATGTCCCGCGCAGTTCATTGACGAAGGCAGAAACCAGCTAGGCGATGGAGATTGAACCATGGGCCAAGTCAGGGCCGGCGTACTCGCATCCGAAATGGCATGGGCGAGCTCGTTTGAGGCCGGCATCGCAGGTCATGAGCTGAAGCATTTTCAGAACAGACCGATCGCGATCGTCGACGATGACGAATACGCACGCTTGGGTCTTGAAGCCTTGCTCCAATCATTGGGATACAGGATCGAGACGTTCGCTTCGGCCGAAGACTATCTCGCTTCGAACACGACAGCGAGCGCCGCATGTTTGATTTTGGACGTTCATCTGCCCGGCATGAGCGGCCCTGATCTGCAGGCGCATCTGCTGGCCGGCGCGCGCTGTCCGCCGACCGTCTTTGTGACGGGTCGGTTCGAGGAGCACGTGCGAAAGCAGGTCGCCGCAGCTGGAGCGCTCGGTTATTTGATAAAGCCCTGCAGCGAGAACGCCGTGCTTGATTGTATTGCGCCGGTCCTTCGCATGGCGGCCTGAGCGGTCGCGGCGGACATCAGGCCGCGTCACGAACCGTTCGGCTTGATGCCGGCGGCACGGATGATGGTGCCGTAATCGTCATATTCCTTGCGAACGAGTCCGGCGAAATCGGCGCCGCAGACGATATCCGGATAAAGTCCGATGCCCGCCAGTTTGGATTTGACGTCGGCCTCCTGCATCGCGGCGCCAAACGATTGGCTCAGCTCCGCCGTCACCGGCTTTGGCGTCTTCGTCGGCGCAAATAGTCCAAACCAGCCATCCAGCTCGTAGCCGGAGTAGCCGGATTCGGCGACCGTCGGAACGTCGGGAATGAGGTCGATCCGCGCGCGCGTGGCGATTGCAAGGATGCGCAGCTTGCCGGCCGCCAGATGGGCCGCCACGTCTGTGTAGTTGCCGAAGTATGATGTCACTTGCCGGCCAAGCAGCGCATTGACCGCCAGCGCCGGTCCCGAATACGGCACAAAAGTCATATCGACGTCGGCGGCGCGTTTCAGCTTTTCAAACGCGACCTGCACGAGCGAAACCGGTCCAATCCCGGCCAGGGTCAATTCGCCCGGTTTGTTGCGCGCCGCACCGATCAATTCGGACAAAGTCCGGTACGGCGAGGTCTCGTTGACCGCGATCACGGTCGGAAACCTCACCAGCCGGCAAACCGGCTCCAGGGCTGTCAAAGGATCGAAGGTCAGCGTCTGCACGTGCGGGATGATGGTAAAGACCGGCGGTGACGTGATGAGAAGCGTCGATCCATCCGCTGTCGCCCGCGCCGCGATTTCGGTGCCGATTACGGTCGCAGCGCCCGGCCGATTTTCGACCACGACAGTGCCGCCGCGGCTGCGCGTGAGTTGCTGCGCCAGCAGGCGGGCCAGGATGTCGTTAGGCCCGCCTGGCGGCACTGGGACGACCAGCTTCATGATGCCGGCCGCCGCCGCCGGCACGGTTTGGTGCCCTGCAACAAGTGCGCCCAAAATCGCCAGCACGGTCAGCGGCGCCGTCATGCGACACGATCGGAACGATGTTGGCTTGCGCACCGTCTTTCTCCGCTCATCCAATGGCCGCATCCTGCCCGGCGGAGTGCCGCCGCTGCAGCCGGCGCTTTAAGTTTGCATTTTTATGCCGTAGGCGTAAGTTCTATTAAACGACGCAAACGTAGCTTTTTGGCTATGGCCGTGCATTGGACAGATCGCGCCGGACGCCGCATCAGCTTGCGTCACCTTCACGTCTTCATGGCCGTCGTGCAGTTCGGCAGCATCGCCAAGGCGGCGGCCGCGCTGTCGGTTTCTCACCCGGTCGTTTCGAAAGCGGTCTCCGATCTGGAGCACGTCTTCGGCGTCAACCTGATCGAACGGCGGCGGCAGGGCGTCGAGCCGACCATCCAAGGCCGCGCCTGTCTCGATTGTGGAACGGCGGTTTTCGACGAACTGCGCCGCGGCATACAGCGGGTCGTCGCGCTATCCGATCCGCAGGGCGGCGAGGTCAGGGTCGGGGCCCCCGAGCCGATGATGCAGGATATCGTCCCGTCGATCATCGAACAGCTCGCGCGCAAATATCCGAGGATGGTGCTGCATTCGGTGCTGGGCGACGGCGCGGATTTGCACCGCTTGCTGCGGGCGCGCCGCGTCGACCTCATCATTGCGCGCCGCCTGTCGCGGCCGGAGGACGATCTCATCTCCGAGCCGTTCATCAAGGAGCGATTGTTCGTCGTCTGCGGCCGCAAAAGCCGATGGGCGATACGCCGCAACGTGAAGCTCGCCGATCTGATGAACGAGCCATGGGTGATGCCTGACTCCGACAACATTATCGCGCCGCTCATTGCCGATGCGTTTGGCGCCGCAGGACTGCGGCCGCCGCGCGGGCAGGTCGTTTCGAATGCGCTGGCGGTACGCGCCAGAATGGCTGCCAACGGTCATTTTCTGACCATCGTGCCGGGTTCGACGATCTATCGAGGCGGCGAGCGGCCGGCGCTGAAGATCTTGCCGGTGCTCAAGCCGATCGATACGCCGCCGACGGAAATCATCACGCTCAAGAACCGAATGCCGGCTCCGGCGGCAGCCTTGTTCATGGAATTTCTTCGCACGGCGGCGCGAGCCTTGTCGAACGCGACAGCGGCGGCGCATCGCGGCCATTGAACGCGTCGTCCGAAGCGTTCGGACCGCGCTTCACCCGAACAGCCCGGCGCTTTTGGCCGTCCTTACGGCTTGCCGACTGAACAAAGCGGGCCTTGGCGCGTTTTCAAACAAATCTGGAGGACGATCATGGACGAAAATCGAGTCAGTGGGACGGCGCGCAATATCGGCGGCAAGGTGCAGGAAGGCTTTGGCCGCGCCACCGGCGATACGCAGACCCAGGCGGAAGGCCTTGCCAACCAGGTCAGCGGCGCGGCCCAGGACCTTTACGGCCGGGCGCGCGACAGCGCCGGCGATGCCGCCGACACGGCGCTCAGTGCGGCCGGCTCGTTCGAGAAGCTGCTGCGCAATGCCATCGAAAATCAGCCGTATACCACCGCCGTCGTTGCACTCGGCCTCGGTTGGCTGTTGGGACGAATGCACCGCCCGCTGTGAACGGCGTCCCCGGCGAGACGATGACCGCGCTGGATTCATCCTGAATGGCCAAGGAACCGCTGCCGGTAGCGCAACCCGCTTCGGCTGCTGCGGAAGTGAAGCTCCCGGCCGAGGTTCGCATTCGCGCGGCCGGGCTGCGCTCCGTGGTGAAGACGGTGGAGCAGGCTCTCCAAACGATTGATCAGGAGCTGTCGCCCGAACTGGCGCGCCTGCGGCGCTGGACCTTCGCGCGCGCGCTTCTCGTGGAGGCGCAGCAAAGCCAAAAGTCGCGCGATCTCAATGCGGCTTATCGGCAGTTCAAGCAGGCCCTGAGCAATGAGAAGTGGCTTGTCGAATAACGGTTGAGCAGCCTTAGCCGGTGCGATGCCTGCGTCCAGCCACCAGAACGGCGGCGACGTTTGCTCCTCATTTATGGAACCACGCGCTGAGATGAAAGTTCCCAAGCGTGGGGGCGGGGAGCGAATGCTCGTGCCGGGAGTGTCCGTCTTGAGGACGCAGCGGCCCCTCTTGGCTGGAGGCAGCTTTGCAGGCTGGTCATCTCGTCCGATAGGCTCAAGCGTGCGCAGGCCGCACCCGAGCCGCCACCACGACGCAATGTGTTCGCCCGCCAGGACAAACGATCAGCGCCGCGCGGGAGAAAGGGCGGGCAACTTGGCTCTCGATAACTTGGCTCCCGATAAAGGCGAAGAGCGAGTGGACCTGCCCCGCGTCTCGACCGGCAGCGAGGGGCTTGACGATATTCTCGGCGGCGGTTTCGATCCCTATCGCCTCTATCTCTACGAAGGCCGGCCCGGCACCGGCAAAACCACCATCGCGCTGCAATTTCTGCTCAACGGCGCGCGCACGGGCGAGCGCGTGCTCTACATTACCTTGTCGGAGACCGAGCGTGAGCTGAACCTCGTCGCCAAGCGGCACGGCTGGTCGCTCGCCGGCGTTGACATCTTCGAGCTGGTGCCGCCCGAAACCACTCTCGACCCCGAACGCGAGCTCACCGTGTTTCATCCAGCCGAGATGGAGCTCAGCGAAACCACCAGCGTGATCTTCAAAGAGGTCGAAAGAATCAACCCGACCCGGGTCGTTTTCGACAGCCTTTCCGAGCTCCGTCTCTTGGCGCAAAGTCCGCTGCGCTATCGCCGCCAGGTGTTGGCGTTGAAGCACTTCTTCACCAGCCGCAACTGCACGGTGATCGTTCTCGACGACCTGTCCGGCGCGCAAGACGACCTTCAGCTTCATTCGATCGCCCACGGCGTCGTGCTCCTCGAACAGCTCGCCATCGAATATGGCGCGGAACGGCGCCGACTGCGCGTCATGAAGATGCGGGGCATTCAGTTCCGCGGCGGCTTCCATGACTTCACGATCCAGACCGGAGGCCTCGTCATCTTTCCACGGCTGGTCGCCGCCGAGCATCACCGGGCGTTCACGGGCGATCCCACCCTGAGCGGCAATGCCGAGCTGGATCAGCTCCTCGGCGGCGGTCTGGAGCGCGGCACCAACGCCCTCTTCATCGGCGCCGCCGGAGTGGGCAAGTCGTCGCTCGCGCTCACCTACGCGATTGCGGCGGCCGAACGCGGCGAGCACACGGTGTTCTTCGCCTTCGACGAAGGACGCGGCACCCTCGAAGCGCGCGCCCGGACGCTGGGTCTGCCGCTGCAGGAGCATCTCGACGCCGGCTTGATCCGTTTCCAGCAGATCGACCCGGCCGAGCTGTCGCCGGGCGAATTCGCCGCAGGCGTGAGGCGCAGCGTCGAGGCCGAGGGCGCCCGCATTGTCATCATCGACAGCCTGAACGGTTACATGAACGCCATGCCGGACGAGCGCTTCCTCATCCTGCAGATGCACGAGCTGTTGAGTTATCTCGGCCAGCAAGGCGTGCTGACCATCCTGGTGCTGGCGCAGCACGGCCTGGTCGGACCGATGGAGACGCCGCTCGACATCAGCTATCTGAGCGACGCAGTCGTGATGCTGCGCTACTTCGAGCTGGCGGGAACGGTGCGGCGCGCGCTCTCCGTCGTGAAGAAGCGCAGCGGCAACCATGAGCACACGATCCGCGAATTCCGCCTGAGCGGCACCGGCATCATGCTCGGCCCGCCGCTCACGGGCTTCAGCGGCATCTTCTCGGGCAACCCGCGCTACACCGGCGATCAGATCCCGAAGTTCGGCGACGATGTCGATGAGTAGTGCCGACCGGGATTGTCGCGTTCTCATCTTCGCGCCGATCGGCCGCGACGCGCCGGCTTCGGCCGAGCTCTTTCGCAATGCCAAGCTGGAAACCGACATCTGTGCCGACCTTACGACCTTGATCGCTGAGATCGGCACGGGCGCGGGGGTTGTTTTTCTGGCCGAAGAAGGCTTGTTCGGACAGGACACCGCGCCGCTGACCCAGTGGGTCGAGCGCCAACCGGCCTGGTCCGATCTTCCCTTCATCGTGCTGACCAGCCATCAGCAGCAGCCGGCCGTGGCGGTATGGCGCCGCAATATCGTGAGCGCGCTCCGCAACGTCTCGCTGCTCGAACGGCCGGTGCATCCGATCACGTTGATCAGCGCCGTCCAATCGGCGCTGCGGGCGCGCGCGCGTCAATACGAGGTCCGGGCGCTGATCCGGGCGAGCGAACAGGCCGCTCAAGAGCTCGAGCGGCTGGTGGTCGAGCGCACGCACGCCCTGGAGGACGCCAACGCGCAGCTCCGCGCCCAGATGGAGGAGCGCGCGCGGGTCGAGGAAACGCTGCGCCAGGCGCAGAAGATGGAAGCCATCGGCCGGCTGACCGGCGGCATCGCCCACGACTTCAACAACCTGTTGATGGTGATCTGCGGCGGCCTCGAGATGCTTCAGCACCGCACCGATCCGGCGCGGCGGCAGCGGCTGATGGACGGCATGCTGCAGGCGGCCCAGCGCGGCGCGCGCCTGACGCGGCAGTTGCTGGCCTTTTCGCGCCGCCAGGAGCTCAAACCGCAGCCCATCGATATGGCCCGCCAGATCGACGCCATGCGCGAGCTGCTCGACAGAAGCCTCGGCGACGACGTGCACATGGAGTTCGAATTTCCGCACGTCCTGTGGCCGGTCGAGGTCGACCCCAGCGAGCTCGAGCTCGTCGTGCTCAATCTCGCCGTCAACGCCCGTGACGCCATGCCC
>DASRET010000046.1:0-29212 GCA_035651875.1 Xanthobacteraceae bacterium
AACCTGTCGCCGGCGCTGGCCGACGAATTGCGGCTCGACACGCAGACCAGCGGCGTCGTCATCACCGCGGTCGCCGATGGTTCGACCGCGCAAGCCATCGGCTTTCGGCCGGGCGATGTGATTGTTGACGTCAACAACGAGAAAATCGCCAAAACCGCCGACCTGGAGCGCATCAGCAATGCCCGCAACCGCTCCTGGCGGGTCACGTTCCGCCGCGGCGGCCAGCAGATCTCGGTGATGTTCAACGGTTAGGTTACCTTCTCCCCGCACGCGGGGCGAAGGAGGAGCACGCGGCTGCTCCACACCTGATTAAGAGTGTCTTGCGCCGCTTAAGCGCGTCCCCCATTTTGCTCAAATGGCCAAACGGGCTGCCCAAACAAGTCTGTTCGCCGCCGCGGGTCTCGATCGCGACGCGCCGCGGCCGCTGGCCGATAAGCTGCGGCCGCAAAAGCTTGGCGACGTGGTCGGCCAGGATCATCTCCTTGGCCCCGACGGCGCGCTCACCCGCATGCTGGAGACACGTTCGCTCGGCTCGCTCGTCTTTTGGGGGCCGCCCGGCACCGGAAAAACCACGGTGGCGCGGCTGTTGGCGCACGCCACCGAGCTTTATTTCGAGCAGATTTCGGCGATCTTCTCCGGCGTTGCCGATCTGAAAAAGGTGTTCGACGCGGCTCGGGCGCGACGCGAGACCGGGCAGGGCACGCTGCTGTTCGTCGACGAAATTCATCGCTTCAACCGCGCCCAGCAGGACTCGTTTCTGCCGGTGATGGAGGACGGCACCATCGTGCTCATTGGCGCCACCACCGAAAATCCGTCGTTCGAGCTGATCGCGCCGCTGCTGTCTCGCGCCCGCGTGCTGGTGTTCAGATCGCTCGATGCCGAGGCGATCGAGAAGCTGCTCGCCCGCGCCGAGGAGATCGAAGGCAAGGCATTGCCGCTCGACGCCGAGGCGCGCGCCTCGCTCATTCGCATGGCCGACGGCGACGGCCGCGCCGCGCTCACGCTTGCCGAGGAAGTGTGGCGCGCCGCGCGCCACGGCGAGACCTTCGATGCCGCCGGCTTGCAGGAGGTGGTGCAGCGCCGCGCGCCGATCTACGACAAGTCGCAGGACGGCCATTACAACCTGATCAGCGCGCTGCACAAATCGGTGCGCGGCTCCGATCCCGACGCCGCGCTCTATTATCTCGCCCGCATGCTCGATGCCGGCGAGGACCCGCTCTATCTGGCGCGCCGCATCGTGCGTATGGCGGTCGAGGACATCGGCATGGCCGATCCGCAGGCCCTTGTGATCACCAACGCCGCCAAGGATGCCTACGATTTTCTCGGCTCGCCGGAAGGCGAACTCGCGCTCGCCGAGGCCGTGATCTACGTCGCCACCGCGCCGAAATCGAACGCCACCTACACCGCTTTCGGCGCCGCCAAGCGCACCGCCAAGGAAGCCGGCTCGCTGCTCCCGCCCAAGCACATCCTCAACGCCCCGACCAAGCTGATGCAAAGCGAAGGCTACGGGTCGGGCTACGAGTACGACCACGACGCGCCCGAATCGTTTTCTGGCCAGGACTACTTCCCCGAACAATTGGGCCGGCAGAAATTTTACGATCCTCCGGAGCGCGGCTTCGAGCGCGAGATCAGAAAGCGTCTGGAATACTGGGCCAAGCTGCGGCGCGACCGGAGCGGCCAGTGAGAGGCTCGCGCGGACCACGTCAGCCGGGCGGCGGCAAGCAGACCGCAGGGCCGCGGCATCGGTATCGCCAGCGTCCGTTCCGCCAGCCTGAAGCGGCCGCGAAACGGCCCGCAAAGGGTAACGGCTCGGGTGCCAACCGAAATCGCCCGAGGCCGATTTCGGAAGGTTTTGTGTCCAAATCGGCTAAAGCCGATTTGGATGCCGCATCCTTCGAGGCCCGGCGGAACCGCGCGCCTCAGGATGAGGGAAAGCAGAAGATCGCGCGCGACCAATTACCCGTTGGTGTGCAAAACGTCGCCGTCACTGCCGACGAATCCGGCATGCGCGTCGATCGTTTCCTTGAAGCGCGCTTTCCGGCTTTGAGCTTTTCCCACATCCAGCGCGTCATTCGCAAAGGTGAGGTGCGGGTCGACGGCAAGCGCACGCAGCCGAACAATCGGCTGGCCGCAGGGCAGACGATGCGCATTCCGCCGCTGCGGCTCGATGCACCGGCACCGCGCACGGCCGGCAACGAAGCGGATGAGAGGACGCGCGCCTTTCTCAAATCCATCACGCTGCACGAGGATGCCGACGTGCTGGTGCTCAACAAGCCGATGGGGCTTGCGGTACAGGGTGGCTCCGGCACCACGCGGCATCTCGATGGCATGCTGGAAGTCTTGCGCGACGCCCACGGCCAGCGCCCACGGCTGGTGCACCGGCTCGACAAGGACACCGCCGGCTGCCTGCTCGTGGCCAAGACCCGCTTTGCCGCTGCCGCGCTTGCCAAAACGTTCCGCTCGCGCGCCGCGCGCAAGATTTATTGGGCGCTGGTCGCCGGCGTCCCAAAGCCGCGGCAGGGCCGCATCTCGACTTTCTTGGCCAAGGACGAGCGCGAGGACGAATCGATCATGCGCATCGCGCGCCACGGCGAGGAGGGCGCCAGTCACGCCGTGACCTATTACGCGGTCGTGGAAACCGCCGGCCCGGCGCTGGCGTGGATTTCGCTCAAGCCGGTGACTGGGCGCACCCATCAGCTGCGCGCCCATATGGCCCACATCGGTCACCCGATCGTCGGCGATCCCAAATATTTTGCGCGGGAGAACTGGGAATTGCCCGGCGGCATGCAGAACCGGCTGCATTTGCTCGCCCGGCGCATCGCCGTGCCGCATCCGCGCGGCGGCGTGATCGACGTCACCGCGCCCCTGCCGCCGCACATGCTGCAATCGTGGAATCTGCTCGGCCTCGACGCCACGCGCTACGATCCGATCGAGGCCGCGCCGGAGGAGTGACGATGAGGACGGTCACGTGGATGGCGGCGCTCGCGCTGATGCTCGCCGCGGCTGTTCAGGCGACGGCCCAGGAGTTCAACGATCCTTATTCCATCATGGCGCCGGAGCGCATGCCGGCGCGGCACCATGTATACAAATCGCCTATGCGAACGCGACATTTCCGGCCTTCCGGTGAGAGGCACGCAACCGAGCACTCGACCCGCAAGCATGCCTCGATCGCACGCGGCTCGTCCGGTGTGGTGCTGCCGACGCCGTTGCCGCGCACGCAGCTCATTCCGCCCGAGGGAGACGGCGGCGCACTGGCCGTCCGGCCCGCGCCGCAGCAACAAGGCGCGACGGTTCTGCCCGGCGTCAATCCCATTCCCAGCCTGCCGCACGGTCCGGAAACGTTTCAGGACCGCGCCTCGCGTTGCGCGTTTCAGCAGGGCCTCTACAACGTGCCGGGCAATCTCCGCACGCAGTACATGGGCGCGTGCGTGCAGTAACGCCGGCTACCGCAAGCTGGCGTTGATCTTGTCGAGCGCCGCGGAGCCGGGGCAAAGCTCCTTCTCGGACAGCGTATTGAGCGGCGCCGCGACGGTGTTGAGATGGTCGTGCAGATCCTCGGCGTCGCGCTCGACGTAGAGCAGTCCGGTCACGATCTGCCCCTTGTCGGCGTGGTGCTGCAAAAACCCCATCGCGGCGAGCCGGTCGTGCACGTCGTATTCGGCATTGAGCTTGCGCAGCGTCAGCACCGTGCCGTCGTGCTGCTCGACCGTTTCCACGGTGCCGGGCGCATAATCGACGTGGATCGGCGCCCGTCCGGTCATGATGTCGAGGAAATTGACGGCCTCGTTGTGCTCGCGCACATAATCGAAGCTCTTGGTCGAGCCGGTGTGATTGTTGAAGGCGACGCACGGCGAGATCACGTCGATGAAGGCAGCGCCGCGGTGCTCGATCGCCGCCTCGATCAGCGGCACCAGCTGCTTCTTGTCGCCGGAGAACGAGCGCGCCACGAAGCTGGCGCCGAGCTGCAACGCGATGCCGACCATGTCGATGGCGTTGTCGCTGTTGGTGACGCCGCGCTTGGATTTCGAGCCGCGGTCGGCGGTGGCGGAGAATTGGCCCTTGGTCAGGCCGTACACGCCGTTGTTCTCGACGATGTAGACCATGTTGACGCCGCGCCGCATGGCGTGGGCGAACTGGCCGAAGCCGATCGAGGCGGAGTCGCCGTCGCCGGACACGCCGAGATAGATCAGGTCGCGGTTGGCGAGATTGGCGCCGGTCAGCACCGACGGCATGCGCCCATGAACCGAATTGAAGCCGTGCGAATTGCCGAGGAAGTAATCCGGCGTTTTGGACGAGCATCCGATGCCGGAGATCTTCGCCACCTTGTGCGGCTCGATCGACAATTCGAAGCAGGCCTCGATGATCGACGCGGTGATCGAGTCGTGGCCGCAGCCGGCGCACAGCGTCGAGATCTTGCCCTCGTAGTCGCGGTGCGTGTAGCCGAGCTTGTTCTTCGGCAGTTCGGGATGATGGAATTTCGGCTTGACGACGTAAGTCATGGACCTGGCGGCCTTCTTTGCAAATTCACGACACCACTTTGCGCAGCGGCGTCACTTTCAGCGCATCGAGGTGATCGCCGATGCTGCGGGCGATGAACCGGGCGGTGATCGGCGTGCCGTCATAGTGCAGGATCGGAACCAGCCGCACCGGATCGATGCTGATTTCGTTGACGATCAGCGAGCGCAGTTGTGCGTCGCGGTTCTGCTCGACCACATAGACGAAGTCGTGATCGGCGATGAAGCTCGAGACGCTGGAGTGGAACGGGAAGGCGCGGACCCGCAAGCGGTCGAGCGAGTGTCCGGCGGCCTCGAGCATCAGGATCGCTTCGTCCATCGCCGGCGCGGTCGAGCCGAAATAGATGACGCCGTATTTGGTCGGCTTCTCGGCATTGGCCTGCAAGGGCCGCGGCACCAGGTCCTTCGCGGTCTCGAATTTGCGCAGAAGCCGCTGCATGTTGTCGGCATAGACCGCGCCTTCCTCGCTGTAGCGGGCGTAGCGGTCGCGCGAGGTGCCGCGGGTGAAGAACGAGCCCTTGGTCTGATGCGTGCCCGGATAGGTGCGGTACGGAATGCCGTCACCCTCGACATCCAGATAACGGCCGAAGTCGCGGCCTTCGTCGAGCATGGCCGCTGTCATGACCTTGCCGCGGTCGTATTGCTTGGCGTCGTCCCACTTCAGCGGCCGGCACAGCCGATGGTTCATGCCGATGTCGAGGTCGAGCATGAGGAAAATCGCGGTCTGCAGCCGGTCGGCGAGATCGAAGGCCTGCGCCGCCATTTCGAAGGCTTCCGCCGGATCTTCGGGGAACAGCAGGATATGTTTGGTGTCGCCGTGCGACGCGTAGGCGGCGCTGATGATGTCGCATTGCTGGGTGCGGGTCGGCATGCCGGTCGACGGACCGGCGCGCTGCACGTCCATGATCACCGCCGGGATCTCGGCGAAATAGGACAGCCCGATGAACTCCTGCATCAGCGAGATGCCGGGGCCGGAGGTCGCGGTGAAGGCGCGGGCGCCGTTCCAGCCGGCGCCGATGACGATGCCGATCGAGGCCAGCTCGTCCTCGCCCTGCACGATGGCGTATTTCGCCTTCTTGTCCTCCGGATCGTGCCGCAGCCGCTTGCAATGGCTGGTGAAGGCGTCGGCAAGCGACGATGACGGCGTGATCGGATACCAGGCGCACACCGTGGCGCCGCCATAGACCGCGCCGAGCGCCGCCGCCGAGTTGCCCTCGATGAAGATGCGGTCGCCGACCTGGTCGGATTTCTGGATCCGCAGCCCGATCGGGCATTTCAGGTTTTTGAGTGCATAGTCGCGGCCGAGATGCAGCGCATGCACGTTCGACGACAGGAGCTTCTCCTTGCCCTTGTACTGCTCGGCGATCAGCTGCTCGATGACCTTGGGATCGATGTCGAGGAGCGCCGACAGCGCGCCGAGATAGATGATGTTCTTGAACAGCTGGCGCTGGCGCGGGTCCGTATAGGTCGAATTGGTGATGGCGGTGAGCGGTACGCCGATGATGTTGATATCGTCGCGGAATTTCGACTTCGGCAGCGGCTTGGTCGAATCGTAGAGCAGATAGCCGTCCGGCTCGATCGAGGCGATGTCCTTGTCCCAGGTCTGCGGGTTCATCGCCACCATCATGTCGGTGCCGCCGCGGGCGCCGAGATGGCCGGACTCGCAGATGCGCACCTCGTACCAGGTCGGCAGGCCCTGAATGTTGGACGGGAAGATGTTGCGCGGGGAGACCGGGACGCCCATGCGCAGTACCGCGCGGGCGAACAGTTCGTTGGCGCTCGCCGAACCCGAACCGTTGACGTTGGCGAACCGGATGACGAAGTCGTTTACGCTTTGCAGTGGCATGCTTGTTCCGCGTGCGTCATGTCGATCAGATATTTCTGCATGTCCCAGGCGCCGGTCGGACAGCGTTCGGCGCACAGCCCGCAATGCAGGCAGACGTCCTCGTCCTTGACCATGATGCGCCCGGTTTTCAGGCTGTTGCCGATGTAGAGGTCCTGCGTCAGGTTCTTGGCCGGCGCCTGCAGGCGGGTGCGCAGCTCGGCCTCTTCGCCGTTCTGCGTGAAGGTGATGCAGTCCATCGGGCAGATGTCGACGCAGGCGTCGCATTCGATGCAGAGCTGGCCGGCGAAGACCGTCTGCACGTCGCAATTGAGGCAGCGCTCGGCTTCCTTCAGCGCCAGCTCGACGTCGTAGCCGAGCTCGACCTCGGACTTGATATCGCGCAGCGCCTGCACCTTGTCGCGATGCGGCACGCGATAGCGCTTATCGGGCGCGATCTCGTTGTCGTAGGACCATTCGTGGATGCCCATCTTCTGGCTGGCGACGGCCATGCTTGGCTGCGGCCGCACGGCGACGTCTTCGCCGCGGCAGAAGCGGTCGATCGAAATCGCCGCGTCGTGGCCGTGGGCGACCGCCCAGATGATGTTCTTCGGTCCGAACGCGGCATCGCCGCCGAAAAACACCTTCGGATTGGTCGACGCCATGGTGTTCGGATCGACCTTGGGCATGTCCCATTTGTCGAACTCGATGCCGCAATCGCGCTCGATCCACGGAAAGGCGTTTTCCTGGCCGACTGCGACCAGCACGTCGTCGCAGGGGAAATGCTCGTCGGGCTCGCCGGTCGGGATGAGTTGGCGACGGCCTTTGGCGTCGCGCTCGGCCTTGACCTTTTCGAATACGACGCCGGTCAGCTTGCCGTTATCGTGGGTGAATTCCTTGGGCACGAGATAATTGAAGATCGGAATATCCTCGTGCATGGCGTCTTCCTTTTCCCAGGGAGACGCTTTCATTTCCTCAAAGCCGGAGCGCACCACGACTTTGACATCGTCGCCGCCGAGCCGGCGCGACGAGCGGCAGCAATCCATGGCGGTGTTGCCGCCGCCGAGCACGATGACGCGCTTGCCGATGCGGTCGATGTGGCCGAACGAGACGCTGGACAGCCAGTCGATGCCGATATGGACGTTCTTGGCCGCTTCCTTGCGGCCGGGAATGTCGAGGTCGCGGCCGCGCGGCGCGCCGCAGCCGACGAAGATCGCATCGAAATTCTCGGCAAGCAGCGCCTTCATGCTGTCGATGCGCTTGCCGCCGATGAACGTCAGGCCGAGATCGAGGATGTATTGGCATTCCTCGTCGAGCACGCTTTCTGGCAGGCGGAATTTCGGAATCTGCGTGCGCATCATGCCGCCGGCCAGCGGGTCCTGGTCGAACACGACGCATTCGTAGCCCATCGGCGCGAGATCGCGGGCCACCGCCAGCGAAGCCGGGCCGCCACCCACGAGTGCGATGCGCTTACCGTTTTTCTGCGCCGCCGGCTTGGGCAGGCGGGATCGGATATCGTCCTTGAAGTCTGCGGCGACGCGCTTGAGCCGACAGATCGCCACCGGCTCGGCCTCGACCCGGCCGCGCCGGCAGGCCGGTTCGCAAGGCCGGTCGCAGGTCCGCCCCAAGACGCCGGGGAAGACGTTGGATTCCCAGTTGATCATGTAGGCGTCGCTGTAGCGGCCTGCGGCGATCAAGCGGATGTATTCGGGCACCGGCGTGTGCGCCGGGCAGGCCCACTGACAGTCCACCACCTTGTGGAAGTAGTCCGGAGCCGAAATGTCGGTAGGTTTCATTGACTCCTCTTGCCGCAGCGTCTGCCGCACAAGCGGTACGCGCGCTGCTGGGGATCGGCTACTTACGGCGGGGCTCCGTGGCCGAATCCGGGCCGGGATAGTAGTCGAGCGCGATACGGATTTCCACCGCTTCCGCTTGTAATAACAGGCTTTTGTCGCCGTTGGTGCTTAACATAAGCGCGATTGCGGCCGGGTAACTTTGCCGCAGCCAATCGGTCGCCCGCCGCTCTTGCGGGTTACCCCGCCGGGACGGCAACCGGAGGGGTAAAGGATATCTAAGATATTGATTCTGCTTGGTTATGCCCGGAATTTGTCGCGCCAGGCCTCCCACCCCCTGGTTCTGGCGTTGTCGGCTAAAGGATAAAAGGGCCGATGACCGACACGACGAATGGCGGCGGATCGCCAGACAATCCGATCGAGGCGGCGCGCCGCGGGGTGCAGCCGGCGCTGCGCCGCCGCTTTTACGCCGAAGCGAGCGTCGCCAGTGACGCCGCCGGCTACGCGGTGCGGCTCGACGGCAAGGCGGTGCACACGCCGGCACGACGGATTCTTGCGGCGCCGATGCGCGGCCTTGCCGAGGCCATCGCCGCCGAGTGGCAAGCGCAAGGCGATGTCATCGATCCGTCGACAATGCCGCTGACACGGCTTGCCAATGTCATCATCGATGGCGTTGCCGATCGTCCGCAGCCGGTCGCTGACGAAATCGCCAAATACCTCGGCTCCGATCTTGTGTTCTACCGCGCTGCGAGTCCCGCGGGACTGGTCGAGCGTCAGCGCCGCCATTGGGATCCCCTCTTGGCCTGGGCCGCGCAGCGCCTCGGCGCGCGCTTTGCGCTGGCCGAAGGCATCGTGCACGTCGCCCAGCCGCCGGAGGCGCTGGCCGCGGTGCGCGCCGTCATTCCGGAGGATCCGTGGCGGCTCGGCGCATTGCATGCCGCAACGACGCTGATGGGCTCGGCGCTGCTCGCGCTGGCACTGGCGGACGGCAGGTTGTCAGCCGACGACGCGTGGCAGGCTGCGCACGTCGACGAGGACTGGAATATGGAGCAATGGGGTCGCGATGCACTGGCGCTCGAGCGCCGTGCTACCCGGTTCGCCGAGCTGAAGGCCGCCGGCATGGTGCTCAGCGCGCATCCCATTTCGCGGCCCGGTGATCCGCGTTAGGGTCGACAAAGGCGTGCCAAGGCAGCCGGTGCAAACGGGAGGGACTTAAATTGGACGTGCCGGCTTCCGTTGCGATCGCCAAGCATACGCTGCTTTCGGGCGGGCTCATTCTCGCAATCGGCACCGCCATGGGCATTGTCGCCGAGAAGCTGCGCATTCCCGATATCTCGTTGTTTTTGCTGGTCGGCATGGTGATCGGCCCGCAGGCACTGGGCCTGATCGACATCAAGGCGGATTCGGCGCTCTACCAAATTCTGCTGTTGTTTGGCGCGAGCTACATCCTGTTCGACGGTGGCGCGTCGCTGCGCCTCGACGTGCTCAAGCGCGTGTGGATCACAGTCGTGGTGATCGCCACGTTGGGCGTTTTGATAACGGCGGCGATCACTGCCGTCGCGGCACATTTGGTGCTCGGCGCGCCCTGGATCGTGGCGGCGCTGCTCGGCGCCGCAATCGCATCCACCGATCCGGCGACGCTGATCCCGATCTTTCGCCAGGTGCACGTGCGCGACCGCGTGGCGCAAATGGTGATGAGCGAGTCCGCCTTCAACGACGCGACCGGCGCGATCGTCACGTTCGGTGTGCTGGCTGTGGCCATGGGCACCGGCGAATTTACGCTGAGTTCGTCGCTGCTCGATTTCTTTCAGCAAGCGCTGCTCGGCATCGGCGCGGGGATGGCGCTGGGCTATCTCGCCGCCTTGCTCATCGCCCACGAGCGCTGGGGCTTTCTCATGGAGTATGCGCCGCCGGTGACGATCATGGCGGTGATCGGCGCCTATTTCGCGGCGGACGGCTTGGGGGCCAGCGGCTTCATGGCGGTATTCGTGTTCGGCATCATGCTCGGCAACAAGGACGCCTTTGGATTCAAGATGTCCGAGCGTGAGCAGCAGCGGCTCGATCAGTACGTGACGACGACCGCATTCATCATGCGTCTGTTCATCTTTATACTGCTCGGCGCGCAGGTCGATTTCGGCCTGATGAACCGCTATTTGCTGCCCGGCATGGCCGTGGTCGCCGTCTTCATGGCGGTGGCGCGGCCGGCGGCGGTGTTCGCGTGCGCGCTGCCCGACCGCCGGGCGCGCTGGAGCATGAACGAGATGCTGTTCATGTGCTGGACACGCGAGACCGGGGTCATTCCGGCCGCGCTGGCCGGCATCCTGCTCGGCGTCAAGGCGCCCGGCGCGCCGATGATCGCCTCGGTGACCTTTATCGCCATCCTGATGACGATCCTCATCCAGGCGCCGACGACGCGATGGCTGGCGAGCAGGCTGGGGCTGCTGGAAGCTGTGTAAGTAAACAAATAGCGGGCTGGTCATCTCGTCGGCAGGCGTCCGAGCATTAAGCATCGGGCGGCCGTGGTGCCGCAGCCCCGCCGAATCTGCTTTCCGGCCCGCTGCAACCATTCTAGGATGGTCCGATGGCCCGTCGCGGTACGCGTGCGAGCAGCAAGTAAACGCGCGGCTGGAGAACTAAGAGGGGAGGACCCGATATGAAACGTCGTCAATTTCTGAAAACGGCAGGTGTGGGACTTGCCGGTACTGCCATCGCCGCGCCGGCGATCGCGCAGTCGTCGCCGACGCTCAAGTGGCGATTGACCACAAGCTGGCCGAAGTCGCTTGACGTTCCGTACAGCGCGGCCGAAACGATGTCGAAATACGTCGCCGAAGCGACCGACAACAAGTTTCAGATTCAGGCCTTTGCCGGCGGCGAGATCGTTCCGCCGTTCAGCGCCATCGACGCGGTCGGAAATCAGACCGTCGAGATGTGCCACACCGCCGGCTATTACTTCTTTGGAAAGGATCCGACGTTCGCGCTCTATTGCTCGATTCCTTTCGGCCTGAATTCGCGGCAGCAAAACGCCTGGTTCCAGGATCACGGCGGTCAGGATATGCTCAACGAATTCGGCAAGAAGTTCAATCTTTACGCCATCGCCGGCGGCAATACCGGCACGCAAATGGGTGGTTGGTTCCGCAAGGAGATCAATACGGTCGACGATCTAAAGGGCCTTAAGATGCGGATCGGCGGCTGGGCCGGCAAGACCATGTCGAAGCTCGGCCTGATTCCACAGCAGATTCCGGGCGGCGATATTTATCCAGCGCTGGAGAAAGGCACGATCGACGCAACTGAGTGGGTCGGCCCCTACGACGACGAGAAGCTTGGTTTCTACAAGGTCGCCAAGTACTACTATTATCCGGGTTGGTGGGAAGGCGGCACGGTGCTGCACTTCTTCATCAACACCGACAAATGGCATGCCCTGCCCAAATCGTACCAGGCGATCATTACCGCAGCGGCTGGCTACGCCAACATGGATGTGCAAGCCAAATACGACGCGCGCAATCCGCAGGCTCTCAAGCGCCTGGTAGCCAACGGTGCGGTTTTGAAACCGTTCAGCTTCCAAATCATGGAGGCTTGTCTGAAGGCCTCCGATCAGGTCAATGCCGAAACCTCGGCCGCCAATGCGGATTATAAGAAAATCCTGGAATCGCAATTTGCGTTCCGCAACGACGAGAACTTGTGGTGGCAGGTTGCCGAATACACCTATGAGAACTTCATGATTCGCACGCGGCCGAAAACCTGATTGGCGTGCTTATCCGGCAATATGGCCCCGGCGCCTTGGCGCCGGGGTTTTTTGTGCCGCCTGGTGCCGGCCGTCAATGCAAGTCGAGTTGCGGCAGGTCGATCGTCGGCAGGTCGATCTGCACTTTATTTGGATCGAGCTGGGATTGGCCGGCTTTGTAGTGCATGACCATGGCCGGGAACAGGATCACAGCGACCACCATGATGACCTGGATCAAAACGAACGGCATCGCCCCCCAATAGATCTGACCTGTCGTCACCGGGGCCGTCATCTTGCCGGTGATCCGGTCGATGAAGGATTCCCGCGGCGCCACGGAGCGCAAATAGAACAAGGCGAAGCCGAACGGCGGATGCAGGAACGAGGTCTGCATGTTGACGCCGAGAATGACGCCAAACCAGATCAGATCGATGCCGAGATGATCGGCGGCAGGGCCGAGCAACGGAATGACGATGAAGGCCAGTTCGAAGAAATCGAGGAAAAACGCCAGCACGAAAACAAAGGCGTTGACGAAAAGCAAAAAGCCGATCTGCCCGCCAGGCAGCGAGGTAAGCAGGTTCTCGACCCAGATGTGGCCGCTTACCCCGTAGAACGTCAGTGAAAACACGCGCGCGCCGAGCAGGATGAAGACCACGAAAGAGGCCAATTTTGCTGTGGATTCGGTCGCCTGGCGGATCAGGCTCCAGCTCAGGCGGCGCTTGAGCGCGCCGAGGATCAGCGCGCCGGATGCGCCCATGGCGCCGCCTTCAGTCGGCGTCGCGACGCCGATGAAAATGGTGCCCAGGACCAGAAAGATCAGAAACAGCGGCGGCACCATCACGAACGTCGTCTGCTGCGCGATGTGCGACAGAAAACGCAAGCCGGTGAATCGATACAGGAGCCAGTTCACGATCGCTACGCCGAACGCGAACAGAATGCCAAAGAACATGCAAAGCACGACGAAATCGGCGCCGTGACTTTCCGAGTTGCGCATCATGAAGATGCCGAACACGGCGCTTGCGAGCGCGAGGACGAAAAGCGAAAGCAAGCCTCGTTCGTCGTCGCCTGAAACGAGGAAACGAACGAATTTCTCAAGAAAAAACAGCATAACTGCAATCAAAAGAATATCCAAAAGCAGAACGAAAAATTCGCCAGCTGCCGCAAAAATGCCCGTTGAGAGCAGATTTGGCAGCATCTGATAGGTGCCGTGCCCAGCCCACGCGATCACTGCCAAACAACACAGGATGAGGGGAACCGCATTGATCCGGGTGAGCACCTGGCGGGAGCGAGGTTCGGGCTCCTTGAAACCGATCGTGGCTTCCGGCAGGCCAGGCGTTGCCTTCGGGAACAGCATGGAAATGATGAACGTATAGACCGCATACAGTCCAGCCAGCGCGATGCCAGGAATGAAAGCGCCCTCGTACATGTCGCCCACCGATTTACCGAGTTGATCGGCCATGACGATGAGCACCAGCGACGGGGGAATGATTTGCGCCAGCGTTCCCGATGCGGCGATCACGCCGGTCGCAAAACGGCGGTCATAGCCGTAGCGCAGCATGATCGGTAGTGAGATGAGACCCATGGAAATGACCGACGCTGCGACTACGCCGGTAGTGGCGGCAAGCAGCGCGCCGACAAAAACGACGGCGTAAGCCAAACCGCCGCGCAACGTGCCGAACAGTTGACCGATGGTATCCAGGAGGTCTTCAGCCATCCCGGAGCGTTCGAGCACCAGCCCCATGAAGGTAAAGAACGGGATGGCGAGCAGCGTGTCGTTGCTCATCACGCCATAGATGCGGTCCGGCAGCGCCTGCAGGAAATCCGGCTGAAACAGGCCAAGCCAAATACCGACCAGAGCATAGAACAGGCCGACGAACGCCAGCGAGAATGCCGCTGGATAACCAAGCAGCAATACGACGACCAGGGAGCCGAACATGATCGGCGCCATGTATTGAATAAGAAAAGCTTCCATTCCGCGTCCCTCGGTCCCCGTATGCGTGGCGCTCAGCGCTTATCGATGGCCTCGACGATCTGCTCGACTTCGGCTTCCAGGGCATGAACTTGCGTCGCGTGCGGATCGGCGATGAGGCCGCGCATGATGGCGATGCGTTTGATCAGTTCGGATACGGCCTGCGCCAGCAATAGTGCGAAGCCGATCATGATCAAGGCTTTGGCCGGCCATTGCGGCAGTCCGCCGGCATTTCCCGACTGCTCGTTGATTTTGAACGACAGGATGAAGAATGGAACGCCGGTCAGGACCAGGATGATGGTCAACGGGAGCAGGAAAAACGCATGACCGATAAGCTCGATGGTGTTGTGCAGCCAGCGCGGCATGAGGTTATTCACGATATCGATGCGGATATGCTCATTGTCTTGCAAGGTCCACGATGCGCAGAGGAGAAAAACAGCACTGAACAGCACCCATTGCAGTTCGAGCCAGGCATTCGACGATATATCGAAGATTTTGCGCACGGTGGCGTTTGCCGCGGAGACCGCGACGGCGAGCAGGATCAACCAGGCGCACCAACGTCCGATCCACCTGTTGGTCGCGTCGATGACGCTGCAGAGCTTCAGGAGTGTAGCCACCTTGTTCTCCCTCGGATCAAAAGGCGGCTTCTTGCCGCCGATGGCGATCCGTCGTGCGCTTTATACCGGCTTTGGCTGCCAGCATAGCAGGGTTGCGGCGTTTGCCGTCAAGTTGAGGGACAATGCGAGCACACGCGACGCTTATCGGCAGCATGGCCCCATTCAGGCCGATGCGCCTCTATTCCTAGACTAGCCGCCAGCCGCGGAGTGCGATTTGGCCGACCGCGAGCGCCATAGCCAGCCGGCGATAAGGACCAGCACAGCTCCCGCCGCACAAACCGCCCACTGCACCTTCTGAGCGGAGGCCGCGCCGAAGGCGGCCACGACTGCCGACGCGATGGCCTTATCGGTGACGACGGCCGCGCCGGCGACATCACATTGCCCTGCGCCGCGGTCGCGACCGCGATAATATTGTCCAGACTCATGATGATGTCGGCGACGACGACGATGCGCACCGCCCGCCAAAAGTGGGCTTCGGCCTGTATGTCGGTCTCGTCCGGCGCCTCGGGCAGGAGCAGCTTGACGGCGATGTAGAGCAGGGCGAGGCCGCCGGCGGCCTCGAGGTAAGGCAGCTCCATCAGCCGCGCCACCACGCCAGTAAAAACGATGAGCAGAACGACGGCAACGCCAGAGCCGCTGGCGAGACGGCAGGTCGCGGCAAGCCAGCGCGATGACCACCGCGTTGTCGCCGGACAGCAGAATGTTGATCGCCATGATGCGCAGTGCCGCGATCCAGAATGCCGCCTGGGTCAGCGACGCATCGAATCCCGGAGCGGCCGCATCCATGAATCACCGCTCGACGTAGATGCCGGTCTCGCGGATAATCTGGGCGTAGGTCGCGGTGTCGGCGCGGATCGCCGCCGCAAAGGCAGCGGCGCCGAGGTGTATTGGCGTCATACCGAGATCGTTCATGCGCTTGCGGACCGTCGCATCCTGCACGGCTTGCGCCAAGGCGGCGTCGATGCGGGTCACGATCTCGTCAGGCGTGCTGGGCGGCGCGAATACGCCGAGCCAATTGGTGGAATCGACCGGCACGCCGCTCTCGATCAGCGTCGGCCATGACGCCGGTAAAAACGATGGCCGGTTCTTGCCGGTCAGCGCCAGGACCTTGACCTTGCCGGCATTGATCAGCGCCGGGTAAACGACAGGCGGTGAAAAGATCCCAAGCGGTACAAAGCCGCCGGCAACGCCGTTACCGGCCTCCGCCCCGCCGTTAAAGGGAACGTGCAACAGCTTGATGTGCGCGGCGGTCGCGATCCATTCGCCAACGACGTGGTTTTCGGTGCCGGGACCGGGCGTTGCGTATTCGAGCGCGCGCGGGCTCGTTCGCGCCGCATCCAGCATCTCTGAGATGCTGTTGAACGGCGCCTTGGCGTTGGCGACGACGACCAGCGGATTGCTGGAGATCATCGCGATGGGCCGCAATTGCGCGCCGGGATCGAAATCCATGTGCGGCTTGAGCGCGGCGAGCGTGATCAGGTCGCCTGGGCAGAGAAACAGCGTATGCCCGTCCGGGGTGGCTTTCACCACCATGCCGGCGGCGAGGGTCCCGCTGGCGCCCGGCCGGTTCTCGATCACGATCGGCTGGCCGAGTAAGTCGCCGAGCTTGTCGCCGACGATGCGGGCGGCGGCATCGACCACGCCGCCGGGCGGAAACCCGACGATCATGCGAATCGGTCGGTTCGGATGGATTTGGGCTTGCAAAAAACTTACCGCAGCGAGCAGGGCCACGAGGGCCAGCCCGAACGACATCGCGGCTTTTCTCATTCCACACTCGATTGCTGATTTTTCCGCCACGCAATCGTCCCCGGTAGGCCTGCGCACCAGGGAGCGAAGCGCGCGGCATTGCGTCCGGCGATTTGGCCGCCGACCAAACACTCCGAGAAGTTGCCGCCCGAAATGTACAAGTGGCCGAATACGCTGCCAAGCTCGCCCGCCACGTAGAGCCGCGGGATCGGCGCGCCAAACGCATCGAGGACCCGCTGCTCCGCGTCGTGCGGCAATCCGCCCTGGGTATTGGATACGATCGGCCACACATGTGCGGCTGAGAACGGCGGCTCCGCGATCGGCATCAGGCTCGCCGGCGGCCGGCCGAAGGCGCGGTCGATGCCGGCCGCGCATGCGGCATTCCAGTCGTCGATCGTCGCGCGGAATGCTGCGCGGTCGAGAGCAAACGCATCGGCGATCTCGACGAGACTCGATCGCGTCGTCAGCACCAGATCGTCGAGCTCATGCACGCTTTGTCTATTGAAGCGCGCCGCTATGGCCGCGTCGTTGTAGCTCGGTTCGCAAAGCGTATAGAGCGCGCGTCCTCTGGCATCGACAACGAGCAGCGCCGGGATGCGCGGAAAGCACTGTGTCGCCGGATCGTAGTGCGACAGCGGCCGGTGATTGGTGTCCTGCATGTACGGGTCGTATTCGTTCATGAAGCGGTGGCCGCGCCGATCGACGATGATCCAGCTCATCGGGATCGTGCGATTGGCTGGGCTTCCCGGTATCCAGTTGTGCTGCCGGCGGATGCGGATGCCGAGCTTGTAGGCGGCATCGGGATGATGAAAACCGTACACGCCGTGGGAATGCCACATGTGCCAGAGGCCGGCTCCGGCCGCCTGCGCCATGCGAATGCCGTCGCCCGTATTGGCCAACGTCGCGGCCGAGCGCATCGGCGCCGGCCAGAACTGTCGCTGCAGGTCATCGGCAGCTTCGAAGCCGCCGCAGGCCAGCACCACGGCGCGTCGTGCTGCGATGGCCGCGTCACCGCAACGCACGCCTTTGATCTCGCCGCCGTCGCGCCACAGCCGGTCGACCGCCGTCCCCAGCCGCAGCGCGATGCCTCTTCGCAGCACGTGCCTGTGCACAAGCGCAAACATCGTGATGCCCTTGGCAGCGCCTTCGGCGCGAACGTGGGGGTAGGCGGCGGCCGGATCCAAGCCGGGAATGCTGTCGACCTCGATGAAGCGCCATGTCTCGTAACCCGGCAGCGGGTAATTGCCTTTGACCGGCACGGTTGAAATCGTCGCGCCAAAGGGCTCGGCGAGGCTGTTCATGTAGCGCGGAAGCTCGACCATGCCTTTGGCCAGTGCGCGCAGCACCGGCTCCGGGGTGGTTTGAGCGGACGATGCTTCCAGATATGCGATCGCCTGATCGACGTCCTCGGCGATTCGTGCACCACCGCCGGCACAGATGGAAAGGCCGCCAGGCACAGTCTGCTTCTCGATGATGACGACACTCGCGCCCCGATCATGGGCTTCGACCGCCGCTATGGCGCCGGCAAGGCCAAATCCGACCACGACGACGTCGAATATCTCCGTCATCAAAGAAACCTCGCGGTTTCAGCAGGGTATGGGAAGAAGGCGGCTTAAGTCGGTGTTCAAACAATTGGTGCGGCGCAATCGATATTTCCCCGCTCGATTGCAGGATGGGGCTGTATCACGTCTGAGAGTTGTGGCACGATGAACTCCGCGCTCCCCAGCCTGAGCCACCAAGGACCATGTGGCGTCGCTGATGCCCCGACAATACGGACATAGCACGATCCCGACGGAGCTGTTGCGTTCTTTCATTGTCATCAGCGAACACGGCAGCTTCACCAAGGCCGCCGAGGAACTCAACCTGACGCAGCCGGCGATCAGCGCGCAGATGAAGCGGCTGCAACAGATGCTGGGCGGCGATCTGCTGGTGAAAAAAGGCCAGGGAATCGGCTTAACTGAATTGGGCTCGATCGTCGAAAGTTATGCCCGCCGGGTGTTGGCGCTCAACGATCAGATCGTCGCGATAGCCGGGCGCGTGCCCAAAGGCGAAACGCTGTACATCGGCATTCAAAGCATCTTTGTCCGTTCGGTCTTGTCCGACGTCGTGCGGATGCTGCCGGGAGCTGACAAGGGCGGCTATCGGTTCATTTCCGGCAATGCGAACTTTCTCGCCGAAAACCTCCGCTCGGGCTATCTCGATCTGGTCTTCATGTTGGTCCAGGCGGGATCGCGGCGCGGACTGGTCGCAGAGTGGACGGAAAAGATGGTCTGGGTCCACGCCCCGCACTTTGTCGTGCCCGACGACGCGCCGGTTCCGTATCTCAGTCGTCACGAGGGCTATATGGACCGTAAGGTGCTTGATCTGTTCGACGAGAGCAACGTGCCTTACCGGATCGCCTTCAGCGCGGTCGATTTGTGGAATCTTGCCGCGGCGGCCGAGGCGGGCGTGGGGGTTCTCGCGACGCTCGATCGGGTCAAATCGGAACTGTCGCGTTCGCTGGCGCTCGCCAAAGACGGAATTCTGCCCAGGCTTCCCGAGCTGCGCGCCGGCGTTTTTTTCAAAGAAGGTTTTGATGTCAATCGCAATCAGGCAATCCTGCAGGCGTTCTTGGCGGCGGTGCGGCCGCGATCACCGCGACAATAGGAGGAGGTGGGGTTGCGTACGCGTTCAGGATTCCGGCTCTCGCAGCGGCCGGCCTGAACGACGGCTCATATCAGCCGCCGGTGACGCTCATATGCCGCGACAAGGCCGGCCGCTTGTGACGGCGGTCGATAATGAAATCGTGGCCCTTGGGTTTGCGCGAAATCGCCTCGTCAATCGCCGAAAGCAAGAGATCGTCGCCCTCGGAGGCGCGCAGCGGCTTGCGCAAGTCGGCGGCGTCCTCCTGGCCCAGACACATATAAAGCGTGCCGGTGCAGGTGACCCGCACGCGGTTGCAGGATTCGCAGAAATTATGGGTCATCGGCGTGATGAAGCCGAGCCGGCCGCCGGTCTCGGCGACGCGCACGTAACGCGCCGGTCCGCCGCTGCGGTAGTCGAGCTCCCCGAGCTGATAGCGCTGGGCGAGCCGCGCCCGCACCATGGAGAGCGGCAGATATTGCTCGAGCCGGCCCTCGCCGATCTCGCCGAGCGGCATGACTTCGATCAAGGTCAAATCCATGCCGCGGCCGTGCGCCCATTCGATCAGCTTGGGAAACTCGTCGTCGTTGACGCCCTTGAGCGCCACCGCGTTGATCTTGATTTGCAGCCCCGCAGCCTGCGCGGCGTCGATGCCGTCGAGCACCTTGTCGAGCGAGCCCCAACGGGTGATGGCGCGGAATTTGTCCGGATCGAGCGTATCGAGCGAGACGTTGATGCGCTCAACACCATACGCTTTGATCTCCTCGGCGTATTTGGCGAGCTGCGAGCCGTTGGTGGTCAGCGTCAGCTCGTCGAGGCGGCCGGCGCGCAGCTGGCGCGACAGCGAAGCAAACAAGGTCATGATGCCGCGGCGTACCAGCGGCTCGCCGCCGGTCAGGCGCAGCTTGCGCACGCCGCGTGCGATGAAGGCCGAGCACAGCCGGTCGAGTTCCTCGAGCGTGAGCACGTCGGCCTTCGGCAGGAAGGTCATGTTTTCCGACATGCAATAGACGCAGCGGAAATCGCAGCGGTCGGTTACCGACACGCGCAAATAGGTGATGGCGCGGCCGAACGGATCGATCAACGCCGGCACATCTGCCGCTCCGGCGAAGGTCGCCGGAGCGCGCTCAAGATCGAAACTTTCCGTTCGTGGGCGGTCCATCAGCAAAGATTCCAGGATGCGTGTGGGCGCCGGCGGCAGGCCGTCACGTCCCAACCTCCAGATAAGCAATCATAGTGCCGAATACAGCCCCGGCCGTCCAGCGGCGGCCGATTGTTCCGACGGGCGTGTTCGGAACTGACGGGCGTGTTCAGAGCTTCAGCCCGCGCGCGGCGCTACTGTCCGCTCGGTGCCGGCGGGAACGGCGAAGGCGCCGCCTGTTGTTGCTGCACCGGCGGCGGTGCCGGGAATGGGCCTCCCGCTTGCGCGGGCGCCGGCGTCACCTTGGCGGCGGTGTGCGTGCGCTCCGCGGTTTTGCGGTGCGGCGGCCGCGGCTTGCGTACCGGCTTGGGCGGCGCCAGCGGCTGCAGCGCCACCTGTACCGGGTTCGGAACGAGGGTGGGAGGCGGGCTTTCCCAGAACGAGTGCTCGGGCGGCGGCCCGACGCTGACCTGAATGGTCTGGGCCACAAAACCGGCTTTGGTGATGGTGATCGGCTGGTTCTCCGACGGCACCGCCAGCGCGCAGGGGGTAAAGCAGGTCTGGCCCTGAATCGTGCGGACGTCGGCGCCGGGCGGGTCGGATTCGAAGCGCAGCGTCTGCAGCTGCGGTGCCGACGAACTCGACGAGAACAAATCCGGCATGGATGGCGATGGCATCCAATCGGGCATGCTCGAGCACCCCGCTAGCCCAACGCCCATCACGGCCACCGTAGCGGCGGCGACGACGAGTCCGACGCGTGACATGACCCCTCTCCGTCCCGAATGCCGGACCGTAGGCCGCCTGAGGCTGTTGGTAAAGCCCGCCGTGGCCCAAATCGGCAGTCTGATGGCGGCCCAGGACGCGGCCAAGTTCCCCACGGGGCCGACTATGTGGCCGGTAACTTGCGCAATTGTTAAGGCCTACGAAAGGGTTAATGAACGCTTGCCGGCGACCGGCGGTTGCGGTTTGCCGGCCAGGGCGGCGATAGCCCGGGGCAGGTCGGCGAACGAGCTGATAATGCCGTCGGGCTTGAGGCTTGCGATGGGCACATCGCTGTAGCCGAAATCGACCGCCACGATCGGCACCTGCGCGGCGCGGGCGGTGTACAGGTCGGTTTTGGAATCGCCAACCATGACGGCGGCGTCGAGATTGCCGCCGGCGCGCAGCACGGTGCGGCGCAACACTTCGGGGTCCGGCTTCTGTATGCCGAACGTGTCCTGGCCGCAGATCGCGGCAAAGCGCGGCGCGAGCTTGAGCATGGTGAGGAGCCGGATGGAGAGCCATTCGAGCTTGTTGGTGCAGACCGCAAGCCGATGACCGGCGGCGGCAAGCCGGTCGAGCGCGCTTTCCAGATTCGGAAACGGCCGCGACCGATCGGCGAGGTGGTCGGCGTAACGGGCGACGAACGCCGCATAAAGCCGGTCGACGTCGGCCGGCGCGCAGGTCCGTCCTTCGGCGGCGAGCGCCCGCTCGATCATGCCCCGAGCACCGCCGCCGATCAGATTGCGCGCGGTGTCGAACGGCACCGCCGCAAGCCCCTCCCGCGTGAGAGTGAAGTTGAGCGTGTCGATGAGGTCCGGCGCGGTGTCGATCAGGGTGCCGTCGAGATCGAAGACGATGGTCAGCATGCCGACCGCCTAGCCGGCAACGCATGGCTGTGCAAGCACGGCGGCTGCGGCGCCTTTTTCCTGGGCGGCCCGGCGGAACGGCGCTAGATACGGCGCGGGCGATCGCCGCGTCGAAGGGGTTTTTGCGGGTGACGATGGACGTCGAGACGCAGAAGCGCGCCGCTGCCGAGCGCGCGCTGGATTTCGTACGGCCGGGGATGCGGCTGGGGCTCGGCACCGGCTCGACCGCGGCGCACTTCGTCAATCTGCTTGGCGAGCGCGTCCGGGCCGGGCTCAAGATCGTGGCGGTGCCGACCTCGGAAGCGACGCGCGCCCAGGCCGAGCGCCTCGGCATTGCGCTGACCACGCTGGACGAGGCGCCACAGCTCGACCTTACGGTCGACGGCGCCGATGAGATCGCGCCGGATCTGAGTTTGATCAAGGGCGGTGGCGGCGCGTTGCTGCGGGAAAAGATCGTGGCCAGCGCGTCGGAGCGCATGGTTGTAATCGCCGATCAATCGAAATGGGTCGAGGTGTTGGGGCGTTTTCCGCTCCCCGTCGAAATCGTGCCGTTCGGCGCCACGGTGACGCAGCGCAGGGTCGAGGCGGCCGCCGCGGCGGCCGGGTGCGCGGGGCCGGCGCCGTTGCGCAAAACCGCCTCCGGCCATCCTTTCGTCACGGACGGCGGGCACTGGCTGATCGACGCTCAGTTGCAACGCATCGGCAATCCACAAGAGCTTGCGGCCCGTCTGGCGCCCATCCCCGGCGTCGTGGAACACGGCTTGTTCATTGGGCTGGCGGCGGCTGCTATTGTGGCTGGTCCGATCGGTGTGCGTGTCGTCGAGAGGCCGTAAGTTTGCAAGCTTCACAAGGGAGTGCGTCCATGATCGCCCGTCCGTTTACGCGCCGCAGCGCGCGCCAGCGCCAGTTTCATCCGCTGCTGGCGGCCCTGGTCGCGCTCGCCTTGATCGGCCTCGCCCGGCCGGCTGCGGCGCAAACTCCGGCACAGCCGCCGTCGCCCGCCGCGATCCTGGTCGCCAAGCAGATCGTCGAGCTCAAGGGCGCCCGGCAGCTGTTTACACCGCTCGTGCGCGGCGTGGTCGAGAAGGTCAAAGACCAGTTCATGCAGACCAACTTCATGTGGGCCAAAGACCTCAACGAGGTCGCCGCCAGCTTGGAAAAGGGCTACGCCCCGCGCGTCGATGAACTGGTCGACATGGCCGCCCGCATCTACGCGAGCCACTTCACCGAAGCTGAGCTGAAGCAGCTTCTCGCCTTCTATCAGACGCCGGTCGGCCGCAAGGCGATCACCGAGGAGCCGAAGGCGCTCGACGAGAGCATGGCAAGCGGCGGCAACTGGGGCGACGCTCTCGCCGACGAGGTCGTCGTCAAGATTCGTGACGAGATGAAAAAACGCGGACACGACCTCTAGGATGGCCGATCACGACGTCGATCTGTTCGTCATCGGCGGCGGCTCAGGCGGCGTGCGCGCCGCACGGATTGCCGCGCAGCATGGCGCGCGCGTCATGCTGGCCGAAGAATATCGGCTCGGCGGCACCTGCGTGATCCGCGGCTGCGTGCCGAAGAAGCTTCTGGTCTACGCCTCGCGGTTTCATGCCGAGTTCGAGGATGCCGCCGGCTTCGGCTGGACCTTGCCGCAACCGAGCTTCGACTGGCCGACACTGATCGCCAATAAAGATCGCGAGATTGCACGGCTCGAAGCGGCCTATACGGCGACCTTGCAGAAGGCCGGCGTCACCGTGGTCAAAAACCGCGCCGTGCTGGCGGATGCGCATACCGTCGCTTTGGCTGACGGCAAGCGGGTCCGGGCCGCACACATTCTGATCTCGACCGGCGGCACGCCGAGCTACGGCGATAAAATCCCCGGCCTCGAGCACGCCATCTCCTCGAACGAAGCGTTTCATCTGCCGAAATTGCCGCATCGCGTGGTCATTCAGGGCGGCGGCTATATCGCGGTGGAATTTGCCGGCATTTTTGCCGGGCTCGGCTCGCACGTCACACTGGTCTATCGCGGCGAGAACATTCTGCGCGGCTTCGACGACGACGTGCGCCACCATGTGCGCACCGAGATGGAGAAGCACGGCATCCGGGTGATCACCGGCTGCAAGGTGGCGGCGATCGAGCGCAGCGGTGCGCATTTGTCGGCCCAGCTTTCCGGCGGCAATCACGTTACCGCCGATTGCGTGATGTTCGCGGTCGGCCGGGCGCCGCACATTGCCAAGCTCGGCTTGCATGAGGCCGGCGTTGCGCTGGCGGCGAACGGCGGCATCGCGGTCGATGAGTTCTCGCGCACCAGCGTTGGCAATATCTATGCGGTCGGCGACGTCACCAACCGCGTCAATCTCACACCGGTCGCCATTCGCGAGGGCCACGCCTTTGCCGATACGGTGTTCGGCGGCAAGCCGACCTCGGTCGACCACACCAACGTGCCGACCGCGGTGTTTTCCGACCCCGAGGTCGGCGTCGTCGGGCTCACGGAGGCGCAAGCGCGGGCGCGGTGCGCCCGCACCGACATCTACAAGGCGAGCTTCAAGCCGCTCAAGGCCACTTTGTCCGGGCGCGACACCACCGTTCTGCTCAAGCTCGTGGTCGACGGCACAACCGACCGCGTGCTCGGCTGCCACGTGGTCGGCGAAGGCGCTGCCGAGATGATCCAGCTCGCCGCAGTGGCCGTGAAGATGCACGCCACCAAGGCAGACTTCGATGCCACGGTAGCGCTGCATCCGACCTCGGCCGAGGAGCTGGTCACGATGCGGACCAAAAGCGGAAGTTACGTCCGCGAGGCGGCCGAATAGGCCGAAAACGGCGAGATCGCCGGGCTGTCGCTATATCCAGCGGGACTGTATAAGACCGGCGAAACCTATAGTCCTCATCCTGAGGCTCTCGCCCGCGGGGCGAGCCGCGAAGGATGCCGCCGAAACGCCGAGGTCATGCCCTTGGGACGGCCCCGGGTGCGGAATTGGAGAAGACTGCAATGTCCATGCGGCCGAACGCGGCGAAATGGAGCCCGGATTCCTGGCGCTCCAAGCCGGCGCTGCAGATGCCCGACTACCCCGATCCCGCGGCACTGGCCGAGGTCGAGGCGCAGCTCGGCACGTTCCCGCCGCTGGTGTTCGCCGGCGAGGCGCGCAATCTCAAGCGCGCGCTGGCGCAAGTCGCCGCCGGCGAAGCTTTTTTGCTCCAGGGCGGCGACTGCGCCGAAAGCTTCGCCGAGCACGGCGCCAACAATATCCGCGATTTCTTCCGCCTGTTCCTGCAGATGGCGGTGGTGCTGACCTACGCGGCGGCCTCGCCGGTGGTGAAAATCGGCCGCATCGCCGGCCAGTTCGCCAAGCCGCGCACCTCGCCGACCGAGAAGCGCGGCAATGTCGAGCTGCCCGTCTATCGCGGCGACATCGTCAACGGCACCGATTTCAGCGCCGAAGCGCGGGTGCCCGATCCGCGCCGCCAATTGGAGGCGTACCGGCAGTCCGCGGCGACGCTCAATCTCCTGCGCGCCTTTGCCAACGGCGGTTACGCCAACCTGTCGAACGCGCACCAATGGATGCTGTCGTTCGTCAAGGACTCGCCGCAGTCGAAACGCTACGCCGAGCTCGCCAATCACATCACCGAGGCGCTCGGCTTCATGCGCGCCTGCGGCGTCGATCCGCAATCGCACAACGAGCTGCGCACCACCGACTTCTTCACCAGTCACGAGGCGCTGCTGCTCGGCTACGAGCAGGCCTTTACGCGCGTCGATTCCACGACCGGCGACTGGTACTGCACCAGCGGCCACATGGTGTGGATCGGCGACCGCACGCGCCAGCCGGACCACGCCCATGTCGAATATTGCCGCGGCATCAAGAACCCGCTCGGGCTCAAGACCGGGCCGTCGCAAAAACCCGAGGAGCTCCTTCGCCTCATCGACATTCTCGATCCCGACAATGAGCCCGGCCGGCTGACGCTGGTCTGCCGGGTCGGCGCCGACAAGGCGCTCGATCTGTTGCCGGGGCTCATTCGCGCGGTCAAACGCGAGGGCCGCAACGTCGTGTGGTCGTGCGATCCGATGCACGGCAACACCATCACCTCGGTGTCCGGCTACAAGACCCGGCCGTTCGATCAGATCCTCAAAGAGACGCGGGCGTTTTTTCAAGTTCATGCCGCCGAAGGCACCATCGCCGGCGGCGTGCATCTGGAAATGACCGGCCAGAACGTCACCGAATGCACCGGCGGCGCCCGCGCCATCAGCGACGAGGATCTCAACGACCGCTATCACACGGTCTGCGATCCGCGGCTCAACGCCGAACAGTCGCTCGATCTGGCGTTTTTGTTGGCCGATCTCCTGAAGGCCGAGCGTCAGGGCAAGGCGCGGCCGCTGCCGGCTGTCGCGGCGCTGTAAGGAAAATCAGACGGATCGGCCGAAACTGTTCGCAGCCAGTCTGTCTGTTTGATCTTTAAACCGGTCAGAGAAAGCCGTCGATCGCAACGGCCAGCAACAATCCTGGCTGCTATTGCGCCCGACGGCGTGCCGCGATCGGCCGCTATCAATCACTTGTAAAGCGTATTGACCATACTTCATTTACAAACGAGTTACCCAAACGCGGCGCCGTTTACGAAGCGCTCATGCTGAGCGTAACGCGCTGCGTCGATAAAGGAATGCGCAAACAATTTGAATAAAACTGTCCCCGTTAAACAAGAACGAGAACAACAGAGACGGGGGGCGCGGTGTCAAAACGACGATGCATAGCGGGCGTGTTCGCAATCGCATGGATGGCGGCCACGCCCGCCATCGCGGCGGATCTGCCGGTCCTGCCGTGGCTCAATGGCAACGAGGGGCCGGCGCCGACGTTCGCGCCGTTCGAAAGCGCGAAGTTCACGGACTGGCGCGGCTTCTATGTCGGCGGCCTGTTCAGCTACAGCGACGTCAGCGCCGATTTCAGCAAAGCCACGCAGGCGCCGGTCGCATTCAGTCTGCGGCAAACCGAGCTCCAGAATCAGTTTGCCCCGTCCGGTTGGCAGGTGCTGGGGACGTCGTCCCACGGCGACATCGGGTTTGGCGGCTTTGCCGGCTACAATACCGAATATGTGACCCCGCACGGACGCGTGGTGCTGGGCTTCGAGGGCAATTACGAGCACACCACGCTGTCGCTGGTGGCGCCGAACGCGCCGATCAGCCGCGTTGTGACGCTGAATTCAGGAACGACCGATGCGGTCACGGTCAGCGGCGGCGGACAGCTGAGCAACCTCGACTTTGCCACGGTGCGCGGCAGGGCAGGGTGGGACTTCAACGGAATTCTGCCCTACGTGTTCGCCGGTCTCGCCGTTGGTCGCGCCGATCTCAACATCACGCAAACCACCACGGTGGTGCAGACCCCGAAGGGCCAGCTGCCGGAAACCTTCGTGTTCACCGGCACCGCCGGCAAGAGTTCGGAGTGGCTGTGGGGCTATGCGGTCGGCGCCGGGCTCGACGTCGCGCTCACCAATCACTTCTTCCTGCGCGGCGAATACGAATACGTGCAGTTCGAGCCGGTGGCGAACACGTCGATCAACATCAATACCGTCAGGGTCGGCGCCGCTATCAAGTTCTGAGCAACTCAGGCTGCTTCGCGGATGCGGGCACCCCTTCGTGCTGCGCCGCGCCCCGGAAGCGCAACTTTCTCTAACCCATTGCCGGATCGGCCGGTCCGGCGCTAGACCTGCGCCATGAACGAGCGCTCCGCCGATCGCCTGGCCATCGCCGTGGCGCAACTCAATCCGATCGTCGGCGATATTGCCGGCAACCTCCAGCGTGCCCGGACCGCGCGCGCGGCCGCGGCCCGCGACGGCGCCGATCTGGTTGCCTTTTCCGAACTGTTCATCGCCGGTTACCCGCCCGAGGACTTGGTGCTCAAGCCGGCGTTTCAGGCCGCCTGCCGCACCGCCATCGAGACCCTGGCGCGCGAAACCAGCGACGGCGGCCCGGCGGTACTGATCGGGACGCCGTGGGTCGACGACAACAAGCTGCACAACGCCTATGCGCTGCTCGCCGACGGCCGCATCAGCGCCATCCGCTTCAAGGTCAATCTTCCGAACTACGGGGTGTTCGACGAGAAGCGCGTGTTTGCCAGCGGTCCGCTACCCGGCCCGGTCAACTTTCGCGACGTGCGGCTTGGGCTGCCGATCTGCGAGGACACCTGGACCGATTGGGGCGACTACGAGAACGTCGTCGAGTGTTTGGCCGAAACCGGTGCCGAGCTTCTGCTGGTGCCGAACGGCTCGCCCTATTGGCGCGGCAAGCCCGACATCCGGCTCAACGTTTCGGTCGCGCGCGTCACCGAGGCGGAATTGCCGTTGATTTACGTCAACCAGGTCGGCGGCCAGGACGAACTGGTGTTCGACGGCGCTTCGTTCGGGCTCAACGCCGACCGTTCCATCGCGTTTCAGCTGCCGGCCTTTTCAGAATGCGTAGTGACCACACGCTGGTCGCGGACCAACGAGGGCTGGCGCTGCGCGCAAGGGCCGATTGCTGCGGCCGAGGAATCCGACCAATTCGATTACACCGCCTGCATGCTCGGCCTGCGCGACTATGTCGACAAGAACGGCTTTGCCGGCGTCGTCCTCGGCCTGTCGGGCGGCATCGATTCGGCGCTGTGCGCCGCGCTCGCCACCGACGCGCTCGGTGCCGAACGTGTGCGCTGCGTCATGCTGCCGTTCCGCTACACCGCGCAGCAATCGCTCGACGACGCGGCCGCGATCGCACGCGCACTCGGCGTGCGCTACGACGTGGTGCCTATCGAGAGCGCGGTGAAGGGCCTTGAAGCCACGCTTTCAGAAGTCTTTGCCGGCAAGGCGCGCGACGTCACCGAGGAAAACTTGCAGGCGCGCGCCCGCGGCACCGTGCTGATGGCGATCTCTAACAAGTTCGGCCTCATGGTGGTGACGACCGGCAACAAGTCGGAAATGTCGGTCGGCTACGCCACGCTCTACGGCGACATGAATGGCGGCTTCAATCCGATCAAGGACATCTACAAGACCGAGGTGTTCCGCCTCTCGAGCCTGCGCAATTCCTGGAAGCCGGAAGGCGCGCTCGGCCCGTCGGGCGAGGTGATTCCGCCCAATATCATCACGCGCCCGCCAACCGCGGAATTGCGCGAGAACCAGACCGATCAGGATTCGCTGCCACCTTACGACATGCTCGATGCGATCCTGGAGCGGCTGGTCGAGCGCGAGGAGCCGCTCGCGTCGATCGTCGCCGCCGGTTTCGACCGCGATGTGGTGGCCCGCATCGACCGCCTGCTCAACATCGCCGAGTACAAGCGCCGCCAGGCGGCGCCGGGCGTGAAGGTGACCAGCCGCAATTTCGGACGCGACCGCCGCTATCCCATCACCAACCGTTTCCGAGATGCCGGCAAGCCGTTGCCGGAGCCCGACGAGACCCTGGTCACGCACGGAACCCGCGCCTCGGTGGAGGCCTTCGAGGGGTAGCCGAGTCGCGGGCGATTCAGATCAGGTTCGCCCCGGCGAAGCCCGGGGCTCACTTCACCTCGCCCCGCCTGCGGCAGGGCTATCGCATATGGCTCTTGATGGCTGTGACACGGCTGGGCCTTATGGTTCGAGACGCGCCGCAAGCGGCGCTCCTCACCATGAGGGTCTAAGATTTGCCGCGAAACAAGACCTCATCCTG
>DASRET010000047.1:0-11247 GCA_035651875.1 Xanthobacteraceae bacterium
AGGCGAGGGCGCCCGCAAGCGAGAGGTTCGCGGTAACGCGGATCGATCGTGGCGCTCGCCGCACTGGCCGCGGGTTCGGATGTGCTCATCCGAAGTGCCGGTGCGGATTCTACCCGTGCGCCGATCGGCGCTCCGCCTCCCCTTCTTTCATGTGGAGGCAAAAGTTTGGGAATGGCGTTGGCAAAGCTCGGGCGCAAAACGCGTCGCGAGGATGATGTCGTTTATCCTGTTATCCTCATCCTGAGGCGCGAGCGCAGCGAGCCTCGAAGGATGCAGGCCCCGGCGCCTCGGCCTGCATCCTTCGAGGCTCGCGCTGCGCGCGAGCACCTCAGGATGAGGTATCGAGGGAACGCAAGGTCAAAGCGTTGCGCCCCCGCAGACATTGAAGCACAAGGACAGCATGGATAGCGACGTTCTCATCGTCGGCGCCGGCCCCACCGGCTTGACGCTCGCCATCGATCTCGGCTGGCGCGGCGTGCGCTGCACGCTGATCGAGCAGAAGGCGGAGCCGGCGTTTCTGCCGAAGATGGAGCGCATCAACGCGCGCACCATGGAGATCTACCGGCGCATGGGGCTGGCGCAAAAGATCCGCGCCGCCGGGCTGCGGCCCGATTGTCCCATGGACGTCTACATCGTGCTGGCGCTCAACGAGCCGCCGTTGTTGCGCCTGCACTATCCGTCGGTCGAGGACGCGCAGGCCGAGACCCGCGCCACCAACGACGGCACCTTGCCGCTCGAGCCGTACCAGCTGATCTCGCAATACACGCTCGAGCCGCTGCTGAAATCGATCGCCGAGACCATGCCTTCGGTCGCGGTGCGTTTCGGCTGCGAGTTCCTGTCGCTGCGCCAGGATGACGAGGGCGTCACCGCGCGCGTGCGCTGCGGCGACGGCGGCACCGAGGAGCTGCGCGGACAATATCTGGTCGGTTGCGACGGCGGCGCCAGCCCGGTGCGCAAGGAGCTGGGCATCGCGCTCGCCGGCGAAGGCAATCTGATGTGGCTGCGCCAGGCGCTGTACCGCTGCGACGCGTTGTTCGACCTTTTGCCGATCGGCAACGGCCCCGGCAAGGGCCGGCACTATCACGTCGCCGACGACAAGGCGACGCAGCTCATCATGCAGGACTCGACCCGGCATTGGACGCTGCATTCGCGGGTCGAGACCAACGCCGAGATGAACGCCGCGTTCGAGCGCACCATCGGCGTGCCGGTCAAATACGAGATGCTGTCGTGCGATCCGTGGCGGCAGAATCTTCTGCTTGCCGAGCGCTACGGCAAGGGCCGCGTGTTTCTCGCCGGCGATGCGGTGCATCTCGTCATCCCGACCGGCGGGCTCGGCATGAATTCCGGCGTCGCCGACGCCGTCGATCTGTCGTGGAAGCTCGCCGCGACGCTTGCCGGCTGGGGCGGGCCGAACTTGCTGAGATCGTACGAGATCGAGCGTCGCCAGGTCGGCGAGCGCAATGTCGGCGCGTCGCGCTACGCCACGGTCGGCCGCCGCAAGTGGCGCGCGATGTGGCGGCCCAACATCCGCGACAATACGCCGGAGGGCCGGCAGAGCCGTTCGGTTCTCGCCGCCATCGCCGACGTCGAGCAGCGCAAGAGCAACGAGATGATCGGCGCCGAGCTCGGCTATCGCTACGTCGACTCGCCGGTGATCTGCAACGTGCCGGGCGGGCCGGAGCATCTGTTCCGCGAATACCAGCCGACCACCTGGCCGGGTGCGCGGCTGCCGCATGTCTGGTGCAACGACGGCACCGCGATGCAGGATCGCATCCCCGACGGTTTTGCGATCCTCAAGCTCGGCGGCACCCGCGCTGACGCCGGCGGCCTGCAGCGCGCCATCGCGGTGCGCGGCGCGCCCGTCGCCGTGCTCGATGTGCCCGACCGCATCGTGCGCGAGGTTTTTGGCCACGATCTCATTCTGGTGCGCCCCGACCTTCACGTCGTCTGGCGCGGCAACGCGGCCCCGGAGGACGCCGCCGAAGTGGCGGCGATCGCAACCGGGCATGCATTGGATCGATGAGGATGCCGGCCGCGCTACTGCACGAGCGCCAGCACGATGCCGCCGATGGCGCTGACGACCACGACGACCAGCGGCGGAGCGCGCCAGACCGTGAGCAGCACGAAGCCAAGCAACGCCACGGCGAAATCGCCGCGCGTGTTGACCGCGCTGGTCCACACCGGATCGTACAGCGCCGCGCCAAGGAGGCCGACCACGGCGGCATTGACGCCGCGCATCGCCGCCTGCGCGCGCGGCTTTTTGCGAAACGAATCCCAGAACGGCAGGGTGCCGAGCAGGATCAAGATGCCGGGCAGAAAAATGCCGATCAGGCCCAAAACCGCGCCGGGCACGCCGTGCGGCTGCGGGCTGACGACGGCGCCGAGATAGGCGCTGAAGGTGAACAGCGGTCCGGGCACCGCCTGGGCGGCGCCGTAGCCGGCGAGAAACGCGCTGTCGCTGATCCAGCCCGGCGCCACAAAAGCCTGGCGCAACAGCGGCAGCACGACGTGACCGCCGCCGAACACCAGCGCGCCCGAGCGGTAGAACGCCTCGAACAACGCCGCGCCCGAAGCCTGCCACACGCTTTGCAAAATCGGCAAACCGCCGAGCAGAATAAAGAACGCGCACAGCGCGATCACGCCCGCGCGGCGCGACACCGGCATGACGAAGTGCTCGCCCGGCGCCGCCTGGTCGCCGCGGCACAGCCACAGCCCGGCCATTCCGCCGGCCACGATGGCGCCGATCTGCGCCGCCGACGAGGCGCTGAACAAGATGATCAGCGCCGCGAGCACCGCGATGGCGGCGCGTTCGCGGTCCGGGCACAGGCTGCGCGCCATGCCCCACACCGCCTGTGCCACAATGGCGACCGCGACAAGCTTGAGGCCGTGCAGCAATCCGGCGCCGACCGTGCCGGTCAGCGCGCTGGCGCCGTAGGCGAACAGCACCAGCAGAATGGCCGAGGGCAGCGTGAAGCCGGTCCAGGCCGCGAGCCCGCCGAGATAGCCGCCGCGCATCAGGCCGATGGAGAACCCCACCTGACTCGATGCCGGACCCGGCAGGAACTGGCACAGCGCCACCAGATCGACGAAGGCGCGTTCGTCGAGCCAGCGGCGGCGCACCACGAACTCTTGGCGGAAGTAGCCGATATGGGCGATCGGTCCGCCGAAGCTGCTGACGCCGAGCCGCGAAAACGCCGCCAGCACTTCGCCGGCATTGCCGGTGCGTGCCTGCGGTTTTTCGGTTGTCGTTGCCGGACCTTCCACCCGCGCATTGTTGACAAGTTTCCGTGCCGGGGCAAGATTTTGCGCGCCATGCGCTCGCGCGAACGAAGCGCTGCCGCGGCGCTGCGCCGCACGACAACGCGGCGATGCACGACAACGCCACGCTACACGACAACAATGACGCGTTGCGCAGAGGGGAGGCCTCTATGACGATCACGGCTCCGCAGACACTGGCGCCCGGCAACGCCGCATCGCTTGCCGCCGCGACGCGCGTGCGCTGGAATTACATCGCGCCGACGCTCTTGGCGTACTGGATCATGTCCATGTTCGACAAGAGCAACATCTCGATCGTCATCGCCAATCCGCAATTCCTCGGCGATCTCAATCTGGCCGGCCAGACCAAGCTGCTCGGCTGGCTGGTCGGCAGCCTGTTCATCTCCTACGGCATCGCGGCGCCGGTCTGGGGCTGGGCGGTGACGCGCTACGGCGCGCGCAACTCCACCATCGTCAGCCTCGTCATCTGGGCGCTCACCTGTTTCTGGGCGGCGGTCGCGCACAGCTACGGCATGCTGCTCGCCTCGCGCATCGCGCTCGGCGCCGGCGAGGCGGCCTGCTATCCGGTCACGCTGGCGCTGGTCGCCAACTGGTTCGCGCTGCGCGAACGCGGCAAGGCCACCGCGTACTGGTGGATCGGCACCATGATCGGGCCGATGCTGGTCGGCCTCATCGTCACTTCGCTCATCGTGTGGATCGGCTGGCGCGGCCAGTTCTTCGCGCTCGGCGTGCTGGCGCTGATCATTCCGCTGCCGATGGTCTGGTTTCTGGTCAAGGACCGGCCGGAGCAGAATCCGGCGGTGAATGCCGCCGAACGCGATCTCATTGCTGGCGGCTCCATCGAGAACAACGACGATGCGCCCGGCCGCATCCTCAAGGGCGTCACCAGCGTCTGGCGCAATCACCGCTTCTGGCTGATGACCATTGCGATCTCGTCCAACGCCGTCTTCTTCTGGGGCTGGTCCGGCTGGCTGCCGACCTATCTGCGCACCGAACGCCACTTCACGTTCTCCACGTCGGGCTATCTGACCTTCGTGATCTACGGCTTTGCCGTCGCCACGATCCTGATCGTCGGCCGCGTCTCGGATCAGCTGTTCCGCCGCGCGCCGTTTGCCGGCGTCGGCTGGGCATCGGCCGCGGTGTTCCTGATGGCGGCCGCGTTTGCGCCGAGCCCGGCCTGGAGCGTGGTGCTGATGATCTGTGCGCTGTGCGCCCAGCAGGTCGGCATTTCCTGCGCCGAGATGCTGATGCATAGCGTGGTCGGCACGGCCGACATGGGCAAGTCGCAGGGCGTGCGCGCCTTCGTGACGCAAATGTTCGGCGCGTTCTCGCCGGTGATGATCGGCTATCTGCTGGCGGCGAGCGGCGGCGCCTTCGTCGTGCCGTTCGCCGTCCTGGCCGCCGCCGTCGTGGTCTCGGCAGGCTGTATGATCGCGCTGGCGCGGGAGGGTTTTTGAGATGGCGGCTCCAGTCATGAAGGTGGGGGACGTTGCGGTCGAAGGGCTGAGCGACGGCTTGCTCAAAACTTCGGTCGATCTCGTGCTCGGCATGGACCGCGCGCAGGCCGCGCAGCTCGTCGGCAGCGCCGACGGTTCGGTGTTCATTCCGGTCAACAACTTCCTGATCCGCCGCGGCGGCAAGGTGATCATGATCGATGCCGGCGCCGGCAACACCATGCAGCCGACGCTCGGCAAGCTGCCCGAGAACCTGCGCGCCGCCGGCGTGCCGCCGGAGAGCGTCACCCATATCGTGATGACGCACCTGCATCCCGACCACGCCAACGGGCTGGTCGACGATGCCGGCGCGCCGCATTACCCGAATGCCGAAATCGTGGTGCACGAGACCGAGGCCGCGTTCTGGATGCAGCCCGACGCCGCCAACGATTCAGACAAAGTCAAAGGCAATCGCGCGCGCACCAGAATCAATCTGAAGCCTTATCTCGATCGCATGCGCCGCGTGCGCGACGGCGAGGAATTCGCCGGCTTCACGCCGGTGCTGGCGCCCGGCCACACGCCCGGCCACACCTGCTGGGTGCTCGCCGCCGGCTCGAGCGGCTTCATGGCATTCGGCGACGTGGTGCACCTCTCGGCGATCCAGATCACCCATCCGGACGCGGCGCTGACCTACGATCTCGACAAGGACCAGGCCATCGCCTCGCGCAAGCGCATCCTCGACATGGCGGCGAGCGAGCGCCTCGCCATCGCCGGCGCCCACGTCAACGCGCCGGGATTCGGCTACGTGGTGCGCAAGGGCGCGAGCTTCGCCTTCGAGCCGGGCAGCTGAGGCGGCGGCGACGACTTTTCTGTTCTCGACGCAACCGCGCATGCAGCGCAGCCGTGCTACGGCGGCGCTCGAATTTGGTAGAACATTCTGCTGTTTGCGGCCTCGAATCTGCTCTTATATAGAAGACCATTCTTCATGAAGGGAATTCCGCCGGAGCGGCATTCCCCTTTGCAGGTGAGGCCCTCCCATGACGTCGCCGCTCGAGCGCAAGATCAAAATCACCGGACCGGTCGTGGTCACCGCCAACCGGGTCGCCGACGGCGCGGTGGTCTATCGCAGCCCCGACGGCGGTTGGACCACCAAGCTCGACGCGGCGGCAGTCGCAACGGATGCGGCGCGCGCTCGGGCCATGATCGCCGAAGCCACCGCCGACGACCTGCGCGCGGTCGGTCCCTACATCGCGCCGGTCGAAGTGACCGAGAGCGGCGAGCGCCGGCCGGGCAATCTGCGCGAGCTCATCCGGCTCGCCGGTCCGACCATCGACCTGCCGGTGACCTTCGGCATCTGAGCGCAAGCTCGATCAGGCCGCACGGACGCGGGCGCCATGTACGTCTATGACAGTATCGACCGCACGTTCGTCGCCGAGCGGGTCGCCGAATTCCGCGATCAGGTGGCGCGGCGCCTGTCCGGCGCACTGACCGAGGACGAGTTCAAGCCGCTGCGGCTGATGAACGGCGTCTATCTGCAGCTGCACGCCTACATGCTGCGCATCGCCAACCCGTACGGCACGCTGTCGTCGAACCAGCTGCGCCGGCTCGCCCACGTGGCGCGGCGCTACGATCGCGGCTACGGCCATTTCACCACCCGGCAGAACATCCAGTTCCACTGGATCAAGCTCGAAGAAATACCCGACGCGCTCGCCGATCTCGCCGACGTCGGCATGCACGGCATGCAGACCAGCGGCAACAACGTGCGCAACATCACCACCGATCAGTGGGCCGGCGTCGCGCCGGACGAGATCGAGGATCCGCGCATCTGGGCCGAGATCATCCGCCAGCACGTGACGCTGCATCCCGAGTTTTCCTTCATGCCGCGCAAGTTCAAGATTTGCGTCGGCACCGCGGCCCACGATCGCGCCGCCTTGCGCATCCACGATCTGGCGTTCCGGCTGCACCGCAACGAGGCCGGCGAGGCCGGCTTCGAGGTCATGGTCGGCGGCGGGCTCGGCCGTACGCCTTATCTGGCGCAAACCATCAGGCCGTTTCTGAAAAAGCGCGATCTGTTGAGCTATGTCGAGGCGGTGCTGCGCACCTACAATCAGTTCGGCCGGCGCGACAATATTTGGAAGGCACGCATCAAGATCCTGGTGCACGATCTCGGCGCGCAAGCGTTCGCCAAGGAAGTCGAAGCCGAGTGGCAGACCATCAAGGACGGGCCGCTGGCGCTCGATTCGGCCGTGGTCGCCGAGATCGCCAGCCGCTTCGTCTATCCGGATTACGAGACGCTCGAGGACAGCCCGGCCGAATTCACGGCGGCGCGGCGCGCCGACCCACAATTCGACCGCTGGGTCGACAACGCGGTCAACAATCACAAGAAGCCGGGCTACGCCATCGTCACCATCTCGCTGAAACCGGAAGGCGGCACGCCGGGCGACGCGACGGCGGTGCAGATGGATGCGCTCGCCGACATCGCTGACCGCTACTCGTTCGGTGAAATCCGTATCGGCCACGAGCAGAACCTGGCGCTGCCGCACGTGGCGCAGCGCGATCTGCCGGCGGTCTGGCGCGCGCTCGATGCGCTTGGTCTCGCCATTCCGAATATCGGGCTCGTCTCCGACATCATCTCCTGTCCGGGGCTCGATTACTGCAGCCTCGCCAATGCGCGCTCGATCCCCATCGCCCAGGAGCTGACGCGGCGCTTTCGCGATCTCGACCGCCAGCGCGCGCTCGGCCGGCTGCACATCAACATATCCGGCTGCATCAATGCCTGCGGCCATCATCACGTCGGCCACATCGGCATTCTGGGCGTCGAGAAGAACGGCGAGGAGTTTTATCAGATCACGCTCGGCGGCAAGGCCGACGATCATTCCGAGCTCGGCACGTTGATCGGCCCAGCTGTGCCCTACGGCAAGGTCGCCGACGTGGTCGAGGACATCGCCGCCGCCTATCTCGACCTGCGCACGAGCCCCGACGAGTTGTTCATCGACACGCTCAAGCGCACCGGCATCGAGCCATTCAGGGACCGCGTCTATGCCGCTCATTGAAAACGGCCGCATCGTCGAAGATCGTTACGTCCGGGTCGCAGCCGACGATCCGATTCCGGAGCGCGTGCCGGTCATCGTGCCGGCGCAACGTTTTCTGGCCGAAGCCGACGCATTGATCGGCCGCGACGGCTCGCTCGGCGTCGACTGGCCGAACGATCGCCGCGTCGCCGAGCTCGAGCCGTGGCTCGGCCATCTGGCGCTGATCGCACTGAACTTCCCGAAGTTCAAGGACGGCCGCGCCTACAGCCAGGCCCGGCTCCTGCGCGAGACCTACGGCTTTGGCGGCACCTTGCGCGCCACCGGCGACGTGCTGCGCGACCAGTTTCATTTTCTGGTCCGCGCCGGCTTCGATTCGTTCGAGGTGAAAAAGCCGGCCGACGCCGCGGTGTTCGCGCAAGTGCTGGCGCGCTACAGCGTTTATTATCAGCCGGGTGCCGACGGCCGGATGCCGGCGCTGCGGCGGCGCCTGCAGAGCGAGCCGGCGCCGAAGATTGCTGAAACGGTCTGAAACCTTCAGCGCTCGCTGCGCTGGCCTCTGCCGATTGCAAGCTGCTATGGTGCGCCTCGTTTTGAGAAAGAGGCCCGCATGACTCCCGTCGTTGCAGTAATCGCGCCCGGCATGATGGGGGCCGCGGTCGGCAAGCGGCTGGTCGACAACGGCGTCAAGGTGCTCACGTCGCTTGAGGGCCGCAGCGGCGAAACCGCGGCCCGCGCCAAAGCTGCCGGCATGGCGGCGGTGAGCGACGAGGAGATCGCGGGAAGCGATTTCTTTCTCTCGATCCTGCCGCCCGGCGACGCGCTGGCGCTGGTCGAGCGCTTTGCGCCGGCGCTCAAAGCCGCCAATGCCAAGCCGGTCTACGTCGATTGCAACGCCATCAACCCGGCGACGGTCGAGCGCGTCGCCGCCGCGATCGCGCCGACCGGCTGTCCGTTCGTCGATGCCGGCATCATCGGCTCGCCGCCCAAGCCCGGCGATGCCGGGCCACGCATTTACGCCTCCGGCCCGGCCGCCACGCGGTTTGCCGGCTTGCGCGACTACGGCCTCGACATCCGCGTGCTCGAAGGCGCGCTGAGCGCGGCATCGGCGCTGAAAATGTCCTACGCCGGCATCACCAAGGGCACGCAAGCGATCGGTGCCGCCATGATGCTGGCGGCAACGCGCGCCGGCTCGTCGGACGCCTTGTTCAAGGAGCTGCAGGGCAGCCAGAAGGAGATGCTGGCGTGGTTCCAGCGCGCGCTCGCATCGATGCCGCCCAAGGCCTACCGCTGGGTCGCCGAGATGCACGAGATCGCCGGCTTCGTCGGCGACGATCCGACCGCCAGCGAGCTCTATCAGGGCGCCGCGCATTTTTACGAGCGCATCGCCGCGGATTTCGACGGCGGCAAGCAGGACGTTAAGGCGCTCGGGGATTTTTTGAGCAAAGCTTCGACGGCTCGCTCGCAATGACGATCATTTGTTCAACCACCGCCTCGCAAACCCGAGCAAACCCTGCGGCAGGAAGATGACCATGGCGATGAAGAAGATGCCGAGCGGGATCAGGTAGGGGAACTGGTCGCCGAGATATTGCGACAGGAATTGCCGCGCCAGCTGGAAAAAGCCGGCGCCGACGATCGGGCCGACCAGGGTGCCGACGCCGCCCAGGATGTTGTAGATCACGGCTTCGCCGGACGTGAGAAAGTAGACGAAATCGGGCGCGGCGAATTCCTTCTGCAACGCGTAGAGCACGCCGGCCAGGCCCGCGAACAGGCCGGACAGCATCACCGAGACGATCTTGTAGCGCTGCACCGGGTAGCCGATGGCGCGGGTGCGGAATTCGTTCTCGCGGATCGACTGCAGCACCATGCCGAACGGCGATTGGGTGATGCGGCGCAGGATCAGATAGGACGCCGTCACCACCGCGAGCACGAACCAGTGCATGGTGTGCGGCGTGAACGGCGCGCTGTAGATGAACGGGATGGACAGCCGCGGCCGGCTGAAGATCAGGCCGTTCTCGCCGCCGGTCACCGCCGTCCAGGTGAAGATGATGACGTAAAAGATCTGGCTGAAAATCAGCGTGGTGATGGCGAAATAGATGTCGCGCAGCCGCGTCGAGAAATAGGCGACGAACAGCGCGGCGCCGGCCGCGGCGGCCAGGCCGAACACGATGGCAAGCCACAGGTTCGCCGGCTTCACGATCAGCAGCGCTGCCGCGGCGCCGTACATGCCGAGCCCGAAGAACGCCGAGTGGCCGAACGACACCATGCCGGTGTAGCCGATCAACAGATCGGACGACATGGCGAGCAGGCCCCAGATCAGGATCTCGGTGAGGAAGCCGCCCCAGAATTCCGGCAGGATGAGCGGCGCCACGATCAGCAGCGCCATCACCACGGTAAACACGCTCCAGAATGCCGCGGTGTGGCTGAGCAGCGGCGGCTTCGCCAGCGGCAGCGCTTTTTCCATGGGAGCGGCGGTGGTCATTTGGGCGTCGCGAACAGGCCGGTGGGACGGAACAACAGCGTGAGGATCAACACCACGAAGGAGACGATTACCGCCTCCGACGGGTCGACCACGATCGAGGCATAGGATTCCAGCAAGCTGATGAAGATCGCAGCGACGACCGAGCCGCCGAGATTACCCATGCCGCCGAGCACGACCACGATGAAGGCCTTGAGCACCCAGTCGAGCCCCATGGTGTGGCTCACGCCGGTGAGCGGCGCGAACAGCACGCCGCTCGCCGCCGCCATGCCGGCGCCGAGCGCGAACACGCCGGTGTAGACCAGCGGCACCGGAATCCCCATGGCCTGCGCCATGACGCGGTCCTGGGTGGTGGCGCGGATCCAGACGCCGAATTTGCTGTATTTCAGGAACAGCCAGAAGCCGCCGATGATGGCGGCCGACAGCACGGCGATCAGGATGCGGTACCAGGGATATTGCAGATAGAACATCTGGAAATAGAGATTGAGCGGCTCGGGAATCCGGCGCGCCACCGGACCGAACTGCCACAGTGCGTAGTTCTGCAGCACGAGCGAAATGCCGAACGTCGCGAGGATCGTGTTCAGCGGATCGCGGCCAATGAGCGGACGCAGCGTGACGACCTGCAGCACGGCGCCGAACACCGCGATGATCAGCGCCGCGGCGATCAGCGCCAGCCAGAAATTGCCGGTGGCGGCGAACACCAGCACGCCCATATAGGCGCCGAACATGAACAGTTCGCCGTGGGCGAAATTCACCACGTCCATGATGCCGAAGATCAGGGTGAGGCCGGACGCAACCAGCGCCAAAATCATGCCGGTGACGATGCCGTTCACCGTCTGAATGATGATCAGCTCGATCGGGATGGCGCCAAAAATTTGTCCGACCACGCCCATCGTTACAGCCCCAGATACTGCTTGATGATGGGATCGTGCACGGAAATCTCGGACGCCGCGCAATGATGCCGGACGCTGCCCTTCTCCATGATGTAGACGCGCTGGCTCGCCGCCAAGGTCAGCGGCACGTTTTGCTC
>DASRET010000048.1:0-11302 GCA_035651875.1 Xanthobacteraceae bacterium
GACGCCCGGCATGACCCAGAGTGAGACCCAGGTCGCCAGCTCGTCAGGCAACTACCTCGCCACCCGCATCGCCGGCCGTGCCATCGAGCGCGTGCAGGTGCCGGCGGACCTCGTCGGCGCGGTGATGTTCCTATCGTCGCCAGCCAGCGATTTCATGACCGGGCAGACGCTCAATGTCGACGGCGGCAAGTCGATGCATTGATCGTACGCGGCGTTCAATCTTGCGGCAAAATCAAACCTCATCCTGAGGCGGCCGCGAAGCGGCCCTCGAAGGATGTAGGCCAAGGCGCCGCGGCCTCGCCCTTTCGAGGCTCGGCGCGGAGCTTGTCATCGGGCCGCGCTTTGCGCGGACCCGTTGGCGCCGAGCACCTCAGGGTGAGGTGTTAGATTTTACTTCAGCCGCTTCGCCGCCTCCTGCACGATCGAAAGATCGGCGTAATCCTTGACCTTGAAGCTCGCCTTGGTGAAGCCGAGCTCGTGCGTCGCATCGACGTTCTTCTGCAGTGCGTCGAGGTTCGGCATCATGTCGGGATCGTGATAGACGTCGCGCTTGGTGAACACCCAATCGAAGATCTGCGGCGGCCGCTTCACCAGATCGCCGAGGATTTGCATGGCGGCCTGATGATTGGCGGGGTCCTGGTACCAGCGCGTGATGCGCAGCGAATCCTCCATGAAATCGACCACGGCGGCGCGATTCTTGTCGAGGAACGGCTTGCGTGTCTGCCACTGCACAAAATCGGTGAGACCCAGCGCGTCGCGCGCCACGAACAAGTCGCGGGCGATGCTCTGCAGCGCCGGATCGTAGGAGAACGGCAGCACCGCCGGAATGAGATCGACCTTCTTCTCCGCCAGCATGGCGCGCATGGCCGGGAACGGCGCTTCGATGATGGTGTAGTCGCGTTTGGGCTCGAGCCCGTGCTTATGCAGCATCGCCTTCATGGCGACGTCGACGGCGCTGCCCTCGGCGTTGGTGGCGACCACTTTGCCCTTGAGATCCTCGACCTTATGGATCGGGCTGTCCTTGAGCACCATGTATTCCTGCGAATAATAGCCGGGCGCGCCGTCCTGGAATTCATCGGCGATGAGGCGCAGATCGTTCAGCCCGGCATTCTGCACGGCGATGCCGAGGGTCGAAAAAGCGAGATTGGTGATATCGACCTGATTGGTGGCGAGCGCTGTGACCATCGGTGGCGTGCCGACATAGTGCGTGGGCTCCATCACGTAGGACTGGCCGAAATGCTTGGCGAGGTCCTTCTTCTGCAGCCAGATCGAGAACCAGTTTCCGGGCGCCACCCAGCCGGTACGGATTTTCAGCGGCTCCGCATTGGCGGCACTGCCGAGCAGCAGGCCGAGACATGTTGCTGATACAAGACTTGCCGCGGATAAAAGTCGGGTCGTGGCCCGCATTGTTTCCTCCGGGTTGCGCCATTCCGGCACGCGCACTGGGGCCGGAGGGCAGTGTCTATCGTGGCATGATGCTACGGCACCCGCAGCGCCTGGTGTCAATCCGCATCATCGTCACAGCATTGCGGCCCCTTGTTATTTGAGCCGCTGCGCCGCCTCCTTGACCATGCTGAGGTCGGAATACTGTTTCACGTCGAAGCTAGCTTTGGCGTAGCCGAGCTCGGCGGTCATGTCGACATTGCTCTGCAGCGCGGCGAGGTCCGGCAGCATGTTCGGATCGTGATAGGCGTCGGTCTTGGTGAACACCCAGCGCAGCCGTTCCGGCGGCTGCTTGACCAGCTTGCCGGCGATCTGCGCCACTTCGGTATTGTTCTTCGGGTCGGCGAACCAGTGCTGGATGCGCAACGTATCCTCCAGCCAGTCGACCAGCGCGGCCCGATGCGCGTTGATGAACGGGGTACGCGCCTGGAAGCTGACGAACTCGGATTTGCCGATGGCGTCCTTGGCCGTGAACAGGGTGGCGCTGATCTTCTGTAGTTCCGGGTCGAGCACGAACGGCAGGATGCCGGGAATAAGATCGACCTTGTGCTCGGCCAGCATCGCCTTCATGGCCGGGAACGGCGCCTCGATGACGGTGTAGTCGCGCTTGTTCTCGAGACCATGCTTATGCAGCATCGCCTTCATGGCGATATCGACGGCGCTGCCCTCGGCATTGGTGGCGACGATTTTGCCCTTGAGATCTTCGATCCGTTTGATAGGGCCGTCCTTGAGCACGGTGTAGCGGATGGTCCAGTAACCTTCGACGCCATCCTGAAAGTCGTCGGCGATGACGCGAATGTCGTCGAGGCCGGCATTCTTGATGGCGATGGGCAGCGTCGAAAACGCGAGATCGCCGACTTCCACCTCGTTGTTGGCGACGGCAGTCACCATCGGCGGCGTGCCGGCAAAGTGCACCGGCTCGAACACGTAGGACTGGCCGACATGCTTGGCCAAATCCTTCTTGTCGAGCCACATCGAGACCCAATTGGCGACCGGCGCAACCCAGGCGACACGGATTTTCACCGGCTCCGCCTGCGCGCCGCCGATACCGAGTGCCAGCAGAACGCCGCTCAACAGCGCGAACTTTGCACGCATGGTCCGTCCTCCCTGGAAGGCTGTGCCGTCGCGCCAGCACGGGCGCGGCTGTTTTCAGGATTGTGGCCGTAAACGGCGAGGCGAAGCAAGCGTCGTTCGCGGTCAATCGATCGAATAGGTGAATGCGGTCAGGCCCCGCTCGGCTCTGCCGCTTCCTGGTGCCAGCTCAGCAGTCGCCGGCGCAACACCGCCATGGCGCGGATCAGCAGAAAGCCGACGACTGCGATCTCGACGATGCCGGCGAACACGCCGGGCGAGTTGGCGAAGCGCGAGGAGCTCATCATGGCGCCGCCCAGGCCGTAGCCGCCCATCACCATCTCGGCGATGATCTCGACGATCAGCGCAATCGGCAGCGCCACCTGGAGGCCGGTGAGGATTTGCGGCGATGCCGCCGGCAGCACGATCTGCCACATCAGCTGCCGTTCGCTGGCCCCCATGTTACGGGCCGACCACAACAGCTCCTTCTCGACCGCGGCGATGCCGGCCAAGGTCGCGGTGACGACCGGAAAGGTCGCATCGAACACCACGACGGAGATTTTCGACACGTCATAGACACCGAGCCACAGGATGATGACCGGCAGAAAGGCGATCTTCGGCATGGGAAAGCCGACCGAGATGATCGGATCGAAAAACCAGCGCACCACCCGCAGCCGCGACATCGCTGCGCCAAGCAGGATGCCGATGGCTGAGGCGATAAAGAAGCCGGCCAGCGCCCGGTAGAGCGTGACGCCGAGATTGCGCCACAGGTCGCCGGAAAGCGCGTCGGTTTTGATCTGGTCGGCGACCACACTGAACGGCGGCAGCATGAACATCGTCACCTTGCCGCTTCGGGCAAACAGCTCCCAGAAAATCAGCAGCAGCAGGATGGAAAAAATCGCGGCGCCGCTGCGGAACGCAAGATCGAGCCGGCGCGACGCCGCCTGCGCAACGTCGGCTTCCGCGGCCGCCAACGTCGCCTGATCTTCTACTCGCGCCATCGCAACAACCATTGCATGATGAGCTGATAGACGCGATCCGCGGCGAAGCCGAGAAACGCCACGGTGAGCACCACCGCGTACATGCCCTCGTAGGAGCCGGTGGCGCCAAGGTAGCCGATCAGATAGCCAAAACCCTGCTGGGCGACGATCAGCTCCGAGCTCACCAGGAGGATAAAGGCGAGCGCCAGCGCGGTGCGGATGCCGTTGAGCAATTCCGGCAGCGCGCTCGGCATCACGACGTCCCACATCATGCGCAGCCGGCTCGCACCCATGCTGCGCGCCGACCAGACCAGCACCTGCTCGCTGCCGCGCGCGCCGTTATAGGCGCCGATCGTCACCGGGATCATGCAGGCGAGAAAGATCAGCAGGATTTTCGAGCCATCGCCGAAGCCAAGCCAGATCACCGTCACAGGAATAAGCGCCGATTTGGGCAGCGGATAGAACAGCTGCACCAGCGGATTAACGAAGGCATCGAACACTCGCCAGCGCGCCATCGCCATGCCCAACCCGCCGCCGATCAGGATGGCGATCAAGAGCCCCATCGAGCCGCGATAGAGCGACACCGCGCCATTGGTGACGAGCTCGCCGTCGCGCATGAGATCGAACCATGCAACCGCGACCTTGGACAGCGGCGGCAGCGCCTGCGAATCGACGATGTTGAACCGAGCGATCGCCTCCCAGGCAATCGCCAGCAGGAGGAGCGGCACGTAACGGGACAAGGCCGAGATCACGGCGCTTTCTCCTCCTGCGCCTTGAGCGCCTCGACGCGCACCAAATTCCACAGCTCGTCGACTTTCTCGATGAACTCCTTGCTGCGAACGATGCCCGGATCGCGCGCGCCGAACTTGGTGTCGACGATCGCCTTGATGCGCCCCGGCCGCGCCGACATCACCGCGACGCGGTCGGCCAGATACACCGCCTCCTGCACGTCGTGGGTGACGAAGATCACGGTTTTGGGTGTGCGCTGCCAGATGCCGAGCAGCTCGGTCTGCATCAGCGAGCGGGTCTGCGCATCGAGCGCGCCGAACGGCTCGTCCATCAGCAGAATGCTCGGATCGAAAGCGAGCGTGCGGGCGATTGCGGTGCGCTGCTTCATGCCGCCGGACAGGTGCGACGGAAAGCTGTCCTCGAAGCCTTTCAGGCCGACCAGGTCGATGAAGGCCTGCGCGCGCTGTTCGCGCTCGCTGCGCGGCAAGCCCTGGCGCTCCAGGCCGTAGAGAATGTTGCCGCGCACGGTCTTCCAGGGAAACAACGCAAAATGCTGAAACACGATGCCGCGGTCCGGGCCGGGCGCGGCGACCGGCTTGCCGTCGACCACGATGCGGCCGATCTCGGTCGGCAGGAAGCCGCCGACCAGATAAAGCAACGTCGATTTTCCGCAGCCCGACGGGCCGAGCAGGGCCAGGAACTCGCGCGGCCGCACCTCCAGCGATACGTCGGCCAGCGCCGGCACCGGCCGGCCGCGTGGCGGCCGGTAGGTGTGGTTGACCTTGTCGATGACGATCTGGGCTGCGCCGTCCATGCGTCCCCAAGGGCTCCGGCACGCTTTCGGCGCCGGCGGCCGGAGCCTAACCGGTGTGCTGCGGCAGACCAAGCCGAAGCAATGCCGCGCCTATACGTAATCCGGGTTGCTCGGCGAGGCCCGGAATGACGGGATTGGCAAAAGCCGCTATAGCAGAGGCCGCATCGCCGGCCCGGAAACCACATGGAACGCTCGTTCAAAAAGGAAGTGGATGCGCTGCGGCTTGGCGCCGGAGAGGTGTTTCGCGGCGAAGGCATTTTGGCCGTCACCAAGGCGCTGCTGCAGTCGGGGGTGAGCTACGTCGGCGGCTATCAGGGCGCGCCGGTCTCGCATCTGCTCGACGTCATGGTCGATGCCGAGGATCTGCTGGCCGAGCTCGGCGTCCATGTGGAGACCTGCACCAACGAGGCGGCGGCCGCCGCCATGCTGGGCGCCTCGATCAATTATCCGCTGCGCGGCGCGGTGACCTGGAAGTCGATTGTCGGCACCAACGTGGCGGCCGATGCGCTGTCGAACCTTGCCTCGCCGGGCGTCATCGGCGGCGCGCTCATCGTGCTCGGCGAGGATTACGGCGAGGGCGCGAGCGTCATCCAGGAGCGCTCTTATGCGTATGCGATGAAGTCGTCGATGTGGCTGCTCGACCCGCGGCCCGATCTGCCGACCATCGTCCGCATGGTCGAGCAGGGTTTCGATCTCTCAGAGGCGAGCCACGCGCCGGTCATGATCGATCTGCGCGTGCGCGCCTGCCATCTGACCGGCGAATTCGTCGCCAAAGACAACCGGGCCGGCGCTTACAGTGGCCGGCATCGCCTCGAAGGGCCGCCGCGCTTCAATTACGGCCGGCTCACGCATCCGCCCGTGACGTTCATCCAGGAGCGGCTCAAGGTCGAGGAGCGTCTGCCGGCGGCGCAGCAATTCATTCGCGAGCGCAAGCTCAACGAAACGATCACCGGCGACTGCGCCGAGGTCGGCATCATCGTGCTCGGCGGCTTGACCAACACCCTGCTGCGGGCGCTGGCGCGGCTCGAGCTCGCCGATCTCTACGGCGCCTCGCGCATTCCGATTTATGTCCTCAACGTCGCCTATCCGCTGGTGCCGGATGAGGTGACGGCGTTCTGCGCGGGGAAGCGCGCCGTGCTGGTGGTCGAGGAGGGCTCGCCCGACTATGTCGAGCAGCAAATCAACGCCATTCTGCGCGGTACCGACATTCAGACGCGCATCCTGGGCAAAGGCTGCCTGCCGCGCAGCGGCGAATACGTAGCCGAAGTGATGCTGCGCGGGTTTGCGGCGTTTGTCAGGGAGACGCGGCCGCATGGCATTGATGCCGACGCGGTTGCGGCGCGCGTTGAGGCCATCGTCGCCCACAAGCCTGCGGCTGCTGCTGCGCTCGGCGATATTCCGCCGCGGCCGCCGAATTTCTGTACCGGCTGCCCCGAGCGGCCGGTGTTTGCCGCCATAAAACTGGTACAGCGCGAGGTCGGGCCGACCCATATCAGTGCCGACATCGGCTGCCATTCATTCGCGACCTTCGCGCCGTTCTCGCTCGGCAATTCAATCCTCGGCTACGGCATGTCGCTGGCGAGCGCCGCCGCGGTCGGGCCCAACATGGCCAAACGACCGATTGCCGTCATGGGCGATGGCGGTTTCTGGCACAACGGGCTCATCACCGGCGTCGCCTCCTCGACGTTCAATAACGGCGACGGCGTGCTGATCGTGATGCAGAACGGCTACGCCTCGGCGACCGGCCAGCAATATCTGCCGTCGAGCGCCTCGCATCGCAGCGGCACGCCGCCCGGCATCACCATCGAAAAGGCGGTGCGCGCGCTCGGCGTCAAGTGGCTGCGCACGGTGCGCACTTACAGCGTCGCCAAGATGGTGGCGACCCTGAAGGAGGCCATGCGCACGGCCGAGCGCGGCCTGAAAGTCATCATCGCCGACGGCGAATGCATGCTGGCGCGCCAGCGCCGGCTGCGCGTCGAGAATGCCGAAAAGCTCAAGCGCGGCGAGCGCGTGGTGCGCACGCGTTACGGCGTCGACGACGAGATCTGTACCGGCGATCATTCCTGCATCCGGCTGTCCGGCTGTCCGTCGCTGACGGTCAAACCCAATCCCGATCCGCTGCGCAGCGATCCGGTGGCGGCCGTGGTGGAAAGCTGCGTCGGCTGCGGCCTGTGCGGCGAGGTGGCCCACGCGGCCGTGCTGTGTCCATCGTTTTACCGCGCCGACATCGTCAGCAATCCGACCTGGTGGGAGCGCACGCTGCATCGCGTGCGTAGAGCGGTGATCGGCTGGCTCGGCCGCAGTGGTGAAACTGCTGAAACTGTTAGCGAGCAAGATCACGGCGAGGTGCGAACCCCCTCACCCCAACCCTCTCCCCTCCGGGGAGAGGGAGTGCGTAACAGCTCGCCTCAAGGTCATCCACGTCCCCTGACGATCCTGATTGCGGCGCTGGGCGGCGAGGGCGGCGGCGTGCTCACCGACTGGATCGTCGCCGCCGCGGCGAGCCAAGGCTTTCCGGTGCAGTCGACGTCGATTCCCGGCGTCGCGCAGCGCACCGGCGCGACGACCTATCACATCGAGCTTGTGCCCGAGCCGGCGTCGGGAAACGAACCGACCCGTCAGCCCATCCTGGCGCTGGCGCCTGGCGTCGGCGACGTCGATCTCGTCGTCGCCAGCGAACTCATGGAAGCCGGCCGCGCCATCGCCGGCGGCTTTGTCACGCCGGACCGCACCACCACCATCGCCTCGACCAGCCGCTCGTATCTGGTGGTCGAGAAAATGGCGATGGGCGACGGCCGCTACGATCAGCAGCGGCTCGTCGAGGCGGTGCAGGCGCATTCGCGGCAGGCGCTGATGCTCGATCTCGAAGCCCTGGCCCGACAAAGCGGTGCGATCGTGAATGCGGTGATGCTGGGCGTGATCGCCGGCACGGAAGCGCTCCCCATTCCGGCCGCCGCCTTCGAAGCCGCAATCCGGGCCGACGGCAAAGCGGTCGATGCGAACCTCCGCGGCTTCCGCGCCGGCTTTGCCGCCGCGCGCGACGGCGCCCCGGTGGCGTCGCCCCTGGGAAAACGCCCGCAGTCGGTGCCGGCGCTCGCCGAACTCGAGCCCGAGATTGGACGGATGCCCGAGGCGGCCCGCGCGACGATCACCGAGGGCACGCGCCGCCTGGCCGCCTATCAGGACCTGGCTTACGCGCGACTTTATCTCGATCGGCTGCGCCCCATCGGCGAAGCCGACGCCAAGGTGCAAGCCGGCGCAAAACTCCTCGCCGCGACCGCGCGGCACCTCGCCGTGCGCATGTCCTACGAGGACGTCATCCGGGTGGCGCAGGCCAAGATCGATCCGGCGCGTCTGGCGCGCATCGTCGATGAGATGAAGATCGCGCCCGAACAGCCGTTCGGCGTCACGGAGTTTTTGAAGCCCGGCGTCGAGGAATTATGCTCGATCCTGCCGCCGTCATGGGCGCGACGCGTTCTGGCGTTCGCCGAGCGGCGTCCGGCGCTCGCCGCCGCGCATTGGGGCATGACGGTGCAGACCACCGCGGTGTTCGGCTATTTGCGGTTTTATCTGCTTGCCAGGCTGCGGCCGCTCCGCCGCAAGACCTATCGGTATCAGGAGGAGCAACGCGCGATCGAAAGCTGGCTGCGCCTCATCGCCGAGGCCGCGCCATTGTCCGTCGAGTTGGCTATCGAGATTGCCGAATGCGCCCGCCTCATCAAAGGCTACGGCGACACGCACAAGCGCGGCACCGGCAATTACCGGCTGATCGAGAGCGAGCTGATGCTGCCGGCGCTGGCCGGCGCCATGCCGCCGCATGACGCCGCCGAAGCCATCGCCAACGCCCGCACCGCGGCGCTGCTCGATCCCGAAGGTGAGGCGCTCGCGACGTGTATCGCTGAAATCCAATCGCGCTCGCTCCGCAGGATCGCCGCGGAGTAGTCTTCCCGCGCTGGTTCCGGGCGGAACAAATTCTGGTCGCGTTGTTTTCCGAACATATGCGCCGGAGAATATCGCAATGGCAAAAACGGCTCGCCGCCGCAAAACCTCATCGCGCCGCCCGACCCGGGGCCACGCCTGCCGCCGCAAGGGCGTGCGCTATTGGTCCGGCCGGGTGACGCGGGAAAGCGACGCGCTCGATCTGCAAGGCGGCGTTTTCAAGCTCAAGGACCCCAAGCGCATCGCCGCGTCGCTGAAGCGCTCGGCGGAGCACAGCCGCCGCCGCAAAACCGAGCCATACCGCTCGGCGCTGTCGATGCTGGTGTTCTACATCAACCGCGCCGGCAAGAATTTGCCCGCGAGCCGCCGCCGCACTTTGGAAAAGGCCAAGGTGGAACTTCGCCGCCAGTTCGGGCGCGAATAGCCGTTTCGGAAAACTCGAGGGTTTCGCTGGAACCGGGCTGCCCCGGCTAGGCGGCTTCGGTCAGTGCCGCGTCATCAATCTTGATTTCGTGATGCTCGCCGCAATGGCAGCAGCGCACGAACAGCGCGTTGAAGCGCAGCATCGCGGCGGCCGGATCGATCTCCTCGATCCCAGGATCGATCTCCTGCCCGGTCTTTGGGCAACAAAATTTCAGAGCACTCATCAGCAGACCCTCACCGCGGCACGCAATCCCACGCGACTGTGGTGAATGTTTGGTGGCGCCGCCATGGAACTTCCGCCGCGTGCTTGCAGCCGGCAAGCGTCATGACCTCGGCCGCGGCGCGCCCTTGCCGCGCGCCGGTTCCCTTCGCTATGGTGCCGGCAGGCGGGCGTAGTTCAGTGGTAGAACATCAGCTTCCCAAGCTGAGTGTCGAGGGTTCGATTCCCTTCGCCCGCTCCAAAAAAGGCGTAAGGCGCCTGGTGTGTCGGTCCACAAGTCCGGGTCATTCTTGCCGCAAGGGTGTCACGCGGACTTCTGGACCAAAAGCCACAGGAAAGGGATAATCTGCCAGTGTCCTTTCGATTCCGAAGTTCGCAATCGGGACACTAGAGGGGGGCGACCATGAACGGGGGCAACAGGCGCGAAATCGCGGATCGCTGGAGCTGGTGGTACCTTCTATTCGTTGTTCAGCTCATCATCGTGATCTGGCCGGCCTTCTACAACAAGCTTGAACCGACTTTCATCGGCATCCCGTTCTTCTACTGGTATCAGCTCTTCTGCGTGATCGTGGGCGCGGTGCTCACGGCTATCGTTTATTTCGCGACCGCGCATTCTCCGCGCAGCAGCTGACCGCGATCGGCGCGAATAAAAATCGCCGACGAATTCGGGGAGGGGACCGTGCAGGAATTGAACTGGACCGCGTTGATCGTTTTCGTTCTCCTCTTCGCCTTTATCACCTGGCTTGGATTCGCCGCCGCGCATTGGCGCAAGGGCGATCTCGACCAGCTCCATGAATGGGGGCTGGGCGGCCGGCGTTTCGGCACCCTCATCACCTGGTTTCTGGTCGGCGGCGATCTCTATACCGCTTACACTTTCATCGCCGTGCCGGCGCTCGCTTTCGGCGCCGGCGCGCTCGCCTTCTTCGCGGTCCCCTACACCATCCTGATCTATCCGATCCTGTTTCTGGTGTTTCCGCGGCTTTGGTATGTCTGCCACAAGCACAACTACATCACGCCCGCCGATTTCGTCCGCGGCCGCTTCGGCAATCGCTGGCTCGCGCTCGCCGTAACCATAACCGGCCTGATCGCGACGCTCCCCTACATCGCGCTGCAGCTCGTCGGCCTGCAGGTCGTCATCGGCGCGCTCGGAGTAACCAGCACCGGCTATACCGGCGACATCCCGCTGATCATTGCCTTTATCATTCTCGCCGCCTTCACCTATTCCAGCGGTTTGCGGGCGCCCGCTTCCATCGCTGTGGTCAAGGATACGCTGATCTACATCACGGCCTTCGCCGCCGTCATTGTGGCGCCGATCCAACTCGGCGGCTTCGGCAAGATCTTTTCGGCAATACCGGCGCAAAAGATTTTGCTCGCGGCGCCGCCGGCCTCCTCGACCGGCTCGTTCAGCATCTATGGCACTTTGGCGATCGGGTCGGCGCTGGCACTGTTCCTTTATCCGCATTCCATGACCGGCATCCTCAGCGCAAGCAGCGGTCATGCTATCCGGCGCAACGCGGCGATGCTGCCAGCGTATTCGTTCATGCTCGGGCTGTTGGCGCTGCTCGGCTTCTTCGCCATTGCCGCCGGCGTCGGCGGCCTCCCCGAATTCGCCGGCGGGTTCAAACAATTCGGCAACAGTTTTGCCGTTCCGGCGCTGCTCCTGCACATCTTCCCGGCCTGGTT
>DASRET010000049.1:0-3180 GCA_035651875.1 Xanthobacteraceae bacterium
GTGCACGTCGTCGTGCCAGCCGCGGAAGTCGTCGGCGAGTTCCTCCTTGCTGCCTTCGACGATCCAGGATTCGACCTGCCAATCGTCGCGCTCGACGATGCTGATGAAATTCATCAGTTCGCCGCGCCGCACCGGATAATGCAGGACGTGGCCGTGTGGACCGATCCAGTTGGTGGTGAGCATTTGCGCCAGATGCGGCGGCAAACGGTCCATCGCGATGAGACCGCGCCAAGCGACACAGCCGATGAACGTGGGCTTGCCCGGGCCGAACAGGCACTGCCGCACCTGCGAGTGGATACCGTCGGCCGCAATGATGGCCGTCCCCGCGGCGCTGTGGCCGTCGGCGAATTGCACGGTCGCCGCATCGGCGGTTTGCGCGACCGCGCTGGCGCGCATGCCGAGCTTGATCGCGTCGGGCTTGAGCGCGCGCACCGCGGCGACCAGGAGGCCGTGCAGGTCGTTGCGGTGCAGGAGGAGATGCGGCGTGCCGTAGCGCGCGACCGAAGCCGATCCGAGAGCGAACCAATCCCAGGTCTCGCCGGTGCGCCAGTGCCGCAACACGCGCCGCGGCGGCAACACCTGAACGCGTTGCAGCGCCTCTTTGAGTCCGAGCGCATAAAGCACATGCGTGCCGTTGGAGCCGATCTGGACGCCGGCGCCGACCTCCCTGAGCACCGGCGCCTGCTCATAGACTTCGACGTCGAGCCCGCGGCGCAGCAGTGCCAGCGCCGTGGTCAGGCCGCCAATACCGCCGCCGATGATGAGGATGGGATTTTTGGAAGTCATTGCGGGACTCTAAACGCGAATGGCGAAGTGGCGAATAGCGAATGGCTAAGGGCTGCTCTTATTCGCTATTCGCCACTTCGCCATTCGCCTTCTTCTATTCCAGCTTGATGTGCGCCTCTTGAATCACCTTCGCCCACTTGGCGGTCTCGGCAACCAAGAACTTGCCGAAATCCGCCGGCGTGCCGGGCATCATCATGCCGCCGAGATTGGCGAGCTTGGCCTTGAAGGTCGGATCGGCGAGCCCGGCATTCACCTCTTTGTTGATCTTGGCGATGATCTCGGGGGGCGTGCCTTTGGCGGCGTTGAAGCCGTAGAAGGCGCTCGCCTCATAGCCGGGAATCACTTCGGAAATGCTCGGCACGTCCGGCAGCTGCTCGGACCGTGCGTTAGTGGTAACGCCGAGCGCGCGGAACTGGCCGTTGCGGATGTAGCCGATCGAGCCCGGCAAATTGTCGAACGAGATCTGGACGCGGCCGCTCAGCATGTCGGTATAGCCGCCGCCGTTCATGCCCTTATAGGTGACGCCGTCGAGCCTGACGTGGGCCAGGATCTTGAACAGCTCCGCCGACATCATCACCGAGGTGCCGCTGCCCGGCGAGGCGTAATAGACCTTACCCGGATTGGCGTTGGCGTAGGCGATGAATTCCTGGATGGTCTTGGCCGGCACCTGCGCGCCGACCGTCATGACGTTGGGCACCCGCATGATGCCGGCGACCGCATCGCTGTCCTTGAGGAAATTGAATTTCAGATCTGGATAGAGCGTAGCGTTGATGGCGTTGGTCGGATTGGTGAGCAGCAGCGTGTAGCCGTCGGGCGGCGAGCGCACCATGAGCTCGGTGGCGATGTTGTTGGCGGCGCCGGGCCGGTCCTCGACGAACACCTGCTTGCCGAACCGCTCCGACAACCATTCGCCCATCAGGCGCGACACGATGTCGACGGCGCCGCCGGCGGCAAAGCCGGAGAGGATTTTCACCGGCCGCGTCGGATAATCCACCGCCGCCGTGGCGACATGCGGCAACGCCGGAGCGGCCGCGGCAGCGCCGGCAAGCTGCAGAAAACGGCGGCGTCGAAGTCTTTTCATTGCATTTCCCTCCCCTATGGCGACGCGGCGGTTATTTGGCGGTGCCGCGCCGCTCGCTCCTCAATCTCACACCGGCAGGCACAGCGCGTTGTCGACCAGAAGATTGTCATAGACGCAGCGCCGTTCGGCGAGCTTGAGCGCATCGCCGACGCGGCGAAACTTGTCATGATAGACGCCGACCTGGTGCAGCTTGGCCTCGGGCCGGTCGAACAGCACCTGGACCACCACGTAATTGGCGCGGGCGCGGATGTCGCCGTTTTCCTCCTCGCCCAGCACCTGGGTGTTGCCGATGATGTGGCGCAGATAGCGCGGCGCGAACATCTCGGTCTTCTCGTGCGCATGGGCGCGGTCGTAGATCATGCCCTTGTTCTCGCAATAGATCAGGCCGACCGGCATGCCGCGGTCGGCGTTCTCGCGCGAGATGATGAGATAGAACGCGTCTTCGGTGAACATCTCGGCCCAGTCCATGAGCCGCTGGTCGTCGAGCGCCGCCGCGTAGGCGTTGTTGAAGGCCTCGATCTCGTGATGGAGCAGCAGCGCCTCGAGACGCCGGTCGTTCACTGCGGAATGGGACGGCTCGAGCATCGGCAATTACACGCCCATCGCCTCGCGCCAGTGCCGGTACATGGCGCGAATGGCGGCTTCGGAGATCAGCGTGTCGGCCGTGCCTTGCTCGTTCTGCGGGTCGAGCTTGACCGGCTGCGTGCCGCCGGGCACCCGCCGCATGCCGTCCTGCACGAACTTGATGGCCTCGTTGTCTTCGAGCCCCAAGAAGCCCGCCGGACCCATCAAATTGCCCTGGCGCAAGCGATGCCGCGTCATCTCCTCATCGTCGCCCTCGAAGCCGAACATGGTCCACTTCATGACGAACTCATGCGGTCCGTCCGGCACGATCTGGCGCACGCCGAGCGTGTTCATCTCGCGCTGCACGATGAGATTCGGCCAGATCGTCGCCATGGTGACCGACCACGGACTGTCGAACTCCTCGACGAAATTCATGAAGCGCTTTTCGTGAAGCGTCAGCCCTTCGTTGAAATTACGCATCTCCTTCTTGGCGTCGCCGGAGAGCGCCTTGGCGTCCGATTTGGCGGACGCCATCACGCCGTGCCGCCCGCTCTCGTCGGCGAGCATGAGCGACCGGTTGCCGACGACCAGCAAGCCGAACGTCACCAAAAACGTGTGCAGCAAAGTCGCGTGGTACGGGTCTTTCAGGTTCTCGTGATAGAGCTTCCAGTTGCCCGGCAGCGAATGCCGATAATGCCCAAGCACTTTCAGCTTGCGGCCGTCGAACGTCGCCTCGAATTCGCGCAAGA
>DASRET010000050.1:0-12275 GCA_035651875.1 Xanthobacteraceae bacterium
TCATCGTCGGCTTCATCTACAATTTCGGCCAGGCGCTGCTGCCCGAGCTCGCCTATTTCGTGCTGTTCTTGCCGATGGTGCTGGTGCTGGTGCTCCGCCCGCAGGGCCTGTTCGGAGGACAGGTCCTGTGAGCGTCCGCTACGCCCTCGTCGCCGTCGCCATTCTGGCGCTGATCGCCGTGCCGTACGCGATCAGCGAGCAATACTACGTCAACGTCGCCAGCCAGATTTTGCTCTACGCGGTGTTCGCGCTCGGCCTGAACATTCTGGTCGGCTACGGCGGCCTGGTATCGCTCGGCCATGCCGGCTTGTCCGGCGTCGCGTCCTACGCGGCCGCGTATCTGCTCGCCCACGGCCACGGCCACGCCGTCGCCATCGTCGGCGCGCTCGCGGCCGGCCTTCTGACCACCGCCGTGTTTGCCGCGTTGTCGCTGCGCGCGAGCGGCATCAGCTTCATCATGATCACGTTGGCGCTCGGCGAGATCATCTGGGGCCTCGCCTATCGCTGGATCAGCATCACCAACGGCGACAACGGCATCAGCGTGACGAGCCGGCCGGCGCCGCTGGGCATCTCGCTTGCTTCGGCCGACGGCTTCTATAACGCCACGCTGATCGTGTTTTTGCTTTCGCTCGCCGCCTGCGCGATCTTCGTGAACTCGCCGTTCGGCGCCGCGCTCGCCGGCACCCGCGACCAGCCGCGGCGCATGAACGCGCTCGGTTTTCACGTCTGGTTGATCCGGTTCTGGGCCTTCATGTTCTCGGGACTGTTGAGCGCCGTCGCCGGCATCCTGTTCGTCTACTACAACGAATTCATCAGCCCGCAGGCGCTGGCGCTGACCGCCTCGGCCGAAGGTCTGTTGATGGTGATTTCCGGCGGCGCCGGCACGCTGCTCGGGCCGGTCGTCGGCGCCGCGCTCGTGGTTATCGTCAAGAACGTGGTGAGCGCCTACATCGCGCGCTGGAATTTCATGCTCGGCGCCATCTTCGTCGCCATCGTGGTGTTCATGCCCGAAGGCCTGGTGCCGGGCACCGTGCGTCTTGTCCGTGTCGCTTGGCGCAGCGCCAATCGGCCCAAACCCGCTGCCGCTCCGCCCGCGCCCGCCGCGGAGCCCAAGCCATGACCGCGCTCGCCGTCAAAAACCTCAGCAAGTCGTTCGGCGGGCTGCGCGTCACCGCCAACGTCAATCTCGCGGTCGAGCCCGGCGAGCGCCGCCTGATCATCGGCCCGAACGGCGCCGGCAAGACCACGCTGTTCAATCTCATGACCGGCGAACTTACGCCCGACGCCGGCGCGGTGCTGCTGTTCGACCGCGATATCACGCGCGTGCCGAGCCGCAACCGGCCGCATCTCGGCATGGCGCGCACATATCAGATCATCACGCTGTTTCCCAACGACACCATCCTGCGCAACGCCATGCTGGCGCTGCTCGGGCTGTCGCCGCTGCGCTGGAATGCGTTCGCCACGCTGCAGCGCCAGCAGCATCTGCTCGACGAGGCGCGCGCCGCGCTGGGCCGTGTCGGGCTCGAACACATGGCGGATCGGCCGCTGGCGGAAACCTCGTACGGCGAGAAACGGCGGGTCGAGATCGCCATGGCGCTGGCGCAACGGCCGCGCGTGCTGCTGCTCGACGAACCGTTTGCCGGCCTGTCGATCGACGAACGCCGCGACGTGCGGGCGCTGCTCGCCGCCATCCCGCGCGACGTCACCGTGGTGATGATCGAGCACGACATGGATACCGCGCTCGATCTTGCCGACCGCATCACGCTCCTGCATTTCGGCGAAGTGGTGTGCGAAGGCACCCGCGCCGAAGTCGTCGCCGATCCGCGCACGCGGGAGGTTTACCTTGGCGAATAGCGCGCTCAGCCTCCGCGACATCGACGCCTTCTACGGCGACAGCCATGTGCTGCAGAAGGTGTCGTTCGAGCTCGGCGAGGGGCGCTTGCTCGGCCTGCTCGGCCGCAACGGTGCCGGCAAATCGACCTGCATGAACGTCAGCGTCGGCCTTTTGCCGCCGCGCGCCGGCGCTGTCGAAGTGTTAGGCAAGGCGGTGACGCGGCTGCCGCCCGAGGTGATCGCCGCCCACGGCGTCGCGCTGGTGCCGCAGGGCCGGCGCATCTTCAAGAGCCTCACGGTGCGCGAAAACCTGATGGTGGCGGCGCGCGACGTGCAACCCGGTACGCGCCACCAGCCGTGGAACGCGCAGACCGTGTTCGCCATGTTTCCGCGGCTTGCCGAGCGATCGAGCCAGATGGCCGGCTACTTGTCCGGCGGCGAGCAGCAGATGCTCGCCATCGGCCGCGCGCTGATGGCCAATCCCCGCGTGCTGCTGATGGACGAGCCGTCCGAAGGCCTGGCGCCGCAGATCGTCGCCGAGGTCATGGCGACGATCCGCAAGCTCAAGGAGAGCGGCCTCTCCATCGTGCTGGTCGAGCAGAGCCCAAAACTCGTGTTCGACATTGCTGACGATATCGTCATCCTCAATTCCGGCCGCGTCGCTGTGGTCTCCACCGCGGTGGAACTCAAGAACAGCGGAGCTGATCTGCGCCAGCATCTTGGCGTGTTTTGAGTTCGGGCGAATACGGGCTAGACCGGGCCGAGACAGGGATGTGAACGCGGCGGATGAGAAATGGCGCAAGACAATAGCAGCGGGTCTTCAGTGCCGCTGCGTCTCGATACTCCGTCCGCCGCCGTTCGTCCTGCGTCGTCCGTGCCCGGGCCGCTATTTGCGCTGGCGCTGGCCTCGATCTCGCTGATCGCGCCACTGGCGATCCACCTGTTTATGCCGGTGATTCCGGCGGTAAAGGCGGCGTTGAATCTCTCCGATTCACTGGCGCAACTCACGTTCAGCATCGCGCTGTTCACCATGGCGTTCGCCACGCTGGTCTACGGCTCGCTGTCCGACCGCTATGGCCGTCGGCCGGTGCTGCTATCCGGGCTCGGCCTGTTCCTGGTCGGCAGCGCCGTCACCTTGATGGCGAATTCGATTACCCTCTTGGTGCTCGGCCGTTGCATTCAGGCGATCGGCGCCGGCTGCGGCGTGACCTTGGTGCGCGCCATCGCTCAGGACGTCTACGGCCGCGAACGCCTGGTCAAGGCAATCGCCTATCTGACCATGGCCTACACGATCGGGCCGATGATCGCGCCGCTCGTCGGCGGCGTGCTGATCGACGCGTTCGGCTGGCGCAGCGTGTTCGGCTTCGCGCTCGGGGCCGGCGGCCTGATCGCGCTCAATGCCTATCTCGCCGTGTTCGAATCGCGGCCGCCGTCGCCGGCAAACCGCTCCGGCCGCGCCGTGTGGCTCGACTACTTCGATTTGTTCCGCGAGTTGCGGTTCACCGCCTTCGTGCTGCAAAGCGGTTTCTGCACCGCCTCGTTCCTGACGGCGGCGAGCGCGGCCTCGAGCCTGATGAAGGACATGCTGCACCGGCCGTCGTCCGAGTTCGGCGTCTATTTCCTTTTGTTTCCGTTGGGCTTTCTGTCCGGCAATTTCATCGTCAGCCGCATCGGCAGCCGCGCTGCCAACGAAACCATGGTGCTTGCCGGATCGGTGCTTTCGCTCGCCGCGGTGGCGGTGCAATCGAGCCTGTTGCTCGGCGGCCTCGTCACGCCGCTGACGCTGTTCGCGCCCGGCTTCTTCATCACCATGGCGCAAGGCCTGTCGCTGTCCTACGCCCAGGCCGGCGCCATGGCGGTCAATCCGAAGCTCGGCGGTACCGCCGCGGGCATCGGCGTGTTCATGCAGAATTTCGTCGGCGCCGCATTTGCTCAATTGTACGGCCTGCTCGCCGACGGCACGGTGGTGCCGCTGACCTACACCACGACGCTTGCCGCCTGCCTCGGGCTCGTTGTCGCGATCGCGCCGTTCTATCTGGCGCGGCGGCGGCCGGTGCCGCTTTAGTAAACAAACAAAACTATACCGGCCGATCGGAGAAAGCCGTCGATCGCAATCATTTCTTGTTTTGATCCAGATTAATCAAACATCGCCACCGCGCGGGTCCAGCCAGCCGAGCCGCGCGCCACCTTGAACGGAAAGCACGCCACCATGAAGCCGTGGTCGGGAAGCTGTTCCAGGTTGCACAGCTTCTCCATGTGGCAATATGGGATCTCGCGGCCGGCCTTGTGGCCTTCCCAGATGATCGACGGGTCGTGCGTCTCGAGCCAGCGTTTGCGCATGTGCACGAACGGCACGTCCCAGCCCCAGGCGTCGATGCCGGCGACGCGCACGCCGCGCGAGGTCAGAAAGAGCGTGGCGTCGCGGCCCATGCCGCAGCCGGCGGTCAGATACTCCTCGGTGCCGATGCATTCGCTGGCGCGGGTGTTGACCAGCACGATGTCGAGCGGTTTCAGCGCGTGGCCGATGCGTTTGAGCTCGGCCTCGACCTCGGCGGCGCTGACGACGTGGCCGTCCGGCACCTTGCGGAAATCGAGCTTGCCGCCGGGGCGGAAGAACCAGTCGAGCGGCACTTGGTCGATGGTCATCATCGGCTTGCCGTCGATGGAGCGCGACTGGAAGTGGATCGGCGCGTCCATGTGCGTGCCGTTGTGCGTGGTCAGCTGCACCTGCTCGATGGCCCAGCCTTCGCCGTCCGGCAGATCCTGGGGCTGCAATCCGGGAAACAGCTCGCAGAGAAGCGGCGCGGTGTCGGCGTTGCTGCGATACTCGATCTTCGGCCGCATGAACGGCGGGTCGTACACCGTCTCGCTGTCGAGCGGCGACGACAGATCGACGATCCGGCTGGGCAGCCTCATGGCTCTCATTTCCTCATCGTGCATGCGTGGGACGATTGCAGCTTATCATAAGGAACGCGGCCTTCGGGCTTGCCAATGCCGTGTGCCGGCGGCTAAACGCGCGGCGAGCGATAGCATCGAGGTCCCGCATGAGCGAGCAATGGAATAAGTACGACAAGACTGCCGCGCGCCGCCACGGCAAGCCCGGACGCGAGGTGCGGCCCAAGAGCACCACGATCGACGTCCATGCCCATGTCGGCATTCCGGAGGCGGCCAAATTCGTCGAGCCGCATCTCGACTGGGCGACCATTCCGCTCGCCCATTTCGCCACGCCGGAGACCAAGGCGCTGTCGGCCAAGCAGGAGGCCGATATCCGCGGCCGCGCCGGCGTCGATCGCCGGCTCGCCGATCTCGACGCCATGGGCGTCGACATCCAGATGATCGCGCCGCCGCCGCCGCAATGCTACTACACGGTGCCGCTCGACATCGCCGTGCAGGCGACGCGGCTCGTCAATAACGGCATCGCCGCGTTCTGCGCGCAGAAGCCGGATCGATTCAAGCCGTTCGGCTCGGTGCCGATGACCGACGGCGGCGAGGCCGTCAAGGAGCTGGAGCGTTGCGTCAAGACGCTCGGCTTCACCGGCATCGAGGTTTTGACCAACGTCGCCGGCAAGGAATTGTCCGATCCCGCTTTCACGCCGTTCTGGAACAAGGCCGAGGAGCTCGGCGTATTGGTGATGATTCACCCGAACGGTTTTACCGACGCCTCGCGGCTGTCGCGGTTTTATTTCAACAACGTCCTCGGCAATCCGCTGGAGACGACGATCGCGCTGCACTATCTGATCTTCGACGGCGTGCTGGCGCGCCATCCCAAGCTGAAGGTTTTGGCCGTGCACGGCGGCGGCTATCTGGGCGCTTATCCGGGGCGCATCGACCATGCCTGGGGCGCGCGCTCCGACAGCCACGCCGACCTGAAAGAGCCGCCGACCGCCTATCTCAAGCGCGTCTATGTCGACACCGTGGTGTTCACGCCGCATCAGCTCGCCGAGCTGGTGCGCACGTTTGGCGCCGACCACGTGCTGATGGGCACCGATTATCCCTACGACATGGCCGAATACGATCCGGTCGGCCATATCGCCGGCGTCGAGGGCTTTGACGCCACGACCATCGCGGCGCTCGCCGGTGGCAACGCCAAGACGCTGCTCGGGCTGTAGGGCCTGTGACCGGATTGCCGGCTCCGCGCCGAGCCGGTAAACCAATCCGCCGCCGCAAATCGGTCATGTCACCGTGCGACGGCCTTTCGGCCGGGATCGTGGAAACTAACGCATGGTGCGGCGGCGCGTCATAGAGGAGCCGAGCTCGCGGCTCGCGGTCTGGTCGCTGCGGTTGGCGCTGTTTTCGCTGGCCGCGACGTTCATCGCCATCGTCATCGTGCGCTCGGGCGCGCTCGACATCGTCCCGGCGCTGTCGACCTTGGCGGGCGCGCTGGTGCTCGCCGTGGTCGCCATTCTGCTGGCGCTCGGCGCCGGCATCGTGATCTGGCGCCAAGGCTGCGGCGGCGTGCGGCAGGCGCTGTTCGCGATCCTGATCGGCTGCGCGCTGATCGCCTATCCGGCCTATCTCGGCGCCAAGGCCTACAAGCTGCCGTCGATCTACGACGTCACCACCGATCCGATCGATCCGCCGCAATTCGACGCCATCGCCCGGTTGCGGCCGCGCGACGCCAATCCGGTGACCTATCAGGGCCTTTACGCCGCCGAGCTGCAGCACACTGCCTATTCGGACATCGAGCCGGAAGAGAGCAGCGCCACGCCGCAAGAAGCATACGACGCCGTGATGAAGGTCATCACCCGGCGGCGCTGGCGCATCGTCGATGCGCGTCCGCCGCAGCCGGCAGCGCCGGCGCCGGCGCCGGCGCGCGCGTCAAACCCGCGGCAGGTGCGCGACGAGCCGGCGGCGGCGTCCGATGCCATCATCGAGGCGGTGGCGCGTTCGCTCATTCTCGGCTTCCGCGAGGACGTGGTGGTGCGCATCCGCGCCACCGGCGACGGCACCCGCATCGACGTGCGCTCGGCCTCGCGCTACGGCCGCAACGATCTCGGCAGCAATGCCGCGCGGGTGCGCGACCTCATTGGCGCGATAGACGATGTTCTGTCGACGCCGCATCCCGACAAGGCGCCGGCGGCCAAGCCGCCGCGGCCCAATCAGCCGGCGCGCGGCGGCCACTCGGCCAAACGGTAAGTGCCGCCGATCGCTGCCGGCCCGTCGGTGGTGACAACGCCCCGCGCGACCAGATCCTCCAGATGCGCCAAGCTCGACAGCCCGGCGGCGCCGGCGAGCCGCGGGTCGAGCCCGATGTAGACGGCTTTGACGATGGTCGGAATGTCGGCTTCGCCTTTGCCGAGCCGATGCAGGATCGAGGCTTCGCGGCCGCGGCGGTGCTCGGCGAGGAAGCGCACGTAGCGCTGAGCGTCGCGCACGGGCGCGCCGTGGCCCGGCAGGTAAACGGGCTCGCTGCGCCGGCCGAGCTTTTCCAGCGACGCCATGTAATCGATCATGGCGCCGTCGGGCGGCGCCACGATGGTGGTCGACCACGCCATGACGTGATCGCCGGCGAACAGCAGATCGCGCTCCTTGAAGGCGAACGCCATGTGGTTGGCGGTGTGGCCGGGCGTCGTCACTGCTTCCAAGGTCCAGCCGTTGCCGGCGACCACCTCGCCGTCGGCGAGCGCGACATCGGGGCGAAACGCCATGTCGGCGGACGCATCGAGCCGGCGGGTTTCGCCGATGTGCAGCGGCCGCGCCAAGCGGTGCGGTCCTTCTGCGAACACTTGCGCGCCGGTCGCGGCCTTGATCTTCGGCACCGCAGGCGAGTGGTCGCGATGGGTGTGGGTGACGAAAATGTGCGTCACCGTCTCGCCGCGCACGGCGTCGAGCAGCGCCGCAACGTGAGCGTCATCGTCGGGTCCGGGATCGAGGATCGCGACCTTGCCGCGGCCGATGATGTAGCTGACCGTGCCCTTGTAGGTGAACGGCCCCGGATTGTTGGCGACGACGGCGCGCACGTCCGGCGCCACCTCTTTGGCCTGGCCGGGCACGAGATCGAAACTTTTGTCGAACGGGATGTCGTCGCTCATATGTCAGGCTCGAATCAAAACGGCGTGCGGCTGCGGATCGCGGCGGCCAGCGTACCTTCGTCGAGATAATCGAGCTCGCCGCCGACCGGCACGCCGTGGGCGAGGCGGGTCACCTTGACGTTCGCCTCATGCAGCAGGTCGGTGATGTAATGCGCGGTGCTCTGGCCGTCGACGGTGGCGTTGAGCGCGAGGATGATTTCGTTGACGGCCGGATCGTGGGCGCGCTTGACCAGCGCGTCGATGGTGAGATCGTCCGGGCCGATGCCGTCGAGCGGCGACAGGGTGCCGCCGAGCACGTGATAGCGCGCCCGGATGGCCTGCGCGCGCTCCAGCGCCCACAGATCGGCGACGTCGGCGATCACCACGATGGCCGACGGATCGCGGTGCGGATCGGTGCAGATGGCGCACGGATTCTGCGAGTCGATATTGCCGCAGGTCCGGCATATCTCGATCTTCTCGATCGCGGTCTGCAGCGCCGCGGTCAGCGGCGCCATCAGCGCCTCGCGCTTCTTGATCAGAAACAACGCCGCGCGTCGCGCCGAACGCGGCCCGAGCCCCGGCAGCCGCGCCAGCAGCTGAATAAGGCGATCGATTTCCGGTCCGGCCGAGATCGTAGCCATGTCTATTCCCCTCCTCCTTGCGGGGAGGGGCCAGCGGTGGGGGTCGTGAGGAGATGCGCCGGCGTGCACGCCTGCGCATCGCCGCACCACCCCCTACCCTGTCCCTCCCCCGCAAGGGGGGAGGGAACGCAGCGGCAGCGCCCGTCGTTTGCTGCGCCGCTCATCTCAGAACGGGTTCAGTCCGGGCGGCAGCGGCAGGCCGCCGGTGAGCGCCTGCATTTTTTCCGCGAGCGTCGTTTCCAGCTTGCGCTTGGCGTCGGCATGAGCGGCGACCAGCAGATCTTCGACGATCTCTTTCTGGTCGGGCTTGAAGAGCGAATCGTCGATGCGGGTGTTGCGCATGTCGCCTTTGCCGGACAGCGTCACGGCGACCAGCCCGCCGCCGGCGCTGCCTTCGACCTCGAGGCGATCGAGCTCGGCCTGCATCGCCTCCATCTTCGACTTCAGCTCGGCGGCCTGCTTCATCAGATCGGTAAAATTCGGCATTGCTGTTTACTCCTCGTCGCCCGGCGCGGCGTCGCCGTCACCAGGCAACGGCGTGTCGTCGCCTTCGGTTGCAGCCGCGCCGGCCGGCGGGCGCACGTCGACGATCTCGGCGCCGGGAAAGCGCGACAGCACCGCCTGCACCAGCGGGTCGGCGCGCACGGTATCTTTCAGTTCCGCTTTGCGGGCTTCGGCCTGGGCGCGCAGGGTCGGTGCGCCGGCTTCCGCCGAGATCGCGACCATCCAGCGCCGGCCGGTCCACTCGCTGAGCTTTTTCGACAGGTCGCCAACCAGCGTCTTGGCCGCGCTCGGCTCCAGCGCGATCTCGAGCGTGCCGTCCTCGCAGCGGACCAGGCGCACGTCGCGCTCGAGCGCGCTCTTCAGATTGAGGTCGCGCTTCTCGGTCACCAGTGCGATCAGATCCTCGAAGCGGGCGAGGGTGCGCACCGGTGCGGCGCCGGTTTCCTGCGGTGCATCGAGCGCGGCCGTCACCGGTGCGCTCAGCGCCGCACGCGGCCCGCCATTGCGCGGTTCGGGGCGCGACGGGCTTTGCGACCGCACCGGCGCCTCGGACCGCGTCATCGACGGAGCGCTCGCGCTGCCGCCATTGCCGCGTGGCGCCGACGAATCCGACAGCGCGCGCACCACCTCGTCCGGCGTCGGCAGATCGGCCGCGTAGGCGATACGGACCAGAACCATCTCGGCGGCGGCCAGCGGCCGGCCGGCGGCTTCGACCTCGGCGATGCCCTTGAGCAGCATCTGCCAGGTCCGCGCCAGGACGCGCATGGAGAGCTTCTGGGCAAAGCCGCGGCCGCGGGTGCGCTCGGCTTCGGTGAGCGACACGTCGTCGGCCAGCGCCGGCACGATCTTCAGCCGCGTGACGAAATGGGTGAACTCGGCGAGATCGCCGAGCACCATGGCGGGCTCGGCGCCGGTGTCGTACTGGTCGCGCAGCTCGGTGAGCGCCTTGGCGACGTCCGCGCGCATCAGCGCCTCGAACAGGTCGATCACCCGGGTGCGGTCGGCAAGCCCGAGCATTTGGCGCACGTCCTCGGCGCGCACCGGGCCGGCCGAATTTGTTTCGTTGCCGGCTCCGCCGGCGTGTGCGATCGCCTGGTCGAACAGCGACAGGCAATCGCGCACCGAGCCCTCGGCGGCGCGCGCGATCAGCGCCAGCGCTTCCGGCTCGGCCGAAATATTTTCCTTCGCGGCGATGCCTTGGAGGTGCTTGACCAGCAGCGCCGCATCGACCCGGCGCAGATCGAAGCGCTGGCAGCGCGACAGCACCGTGATCGGCACCTTGCGGATCTCGGTGGTGGCGAACACGAATTTTGCGTGCGGCGGCGGCTCCTCGAGCGTCTTGAGCAGCGCGTTGAAGGCGGCGCCTGAGAGCATGTGCACTTCGTCGAGGATGTAGACCTTGTAGCGCGCCGACACCGGCGCGTAGCGGATCGCGTCGTTGATGGCGCGCACGTCGTCGACGCTGTTGTGCGAGGCGGCGTCCATCTCGATGACGTCGAGATGGCGGCTTTCCATGATCGCCTGGCAGTGCACGCCGAGCGCCGGCATGCTCACCGTCGGCCCTTTGATCGAGCCGTCCGGCAGCTCGTAATTGAGCGCGCGGGCGAGGATGCGCGCCGTCGTGGTCTTGCCGACGCCGCGCACGCCGGTGAGGATCCAGGCCTGCGGAATGCGGCCGGATTCGAACGCGTTGGAGATGGTGCGCACCATGGCGTCCTGGCCGATCAGGTCGGCAAAGGTCGACGGCCGGTATTTGCGCGCCAGCACGCGATACGGTGCGGATGGTGTCGCGGCGTCGTTCATCGAAAGCGGCATGACCTCGTTTTGCGGACCCCCACCCCGACCCTCCCCCTTTCAGGGGGAGGGGGCAAGTGCTTGGCGATCTCTTTCCTCCCTCGCGAACGGGAGGGAGCAAGTGGTCGGCGATCTCTTTCCTCCCCCTGAAAGGGGGAGGAATAAGGTGGGGGTCCGTCGCAATGACGGCGCATCGGGCGATAAAAAGTCTCGCAGGGTGGGAGGCTGACGAGCGACCCGAACCGCGCTCGTTAGGGCTGCTTCCTTCCGGACCTGACCCGGTTGGCGAGTGGCTCGTCCACCGCCAACCTCCCGGCCGTTTATATCGGCCGGGCAGGGCGAGAAAGCAAGTTGGCGCCCCTTCTTCATCCTCCCCCGCGAAGCGCAGCGAAGCGGGGGAGGGGGACCATCCGGAGCGAGCGATAGCGAGCGCAGGATGGTGGAGGGGGCGCGGGCGGTGACGAAACTCTTGTAACGAAAGCGAAGCGGCGAGTCAGAGGCCCCTTCCACCATCTTGCTGCGCAAGATGGTCCCCCTTCCCCGCGCGATGCGCAGGGAAGGATAAGACGCGAGGCTCACCCGAAGCCCCAGGAGATGAGGTCGCGCAGCGCGCTCCGCCGCACCACCCATTCGGCGTGCGAGGCCGGCGGCACGCGGTGGCGCCCGCCGGCGATCACCTCCTTCTCGGCCCTGACCCGTTCCGCCGGCGGCGTGAACGGCAGGCCGTGCATCAGGCACGCGGACTGATTGCCGCAGCAGCGCCGATGCCGCCGGCACGGCTTCTTCTTGCAGCGCCGCCAGAACTCGAACGCGTCGCAATAGAGCCGCTGCACGGCCAGATGCGCCGCATCCATGATCGCGCGGCCCTGCTCGTAGGTGCGGCGTTTCAAAAAATCTTTTTCGGTCGGCTGGTCGTCCTTACGCGACTTTTTCTTCGGCATCTCGGTTCTCCAAATTTTTGCTGCGATGTTCCTCTCCTCGTCACCGCCGGGCTTGACCCGGCGGTCCATGCTGAAGTGCGGCAAACAGAGCTGGCCGCGGATCAAATAAAACGGCGCTGCCGCATGGATTGCCGGGTCAAGCCCGGCAATGACGACGGAGAAGGCAAGCGTTCTCGTTCTCGCGATGCGGTGCATCCGAGGTTTTGGGCACGGCACGGGGCAAGACGCCGGGCGGGATCGCGTCACGCCGAAGTTTTCAAGACCGGGCGGTAGGACCGGCTTCGGCTCGATCAAGCTGGGCGCACGGCCCGGATTGCGTAGCGCAATCCGGGAAGCGAATTGCGAATGGCGAATGGAGTTTTCTCGTTCGTCTTCTATTCGCTACTCGCCATTCGCCACTCGCCAATAAAACAAGGCAGGCGGAACGCCGGCAGACGCCACCCCACCAATCCGCACCATCGGGTGCGGCGCGCGCCCTGCGGGGCGCGCTGCGCCTACCGGCGTTCCACCGCGGCTCTCGTGGCAGCGAACCAACGCCGCCACTCAGCTCC
>DASRET010000051.1:0-14618 GCA_035651875.1 Xanthobacteraceae bacterium
TGGCTCCGCCTCGCTCAGAAGCGCTCTATCGAGGACGTCTGGCGCTACGTCGGCGACCTCGTCTCAACCATCCAACCTAGCGAATGCATCAACTACTTCGCCAACGCAGGATACGCTTCCGTCAATCCATGAACCGCTCTAAGACGATTCGGCGGTGCGGTTCTGCCGTCACTTCGCCGGATGCACCGGCGGCGCAAGCGATTGGGCAAAGCCTTGGCGGCTGACGGAGCGGAGGTCCTTGACCACCCCGATCGGCACGCCGAGACGCTTGATCGTCGCGACAGCGCGGCCCTCGAGAGCGCGGTCGCAATTCATGTGCGTCGGCGCGATGAAAAAGTCGGCATGATGCCAATCGCGCGCCCATTGCAGCCGCGCATCGGCGCGGTTCTCGAACGGCAGCCGTTCGCCGCACACCACCACCAGATAACGGCGGTTTCGCAGGGCGTGTCCGGATGCGCCTTCGGTGCGGTCCAGATAGCGTTCGAGGTCCGCCACGGCCTCCGGCATGATGTTGACCCAGTAGTCGGTCGCGTAGCGGCGTGAGGCGCCGGCAAGGCCGCCTACCAGCGGGTTGTAGAAGAGATATTCGTCCGGATGCAGGCGATAGAGCCTGCTCGCGTCCCAAACCAACGCCAACAGCACAAGCGCCAGCGCGGCCTGCATGGCAAACCGGCCATGGCCGGCGAGCCGATCGAGCGCGCCGTTAAGCCCCGCGCCCGCCAGCACCGCGATCGGCGGCGCCAGGAAAAGAAAGTGGCGCATTCCGGTAAAGTCCGAGCCGCGCACGGCGACGTCGCAGAGCAGCGGGAGGGATGCCGCGACGGCAACGAACGCGATCTCTTTGCGGCACGGATTGTTGATCGTGCCGCCGATGCGTTGCGGCAGCAACGCGAAGACGAGCGCCAAGCCGGCGCCGATCAACAGCGGCAGCGTCAGCTTGATGGCGATGTATGTCGGCGCATACCAGCGCGGCACGTCGTTCATGCGATAGATGTGCCCGGCCAGCATGGTGTAGATCGGATAGTGCAGATCGGCGAAGGTGAACAGCGCGCGCAGCGGATTGAGCGGCGCCAGCGCCGCCCATGGCCACGCAGCGATCATGATCGCATAGGCGATCACCACACCCGGAATGAGCGTGACGGTCGAGCGTGCGATGAACGTCGCCACGTCTCGCCGCGTCTTGCCGCGGCCGATCGGTGCGTGGAGCAATACGACAAGCCCGGCATAGCCGAGCAAAAACAATCCCAGCACCCGGATGCCCAGCGCACAGCCGCACAGCACGCCAAATGATGCGACGAGATGCCAGCGCGGGCGCGGTAATTCTCGGCCGATGCGCAGCAGAAAATAAGTCGCGCCCATCATGGCGGCTGCGAACGGAATATCCTTGGTATGGTTGAACATCGCCCCATACCAGTCCCACATACCGCGATCGCTGCGGCCGCCAACAGCCCGGCACGCGTGCCGGCGATGGCGCGTGCGGTGGCCCAGACGGCGGCGATGCCGCCGACGCCGGTCAGCGCCGAAAGCACGTGCCGGACGGCGTAGGGGTGAAGCGGCAACAGTTTCTCGAGACCGACGGCGACCACGTCGAACAAGCCGCCATAGAGGTAGAGATCCTTGAAATGGAACAGCGCCTGGTCGGCAAACCCGCTCTGGTAATAGGCGACGATCAGTTCGCCGTAGCGCTGCTGGACTTCCTCGTCGTTGGAGATCGCATAGGCCCCGAAGGTCGCGCCGAGCAGAACCAGAAGCGCGCCGAGCAGGAGGGCCGCGACTAAATCGTAAGCGTCGATGCCGGCGGTGCGTTGGCGCGAGCAAAGCGCCACGCGCCTCGCCGCGTCGTGCCCTCGCGTCGGTCCGGCCTCAATCACCGCCGTTTCCTCGCAAGAGCCGTGCATCTTTGGCCTTGGCGCCCGTATGCGTATTGTTTTCGGAAATATGCATCTACGGCGTGTTTATGTAATATTTATACAACATGTCTCAGTAAAGTTACTTTTCCGGGCTTTACGGCGTCCCTTTGCCATTGCTGCCGCGGCGAGGCTGGGTAGTATGGCCGCGCAGAGGGAGATATCTCGGCATAATCAACGGTTTGCTTTCCGACATACCGGACGGTGAGGGATTTCACGTAAATCCCGGCGTTGCCAGAAAGTAAATACGTTAATAAAATTAACATAAACGGAGATCGACATGAAGGTGCTTGAAAGGCTGCTCCTTGGCTCCGCGGCGGGGCTGGTGGCGGTCACGGTGGGGAGCACTGCGGGACAAGCCGCTGACCTTCCCGTGAAGGCAAGACCGGTCCAATACGTCAAGATCTGCAGCCTGTACGGCGCCGGGTACTACTACATGCCGGGCACCGACATGTGCCTGAAAATCGGCGGCTGGGTGCGCGGCGAAATCAGCTACGGCATCAACGGCAACTCGTCGCGGGGTATCTTCACCGCCACCGATTACAACAATCGCTACACCAACAACTTCTGGACTCGTGAGCGCGGCTACATCACGGCCGATGCCCGCGAGCAGACCGCATATGGCGTGGCCCGCGGCTACATCGCGGTCGGCATCTCGTCGCAGAACACCGGCACCGAGGCGCCGTCGAGCAACTTCAGCTCGAACCGCGCTTACGTGCAGTGGGCCGGCTTTACCGCCGGTCTCGCCGTGTCGTTCTTCGACTTCTATCCGGCAGCAGCGCTGCTCTATCGCGCCGGCAACGTTCCGGGCGAAGACACCGGCGACGGCGGCATCTGGGTCTGGGGCTACACGGCGCAGCTGGGCGGCGGCGTGTCGGCAACGATCTCGGCCGAAGAGCGCCGTACCAGCCAGATCATCATGGCGAGCGGCCCTGCCGGCGCGCTTGGCGGTCCGGCGACGCCGGGCACCAACGGCGCCATCCCGAACGGCAGTGGCGGCAGCGGTTATGCCGGCTGGCAGTCACCCGACATCATCGGCAACCTGCGTGTCGACCAGACCTGGGGCAGTGCCCAGGTGATGGCGGCCGGGCATGAGGTAAATCCGGCGTACTACGGCGCCACGCCGATCACCGGTCATCCGGACGATCAGTGGGGCTGGGTGGTCGGCGGCGGCATCAGGATCAACACGCCGTTCATCTCGCCCGGCGACTATTTCGTCGCCGAGGTCAACTATACCCAGGGCGCCACCAAGTACCTCTGGAACGCAAGCTCGAACGCCGGCGAATTGTCTCTGACCGGCGGCAGCGAAGGCTTCGGCGTCGGCAGCGACTGCGTCGCCGGCGGCACGCTGGCGGCCGGCAATGCCTCCAGCTGCTTCCTGACCACAGCCTGGAGTGTGAACGCCGGTTACGAGCACTACTGGACGCCGCAATGGAAACAGTCGTTCGTCGGCGCCTACATGGCGGAGAGCTACAGCTCGGCGGCGAACAACATCCTGTGCTCCGCCGAGGGCTTCGGAGCTGGCGGCGGTTCGGCGGCGGTCGCCACCGCGGGCTGCGATAACGATTGGCAGTTCTGGGGCGTCGGCTCCCGGCTGCAATGGAACGTGACCAAGAGCTTCTATCTCGGCGTGGAAGCGATCTACCACCAGCTCGTCAGCGGGAAGACGCCAACCGGTCGAACGTCGGCCGCGCTGCAGCCGGTCAATTCCGGTTGCCCTGCCGGCGGTTGTACGGTCGCCGACCAGAGCGACTGGAGCTTCACGCTGCGCATGCACAAGGACTTCCTGCCCTGATCGCTTGATCAAGGCGACCTGGTTCTAAGATCCCCGCTGCACCTCCAGGGCGGGGATCAACTTTCCCCGGCGGGCCCCTCCGTCGGGGACTTTTTCGTCGCCAGACGATGCGAAGATCAGCCTTCGCCGATCAACCAGCACAGCACCATAACGTCTGACCGCTCGCGCGTTTTGCGGTCCCGTATTTGACGCCAAGGGAGTTGAATGGTCGCAGTGCAAAACTGACGCAGTGCGGTGGACGCTCCGTGGTGCCGGTGATCTAGTGCCGACCCTCTGTGTCGGATGGGGAAAGCACGATGATCAACCGGAACTTTCTGTCGTTTGTCGCCATTGCGCTTGGCGTTGCGCTGAGCAGCGCTCAGGCCGCAAGCCCGAGCCCGCAGGTTAAGCGCGGCAAGTATCTCGTCGACATTATTCCTTGTACCGACTGTCACACGCCGGGCAGCTTTCTCGGCCATCCGGACATGAAGCGCTACCTCGGCGGCTCGGACGTCGGTTTTGCGATTCCGGGGCTCGGCGTGTTCTACGGCGCGAACTTGACGTCCGATAAGGAGACCGGGCTCGGCAACTGGACGGTCAAGCAGATCGTCACGGCGATCACCGAGGGAACGCGGCCGGACGGGCGCAAGCTGGCGCCGCCGATGCCGTCCGAATGGTTTCACCATTTGACCAAGGCGGACGCCACGGCGATCGCCGCGTATCTGAAGACGTTGCCGCCGGTGAGCAACAAGGTACCCGGCCCGTTCGGACCGACGCAGAAGCCGACCGGCTTTGTCATGCAGGTCGTGCCGGCCGACAAGTACGTGGCGCCGCCGCCGCCACCCGGAAAATAATCGGCACGCCGTCACCCGAATGCTCCAGGCGCGGCCCTCTCCGCCGGATCGGTCCGGCGGAGGCGGCCGCTTTTGCGGCGAGGCGCGAGAAATAATCATCGGCATTCGGGGTTTCTCGGGCGAAGGTGATGCATCGGGAGGTCCGCCATGCGGCCGTTGTTCGTTACGCTCGGAATCATTGTCGCCGCCTCGACGATCGCGACCGGCGCCAAAGCGCAGAACTATCCGTGGTGCGCCAATTACGGCGGCTTCTTCGGCGACGGCGGCACCAATTGCGGCTTCACCACCTATGAGCAGTGCCTGGCGACGGTCAGCGGCGGCGGCGGCGCCTGCGAGCGAAATTTGCAGTACGTGCCGCCGCCCGGCCCGCATGACACGCCGGTTTCTCGTCCGCGCCATGGCCGGCACCGCGTGCACCATTGAGCGGCGCGCCGGCCGCCGCGCGTTGGCGAGGCCGGTTAGCGGGAAAGTTGCGCCCCTGTGCGATCCATGACAGAACATCGACCGTCGTGGGGGGCAAGTGCTGGAACAATCCGCACCGTCGCAACAGGCGCCGTCGCAACAGTCAGTCCTCAACATAGCGTCCTGGCTGGTCGAGGCCTTCACGTCGCACCAAGCCGGCCGATTGGCCGACGCCGAGCGGCTCTATAAGCAGATTCTCGCGGCGCAGCCCGACCATTCGGACAGCCTCTACCTCCTCAGCGCCATTTCGTATCAGCGCGGCGATTATGCGCGGGCGCTCGGTCAGATCGAGCTCGCGCTCAACATCAATTCCGGCAATAGCCTGCTCTGGAACCAGCGCGGCCTCGCACTGCAACGCTTGAAACGGTTAGAGGAAGCCGTGGCCAGCTACGACCGCGTGCTCGCATTGTGGCCGGACCATCCCGAGGCGTTGTGCAATCGCGGGGCCGCCCTATACGAGCTGAAGCGGTTCGACGCGGCGCTGGCAAGTTACGACCGCGCGCTTGCGGCGCGGCCGCACTACGCCGAGGCGTTCTGCTACCGCGGATCCACCTTGCTCAAGCTGAGCCGGTCAGCGGAGGCATTGGCAAGCTTCGACTGCGCCCTTGCCGTTCAACCGGACTATGCCGATGCGCACACGAGTCGCGGCGAACTGTTGATGGAGCTGAAACGCTTCGACGAAGCGTTGGCCAGCTACGACCGCGCGCTCGCGCTAGGGCAGGATACTGTCGAACTGCACTACAATCGCGGCAACGCGCTGCGTGAGCTCAAACGGTATGACGAAGCGTTGGCGAGCTTCGATCGCGCGCTCGCGTTGGAGCCGGACAGCGCGATCACCCATAGCAATCGCGGCGTCGCACTTTTTCATCTGCGACGGCTCGACGAGGCGGCAGTGAGTCTTGCGCGGGCGCTGTCGCTGCAGCCGGATTTGGCCGCGGCGCATTTCGCCGAGGCTCATTATCGCCTGCTGACCGGCGACCTTCCTCGCGGGTGGGAGAAGGCTGAATGGCGCTGGCAGGTCGAACCGCTCAAAAGCAGCAACAAGCGCGACATGGCACAGCCGCAATGGTCGGGATTGCAGGAGATCGCCGGCAAGACCGTCCTTCTGCACAGCGCCGACGGCTTCGGCGATGCGATCCAGTTCTGCCGCTATGCGCCGCTTGTTGCGGCGCGCGGCGCGCGCGTGATCCTGGAGGTGCTGTGGCCGCAGCAGGAGCTGATGCGCACGCTCGCTGGCGTCACGCAGGTCGTGGCACAGGGCGAGCCGCTGCCCGATTTCGATTTGCAGTGCCCCTTGCTCAGCCTGCCGCGGGCGTTCGGCACGGCGCTGGCGACCATCCCCGCCGAGGTGCCGTATTTGCACGCCGCCGCTTCCGCGGTGGAGAGTTGGAATGCAAGGCTCGGCCCGAGATGTCGCCCGCGCATCGGCATCGCCTGGTCCGGCAACCCGATCCACCATAACGACCACAATCGCTCGATCGGGCTCCGCGCGTTCCTGCCGCTTCTCGCCGGCGTCGATGCCGCATTTGTCAGCTTGCAGCGCGAGGTCCGCGCCGCCGATGCGGCCCTGCTGCGGGAGCGCAGCGATATTCTACACTTCGGCAAGGAGCTCAAAGATTACGCCGATACGGCGGCGCTGATCGCTAATCTCGATCTCGTCGTCTCCGTCGACACCAGCGTCGCCCACCTCGCCGGTGCGCTGGCAAAACCGGTATGGATCCTGCTGCCCGACATGCCCGACTGGCGCTGGCTGCTCAATCGCGACGACAACCCGTGGTACCCGACGGCGCGGCTGTTTCGTCAGGACGAGACGCGCACCTGGGATGGCGTCGTCGCCCGCGCGGCGGTCGCGTTGCAGGACTACGTTCGCGGCTTGTGACGCAAACCCGGCGATCGATGGCGCGACGCTAATACACCACGACGCTGCGGATGCTCTTGCCGTCGCGCATCAGGTCGAAGCCTTTGTTGATGTCGGCGAGCGGCATGGTGTGGGTGATCATCGGGTCGATTTGAATCTTGCCCTGCATGTACCAGTCGACGATCTTCGGCACGTCGGAGCGGCCGCGGGCGCCGCCGAACGCGGTGCCGCGCCAGACCCGGCCGGTGACGAGCTGAAACGGCCGGGTCGCGATCTCCTGGCCCGAGCCGGCCACGCCGATGATGATGCTCTGGCCCCAGCCGCGATGGCAGCTCTCCAGCGCCGCGCGCATCAGCTTGACGTTGCCGACGCATTCGAACGTGTAGTCGGCGCCGCCGATCTGGTCGGCGCCGCTCTTGGTCATGTCGACGAGGTGCGCGACCAGATCGCCGCCGATCTCGCTCGGATTGACGAAATGCGTCATGCCGAAGCGCTCGCCCCAGGCCTTCTTGTCGGGATTGAGGTCGACGCCGATGATCATGTCGGCGCCGGCAAGGCGCAGGCCCTGGATGACGTTGAGGCCGATGCCGCCCAAGCCGAACACGATGGCCTTGGCGCCGGGCTCGACCTTCGCGGTGTTGATCACCGCGCCGATGCCGGTGGTGACGCCGCAGCCGATGTAGCAGACCTTGTCGAACGGCGCGTCGTCGCGGATTTTGGCCACCGCGATCTCCGGCAGCACGGTGAAGTTGGCGAAGGTCGAGCAGCCCATGTAGTGGTGCAGCTTGCGGCGCTCGATGGAGAATCGCGAGGTGCCGTCCGGCATCACGCCCTGGCCCTGGGTGGCGCGGATCGCGGTGCACAGATTGGTCTTGCGCGACAGGCACGACGGGCACTGCCGACATTCCGGCGTGTAGAGCGGGATGACGTGATCGCCCTTTTTCACCGAGGTGACGCCGGCGCCGACCTCGACCACCACGCCGGCGCCCTCGTGGCCCAGGACGGCGGGGAACAGCCCCTCCGGATCGGCGCCGGAGAGCGTGAACTCGTCGGTGTGGCAGATGCCGGTCGCTTTGATCTCGACCAACACTTCGCCGGCGCGCGGGCCGTCGAGCTGCACATCGGTCACTTCCAGCGGCTTGCCCGGCGCGTGGGCCACGGCGGCGCGAACATTCATGGGCATCGGCAACGTCCGTTAACTCGACAGAAGCTTGACCGACGATGACACTGCGGGTTTGAAATGGCAAACCGGCACGCGCGGCGGTGTCGCCCGGTGTGCCGCCGCAGGCTGTTCGTCAGGTGCATCATGTATCAACCCGATCATTTTCGAATAGAAGACGCGGCGCAGCTGCACGCGCTGATGCGGGCGCGGCCGTTCGCGACGCTCGTTTCCGCGGGCTCGCTCGGGCTCTACGCCAGCCACCTGCCGACCGTGCTCAAGGAGGAGGGGGCTTTCGGCACGATCGAGTGCCATCTGGCGCGCGCCAATCCGCACTGCCAGGATCTCGCCGGCGGCGAAGCGCTGATGATCTTCCAGGGCGCCGAAGGCTACATCACGCCGAACTGGTATCCGTCCAAGTTCGCCCACGGCAAAGTCGTGCCGACCTGGAATTATGCGGTGGTGCACGCTTACGGCCGGCCGGAGGTGATGCGCGACGCCGACTGGCTGCGGCGCCACGTCGGCGAGCTGACGGCGCAGCAGGAGCGCAGCGTGGCGAAGCCCTGGGCGGTATCGGACGCGCCCGAGCGCTATGTCGAGACCATGCTGCGCGGCATCGTCGGCTTCCGCTTCGTCATCACGCGGCTCGAAGGCAAATGGAAAATGAGCCAGAACCGCGAGCTTCAGGACCGTCACGGCGTCGTCGCCGGCCTTCACACGCGTGACGGCGTCGACGACGTGGAAATGGCCGCGTACATCGCGGGGGAGCTCAAGCGGGAAGGGTGAACCGCCTGTTGCGATCAGGCTGGTGCGGGGAGGGCGCCACGCGCCGTCAAACTTGGTGATTCATGTTCGACGATGACAATGCGCGCAGCAAACCGTCGGCCAAATGGACGGGAAAGCGCACCGTTACGGCGATCCTCGGTCTGGTATTGGCGAACGTCGTATTTTTCACGATTCGACCGCTCACCCATGAAAGCAATCCTTGCAAGTCGGCCAACGCCTACGACCGCGGCGTCGCGCTTGACCTCTACGGCGACAGGGCGGCGGCGATCGCGGCCTATACGGAGGACCTCAAGGACAGGCCGCGCCACGTCGAGGCGCTGAAGAACCGCGGCTACGATTATGCCGAGCTCGGCCAGCTTGACGCGGCCGTGGCAGATCTCACTTTGGCGCTGGAGCTTCAGCCGCGCGATTGGGATATCATGATCCATCGTGCCAACGTCTATTTGAAGCTGGGACAATTCGATCCAGCCATGGCCGATCTGACCCGGGCGGTGCAGACCGCCCCGGACGCCTGGTCGACCTGGTACGCGCGCGGCAACGCCTCCATGGCGCACGGCGACCTCGACGCCGCCATCGCCGATTACACGCGCTCGCTGGCGAGCGGCGCGCAAAACCATGTCGACCTCGCCTCTTATCCGCGCGGCATAGCTTATCTGCGCGCCGGCAAGTTCGATCTCGCCGAAGCGGATTTCACGACCTATGCGGCCGCTCATGCCGGCGCCACCGACGCGGCGAGAGGGCGCGATTGCGCGGCGCAGAAGAGCAATACCGGCGACTGCGCCATTCCTTATCCGGCGCCTTCCAATCCACTGACCGATCAGCTTCTTGATGCCGCGGGCCGATCGCTGAGCGGATGCGAGCGGCGCTCCGGTTGATGGAACGCGCTGAGCGCTTTCAGAACAAAGACAGCCGGCCGGGGCTTCCGTCTTCGCGCACTGAATGCGATTGGGCCGACACCGCGCGGCATCATTCCTTGTGAAACGCCGTCAGCCGGGGCGGCGGCTCGGAGAAGCCCAGCTCGGCCCAGCGTGTCGCGACGCGCTCATAGACGCTGCGGCGCAACAGCGTCGGCTGGGGAAATTCTTTTAGATAGCGGTGCGGCTTGCAGGCGTCGATCAGCGCCTTGGAGCCGTACGGCCGGCGCTCCATCTCGACCTGGCTCGGGTCGAGACCGGTCGACCAGGTCTTGCGGATGATGTCGATGTCCTGCGCCGGATGGCACCGCGTCGACAGCGCCCACATCACTTCGTTCATGTCGGTCGGATCGACGTCGTCGTCCACGGCGATGATCCATTTGGTGTAATAGGCGGCGGCCGGGCATTGCGCGGCGAGCGACAGCACCTGCGCGACGTGGCCGGGATATTGCTGCTGCAGCGACACCACCACGATGCCCCAGCCCGACGCCGCGGCCGGATGGGCGTAGGCGCCGACCACGCCCGGCACGCCGATGCGCTCGAGGTCGTCGAGGATGCGCGCCGAGCGCATGATGGCGTAGTAGGCGCCGATTTCGCAGGACGGATATTTCGCCATCAGTGCCGCGGTCAGGATCGGCGCTTTGCGCATGTGCAGCGCCGTGACGTCGATCACTGGCTGCGGCGAGCGCTCGCGGCCATAATAGCCGGTGAACTCGCCGAGCGGGCCTTCGTCGAGCACGTCGCCTTGGCGGACCGTGCCCTCGATCACGAGCTCGGCCCGCGCCGGGATCGGCAGGCCGACCGTCTCGGCCTCGGTCAATTCGACGCCGCGGCCCATCATGCCGCCGGCAACGTCGAGCTCGGACTCCTTGGCGCCGAACACCTGCGCCGCCAGCATGAACAGCACCGGATCGATGCCGTAAGCGACCACCACCTCGCACGGCTTGCCCTGCTTCCACCACGCTTCGCGGTCGAGCAGGCCGTGCTTGCCGGGCGAGCAATAGAGGCCGACGCGGCGCGGGCCGTGCAGCATCTGACGATAGCAGCCGACGTTGAGGCGGCCGGTATCGGGGGAGGCGGTGAGCGTGATGTCGCCGGTGCCGATATAGCGGCCGCCGTCGCCGGGCCAGAATTTCGGCGACGGAAATCGCGTCAGGTCGATAGCGTCGCCGCGCAGCACGATCTCATTGACGGGAGCCTTGCTCTTCGGCACGCGCAGCGGCGCAATGCGCCGGTTCATGATGCCGCGCGTCTCGGCGATCATCTCGGCAATCGACAGATCCGGGTCGATACCGACGGCGAGCGCATAGCGCTCTTTGCTCGCACCGAGCATGTTGGCCAGCACGCGCGATCCGGATGCGTCGCCCACAATGTTTTCGAACAGCAGCGCCGGGGCTGCCTCGCTGCGCGTCGCCATGTAGGTGATGGCGGCGAGCTCCTCGTCGGCGTTCACCGGCTGGCCGATGCGCTTGAGCGCGCCTTGCTGCTCGATCAGCGCGAGCCATTCGCGCAGGTCGCGCCAGTTGGCCGGCGGCGCATCTGTCGCGGGCGAAGAGGGCAGGGAGGCAACCGCGGCGACGTGGTCTTCCATGATGATTTACCTCACGGATGCACTTTACCGAAAATGGCCGGTCGGCGCACTCGCGCGTTTCGGGCCTCGGCGCGCCGCCATGGCGGCTGCCACCCGCGTTCAATTTTTTGGATGCCCTTGTCGGGCGCGTGTTGCTTCACTCGTCCTCGGGGGACACACAAAGGAGCCAGCGCCATGTCTGCCATGTCTGCACACGCTAACGACGGCGAAGAGATCCGGATCAAGGCCCTGCTCGAGGCCTGGGCTGACGCTGTCCGCCGGCACGACCTTCCCGCCATTCTCGCTCATCACGCGCCGGACATGGTCATGTTCGACTTGCCGCCGCCGCTGCAATGCAAGGGCATCGAGGCATACAAAGAGACCTGGGGTCTCATGTTCCGCTATCACAAGCCGGGAGCGGGCTTCGACATCCAAGACCTTGCCGTCACCGCGGGACAGGACGTCGCCTTCGCGGTGGCAATCATGCGCTGTGGTCCGGACTCGTCGAGCAACCCGGCGGACAAAGACGGTTTCTTATTCCGGCTGACCGTGGGCCTGCGCAAAGTGGAAGGCCAATGGCGCATCACGCATGAGCACCATTCCATACCGGCGACGGATTAAGGACGCCGTCCGGGGCGGTCGCAACGCCGCATCAAAGCTCGACGGTCACTTGCGGCGGCCCGCTCTTGGCGTGACCGACGACGCGGGCGCCCGGATATCCGGCGGCCTGGATGCTGCGCACGATCGCGTCGGCGCGCCCGGCGGCGCAGGAGATCAGAAGTCCGCCGGAGGTCTGCGGGTCGGTCAACAGATGGCGCTGCCAGTCCGGCATATTGTCCGGCACGCTGACGTCCTTGCCGTAGCTTGCCCAGTTGCGCAGCGAAGCGCCGGTGACGCAACCCTGTTGCGCCAGCGTCGCGGCCTGCGGCAGCAACGGCAGATCGCCGGCCCGGAAGGCGAGCGTGAGCTTGGAATTGCGCGCCATCTCGAGCGCATGTCCGAGCAAGCCAAAGCCGGTCACGTCGGTGATGGCGTGGACGTCAGCGTTCTTGGCCAAGTCGGTGCCGACCTTGTTGAGGAGCGTCGTCGTCGCGATCATCTCGTCGTAGCCGGCGGGCGACAGAGCTTCTTTTTTGATCGCCGCCGAGTAGATGCCGACGCCGAGCGGTTTGGTCAGGATCATCGCGTCGCCGGGGCGGATGTCGGATTTGCGCCGCACGTCCTCGGTCTTGCAGATACCGATGACGGCGAGGCCGTAGATCGGCTCAGGCGAATCGATGGAATGGCCGCCGGCGATCGGAATGCCGGCTGAGGCGCAGACCGCGGCGCCACCCTTGAGAATGTCGCGCACCGTCTCGGGCGCGATCTTGTCGAGCGGGATGCCGAGGATGGCCAGCGCCATGATCGGCTTGCCGCCCATGGCATAGACGTCGGAGATCGCATTGGTCGCGGCGATGCGGCCGAAGTCGTAAGCGTCATCCACGACTGGCATGAAGAAGTCGGTGGTGGCAATCACGCAGGTGCCATCGTCGAGCTGCCAGACGGCGGCGTCGTCGGGCGTCTCGGTGCCGACCAGCAATTGCCGGTAGGGCGCCGCGGCGGGCTGATCCGCCAACAGCTGTTCCAGCATGGCCGGCGCGAGCTTGCAGCCGCAGCCGCCGCCATGCGCCAGGCTGGTCAACCGGACCGGAGGGATGTTCACCTTGGGGACATTCATGGGGCTGCTCACCTGATAGTGGGATTATTTCGACCGGCTGAGGTTTTCGAGGTTGCGCATCGTATTATTTGGCACTGTCGGCGATCCAGCAACAGGGGTTCAATTTTCAGAGAGCGCAGGTGCGGAAGCTGGCAAAAACGTCGTTTCGATCGGGCGTGAAGAAATTCCGATAGGTCGGCCGGCCAAGCCGCGTGCTGGTGGCCCACGCGCCGCCGCGCAACACCTTGCGCGAGCCGAACCACGGCTGGGAATAGTCTTCATAAGGATCGGCGGCGAAGCCCGGAAACGGCGCGAAAACCGACGCGGTCCATTCCCAGACATTGCCGACCATCTGCCGGCAGCCGAAGGCGCTGTCGCCTTGCGGGCAGGCCGCGACGTCGAGCGGAGCGTCGTATGCGAAATCGAGGTTCGCGTGCCGGCGCGTCGGCGTGGTGCCGCCCCAGGGCCAGCGCCGCTTGGTGGCAGTGAGGCGATTGCCATCGACGCTCGGCTCGCCGATCGCGGCTGCTTCCCACTCCGCCTCGGTCGGCAGCCGCCGCCCGGCCCAGCGGCACCAGGCCTCGGCCTCGTACCAGTTGACGAAGATGGCGGGGGCATCCGGTGCAAGGGCTTCGACGCGGTCATAGCGGCGCCAGGTCCAGACGCCGTCCGTCTTCGGCTGCCAGTAGACCGGGCGTTCGGCGCGCGCTTGCTCCCGCCATGCCCAGCCGGCATCGCTCCAGAATTCGCGCGTGCGGTAACCGCCAGCTTCGACGAACGCGGCGAACTCCCGGTTGGTGACCGGCGCACGTGCGATACGGAACGGTTTCAGCTTGATCTCGTGCGCCCATTTCTCGTTATCGAAGACAAAACCATCGGCGCGGGTGGCGCCGAGCTGCCACGTGCCGCCCGGCACTGCGGCATCGCCTGGGAGGTTTCCCGCGCCAGCCGATGCGGCGCGCTCGCCAAGTTCGTGCGGCTGTGGATAGGCGAGCGTCTCGCGCATATAGGTCAATGCTTCGACGTGCATGTCCTCGTGGCGGATCGCCAGCTCGTAGAAGTAATGCGCGCGCTCGGGGAATTCGGTGCGGCCGAGCTGGTCGCATTGCCGTTCCAGCACGTCGGCCAAATAGGCAAACGTGTCGTTGCGCGCGGGAAGATCGAGACTCCAGCGGGTGTCGTGCGCTACGGTGCTGGAATTCCACAGGTCGTCGGCGCGGTCGATCAAAGGCGCCCGGCCGTGGCTGTGGCGCAGCGTCCAATATTCGTGAAACCAGCCGACGTGACCGATCTCCCACAGCACCGGATTGACGATGTCGAGCATCGCGCCCATCAACTGTGCCGACGACAGATCGTCGGTCAGGCGGTGCGTTCGCGCGCGTATTTCGCGCAGCTCCGAAGCAAGTTCCGCGGGATTTGCCCCGCTGGTCGGCCGCTCTAGCACTATTTGATCCATGCGCATCGTCCTTATCACACCGCCGGGACCGAGTACACGCACCGGCAATGCCGTGGCGGCGTTGCGCGGGGCGCGCATTCTGCGCCGGCTCGGCCACCGCGTGACGGTTGCGCCCGATTATGCGGACGAGCCCGCCGATGCCATGGTGGCCATCCATGCCTGGCGCAGCGCCGATGCGATCC
>DASRET010000052.1:0-4016 GCA_035651875.1 Xanthobacteraceae bacterium
CGGACTTCATCAGGGCCAGCGGGCATATCGCCCGCACCAAAAGGCCGTACATATGACCGCAGCTGCCAAGTCGCTCGTCACAAAAGTGCTTGCCAAGGGGCCGTCCACATATGACAAAACAATCCTTTCGAAACACACGCCCGCCATTACGATCGACGGCTTTCTTTGATCGAGCAGTTTATTTGAACGCGGGACCATCATCGCCCCGCCCCCCGATGCCGCTCGCCCAGATACACCGCCCGCACCCGCTCATCGGCGGCGATCTCGGCCGGCGTGCCTTCGGTAAGCACGCGGCCGCCGACCATGACGATGACGCGCGAGGCGAAACGGAACACCAGCTCCATGTCGTGCTCGATGAACAGCACGGTGATGTCGCGCGACAGGCCGGCGATGGCGGCGAATAGCTCGTTACTCTCGTCGCGCGGCACGCCGGCGGCGGGCTCGTCGAGCAGCAGCACTTTCGGCCGCGCTGCCAGCGCCAGCGCGATCTCAAGAAGGCGCTGCTGGCCGTACGCCAGCTCACGCGTCGGCCGATGGCAGACCGCGGCAAGATTGAGCGTGCCAAGAATCGCATAGGCCTCGTCGACCTCGTCGCGATACGCGGTGAGGGGCCGCCACCAGGTACGGGCGACGGCGCGGCGCTCGCACACCGCGAGCGTGACCGATTCGAGCGCGGTGAGATGCGGGAACAGCGAATTGATCTGAAAGGTGCGCACCAGGCCGCGGCGCACGCGCTGCTCCGGCGGCAGCGCGGTGATGTCGTCGTCGCCAAGCAGAATACGGCCGTCGTCGGGCCGCAGCATGCCGGTCATCAGATTGATCAGCGTGGTCTTGCCGGCGCCGTTGGGTCCGATCAGCGCGTAGCGCACGCCGGCCGGCAGATCGAGCTCGACCTCGGCGGCGACCACCAGCGAGCCGAACCGCTTGTTGACGCCGCGCGTCGACAGCGCCGTCGCCGCTCCCGCCGCCGCGCTCACGGCGCGCTCGCCCGTTGCGCTTTGCCCGGCATCAGCGCTGCAACGCGTTCGGCCAGATACGCCAAGCCGCCCAAAATTCCGTTCGGCAGAAACATCACCACCGTGATGAGCAAGAGGCCGATCCAGAAATACCAGAATTGCGGATTGAGGCCGGAGAATTGATCGCGCGCCACCATGTAGACGACGGCGCCGATTAGCCCGCCGTACAGGCGCCCGGTGCCGCCGAGGATCAGCATGACCAGCACGTCGGCGGAGCGCTGGAAGCCGAGCGCTTCGAGCGACACGGTCTCGGTGGTCTGCGTCAAGAGCGCGCCGGCAAGCCCGGCGATCACCGCGGCGATGGTGTAGATGGTGCGGATGTGCGCGTCGGTCGAGGCGCCGATCGCCGGCATGCGCGCGCCATTCTCGCGAATGCCGCGCAACGCAAGCCCGAACGGCGAATGAATGATGCGGCGCGCGGCGACAAAGACGACGAACAAAACAGCGAGCGCGTAGCTGTAAGCCGTGTAGCCGTAGAGATCGAATTCGATCCTGCCGAACAGCTTCCAGGTGTGAATGCCCTGCAGCCCGTCGAAGCCGCCGGTCAGCCAGCTCGCCGCGTTGGCGGCTTCCTGCACCAAAAGGCCGAGGCCGAGCGTGATCATGATCAGCGCCAGGTGGCGGAAGCGCGCGATGATGAAGCTCGTGACGTAGCCGAACAGGCCGGACACCGCGCCGGCGATGACAAGACCGCTCAGCGGTTCGCCCCAACCGTGCACCGAGACGATGCCGGCCGTGTAGGCGCCGACGCCGAAATAGGCGGCGTGCCCGAGCGAAACGATGCCGGAGAAGCCGAGAATGAGATCGAGCGACAGCACGAACAGCGCAGCGATCGCCACCTGGCTCGCCAGCACCAGATAATCGGGCGCCAGCACGAACGGCAACAGCGTCGCCAGCCAGAACGCAATCTCGCTCAGGCGCCAGCGCTGTTGCGCCTGCAACACCGCGTGCGGCCCGGCATCGACTGCGGCAACGCTGAGCATCTCACTGCTCACGGCCTAGCGTCTCCCGAACAGGCCGGTCGGCCGCCACATGATCATGCCGAGCATCACCACATAGATCAGGATCGAGCCGAGCGCCGGGATGTAATATTTGCCGGCCATGTCGGCGACGCCGAGCAGCATGGCGGCGGCGAACGAGCCGGCGATCGATCCCAGGCCGCCGACCGAGACCACGATCAGCACGTAGATCAGATACGTCAGCGCGAACGACGGATCGAGTCCGAGCATCGCGATGGCGAGGCCCCCGCCGAGCCCGGCAAGGCCGCTGCCGAGCGCGAACGTGATGGCAAACAGCGTGTCGACATCGATGCCAAGCCCGCGCGCCATGCGCTGATTGTTGACCGCGGCGCGCACCTGGGCGCCGAACCGCGTGGCCTCGACGGTGACGACGAGCAGGATCGTGATGGCAAGCGCGATGGCGATGAGGACGAGCCGATAAACCGCGAAGTCGAGCCCCGCGAGGTGCAGCGAGCCTTGCAGATAAGACGGCAGGTGCACCGGCTGCTGGTCGGTGCCGTAGACGTAGGCGGCCGCGGCGATCGACACGAACACGATGCCGATGGTGAGCAGGCACTGCGCCAGTTCGCCGGCACGATAGAAGCGCCGGAAGAACACGCGTTCCAGCACCACGCTCGCCGCTGCTGCCGCCACGAACGCCACCGGCAGCGTGGCGAAGAACGGCCAGCCGGCGTCGTTCATCAACGTGACGGTGACGTAGCCGCCCAGCATGGCGAAGCTGCAATGCGCCAGGTTGACGAAGTTCATCATGCCGAGCGTCACCGACAGCCCGACCGACATCAAGAACAGCAGCATGCCATAGGCGATACCGTCGAACAGCATGCCGAGCACGGGAAGCATCGCGGCTTAACCTAGCCCGTCATTGCGAGGAGCCCCAAGGGGGCGACGAAGCAATCCATGCGGCAACACGAGCCGCTCTGGATTGCTTCGCTACGCTCGCAATGACGATTCAGCATTGCCGGCACCGCTTCTAAAAACGCTCAGTCCCCGCTTTCCGCCTTCGCGCGCTGCGCTTCGGCGGACTGCAAACCCGCCGTAGCTCGCCGAGCGAGCGTAGGCGGGTCGCGAGGACGAGCAGCGGGTGAACCGTGGATCACTCGGCCGATCACTTCGCTCCGTGGCCCGGATCCTTGACGTTGGGGACCGCGTCGATATCGACGTTGCGCAGCTCGTTGCCGACTTTCTCGACGCGGCGGATGTAGATGGTCTGCACGACGTCGCGCGTTTCAGGATCGATCAACATCGGGCCGCGCGGGCTTTCCCAGGTCATGCCCTTGGCGGCGGCGATCAAGTCCTCGCCGTCGGTCTTGCCATTGGTCTTTTTCAATGCGGCGTAGATCAGGTACATGCCGTCATAGCCGCCGATCGAGAAGAAGTCCGGGTTGCGGCGGTAGTCGGCGTTGAACGCCTTGACGAAATCGGCGTTGAGCTTGGACTGATGATTGTAGTCGTAGTTCGACACCGTGATGATGCCGAGCGCGTTGTCGCCCATGCTCTTGAGCGCGGGTTCGGATGCGAGCGCGTCCTGGCCCAAAATTTTGGTCTTCTTGGTGTCGATGCCGCGCTCGGTGAGCGCCTTGCCGACCGCGGCCGGCTGCGCGCCGCCCGGCACCCAGATGTAGATGGCGTCCGGGTTGACGTCCTTGGCGCGCTGCACGAAGGCGGAGAAATCCGGATTGTCGACCGGGAAGCGCACCGAGCCGACGATCTCGCCGCCGCCGTCCTTGAAGCCTTTCTGGAACCAGGTCTCAGCATCGATGCCGGGGCCGTAATTCGACACCATGGTATAGATCTTCTTGATGCCCTGTTTGGCCGCCCAGATGCCGAGCGTGTAATTCATCTGCGGCGTGGTCGACGAGGTGCGCGCCATGTAGGGCGACTTGGTGGTGATGATCGAGGTCGCCGCGTTCATGACCACCATGAATTTCTTGGCCTGCGCGGAGACGTCGCCGCCGGCGAGCGCGTTCGGGGTGAGGATCCA
>DASRET010000053.1:0-53466 GCA_035651875.1 Xanthobacteraceae bacterium
GCTGCCGGTGACCTGGCCCGGCGCGGTGTACAGCCTGGAAGTCGGCATCAACGGCACAAACGGCGTGCTCACCATCGACGATACCCACCGCGACATCGTGCTCGCCGTGTCGTCGCCGCAGAGCGAAGGCTACGCGCCGGACACGAGCCGGCTGGTCGACTTCATGGGCTCCTATCCGCCCGGCGACATGGTGCTCGGCGAACTGCGCGGACCGATGGCGGAGGAGACCGTATCGTGGCTCAACCGCGTCGCGCTCGGCGTCCCGACCCAGGCCGCCACTGCTGCCGAAGCGCACAACAGGCTGATGCTCACCAAGGCGCTCGACCTGTCAGCCAAACGCAAACAGCCGGTCAAGCTGCCGCTCGATCCGGATGAGGAACGCAGAGCCGCATGATGCCGAAACTGAAGCACGCGCTCATCGCTTTATTCACACTCCTCCTCTGCGCGCCAGCCTTCGCCCAAGACGACGCCGCCGCGTTCTTCAAGGGCAAGACCTTGCGCATCCTGGTCGGCTCCGGCGTCGGCTCGGGCTACGACATCACCGCGCGCACGCTGGCCCGCCATCTGCCGGAGCACGTCCCCGGCCATCCGCTCGTCATCGTGCAGAACCAGCCCGGCGCCGGCGGCATGACCATGACCAATGGGCTTTATGCGACCGGCCCGTTCGACGGCACCGTGATCGGCGCGCCGTTCAACGGCACGCCGACCATGCCGCTGCTGCAGCCGCAGATCGCGCGTTTCGACGCTGACAAGCTCATCTATCTCGGCAGCACCAACCGCGAAACGCAGGTCATGTATGTCTGGCACACGGTGCCGGTGGAAAAGCTCGACGAGATCAAGAGCAAAGAAGTGGTCATGGGCGCGCAGGCGCCCGGCTCGACCCAATACGATTATCCGGTGCTGCTCGACCGCCTGCTCGGCTACAAGTTCAAGGTCATCACCGGCTACGGGAGCACGCCGAAGATTCACTTGGCGTTGGAAAGCGGCGAGGTCCAGGGCACCATCGCCAACTGGTCGACCTTGAAGGCGCTCAATTCGAACTGGCTCGCCGAAAAGAAAGTCCGCCTGCTCGTGCAATGGGGCATCAAGAAGCTGCCGGAGATCGGCGACGTGCCGAGCATCTTCGATTATCTGTCGACCGACGCCGATCGCGCCGCCGTCAAGCTGATGGTCGTGCGCCTCGAATTCGGCCGGCCGTTCTTCGTGCCGCCCGGCGTACCGCCCGGCCGCGTCGCCGCATTGCGCGCCGCGTTCGATGCCACCGTCAAGGACCCGGCGTTCCTCGCCGAGGCCGAGAAAGAGAAACTCGACATCGATCCGCTCACCGGCGACGAGGTGCAGAAGCTGGTCGCCGAAGTGTCGCAGACGCCGCCTGATATCGTCGCGCGCGTGCGTCAGGCGCTGGAGAGTAAGTAAGTGGCGACCCGCAATACCTGATAGAGCACCCATGGATCCCATCGTTTGGCGCGGCATGACGCGCGCGCAGCTCGACGCCGCCTACAATAATGGCGCCGCGGTCAAGAACAGCGAGCAAAAACTCGCCGAATGGACCGAACGCGGCACCGCGACACGGGCGCGGCGCGGTGCGCTGCTCGATCTCGCCTATGGGCCGCGGCCGCGCAACAGGATCGACATTGTGCCGTGCGGGAAGAGCGGCGCGCCGCTGTTTGCCTTCATCCACGGCGGCTATTGGCAGCGCAACTCCAAAGAGGTCTTCGCCTGCATGGCCGAAGGGCCGCTGGCCCACGGCTTTGACGCGGCGCTGATCGGCTACACGCTCGCGCCCGACGCGTCGCTGACCGAGATCGTCGGCGAAGCGCGCACGGCGGTGCGCTGGCTGCGCGCCAAAGGTCCCGCGCTCGGCGTCGCTTCGGGCAAATTCATTCTGTGCGGTTGGTCGGCGGGAGCGCACCTGACCGTCATGGCGCTCGCCGATGCCGATGCCGGCCTCGCGATCAGCGGGCTTTACGAGCTCGAGCCCTGCCGGCTGAATTACGTGAACGAGAAGCTGAAGCTTACGCTCGATGAGCAGCTCGGACTGAGCCCAATCCGCACCTTGCCGGCATCGTCGCCACCGCTGACCGTTGCGTTCGGCACCGGCGAGCTTCCCGAAATGCAGCGCCAATCCCGCGATTATGCGTCGGCGCGGCGCGCGGCAAAGCTGCCGATCGAGGAGCTGCCGCTCTCCGGCCACGACCATTACTCGATTCTGGAAGAACTCGCCAATCCCGACGGCGTGCTGACGCAGTGCGTGGCGACGATAGCAGACCAAATAAAGTGATCGCTTCGCGCAATCGATCGCTTTTTCCAGACGGCGCGATGATTTCCGATCGGTTTATATCGTCCTAATAAACATCCTGCTGATAGCGCCCGCGCTTCTTGAGATCGCCGACGAAGGTGATGGCTTCGGCGGTCGAGCGCACGCCGAACTGCGCCACGATGTCGACCAGGGCGCGCTCGACGTCCTTGGCCATATGCTTGGCCTCGCCGCAGACATAGACGTAGGCGCCGTCGGCGAGCCAGGCCCACAGGTCGCGGCCGACTTCGCGCATGCGGTCCTGCACGTAGAATTTCTGCGTGTCGTCGCGCGACCACGCGAGCGACAGCCGGGTCAGCACGCGCGCCGCACGCAGGCCGGCGAACTCGTCCTCGTAGAAGAAATCGTAATCGCGGTGCTGATGGCCGAAGAACAGCCAGTTGCGCCCGGGCGCCTTGGTGGCCATGCGCTCGTGCAGAAAGGCGCGAAACGGCGCGACGCCGGTGCCGGGCCCGATCATGACGATCGGCGTCGCCGGATCGGGCGGCAGCCCAAAATGCTGGGCGCGCTGCACATAGGCTTTGACGCGCTGGCCCGGTTGCGCGCGCTCGCCGAGGAAGGTCGAGGCAACGCCGAGGCGCAGGCGTTGGCCGACCGGATAGCGCACCGTATCGACGGTGAGCGCGACGCGGCCCGGGTTTGCCTGCGGCGACGAGGCGATGGAAAACAGCCGCGGCTGCAGCGGCTCGAGCACCTCGATGAGCGCTTCCGGATCGGGCCGCACGCCTGCGAATTTTTGGACCGCGGCGAGCACGTCGAGTTGCGCCGCGTCGCCGTCGGGATCGTCGCCGGAGGCCAGCGCCTGCGCCTTTCGCCGGCGCTCGCCGCCGGTGACGTAGGAGTAGAGTTGAAACAGCGCGTCCGGCGCGGCGCCGAGCGAGACGCTGTCGCTCAGTACGTTGCGCAATGCACGACCGCCGACCGGCAAATCCGCCGGCACGCCGAGCGCTTTGATAACCGCGTCGACCAGGCCCGGATCGTTGGTCGGGAAAACGCCGAAGCAATCGCCAACCACATAGTCGAGACCGCTGTCGGCAATGTCGAACTCGATATGCCACGTCTCCTTGGCCGAGCCCGGCTTGTTGAGCCTCGTGCGGGAGACGAATTCCGCTTCGACCGGCTCCTCGCGCGAGCGGCCGGCGCGGCCCGCGGTGGGTGCCCCCGGCGACGGCGCGGCGGGCGTGGCGGGCACGAGACTCGGCGCGGTTTTGCCGTCCAACAATTCGCCGGACAGAGCCTTGAGCGTGCGCAGCGTCTCCTTGCCGCCGGGGACGCAGAGATTGAGCTTGGTCTCCGCGCCGGCGGCGAGCGCGTCGGCATAGTCCTGGCAATTGTAGCCGCACTGGCCGCAATCCTGCTGGCCCATCGCCGCCATCATGCGCCGGCGCAGCGGCCGGCCTTCGGCGAGTTTCAAGCGCTCGGCAAGCGGCAAGGCCTGGTCGTGCCAAGGTACGCCGTCATCCGCGCCGCCGTCCGCGTCGGCAGCGGCAATGTCAGCCATCACGGCCGCGCTGTCCTGCGGGCCCAGCGCCGTGACGCCGTTATCGGCCAGGCCGAGCGCGGCGATGAAAAAGCCGTCGAGCCAGGCGCGTTGCTCGGGTGTGAACGGCGCGCTTTCCGGCAATAGTGCGATCTTCGGCGGCGGGGGATTGTGCGTCATGCAGGCGCTTGAATTCAAGCTTCGTGCCAGCGCCACTGGAGACGAAAAGCCGCAATGAAACAATGAATTAGCTGCAAGCCGCGACCGCCCCTGCCCTCTCCGGCCGCACTTTGCAAAAAATTTGTGCAGTGCAAAAGCGCTAGATCAGCGCGACCAGGAAGACCACGATTTCGCCGACCTGCTCGACCGCGCCCAGAACATCGCCGGTCTGGCCGTCAACCTGGGTCAGGCTGAGCCAGGCAAGCAGTGCTGCTGCAACCGCCAGCACCAGCAGCGCTCCGAGACCGAGCCACGGGCCGAGGCAGAGTCCCAGGATCACAATGCCGATCGCGACGGCCGCGCCGGCGCTTTCGCGCGGCGGCTGGCCGGCCGCGGCCGACAGGCCGTTCGATCGCGCCGGCGGTATGAAGAACATGAAGACCGCCACCATGGCACGCGCCGCGCCATGGGCGGCGAACAGCGCTGGCACCACCAGTCCCGGCGTGGCGAGGCTCGCCAGCGCGCTCACCCGCAGGATGACGGCCAGCGCCAGCGCGCAGACGCCGTACGCGCCGATGCGGCTGTCGCGCATGATGTCGAGTTTTTGCTCGCGGGTGCCGCCGCCGCCGAAACCGTCGACAGTGTCGGCAAGCCCGTCCTCGTGCAGGCAGCCGGTGACCAGCATGGTGACGGCGACGCTGAGCGCGGCGCATGGAAACGGCGGTAAGCCGGCGCGGTGCGCGAACCAATAGACCAGCGCGCCGATCAGAGCGACGACCGCGCCCGCAATCGGAAACGCCCAGGCGGCTTGCGCGATGGCGCCGCCGGCCGGCGTCACCGGCGCAAAGCGCAGCCGCGTCAGAAACGTAAGGCTCGCCTGCAGCTCGCCGGCGCGCTCTTTCAGCCACGCTTCATCGAGGGTCATCATTGCTCCGGTCCGCGCCGGCTTTCTGGCGGCAGGCGTGATGCTTTGCTAAAGCTCGCAGCACTCGTCGTCACAGAAAGCATATTGCCGATGCCGGATTTTACCTCGATTCCCGAGCTGCGTGCGCTCTGTCTCGACCTGCCGGCCGGGCACCCCGCCGCGAGCGCGGCCGTCGCAGCGCGCGAAGCGACCCTGACCAAGCCGCCGAAAAGCCTCGGCCGGCTGGAGGATCTGGTCGCCTGGCTCGCGCACTGGCAAGGCCGTGCGCCGCCCCGGCTGGAGCGCGTCGATGTTCTGATCTTCGCCGGCAATCACGGCGTCACCCGGCAGGGCGTCTCGGCCTATCCAGCCGAGGTGACGGCGCAAATGGTCGCGAATTTTTCCGCCGGCGGCGCCGCCATCAATCAGCTGGCGCGCACGGCCGGCGCCAATTTGCGCGTGGTGCCGCTGTCGCTCGATCAGCCGACGGCCGATTTCACCGAACGGCCGGCGCTGAGCGAAGCCGCGTTCGTCGCGGCGGCGCGCGCCGGATATGACGCGGTGACGCCCGGCTGCGATCTCGTCTGCCTCGGCGAGATGGGCATCGGCAACACGACGGCGGCCGCCGCGTTGTCAGCGGCATTGTTCGGCGGCGGCGGCACGCGGTGGGCGGGGCGCGGCACCGGCGTCGACGACGAGGGACTTGGGCGCAAGCGCGCCGTCATCGACCGCGCGCTGGCGCGGCACGCCGCCGTGCTGCACGATCCGCTGCAAATTGCAGCGGCGCTCGGCGGCCGCGAGCTCGCCGCGATCTTGGGCGCGGTGCTGGCGGCGCGCCGCCACAGCATTCCGGTGCTGCTCGACGGTTTCGTCTGCACCGCCGCGGCCGCACCGCTGGCACGACTGCGCGCCGACATGCTGGCGCACACCCGCGCCGGCCATGTGTCGGCCGAAGCCGGCCACCACGCCCTGCTCGACGAACTTCACCTAAAACCACTGCTCGACCTCGACATGCGGCTCGGCGAGGCCTCTGGCGCGGCGCTTGCGGTACTCCTTCTGCGCGCCGCGCTCGCCTGCCACACCGGCATGGCGACGTTCACCCAGGCAGGCGTTTCCGCCAAGGACGACGGCGAGCTGCGTGAGCCGAAAGCGACCGGATAGAGATGCCGCTGCCGCAGGACGTCACGCTCCGGAAACAGCCGATCGCCATTGGCCCGGCGATTGGCCGACAAACTTCTTGAAGGCGCGGCTGAACGCCGCTTCGGACTGGTAGCCGACTTCATACGCCACGGCGGCTACACTGATGCTGCGGTCGGACAAACGGCGGGCCGCCAGCTGCATGCGCCATTGGGTCAGATACTGCATCGGCGGATAGCCCACCAGATGGACAAATCTGTCGGCCAGCGCCGAGCGCGACGCGCCGGCCTGCGTTGCGAGCTCTTCCAAGGTCCACGAATGGGCGGGCCGCGCGTGCAACAGCGTCAGTGCCCGACCGATCAGGGGATCGCGCAATCCCGCAAGCCATCCGGTGTTGTCGTTCGCCAGCCGCCCCATGTATAGCCGGACGACTTCAACGAACAACAATTCCGAAAGCCGGTTGAGGACGCTTTGGCTGCCGGCGCGCTTGTTGGCGATTTCGGCGGTGGCGAACGCGATGAACTGATCGAGCAGACCGTAGGACGCCGGCGACGCGTCACGCCCCAGCCGAATGAAACGCGGCAATGCATCGAGCAGCGGATTGAACGGCCGCGCATCGCAGCTGAAAAAGCCGCAAATCAGGCGCGCGTCGCCCGGACCGTCGCCGCCGGTGTGCAGCGTGAAGGGCAGCGCGTTGGCGTCCTGCGGCCGGCGATGAATCTCCAGATTTGGTTGCGCGCGCATGCCCGGCGCGCTCGAGAGCACGTGGGGATCGCCATGCGGCATCACCGCGATGTCGCCCTGTTCGAGCCGCACCGGCTCGAATGCGGGATCTGAGACGAGCGAAATCCAGCACGAGCCCCCGGCAACGACATGATATTCAATCACATGCTGGGCGCCCGGCGTGACCTCGTCGGCGATCTGCGCCGCGGGCGGCGCCTCGGCAACCCACGGCGATTTGGCCGTGACATCGAAAAAAATCGATCCGGACAAATGTACCGCTGAGAGGACATCCGACAACGCGTCGGTGCTCATCGCATCATTCCTCTCGAATGACAGCCGCACGACCCATTCTGGACGCCAGAGCAAGCGTTCCGGACGATCGGGCAAGGACCATAGCAATTCTGCATTGGCGAGCAAGAAATCAGGCAGCGCGATCATTGGGCGCAGGCAACCGATCACATAGGTATCGCCGCCGAGGCCGCAACTTTATCCGCCTCGACGCATCGCGTCGGCAATGTGTCGCATCGCGAGATCGATAAGGAGAGCTGTCATGACTACAGTCATAGAATGCCACTCACCCGCTGCCGCAAAGCCTGCCCTCGACCTGACAGGGCTGAAGGCCAAGCAGCAGACAGCCTGGTCGTCCGGCGACTACGCCCTCATCGGCGCGACCCTGCAAATCGTCGGCGAACAATTGGCCGAGGCGCTGGACTTGCGCGCCGGCCAGAGCGTGCTCGACGTCGCCGCCGGCAACGGCAATGTCACGCTCGCCGCGGCCCGGCGCGGCGGCGAGGTCACGTCCACCGATTACGTCGAAACACTGCTGGCGCGCGGGCGCAAGCGCGCCGAAGCAGATGGACTAGCGGTCAAATTCCAGATCGCCGACGTCGAAAACCTGCCGTTCGCGGACGGCGCCTTCGACGCGGTGGTTTCGACCTTCGGTGCCATGTTCAGCCCGGATCAGGAGCGCACCGCCGCCGAAATGATCAGGGTGTGCCGGTCCGGCGGCCGCATCGGGCTTGCCAACTGGACGCCCGAAGGCTTCATCGGCCAGATGTTCAAGGTCATCGGCAAACACTTGCCGCCGCCGGCCGGCGCGAAGTCGCCGCTGGCCTGGGGCACGCCCGGCTGGCTCGACGCGACGTTCGCCGGAGCGGCGTCAAAGATCGATCATCAGCCGCGCAACTTCGTGTTCCGCTATCGCTCGGCGCAGCACTTCCTCGACACCTTCCGCGCCTATTACGGGCCGATGCTCAAGGCGTTCGAGGCGCTCGATGCAGCGGGCAAGAAAGCACTGGCGCGCGACATCATCGCGCTTGCAGAACGCCTCAATATGTCCGGCGACACGATGGTGGTGCCGGGCGAATACCTCGAGGTGGTCATCACCAAGCGGTGACGCGCGCGCGTCGCCGTCGCCAAGGCGATGCGCCGCGCCAGCATCTCGCAACAAACGAGCGCAGGGGCACCAAGCGCATCCAAAAGATGTCGGCTTCCGCCCCTGCGAACTCCTTTTGGGCACCCGGTGAGATGCTCGCAAACGGAGCTGTGGAATTTCACGAAGACTGCGAACGCACGAACTCGTCCACTGCGTCACGCACGCGAGTCATGACGTTGCTCCACGAGCGCGGGCTGTCCTGGCGGAACAGCCGCGCCGTCGGATACCAGGGGCTGTCGCTGCGCTCCAAAAGCCACCGCCAGTCGGCATTATAGGGCAGCAAAATCCAGACTGGCTTTCCCATCGCCCCGGCAAGGTGGGCAACGCTCGTGTCCACCGCGATGACCAGATCGAGACGATCGATCAACGCCGCGGTATCGGCAAAATCCTGTAGCTGTTCGCCGCATTGCTCGATCTGATGCAGCTGCGCAAGCGCAGCGGCATCGTCGTCTCTGATCTCATTTTGCAACGATATCCAGTGCACGCCGGGCGACAACAGGGATGCGAAGGTCGACAAATCGATCGAGCGCTGCCGATCGTTCTTGTGCTTCGCGCCGCCGCTCCAGGCGATCCCTATCCGCGGCCTCGTTTTTGCCGGCAATCGCGCATTCCATGCCTTGCACATCGCGTCATCGGCAAAAAGATAAGGCCCTTCGGCAGGTATCGTTTGCAGTGTCGTTGCGAGCGCAAGCGGCAGACTCATCATCGGACAATGATAGTCAAATGCGGCTGGCGCCTCGTCCTGGCTGATAACGCGCACGCCGGGATGCATTTGCGACAAGAGCCGGTACAACGGCTCCTGCACCGACATCACCACGCTCGTTCCGCGCGCCGTCAAGAGCTTGGCAAAGCGTGCGAACTGGATGGTGTCGCCGAGACCCTGCTCCCAATGGACAAACAGGGTGCGGTTTGAAAGATCGTCCCGCCCGAGCCAGAGCGGCTTCGCGAATGATCGGGCGCCGAACGGCTGCTCCAGCTTCTTGCGCCATTCATATAACGGCCAGCCCTGCTCGAAGCGGCCAAGCTGCAACAGCGAGACACTCTGGTTGACGTAGGCCTCGGAATCATTCGGCATCAGGGCAATCGCTTTGGCGAAGCTGGCGATTGCATCCCGTGGCCGCTTCAGCTCCTGCAGCACGAGACCGCGGTTGTTGTAGGCCTCCGCATAGTCCTGCTTGAGTGCGATCGCCCGATCGAGGCTCGCCAGCGCGTCGTCAAAGCGTCCGCCCTCCCGCAGCACGATTCCGCGGTTATAGTGCGGCGCTGCATAATTTGCTCGCAGCGCGATCGCCTTGTCGAAATCGGCGATCGCGCCATCGAGATTGCCCAGCTGCTTCCGCGTATTGCCGCGGTTGTTGTAGGCCTCCGCATAGTCCTGCTTGAGCGCGATGGCGGCGTCGAAGCTGGCGCGGGCGTCTTCAAGGCGTTTGAGCTCCTGCAGCACGACGCCGCGGTTGTTGTGCGCTTCCGCGTAATCGGGCCGCAGCTTGATCGCCGTGTCGAAGCTGGCGAGCGCTTCATCGACGCGCTGCAAATTCTGCAGCACCGTGGCGCGATTGTTGTGCGCGTCCGCAAAATCCGGTCGCAGCGCGATGGCCCTGTCGTAACTGGCGAGCGCGGCATCAAGCCGTCCCAGTTCGCGCAAGCCGTTACCCAAATTGTTGTGAGCGCCCCAGGAATTCGGATTTTGCTTGATGGCGTTGGCGATCAGCTCAACGCCATTTTCGGTTCGGCCGGCCTGCAGTCCAAGCACGCCGAGCAGATGCAGCGCATCGAAGTGGGTCGGCGCATGCTGCAAGACCTCGCGGTAGACGCGCTCGGCGTCGGCGAAGCGACCCTGTTGATGCAGCTGCAATCCTTGCTGGACCTTCGCCTGGATCGCTGCCGCATCCAGCGGCTTAGCTTGCGGTGGTGGGGGCGAGACAACCGATTGCTGGCCCCAGACGAGGGGCTGCTGGAAGCTCGTTTGAAACGTTGCAGAGAACCGCAGCGGCTGCGGTAGGCGCTTGTCATCTCGTGACACAATGAATACCCGAAACTCGCCGCCTGTACGCGTTCAGCTTGTCGATCCGGCTGTTTCGCTTTTCATGCGTCGAGGCAAGCGACGCATCGTCGCAAGCCGGCCGGACTGACCCGTCGGCTTTATAACAGTCCGGCAAATAGCGCGCCATATGCCGTTCTGGCGGCGCTCGCCTGAACTTCGTCTGTCCGGCTCTCACCGGACGCACGGTATGGTACTGTTTCTGACCGGCTGGAGGAGATTCCGGTGCCGCTGCCCGCCATACCGCTGTTCAAAGTCTTCATGGCGGAATCTGTCGACGCTGCCGTCATGCGCGTTCTGCATTCGGGCTATATCGGCGACGGTGACGAGGTGGTGGCGTTCGAGCGCGAATTTGCTGCTCGCCTCGGAGTGAGCCGCGCGGTGGCGACGAACTCCGCCACGTCCGCACTGCACCTCGCGTGTCACATGGCGATCGACGGTGCCGCCGACGCGGAGATCATCTCCACGCCGATGACGTGCATCGCCACCAACACGTCGATTGTTCGAAACGGCGCGCGGATCGTGTGGGCGGATATCGATCCGCTCACCGGCAATATCGACCCGAACGAGATCGAATCGTTGCTGACCAAAAAGACGCGCGCCATCGTGATGGTGCATTGGGGCGGCAATCCATGCGACATCGATCGCATATGCGAGATCGGGCGCAGCGCCAAAATCAAGGTGATCGAAGACGCGGCACACGCGCTCGGCACCACCTATCAGGGCCAACCGGTCGGCCGACATTCGGATTTCGTGGCCTTTTCGTTCCAGGCCGTTAAGCAGGTGACGAGCGTTGACGGCGGTTGTCTCGTTTGCAGGGATGCAGAGGATGATGCGCGCGGCCGCCTGCTGCGGTGGTACGGCATCGACCGCAGCAGTGATGTCGAGGAGCGCTGCGACATCGATGCCGAGGAAGCCGGCTACAAATTCCATATGAACAACGTCGCAGCCGCGATCGGGCGCGAAAACTTCAGGCATCTCGACTGGATACTGGTCCGCCACCGCGACAATGCTCGTTTTTACAATAACGTCTTCGGCAGCCTGAATAGTGTCAGGCTGACCAGCGAAAATCCGAGCGGCCAGTCAACACATTGGCTCTATACCATTCGCGTCGAAAACCGCGACGAGCTGATGGCCAAATTGCTTGGCCTCGGCATCGGCGCATCGAAAGTGCATACCCGCAATGATGTGCACTCTGCGTTCAGGCAGTTCGCGCGTCCGTTGCCGAAATGCGAGGAATTCAATCGGACACACCTTTGCATACCGGTCGGATGGTGGCTGTCGGAAGCGGACCGGCAACGCGTCGCGGACGCCGTCATCAAGTTTGCACGGTAGCCTGCCGGACGCTTCGACAGGCGTACCTGCGTTCATTCAAATATCGCAATATTGCGCATCAAACAGGCATTGTGGCATTCATACCAGATTCCAAGATCCCGGAGCATGAGGGTGCCCATCGTTCTGTTTGGTTGCGGCTCGCGGATGATCGTCGACGTGGAAGAATCCTGCGCACGTCTCGGCCTCGACGTCGCCGCGATCGTCAAGAACGTCGACGGACCTGATTACGCGCTGGCGCGGGAGCGTCTGATAAAGGTCGATGAGATCGGCCCGGCGCTTCTGGCCTGTCAATATACGGTGCCGTTTTTCAAGCCGGGAAATCGTCTGGCCGCTCACCAGCACGCCAGCGCGCGCGGTTTCACGGATGCGGCGACTGTCGTCGACCCGACCGCCGTGGTGGCAGGCTCGGCCACGATCGGACCGGGGACATACGTCAACAGCGCGGCCGTGATCGGCGGCGCTGCACGCATTGGCAAATTCGCCTTCATCAACCGCAGCGCCAGCATCGGGCATCACGCCGAGGTCGGCGACTTCGCATCGGTCGGTCCCGGCGCAATCCTCTGTGGAAGTGTCCGCTTGGCGCGCGGCGCCGTCGCCGCGGCCGGCGCAATCATCCTGGAAAACCTGCAGATCGGCCGCAATTCCGTGGTCGCCGCCGGTGCGGTCGTCAGAGAATCAGTTGCAGATCGGTGCCTGGTCGCCGGCAATCCGGCCCGCGTCATAGAATCCAATTACACGGGCTTTGGCGGCGTCCTCGTGTAGGGTGAGGTAAGCCCATTCGGAGCCTGGGTTCGTTTCATGCCGCGCATCAGCGTCCTCATCCCCACGCACGAACACGCCTCTACGCTGCCTTACGCGGTGCGGAGCGTGCAGAACCAAGATATCGACGATCTGGAAATCCTCATCTGCGGCGACGGCGTGAGCGACGAGGTTCGCGCCGTGGTCACGGACATGCAGCGCACCGACCGGCGCATTCGGTTCTTCGATCTGCCCAAAGGCCCCAACATCGGCGAATGCAATCGCGATGAGGTTTTGCACCACGCGCAAGGCGAGATTGTCTGCATACAAAACGATGACGATCTGTGGCTACCCGGGCATATCGAGATATTGGAGCGCAGCCTTCAAGATGCCGATTTCGTCGGTGCCATGCAGGTCAACGTCGGCACCGACGGCAAGGTGCGCGGCTATTATTTCGACCTGGAGCGCCCCGAGTTCGTCACTCCCTGGCTGGACATGAAACCGAATCACTTCGGCGCTTGGGCAGCCAACGGTTTTGGGCCGATTTTCGTCGGCTTTCGCCTCGACGCCTATCTGCGTTTGCCCGAACGATGGACGACGACGCCGGCCGGATTGACGTCGGATCAGACGATGTGGCGCAAGTTTCTGCGGCAGCCGTGGTGTCGGGCGAGATTTATTCGCTGGCCGATCGCGCTGCATTTCGGCTCATCCGATCGTCAAGGCTGGACGCCCGAGCAGCGCGCCGAGGAGCTGCGCCGGTGGACGCAGATCGTCGAGGCGCCGGATTATGCGGCGCGGATTTGGCGCGACCTGCTGCCCGATTTGGGCGACCGCCTGCTGTCGCAGGTCCCGCATGGGCCGCTTGGCGAGATCATGGCGGCGCATGACAAGGAAACGTCGCGCGTCAAGGCCGAGGAACAGGCCTTCATCGGCCGAATCCGAGAGCTGGATGCCGAGGTCGCCGCCACGCGCTCTGCCGCAGCCGCACAGGTCGCGATTCTGCAGGCCGAATTCGATGCCACGCGTGAGGCGTCCACTATCCGAATCAAGGAGCTGGAAGCCGAGCTCGCCGCCACGCGCTCTGCCGCGGCCGCGCAGATCGCCGACGTGCAAACTGAATCCGATGCCACAAGTGATGCGTCCACCACCCGCATCAAGGAGCTGGAAGCCGAGCTCGCCGCCGCGCGCTCTGCCGCAGCCGCGCAGATGGCGGACGTGCAGGTTCAATCCGATGCCACACGTGACGCGTCCATCACGCGAATCAGAGAGCTGGAAGCCGAGCTCGCCGCCACGCGTTCTGCCGCGGCTGCGCAGATCGCCGACGTACACGCTGAATTCGATGCCACGCGCGACGCGTCCGCAGCGCGTATCAGAGAACTGGAAGCCGAGATCGCCGCTGCTCGGGCTGCAGCAAACAAGCCCACGGGACCAGCGCAAATGTTCCGGCGAATTGCCGGTCGGCTGCGGCGCGCCGCCGGCCGGCTTCGGCACGACACCTAGAGAGGCGTCGGGCTACATGGACTTGACGCCCAGCGAGCCGCCGGCCGGGGTTATGTTGGCGCAGACGCGATGGCGTGGAAAAAAGAGCCGCTGACGCGACCTTTGTGTCCGCCGCTGTTACCCAACGCGCGGTTCTCGGCATCGAAGATGTCCGCCAAGCATTCGTCGTCGCCGACGCCGCTGAGCGTGGCGTAGTGAAATTCGTGGCCGCGCACCGTCGTGCCGGCGCGGCCGAGCGAGCAGTCCGACAAAAGCCGCGCGCTGCGATAGCCGAGATGCAGCTTGCGTGTGGCAAAGCTCGTGGAATGGCCGAGCAGGCCGGTCATGGCGTGAGCGCGCCCCTGCGCGTCCTGCAGGGTTTGGCCCAACACCATGTAGCCGCCGCACTCGCCGTGCACCGGGCGGGATTGCGCAAAGCGTCGCAGGCCGCTGGAGAATTTACGCGCGCCAGCGAGCGTTGCAGCATGGAGTTCCGGATAGCCGCCCGGCAGCCAGCAACAATCGGCGCGCTCGGGCGGCGGCTCGTCGGCAAGCGGCGAGAATGGCAGAATCTCGGCGCCGCCGCGGCGCCACGCCGTGATGACGTGCGGGTAGACGAAGCTGAACGCGCGATCTGAGGCGAGCGCAATGCGCTGGCCCGGCGGCGGCAGCGCCGGATGCGCCGGTGTAGCGCGATCGATCCGCAGCGGCGCGGCGCCGGCCAAAATGCCGGCGATGTCGAAATGCCGCTCGGCCATCCCGGCGAGCCGCTCGAACAGGTTTTTCAGATCGCCATGCTCGCCGGCCTGAACCAGGCCGAGATGCCGCTCCGGAAGCGCCAGACTGGCGTCGCGCGGCACCGCGCCGAGCACCGGCACGCCGATGGCCGCGATTGCGCCGCCGACCAGCGCGCGATGCCGTTCGCTGGCGACGCGATTGAGGATCACGCCGGCAATGTGCACGGCGGAATCATGCGCCGCGAAGCCGCGCACCAAAGCCGCGGCCGACTGCGCCTGGCGCGCCACATCGACCACGAGCACCACGGGCAGACCAAAATGCGCAGCGAGATCGGCGGTGGCGCCGCGCCGGCCGGCCACGCCCGGCGCGCCGTCGAACAGGCCCATGACGCCTTCGATGACCAAGACGCCGGCGTCGTGCGCGGCTTGCGCCGCCAGCGCGTCGAGCAGGTCCGCCGGCATGGCCCACGAATCGAGGTTGAGGCTCGGTGCGCCCGTTGCGGCGGCGTGGAAGGCCGGATCGATGTAGTCCGGTCCGGCCTTGGCGGCGCGCACGGCAAGTCCACACTGCCGGAGCGCAGCGAGCAGTGCCAGCGTGACGGTGGTCTTGCCGGCGCCGGACTGCGGCGCTGCGATGATGAGCCCGCGCGCGCTCATGCCGAGCTCTGGTCCGCCGGTGAAAAGCCGGCGCGTAGTTTCTCGCGCATCCGCACGATCTCGCCGATGACCACGATGGCGGGTGGCTCGATGTTTTGCTCGCGCACGCTGGCGGCGAGTTTTTCCAACGTCGAAACAACGATGCGCTGATCGGGCGTGGCCGCCGACGCAATCACCGCCGACGGCGTGTCGCCGCCGAGCCCGGCCGCCTGCAACGCGGCAGCGATCCGCTCCAGATTGTGCATCACCATATAGAGCACGATCGGCTGGCCGGTGCGAACGAGCGGCGCCCAGTCGAAATCCTCTTCCGCGCCGTGACCGGCGGCAAAGATCACCGCCCGATTGATGCCGCGCATGGTGGCCGGAATGTCGGCGGCGGCGAGCGCCGCAAGGCCGGCGGTGACGCCCGGAATGATGCGGAACGGAATCCCCGCCGCCGCCAGCGCCGCAGCCTCTTCGCCGCCACGGCCGAATACGAACGGATCGCCGCCCTTTAGCCGCAGCACGCGCTCACCGGCACGCGCCAAAGCGACAAGGCGCTCGCTGATGTCGGCTTGCGTCGCCGACGGCTTGCCGCCGCGCTTGCCGGCAAATTCGAGCCGCGCCTGCGCGCCCTTGAGCGCCAGAATGCGGGCATCGACCAGCGCGTCGTGCACGATGACGTCGGCCTGCGACAGGCCGGCGAGCGCGTCGAGCGTGAGGAGGCCGGGATCGCCGGGGCCGGCGCCGGCGAGCCAGACGTCGCCGGGCGCAAACACCGGCACGCCGCTCCGTCGCGCCGCAAGCGCATCCCACGCCGTCATGGCGCGCTCCGTCGCGCCGCACACACGTGCTGACCTTTGCGGCGCGGCGCATTAAACAACACGGCATGGCGCGCCAACCACGCCCACTGCGCCGGGGATGGACCACCGGTACTTGCGCCGCCGCGGCGGCGAAGGCGGCATTCGCCGCGCTCAAGACCGGCGCGTTTCCCGACCCGGTCGAGGTAACGCTGCCGCGCGGCGAGCGGCCGAGTTTTGCTTTGGCGCTGAGCCGCAAGGACGATACCTCCGCCACCGCCGGAATCATCAAGGACGCCGGCGACGATCCGGACGTCACCCACGGCGCGCTGATCCTGGCGACGGTGCGGGCCGGCGCGCCGGGTAGCGGCGTGCGCTTCCATGCCGGCGAAGGCGTCGGCACGGTGACGCGTCCGGGTCTGCCGATCCCGCCGGGCGAGCCGGCCATCAATCCGGTACCGCGCCGTATGATCGCTGACGGCATCGCCGAAGTCGCCGCCGCGACCGGCTGCGCCGCCGACGCCAACGTCGAGATCGCCATTCCGGGCGGCGAACAGCTGGCGGCGAAGACGCTCAACGGCCGGCTCGGCATTGTCGGCGGCCTGTCGATCCTCGGCACCACCGGCATCGTGGTGCCGTATTCGTGCGCCGCGTGGATCGCCTCGATTCATCAAGGCATCGACGTCGCGCGCGCCGCCGGCCTGACGCACGTCGCCGCCGCAACGGGCGCCGCGTCCGAGGCCGCGGTGCGCAAGCTCTACGGCTTTGCCGACATCGCGCTGATCGACATGGGCGACTTCGTCGGCGGCATGCTCAAATATTTGCGGCGCCATCCGCTGCCGCGCCTCACCATCGCGGGCGGCGTCGCCAAGATGACCAAGCTGGCGCAGGGTTTTACCGACCTGCACTCCAAGCGCGGCGCCGTCGATCTGCCACAGCTGGCGGAGTTGGCGCGCGCGCAGGGCGGCTCGGCGCAACTGCGCACAGCCATCATCGGCGCCAATACGGCGGCACAAGCTTTTGCATTGGCGCAAGCCGAACACGTGGCGCTCGGCGATGCCGTCGCCCGGGCCGCGCAGCACGCCGCCATGGAGATCGTCGAAGGCCGGCCGATCGCCATCGAAGTGGTGCTGTTCGACCGCGAGCAAAATCTGGTCGGCCGTGCGCCGTTCAAGGATTAGCTGCCGGCCGCTCACGTCGCGCCTCCGCGGAAACGACGGCGATAATCGGGATCGTACAGCGCGCTGTCGCGAAAATTCACCGCCTCCAGGACCGAGCCGACCAGAATGAGCGCGGTGCGCTCGATCCCCTCGTCCGCGACCTTGCCGGCGATATCGCCGAGCGTGCCGCGAATGATGCGTTGCGCCGGCGTCGAGACCTCGACCACCACCGCCACCGGACATGCGGCGCCGTAATGCGGCGTCAAATCCTGAACGATGCGCTCGATGGCGTGGATCGCAAGATGAAACACGAGCGTGGCGCCGCTCGCCGCGAAGGTCGCGAGTTTTTCTGCCTCGGGCATGCGCGAGGCGCGGCCGGGCATGCGGGTGAGCACGACGCTCTGGGCGACTTCCGGCACGGTCAGCTCGCACGCCAGTTCGGCGGCCGCGGCGGCGAAGGCCGGCACGCCCGGCGTCAGCGTATAGGGAATGCCGTGGCGCTTGAGCCGGCGCAGCTGCTCGGCGACCGCGCTATAGATCGACAGATCGCCCGAATGCAGCCGCGCCACATCGAGGCCGTCGGCGTGCGCGGCAACGAACGCGGCTTCGATCTCGTCGAGCGACAGCGGCGCGGTGTCGACGACGCGGGCGCCGGGCGGACAGAGCGTGAGCAGGTCTCGCGGCACGATCGAGCCGGCATAGAGGCAGACCGGGCAGCGGCCGATCAGCTCGCGGCCGCGCACCGTGATCAGGTCGGCGGCGCCCGGCCCGGCACCGATGAAATGCACGGTCATGGCGCGTCTCCCGATGCGGCGAGCGCGCAGGTCGCGCCGCCCACGCTGCGCCGTGTTGCGACGAGGCGCGCGGCTGGCCCGGCGGCGGCCAGCGCGGCGGTCTCGGCAACCGAGGGCACCCCTTTCAGGGCCAGGACGCGCGGCGAGCGCGTCGCCGCGCGATCGCTCGCGACTTTCAGCTTGCTCGGCGGCAGCGATACCACGCGCACCCCGAATTTTTTCGCGATCGTCACTATACCGGGCTCGCTATTTTTGCCGACAATGGTGGCGATCGCATCGAGCGCGCCGGCGGTAATGCCCGCATGGGCGAGCGCGGCGCGCAGCGCCGCCTCGACGTCGTGCGCGGCCGCGCCGCGCTTGCAGCCGATGCCGGCGACGATCATGGTTTTTGCCATAGCCATTGCGTCACCGGCAGTGCCGGGCGCCATGCCGTCTTGCCACCGAGCGGTTCGCCGCGCGACATCGCAATACGGATCAGTTCACCGCCAAGCGCCGCATGGCGCGCCAGCAGCAGCGCCTCGCTTTCCAATGTGACAGCATTGATGACGAGCCGACCGCCCGCCCGCAGGGCGCGCGTCGCCGCGTCGATCACGCCTGGCTCGCTCGCACCGCCACCGATGAACACCGCATCGGGCGTCGGCAGCTCGTTCAAGGCCGCAGGCGCGGTGCCTTCGACGACTTTCAGGTCCGGCACGCCGAACGCGGCGGCGTTGCGGGCAATGCGCGCGGCACGGTCGGCGCGGCACTCGACGGCGACGGCGTTCATGAACATCGGATCGGCGAGCAGCCATTCGATGGCAACCGCGCCCGAGCCGGCGCCGACGTCCCACAGCAGTTCGCCGCGCCGCGGCGCCAGCGACGACAAAGTCACGGCACGGATTTCGCGCTTGCTGATCTGGCCGTCATGCTCGAACAAATCGTCGGCAAGTCCCGACGCCCGCGTCAGCACGCGCGCGCCGGACGCGGCTGCAACCTCGATAGCGACGGTGTTGAGCGCGTCCGGCGCCTCGATATCGAACCCCGCCGCCGTGGCGCTGCGGATGCGCTCGCGCGGACCACCGAGCGCTTCCAGCACGGTGAGCCGCGACGCGCCGAAGCCGTTTTCGGCGAGCAGCTTGGCGATGGCCGCCGGCCCATCGGCGTCCGACGTGAGCGCCAGAATGCGCGCGCCCGGCTGCAGGTGTGGGCGGACGAGATCGAGCGCCCGGCCGTGCACCGAAATGAGCACGGTACGCGGCAACGCCCAGCCGAGCCGAGCCGCCGTCAGGCTGAACGCCGACGGCGCCGGCACCACGATCATCTCGCGCGGTTCGACGTGGCGGGCCAGGACCGCGCCGACGCCGTACTGGAATGGATCGCCGGAGGCGAGCACGCAAACCGGCCGGCCGCGATGGCGCCCCACTTCGTCGGCGGCACCGTCGAACGGGCTCCGCCATGGCCGCGCCGCGCCGCGAATGAGCGGCGCCGCCAATGCAAGATGCCGCCGGCCGCCGAACACGATCTCGGCGTCCTCGATCAGGCGGCGCGCCGCCGCGCTCAGGCCGTCGACGCCGTCCTCGCCGATGCCGACGATGGACAGCCAGCGCGGCGATGCGGCAGTGTCGCGCTCGTCGATCGCATCAGGACGCGGCATGGCCAAAATTCTCATCCTTGGCGGCACCGCGGAAGCGCGCGCGCTGGCCGAACGCCTGGCGCCGCGCCGCGATCTCGACGTGACGCTGTCGCTCGCAGGCCGCACCGCCGCGCCGGCGCGCCAGGCGGTGCCGGTGCGGGTCGGCGGTTTTGGCGGTGCCGATGGCTTGACTGATTATCTGAAGCGCGAGCGCGTCGATATCTTGATCGATGCAACGCATCCCTATGCAAGCGTGATCTCGGCCAATGCGGCCGCGGCGGCACGGGCGGCCAATATTTGTTTGATAGCGTTGCAACGGCCGGCGTGGGCGCCAGTCGCCGGCGACCGTTGGACCGAAGTAACAGATGTCGCGGCTGCGGTCGAGGCGTTGGGTAAAACAGTGCGCCGCGTTTTCGTCACGCTCGGCCGCAACGAACTGGCGCCGCTGCAGAGCGCGCCCCAGCACTTTTACCTGATCCGCAGCGTCGACCCGGTCGAGCCGCCGCTTAGTTTGCCGCACGCGCACTATGTGACCGCGCGCGGCCCGTTCGCCGCGGCCGACGAGCGCGGGCTGATGGCCGCGCACCGCATCGACATCGTCATCGCCAAGAACAGCGGCGGCACCGCGACCTATGGCAAGATCGTCGCAGCGCGCGCGCTCGGCGTCGCCATCATCATGCTGCGCCGGCCGCCAGTACCCGATGCGCCCGCGGTGCGCAGCGTCGATGAAGCGCTCATCGCGCTCGATCATGCGCTCACCTCCGCGGCAGCGGCCGCTCGCGGCGTATAGACCAGCGGCGAACGTCCCGGCCGCGCAATGATCCGCGTCTCGCGCGAGCCGACGATGACAAGCGTCGCCATGTCGGCCGGCGCGGCGCGCGCCGTATCGAGCGTCGTGACGCTCACCGTCTCGTCCGGCCGGCCGACGGCGCGGCCGAACACGACCGGCGTCGCGTCGGGCAGATGCCGGCGCAGGCGCTCGATGGCAGCGCCGAATTGCCACGGCCGTGCCCGAGACACCGGATTGTAGAGCGCGATCACAAAGCCGGCGCCAGCCGCCGCATCGAGCCGGCGTTCGATCAGCTCCCAGGGTTTCAGATTATCCGACAGCGACAGCGCGCAAAAATCGTGGCCGAGCGGCGCGCCGATCCGCGCCGCGACCGCGAGCATCGCGGTGATGCCCGGCACCACGGCGACGTCGAGGCGCCGCCAGGACTCCGGCCCGGCTTCGATCTCTTCGCACACCGCCGCCGCCATGGCGAACACGCCCGGATCGCCGCCCGACACGACGGCGACGCGCACACCGCGCGCCGCATGATCGAGCGCCGCTGCCGCCCGGGCGCGCTCCTCGCGATTGTCGCTGCCATGCCGGCTCTGGCCGGCGCGCGGCGGCACACGATCCAGATACGGACCATAGCCGTACAGCGCCTGTGCATCGGCCAGCGCGGCCTCGGCTTCCGCCGTCAGATAACGGGCATCGCCCGGGCCCAGGCCGACGACGGCGAGATGTCCGCTCATCGATCAGCTCCTGGCCGCCGGTCCCAGCCGGGCACCAGCACGATGGCGAAATACGGCGCCTCGTCGTCGCGCTTTGCCGCCAGCGGCAGCATCTTGGCATCCGCCATGGTGCCACGCTCGACATAGAGCGCGCGCTCGAGCCGGCCGCTGCATTGCAGGGCGCGCCGCAGTTTCGGCAGATGGCGGCCGATCTTCATCACCACCGCGGCGTCGGCATCGGCCAGCCGGCGCGCCAGCTCCGCCTCCGGCAGCGTCGCCGGCAACACGGTGAACACGTCGTCGCCCTGGGCCATCGGCGCGCCCGCCGCCGACCAGCAGCCCGACATGCCGGTGACGCCGGCGACGATCTCGGCGGCAAAACGCGGCGCCAGCCGCGCGTGGAGGTGCATGTAGGAGCCGTAGAACAGCGGATCGCCCTCGCACAGCACAACCACGTCGCGGCCGGTTTCGAGTTCGCGCGCGATTTTGCTCGCAGCCTCGTCGTAAAATGCGCACAACACGTCGCGATAGCCGGCGCTGCATTTCGGGATTTCGGTGGTGACCGGAAAGACGAGCGGCAGCTCGGCGACGCCGCTGCGCAGATGCGGCGCAGCGATACGGCGCGCGTGGCCCGTTTCGCCGCGCTTGGCAAAGAACGCCACCACCTCGGCGTCGCTCAGGGCGCGCGCGGCCTTCAAGGTCACAAGCTCCGGATCGCCCGGGCCGACGCCGACACCGATCAGCCTGCCGAGGCGGTTCATATTCCGGCCCTCGCCAGCGCATTGACGGCGGCCGCGGTGATCGCGCTGCCGCCGATGCGGCCGCGCACGGTGACGAACGGCACGCCGCGCGGATTTTCGACCAGCACGGCTTTGGATTCCGCGGCGCCGACAAAGCCGACCGGAATGCCGACGATCGCCGCCGGTTTCGGCCCGCCGCCATCGATCAGCTCCAGCAAGCGGAACAACGCCGTCGGTGCATTGCCAATCGCCACCACGGCGCCCTTAAGCCCGTCGAGCCAAAGATCGAGCGCCGCCGCGGAGCGCGTGGTGCCGTTTTGCAGCGCCAGCCCCGCTGCGCGCGAATCGTTGAGCGTGCAGACCACCGCGTTGCGCGCCGGCAGCCGCGAACGGGTGACGCCGTGCGCCACCATTTCGGAATCGCAGAAGATCGGCGCACCGGCTGCGAGCGCGCCACGCGCCGCCGCGACCAGATCGCCGCCGAACGCGATGTGATGCGCCAGCTCGATTTGGCCGCACGCATGGATCATCCGCACCGCGATATCGGCCTCATCGGCAGAAAACCGCGACAGATCGGCTTCGGCGCGGATGATGGCGAACGAGCGCTGGTAGATTGCCGCACCATCGCGCAGATACGTTGCCGGCTCAGACATGGCGAGCCTCGCGTTTTTGCGCGCGCGCATATTTCATGATCGCAGCCGGCAGCTCTTCGGTCGCGATCACGGCAAACGGCGCATCACGCGTCGCGCCATCGCCGATCAATCCGCAGCCTGCAGGCGAGCCGACAATCGTAAGCGCCGCTTTTTTAGGATGGGCGCAGCCTTTGGCGCAGCCGGACAAATGGATTGCGCCGCGAAGCAACGTGACAGCTTCGGCGACGAGCGGCGCGATGGCGCGAGTCGTAATATGTCCCGATGTGCAGAATGGCGCGCCGGCACAGGCGATGACGCGCCGGCGCGGATCGTTGGCGCGCACGATAAAGCCGAGCCGCCCGGCTTCCGCGGCGAACTCCGACGCGGCGTATGAGGACGACAAGCCGATAGCAATGAGGACGCGGCCAGGAGCGGGAACGAGTGCGCCCGCCCCTGCCCGCTCGGCGGCTTCGATTAGAGCGCGGAGCGACGAAGCGTCTGTGTGCCCGAACGCCAGCCCAATGCCGTAAGCCGAAGAGCCATCGCGCAAATCGTGGGCACCAAACAATTCGGCGGTGGGAGGTTCGATCTGCGGGGTGACGTTGCGAAGCGGAAGATCCGCGACGGCCGAATGGAACGAGCCAACGCCCTCCGCCGCGAGCATGTCGCGCGCACGCGCGCGGCGTCCGCGGTTCGCCAGCATTTCGAGGAGACGCAAGGCCGCTTCCACACCGTCGGCAACCGCGACAAAGCCAAGCCGCGCCGCGCTCGCCGCGTCGCCGCCGACACTCACCTGAAGCACCACGCCGCCTTGCCAGCGCACCGCGCGCAGGCGCACGTCCGCGGTCAGCGCATCAAGACCAATCGTGACGCTGCCATCGAGCACGACAGAAATTTTCGGGCTCAGTCTCGCGGCCAGCGCGCGATGCGCCAGGGCGCGGCGCAACTCGGCTGCGTCAGGTGCGAGGTCGACAATCTCCTCCACAAGACCCGCCAGCGGATTGATCAGAATCGGAATGCCGTCTTCCGCCGCTATCCCGAGCGCGGCGACTTCGGCGGCAAAGCGCGGCGCCGACAAGGCGCTCAAGCCACGCACCTGAATGCTGCCGCGCGCGGTGACTTCGACGATGCCGTTGCCATGCGTGACCGCGAGCGCGCACAGCTTGTCGAATGCTGCGGGCGGTACGCCGCCGATCGGCCGCATGCGCACCAAAAGTCCGTCGCCGGTCGGCAGCGGCGCCGACAGGCCGGGGCAAACACCGCGGCGCAGCGGCGCGTTCATGGCGCGGCCCCCCCACCCAGCGCCGCGAGACCGGCGTCGATGTCGTTGCGGCGCGGGTGCCAAAAACCGCGGCGGCGCATGGTGCCGAGCCGCTCCGCAATGGCGCGCGCGGCATCGCGATTCTCGCGCAGCAGAAACTCGCGCACCGCCGGATCGGCCACGTAGGCGTCGTACAAGAGATCGAACAACGCGTCCGACACCGCCTCGGTCGTGGCGGCGAACGCGGCCAGGCGGTCGACGGTTTCGGCCAGCTCGGCGGCGCCGCGAGGACCGTGGCGCATCTGGCCGGCGATGAAGCGCGGATTGACGGCGCGGCCGCGCACGATGCGCGCCAGCGCCGCGGCAAGCGGCCGCGCGCGCGGCCGCTGCGGATCGGTAACGTCGAGCATGACCAGATCGACCGGGCGGCCGAGCAGTTTTGCGGCGGCGGCGAAGCCGCCGATGAAAGCGGCATCCTCGGCGCCTTCGAGCAGGTCGCGGCCCGGATCGTCGCCGGCATGCAGCAAAAAGTCAGCGCCGGCGACGCGCTGCGCGAACGCGCCGGGCGCCGCCTCGCCATCGCCCGCCGCGCCGCCGTAAGCGTGTGACACGGCGTTCAGATACGCGGCGCCGATCGCGTCGCGATCGCCAGCGCGGTCCAGCACGTCCTCGACGCCGGCGCCGTAGCTGCCAGGCGCATTGCCGAAGATGCGCTTGAGCCGCGGCGCGCCGGCGGCACGGCGCGCGGCCGCGAGCGGATTCTCATCGTTGTCCTCGTCGCGCGCGGCGACGGCCTGCACCGCGGCGTCGATCAACGCGATCTGCGCCGCGAACAGATCGCGGAACAGGCCGGAGATGCGCCACGTCACGTCGACGCGCGGTCGGCCGATGGCGGCGGTCGGCAACACTTCGACGCCGGTGATTCGGCCGGTCGACGGCTCCCAGATCGGTCGGCAGCCAAGGAGCGCAAAGCCCTGCGCAATGGTCTCGCCGCCGGTGCGCAAGGTGGCGCTGCCCCACAGATCGACGATCACCGAGCGCGGTGGTTCGCCATGCGCCTGTAGCTGCGTGCGCACGACTTCCTCGGCGGCGAGCCGGCCGAAATCCATCGCGGTCGGCGTCGGCATCGTGCGCGGATCGGCCGTGAACAGATTGCGCCCGGTCGGCAGCACGTCGCGCCGCCCGCGCGCCGGCGCACCGGCCGGCCCCGGCGCAACACGGCGGCCATCGAGCACGGCGAGGAGCGCGTCGCGTTCGGCAGCGGCGCTCCCCTGCCACAGCGGGTCGTCGATGCCCACGGGTTCGCGGCCGTAAACATGCAGGCCGTTCTTGACCGCGAGGTCTTTTAGATCGCACAGCCACGCATCGATACGGCGCAAGGCATCATCGGGATCGCCAATGCCCGCGAGTCCCGCCTCGCGCGCCAGACCGCTGCGTTGCGCAGTCTCGACAATGAGTTCGGCGAGCCTTTCGCGGCGGCGGCGGTCGAGACCGTCGGCCTGGGCGTATTCGTCGATCAGCCGTTCCAGCTCGCGCGCGTCGCCCGACAGCGGGCCGCCGGCGACCAGCGGCGGCGGCAGATGGCCGATGGTGACGCCGGCGATGCGGCGCTTGGCCTGCGCGGCTTCGCCCGAGTTGCTGACGATGAATGGATAAACGACCGGCAGCGACCCGGTGACGATCTCGGGAAAACATTCGGCCGACAGCGCCACCGTCTTGCCGGGCAGCCATTCCAGCGTGCCATGCGCGCCCATGTGGATCAGCGCGTCGACCTGCGCGACGTGCTGCAACCACAGCCCGAACGCGACCAGCGCGTGGCGCGGCGGCAGCGCCGGATCGTGATAATCGGCGCGGCGCGCGGCGGCGCGGCCGCGATCCGGCGGCAGTGCCGCCCAGATGTTGCCGAAGCGGCGCGCACGAAAACGAAAGGCACCGTCGCGCGCATCCGGATCGTCGGCCGGTTCGCCCCACGCCTCATGCACGCGCGCCGCCGCGGCGCTCGGCACGCGCGCCAGCAGATCGCGATACTGCACCAGCGAAAGCGTGGCCTCGTCGCTGCCGGCGGCAAGCGCATCGAGCAAATCGCGTGGGTCGGCCGGCACGTTTTCAATCGCGTAGCCCGCGCCTTTCAGATCATCGAGCAGCACTAAGACGCTCGCCGGCACGTCGAGACCGACCGCATAGCCGGCGCGGCCCGGCGCGCCGGGATAATCGGGCAAGAGAACGGCCAAGCGGCGCTTTGCGCGCGCGAGCGCGCGCAGCCGCACCAAAGCGGCGATACGGTCCGCCGCCATGGCGACGCGATCCGGCTCGGGCCGGCTCGCCAGCGCCGTGAAGGCGAGCGCGTCGTTCTTCGGGAGCGGCTCCTTGAAGGCGATGGCGCCGCAGAGAATGCGGCCGTCGAGCTCCGGCAGCACGACGTGCATCGCCAGATCGGCGGCGCCGAGCCCGCGCGGGCTGTCGCGCCACGCCGCGCGCTTGGTCGCGGCGCTGATGATTTGCAGCACCGGCACATCGGCTTCGTCGAGCACCGTCGGCTCGCCGCTGTTGGCGGCGGCGAAAGCCGTCGTGGTGACGATCAGCGCGGGACGAAGCTTTGCGAATGCCTGGCGCAAAAATGCCGCCGCTTCTTTGTCTTTCAAGCTCGGCACGACGAGCGGCGCCGGCGCCAGTCCGCGCGCCGCGAGCGCCGCGCACAGCGCATCGATCGGCGCGGTGTCAGATGCGAGCAGCATGGCGCGGTAGAATAAAATCGGCACGACCGGCTTTTTCTGCTCATTCGCGAGAAGCCACTCCACCTCCACCGCGCCCTCGCCCGGCCGGTAACCGGCGCAGCGCGGCACCGGCCGCGGCGCCGGCGCCGCCAAATCGCAGCCGGCGTAATGCGCGAGGCGGCGCAGCAGCGCCCGCAAATTTTCACGGCCGCCTTCGCGGAAATAGCGCAGCAGAACGTCGAGTTCCTCGCGCGACAAGGTCGAAGCCGCGGCGAGCCGCGGATCGTCGCGATCCTCGCCGGGCAGCACCGCGAGCGCGCTGCCGTGTTCGCGCGCCAGCGCCGAGAGCCGCTCGATGCCGTATTTCCACCAATCGAGCCCGCCGAGGAGGCGCACCACGACGATCTTGGCGTGCGCGCCGACCCGGTTGATCCAGACATCGACCGACATGGGATGGCGCAGCTCGCGCAAATGCGCGAGCCGCACGCTCGGCAGCCCGTCGCGCTCGGCGTCCCAGGCGGCGGCAAGCCCGGCAAGATCGCTGTCGGCAAACGACAGCACGGCGATGTCGCCCGGCGGCTGGCCGAGATCGACCGCTTCGACGATGTCGTCGAGGCTGGTCGAGCTCGTGGTCAGCAGATGCATCCGCCTGCCCCAATCATCATCCGGCGAGCGCGCGCGCCACCGCGGCGCGGTCGAGCCCCTTGAGCCCGATCACCACGAGCTGGCCCCGCCGCGCTTCGGCATCGCGCCACGCCCGGTCGTATTGGTGGCTGACCCTGCCGCCGACCGCCTGCACCAACAATCGCAGCGGCTTGCCGGCGACCGCCGCAAAACCTTTGACGCGGAGCACATCGAATTTTTCCGCCAGCGCCGCAATGCGCGCGGCCAGCGCCGACGGCTCGGCAATCTCGCCGAGCGGCACGACAAAGGAATCGAAATCGTCGTGGTCGTGCTCGGCTTCCGCATCGTGCAGCGTGCGCCGGTTGTCGATGTCGGCCTCGGTGCCGACGCCGAGGCCGAGCAGTAGCGCCGCATCGACCTTGCCGTCGGCGACCGCGATGGTCTTGACGCGGCGCGGCAGTGCGCCGGCGATGGCCGCTTGCGCCTTGGCCAAGCCAGCATCGTCGACGAGATCGCGCTTGTTGAGCACGACCAGATCCGCGCAGGCGATCTGATCTTGAAAAACTTCCTCGATCGGATCGTCGTGAACCAGCGCCGCGTCGGCCGCACGCTGCTCCGCCAGCGCAGCCACATCGTCGGCGACCCGACCGCCGGCCAACGCCGCGCCGTCCACCACCACCACGACGCCGTCGACGGTGACGCGGCTTTTGATCGCCGGCCAGTGAAACGCCTGCACCAGCGGTTTCGGCAGCGCCAAGCCGGAGGTCTCGATGACGATGTGCTCGACGCCCTCGCGCGCCAGGATGGCGTCAAGCGCCGGCACGAATTCGTCCGCCACCGTGCAGCATAGGCAGCCGTTGGCGAGTTCGACGATGTTCTCCTCCGGGCACGCGGCATTGCCGCAGCCTTTGAGAATCTCGCCGTCGATACCGACGTCGCCGAACTCGTTGACGATGACGGCAAGGCGTCGGCCTTGCACGTTGCCGAGCACATGACGGATCAGCGTCGTCTTGCCGGCGCCTAGAAAGCCGGTGACGATGGTGCAGGGAACGCGGGCGAGCGAGCCGTTCATACGTCGGTCTCCAAAAAATCCATGGGCGGAACGCGGGCGATCATCCGGCCTTTGAGGTGCTCGGGACGGCCGCGCCACGGCAGAATGCCGTCGCCGGCGGCGAGCAGGCGGGCGCCGGCAACGAGCGCATCGGCGCAAGTCGGATCGAGATCGCCGAACACGTAAGTCCACGAGCCGTTGCAGCGGAGCGCGGCGGTCGGACCGCGCGTGCAATTGGCGAGGCAGCGCAGCCGCCGCACCTCGACTTCGGTGCCGGCCGCGGCGTGCTCGGCCGCGTCGGCGAGCAACACGCCGGCGCGCGGCTCGCGCTCCGGCTCGCCGGCCTGCCGGCAGGTGATGCAGACATAAACGACCGGGGCGGCGGATTGCTCCGCACTCCGTTCGACATCGGCTCGGGGATCGCCCACCCGTGCGGCTCCGCAAAAAAACAACCGGGTGCGCAAAGCGGATCGTCTTGCGCCGAGGCACCCCGCCCGGCTCGATCGCATCGACGGCAGGTCTCCTGGCTCGCGGTTTAACGCCCGTGACCGCCTTCCCGGATCGAAGGATCCAGTGGCTTTTTGGGTTACGGGCTCGCCGCTTACAGTTGCGGGGGCAGCTGCGGATTAGGAACCGGGGTTCCGCACCGCATTCCCTTTTCGGCCTCTCGCGAGGCACCGTCGATGTACCGACGATAGATTTCGCACCGCCGGGCTGTCAATGTGACCGCAAAGGCAGGCATGAGCAGCGAGGCAAAACTCACGTTCGTTCTCGGCGGCGCCCGCTCGGGCAAGAGCCGCTACGCCGAGAGCGTGGTCAGCGCACTGCCGCCGCCGTGGTTTTATCTGGCGACCGCAACAGCGGGCGACGACGAGATGGCGGCGCGCATCGCCGCGCATCGCGCGCGCCGCAGCCCGCCGTGGCACACCATCGAAGCGCCGCGCGATCTCACCGGCGGCCTCGCCGCGCGCGGCCATGCGCCGGCGCTGGTGGACTGCTTGACGCTGTGGCTGTCGAACCTGATGCTGGCTGAGGTCGATGTTGAAGCCGAGATCGATCGCCTGGAAAAAGCGCTGCAAGCGGCGGCAGCGCCGGTCGTGCTGGTCGCCAACGAGGTCGGCCTTGGCATCGTGCCGGATCATCCGCTCGGCCGACGCTTTCGCGATTGGCAGGGCCTGCTGAATCAGCGCATGGCAGCGCGCGCCGACCGCGTGGTTCTGGTGGTGGCGGGCCTGCCGCTTGTCCTGAAAGATGCGGCGAAGGAAGCGTCATGAACGACACGATCAAAAAACCCGAAGCAAGCGAGGCCGAACGGCATCGCGCCAAGATGATCAAGCGCAAGGCGGTGCAGGATGCCGAGGTCGCGGAAAAGACCATCGAGAAGGGCCTGCTGATCGTGCACACCGGCCCTGGCAAAGGAAAATCGACGGCGGCGTTCGGCTTGGCGCTACGCATGCTCGGCCGCGGCAAGCGCGTCGGCGTGGTCCAGTTCATCAAGGGCGCCTGGCATTCGGCGGAGCGCGACGCACTTGCGCGCTTCAGCGATCAGCTGATCTGGCACACCATGGGCGAAGGCTTCACTTGGGAGACTCAGGACCGCGCCCGCGACGTCGCCGCCGCCGAACGCGCCTTCGCCAAGGCGCGCGAGTTGATGGACGATCCGAGCCTCTCGCTGGTCATTCTCGACGAGCTGAACATCGCGTTGCGCTACGAATATCTCGATCTCGCCACCGTGCTGGCGGCGTTCACCGGACGCCGCGCCGACCTGCACGTCGTCGTCACCGGCCGCAATGCCAAGCCGGAGCTGATCGCCGCCGCGGACCTCGTCACCGAGATGACCTTGGTGAAGCATCACTTCGCCGCCGGCGTGAAGGCGCAAGCCGGCATCGAGTACTGAAGCGATGCCGGCCGCGGCGCTGATGTTCCAGGGCACCGGCTCCGACGTCGGCAAGTCGTTGATCGTCGCCGGCCTCGCCCGCGCCTTCGCGCTGCGCGGCCTCAAGGTGCGGCCGTTCAAGCCGCAGAACATGTCGAACAATGCCGCGGTGACGGCGGATGGCGGCGAGATCGGCCGCGCCCAGGCGCTCCAGGCTCGCGCCGCGCGCGTGCCGCCGAGCGTGCATATGAACCCAGTGCTGCTCAAGCCGCAGAGCGAGATCGGCGCCCAGATCGTGGTGCAGGGCCGCGTGTTCGGCAGCGCCAAGGCCGCCGCCTATCAGCACATGAAGCGCGATTTTTTGCCGTACGTGCTCGACAGTTTCGCCCGACTGCGTAGCGAAGCCGATCTGGTGCTGGTCGAAGGCGCCGGCAGCGCTGCGGAAATCAATTTGCGCGACAACGATATCGCCAACATGGGCTTTGCCCGCGCCGCCGACGTGCCGGTGGTTCTGATCGGCGACATCGACCGCGGCGGCGTGATCGCGAGTCTCGTCGGCACCAAGGCGGTGCTCGCTACGGACGATGCGGCGCTGGTCTGCGGCTTCATCGTCAACAAATTTCGCGGCGATCCCGCCCTGTTTGCCGCCGGCATGGAGCGCATCGCCGCGCTCACCGGCTGGCCCGCGCTCGGCCTCATTCCGTTTTTTCCGCAAGCGCGCGCGTTGCCGGCCGAGGACGCACTGGCGCTGGAGCACGCTCCTTTCCTCCCCCGCAAAGCGGGGGAGGGCGACCATCTTGCGAAGCAAGATGGTGGAAGGGGTTCGGGCGCCCGAGAAAATTCTGCATCGCCCGCGCCCCCACCACCACCCTTCGGGTGGTCCCCCTCCCCCGTTCCGCTGCGCTCCACGGGGGAGGATAAGAAACTCCGCATCGCGGTACCGATCCTGCCGCACATCGCCAATTTCGACGACCTTGATCCCCTCGAAGCCGAGCCTGCCGTCGAGCTTATTCGCGTGCGGCCGGGCGGCGTGTTGCCGGGCGACGCCGATCTCATCGTGCTGCCCGGCTCCAAGGCGACGATCGCGGACCTCGCGGCGTTGCGCGCTGCCGGGTTTGACGTCGACATCGCCGCGCATCGCCGCCGCGGCGGAATCGTTCTCGGCCTATGTGGCGGTTATCAGATGCTGGGCCGAACCGTCGCTGACCCGGAGGGCATCGAAGGACCGCCCGCGACCGTCGCGGGCCTCGGCCTGCTCGACGTTGTGACAACGCTCGTGCCGGACAAACGGCTCGAAGGCGTGCGCGGCACGAGCATCGACGGCGCGCCGTTTGCCGGCTACGAAATGCACATAGGCGTGACCGAAGGGCCCGATCGCGCGCGGCCGTTTGCGCGACTTGAAAACGGAGCGCCGGATGGCGCCATGTCCGAAGATGGCCGCGTCATCGGCACTTATATTCACGGCCTGTTTGCCGACGATCGGCAGCGCGCGGCTTGGCTAAAGCGTTTTTCTGCCCGACCCGGCAATCTCAGCTACGAAGGCGCGATCGAGCAAACGCTCGACGCACTGGCGGCGCACCTTGCCGCGCACCTCGATCTCGACCGCCTGCTCAAATTGGCGCGATGAACAACGCCGCAAGTGCGGCGAGGAGCCCCAGCAGAATGGCGTCGGCGCGGCGATAAAGGGTCAGCGCGCGGCGAATATCGGCGACGCCAGCATCGCGCCGGCCGTGGCCCATGAGGGCGTCCTCGACAGCCACGCCGCCATAAACGCGCGGCCCCGCCAACGACAGCCCGAGCGCGCCCGCCATGGCGGCTTCCGGATAGCCGGCATTGGGCGAGCGATGCCGCGGCGCGTCGCGCAACACAGCGCGCCAGGCCGTGCGCGCCGATTCTTTGCTGCTCAACGCCGCCGCCGCGACCAGCAGCAGGGCGGAAAACCGCGAGGCCGGCAGATTGACCAGATCGTCCAGCCGCGCCGCCGCCCAGCCGAACGCTGCATAGCGCGGCGTGCGGTGCCCGATCATACTGTCCGCGGTGTTGATCGCCTTGTAGAGTGCGGCGCCAGGGAGGCCCGCAATGGCGAGCCACAGAACCGGCGCCACCACGCCGTCGGAAAAATTTTCCGCAAGGCTTTCGATCGCCGCGCGCGCGACGCCGGATTCGTCGAGCGCATCGGTATCGCGGCCGACGATGCGGGCAACCGCGCGGCGGCCGGCGGCGATGCCATCCTCGTCGAGTGCGTCCGCCACATCGGCAACGTGGCGATGCAGGCTGCGCTGCGCCAACAGCGTGCTGGCGAGCACAGCGATAAGCAACAGCCCGAACGGCAAGGTCAGCAGCGCCCGCTGCAGCCAGATCGCGATGGTGCAGACGACGATGAGGAGAATGAGAACTGCGACTGTGCCGCCCGCTTGCGCGGCGGTCTTGGTATTGAGCGAGCGGTCAAGCGCGCCGATCAGCCGACCCATCCAGGTGACCGGATGGCCGATGGCCTGCAGCACACCCTCCGGATAGCCGACGGCGAGTTCGATCAGCATGGCCAAAACAGCAAGCCAGAGTGTAAGCGCGACCGACATGTTCGCCTTCGCCGGTGAAACCGAACCGCTCCTTCACGGCGGCGACCTCGCCGCCGCGCGGCGGCTGTTCCCCGCCGCACCGCGACCATTCGTCGACCTGTCGACCGGAATCAATCCTTATCCGTACCGGCTGCCGCGCTTGCCCGCGCAGGCCTACGCCCGCCTGCCGGACGCCGACGCCATGGCGGCGCTGGCCAAAGCCGCGGCGCAGGCCTATGGCGCGCCGTCCGCTGCGCATGTCGTGGGCGCGCCGGGCACGCAGATTCTGCTGCCGCTGGTGTCGCAGCTGGTGCCGACGGGCCGCGCCGCCATCGTCGCGCCGACCTATGGCGAGTTCGCCCGCGCCGCCGCGCTTGCCGGCCATCGCGTCGTCGAGGTGCGCGACCTTGCCGAAATCGGCAACGCACAGCTTGTGTTTGCCGCCAACCCCAACAATCCGGACGGCCGCCTGTTTGCGAAGCAAGACCTGCTCGCTCGCGCCGAGGCATTACGCGCGCGCGGCGGGTTATTGGTGGTCGACGAAGCGTTCATGGACGTGGGGCCGGTCGGAGCAAGCCTGGCGGCCGATGTGGCGCTGGGCGGCATCGTCGTGCTGCGCTCGTTCGGCAAATTTTTTGGACTGGCCGGCCTCCGCCTCGGCTTCGCGCTGGCAGCGCCGCAGATTGCGGCACGCATTGCGGCGTTGCTGGGTCCGTGGGCGGTGTCCGGCCCGGCGCTTGGCATCGGCGCCACGGCGCTCGCCGATAAGGCATGGATCGAGCGAACGCGACAGCGGCTGGCGCAAGCCGCACAAAAACTCGACACGATCTTGCCGGCTGCCGGGCTCGACATCATCGGCGGCACCAGCCTGTTCCGCCTGGCGCGCACCCCGCACGCCGATGCGCTGTTCGATCATCTCGGCCGCGCCGGCATTTTGGTGCGCCGCTTTCCGGAGCAAAAAGATCGGCTGCGCTTCGGGCTGCCCGCCGAGGCCAAGGCGTGGCGGCGGCTGCAAACCGCTCTGGCCGGCTTCCCATCCACCGCTTGAGCCCGGGATGCCCGCTCGCTTGCGCCGGACGAACAAAAAGACCGCTGCTGCAAAAAAGCCGGCGCCGAAATTCGATGCCGCATTCCGCCGCCGCCTGCGCGAGCTTCTGGTCTGGCGGCGCGACGTGCGGCGTTTTTTGCGCGACGCGCTGCCGAACGGCAAAATCGAGGAGCTGATCGCACTGGCCTGTCTCGCGCCCTCGGTGGGCTTGAGCGAGCCGTGGCGCTTCGTCATCGTGGAGGACGACGCGCGACGCGCGGCGATCCGGCGCAATTTCGAGCTTTGCAACGCGCAGGCGCTGGCGGCGCAGAGCCGGCAGCGCGCGGCGCGCTATGCCCGGCTCAAGCTCGCCGGCCTGGAAGACGCGCCTTGCCATGTCGCCGTGTTCGCCGACCGCACGACGCCGCAGGGTCACCTGCTCGGCCGCCGCACCATGCCGGAGATGACCGACTATTCGGCGGTGACGGCCGTGCACACGATCTGGCTCGCGGCACGCGCCCACGGCATCGGCATGGGCTGGGTCTCGATTCTCGACGCACAGACCGTCGCCGCCATTCTCGACGTGCCGGCCGGGTGGAAGTTCATCGGCTATTTCTGTCTCGGCTATCCGCAGACCGCTGACCAGATTCCCGAACTTCAACGCCGCCAATGGGAGCGCCGACGCAAGCCCATCTCATTCGTCATTCGGCGGTGAAATCACAGCGGCGTTCGCGTGGCGCCGTCGGATCACACGACCTGTCCCAAATCAGGTCAGCGCGACTGGCATCGCGGTTGCTCCCTTGCGAACGGCGCCGGCCGCATGTTCCGAAACGTGAGCCGGACTGTGCGCGCGCGGCGTCGTTAAAAAACAGCGTGAACGCTCCAAAGCGGAAGCGAACACGCGAGGGAGCGTGTGGTGTTCAGTTTTCGCCGTGCCAAAACGAAGCCGCCGGCGCGAGGCGGCCGAACGATCGGCGCCGCGTTCGCGGCTTCGGTCTTTACCTTGTTTGTTGGAATAGCGCCCGCGCCAGCGCAAGGAATCATAAGCGGCGGCTGTATCGGTGGGCGCAATTCGTTCAATTGCGTGACCCGCTGGGGGCCCGCCGGCGATCCCTACATAAGGACCGTTCCGCCGCCCGCGGATGCCGCCGCCGCGGCGCTCTCGGCGGAGCGCGAACGCCGCTGGGTCGATCGCTGCCATCCGATCATCGAGCCGGATCTTTTCGGCGTGCCGCGCTATCGCTACGCGGCGCCCGGCTGCGAATTCGGCGTCGGTGCGAACTGAAGCGCGTCGGCCGCGCTCTAACGAGCGGGGCCGGCGGACGACGCTGTGTTCTCTGCAGGCCGCACGCCGGTATGTTTACGAGGCGGCGCATGTCCGGGCAGATACTTGGCGACGATGACCGGATCGAGCTCCTTGATGGCGCTGTCCGGCAGCCTGTTCCAAGTCTCGTCGCGGCCGAACAGCGAGATGCCCAGATAGCCGCGCACCGTCAGCGTCTGGCCGTCGGGGCTGACCTTCATCATGGCGTCGTAGATGTTGCCGTCCCGCGGGTCGAGAATGTTACCGTCCTCGTAGCTCAAACCGTGCTGCTTCATGCCGCGAATAAACGGCAGGCCGAGCACCGGCTGGTTGTGGCGATCGTCCCGGCAATGCGAACAGACCTGATCCGACTTGTCGCCGGGGCGCGGGAAAAATTTGGCGATGACGCCTTCCCACTGGCCGTCGCGCTCGACAAACAGGAACCAACTGACCGGCTTGCCGGTTTCACTATCGACCTTCTGCCACAGACCCGCCACGGACGGCTCGGCCGCGACCGCGGAATTGCCCATTGCGACGAGCGCCAAAAACCCCGCCAGCGCGAACTTCCGGATATGCACAATCATCAGGCCTCCATTCTCCTGGTCGCGAACAGAATCAATGCGGTGACCTCAATGCCGCACAAAACATGGCCGGACAATGCGGTGATTTAGAGACACAAGCACCCGGGCCGGAGCCGCCGGCGGCCGGTCAAATGGCCCGATTTGGCCCGAAATGGCAATCTCAGCGGCTCGAACCGTGAACCTTCCAGGCGATTGCGGGCTCTAAGTAGAATGGCCCTTTTTGTTCGTGGCGTTTTAGATCGGCAAGAAAATGACCCAGACGACAGTGTTTTCATCGGTACAATTTGGCCCCGGAACCTCAGAGCCGCCCCCGCGGCGCGTGTCGCCAACAAGCGTTGCGCTCGAAAATCTGCGCGGCATCGTCATTCTGATCGTGTTGGCGTTTCACGCGGCGCTCGCCTATGTGAGCTTCGCGCCGCCGATGAGCGACTTCTCGAGCCCGCCCTATACCTGGCGCGCCTTTCCGGTCCTCGACAGCCACCGCTTCTTCGGCTTCGACCTGTTCTGCGCCTGGCAGGACGTTTATCTGATGTCGCTGATGTTCTTCCTGTCCGGCCTGTTCGTCTGGCCGAGCCTCAAACGTAAGAACAACGCCGCCTTTTTGCGCGACCGCTTGCTGCGGCTCGGCGTCCCGTTCGTGTTCGGCGTTCTGATCGTGATGCCGCTCGCGACCTATCCGAGCTACAGCGTGACCGCGCTCGATCCGAGCCTGGCGGGTTACCTCGACAAGCTGTTCGCGCTGCCGTTCTGGCCGGTCGGACCGCTGTGGTTTCTCTGGCAGCTTCTGGCGCTCACGGCGCTTGCCGCCTTGGTCAATCGGATCGCGCCGAATGCGATCCCGGCGCTCGGCCGCTGGTCGGCCGGCACCGGCGCGCATGTTGGCCGCTATTTTGTTTGTTTGGTCGCGCTGTCGGCGCTGGCCTATATGCCGCTGGCGCTGACATTCACGCCGTGGGCGTGGTCCAACGCCGGTCCGTTCGGCATCCAGCTGTGCCGCCCGCTGCATTATGCGGTGTATTTCTTCGCCGGCGTCGGCATCGGCGTCGGCGGCATCGACCGCGGGCTGGTCGCGGCGGACGGGCCGCTGGCCCGGCGCTGGGTGTTCTGGCTTGCGGCGGCGCTCGCCTCATTGGCGCTGTGGCTGGGCGCGAGCGCCCTGACCTTCAATCGCGAGGCCTCACTCGGCGTACAGGCCGTGGCCGATTTCGCCTTCGTCGTCGCCTGCGCCTGCGGTTGTTTCTTTCTGATCGGCGTCAGCGTGCGCTTTGCCGCGTCGCGCTCGCGCATGCTTGGCGCGCTCGGCGCCAATGCGTACGGGCTTTATCTGCTGCACTACGTCTTCATCGTGTGGCTGCAGTTCGCGCTTCTGGCGCTGCCGCTGCTCGCCCTCCTCAAAGCGCCGCTCGTGTTCGCCGGGACGCTGCTTTTCACCTGGACGCTGAACGCGACGCTCACGCGTCATGCATTCGGCGCCCGGCTCATCGGCTCGGCGCCGCGTCCGCTGGCGAAGTTTGCATCTTGAGTGCTTCGAGAACCTGAGCGACGGGAATCGGCGCGCACCGGCACACAGGGCGACTCGGCGGCGACCGGCTATTCTTCGGGCGGTTCGTCCGATCGCATTTGCTCTTCGCTTTGCGATTTGGAAGCGAAAGGGCTGGGAAGCTCGAGCGGCCGCCACGCAAACCGCACCGGCGAGTTGATCTTTGCGGCGAGCGCAAGGTAGGCAGTGCGCACCGCCTCCACCTCCACCGGCGAGCAGACGCGGCCGGCGACACGAAGGCTGATCTCTGTTTGCTCGCGCAGATGATTGCCGTCGCGCCACCAATGCTCCTCGAATCGGAAATTTGGCGCGGCTTGCGTGACGGGCGATGGCAGCGCTGCGGGCGCGACGCCGCGCGGGAATTCGAAGTCGACCGTGCGGACCACCTTGCCGGCGCGACACAGCGCCGGATAGACGCGCTTGCTCGACGTCAGGCCGCCGATGAGCAGGCTGGGGGCCGCTGTCACAGGAGTAAGGCCCGACAAAGCACGCCAGCCGGATTGGACGAGGTTCACCCGGTTTTGCATTGTCCAGGTCGTCGTGACCACGAACGGCTCGCGGGCCTCGGTCCATGGCGGCGCGTCAAACGTGAAATCGCCGGCCAAATGCTCGACTCGCGCCAAGTTGGCTAACACCGCATCTTTGCCCTTGACCTCGGCCTGCGCGGCGATCACGCGCAGCACGTCAGCGAATTCGCCGTGGCCCGCAACCGTGGTCTTGCCCTGCTGCCTGCCCTCCGGGGTCATCGCCACTTTGGTCGCAATCGTCACGACGTTGTCGTCGAGGTCCGGCGTCCGCGCCAGCGTCGCGCCGCGTTCGGAGACGCGCACCACTGGCTTGCTCAGGTCGCGCGCCGGCAGGTGATCGAAGCTGCCGAACTGCACCGTCGGATCGACGTAGCGATCGAGCGCCGGCACATAGACAATGACATGATTGAAGGCCTGCAAAGTCGGCGTCTTCGGTCGCTCGTAGACGGCACCGGCATTGATCAACACCTGTTCGCTGTCGATGCCCTTGGCGGCCAACAGCGTCGCCAACAGGACGGCGTGATCCTTGCAGTCGCCGAAACCGCGCGACACGATGGTGTGCGTGTCGTTCGGCATCAGGCTGCCGTTGCCGAAAAATACTGCCACGTAGCGAATGTTGCGCGACACCCAGTCGAAGATCGCGTGTGCTTGTGCCGCGGTGCCGGATTTTCCGGCCGTAATCTGCTCGGCGAGGCGCTCGATCTCCGGGGTCGGCGCCAGCTTGGAATGGGCGCCGGCGTAATAGGCGCGCGCAATCGCCTCGAAGCTCGGAAAGGTGGAGAAGCGCAGCCCGGGCCGAACTGAAGGCAAATCGACAATGTTCTTCTCGTCGGTCGGCGCAGGCGCGATCGTTCCGGACCAATGCCGCGTGATCTCGCCGCCGGTTTTGCTTTCATCGTACGCAAGCTGTTGCTCGTCGTGGCTAATCGCCATACCGGCTGGACTATGCAACGTCACGTCGATGCTGCGATGTTCGGTGCCGGGCGGGACGACGATCGACACCGAATACTGTCCGGGTATGTAATGGTCGCGCTCGGTCACGCGACCGATCAGGACGGTGGTGTCGCCCACCATGACGTCGCGGAACGGGATTTGATGGATGATAATATCGCCGAACGACACCGCGGCGCCGACCGCGCCGTTCTGCGTGACGAAGTCCTTGGGATCGGCCGCAACGACGGTGCCGTCAGGCTTTTGCGTATAGGCTTTAACAACCTCGAACGACTGGTTGGCGGACGCGGGCCATCGGACCTGTGCGGCCTTCGCCACCGCGCTTTCGACCAGCGGCGTCGTTCTGATCTCGACCGTGGCGACCACGGAGCCGTCGGACGCAATCCTATAATCGGATTTCGTTCTCGACCCGCGCGCTTTGTGCCTGCGCTGCACCGGGGTAGCCGGCATATGCCATCGCGAACGCGACTGTGACGGCCGCAATCGCGAGGTAGCTACGAAGCCGATCACCGCGATGTCCTAAGCTCGTCATGCTCTTCTCCGCCCGCCGGCCGCCGGCGCGGGCCCAATGACATCCTTGTCGACGCGTAACGGAGGGATTTCCGCTCGACGGCTCCAGCGTTGCGGCTTCGGTCTGCGGGGCTACAAACGGCAGCCGAGTCAGCACGCCCGCAAGTTCGGCGCGACCACGCGTCTGCGTCTTGGGGAACAGCGCCTTCGACTGTGCCGGCGGGTCGCTGCGATTTGGGCGAGCGTTTTACCGGACGCAATTTCGATGGCGATCTCCGACTCCACCCAGATGAACGCGAAGGTTTGCGTCAACTTTTCAAGGAGCGGGCAGTGTTATCCATTTCTTTTTGGATCGGCAAGCTGGAACCGCGAATTGCGTCTTCGCGTCTCCGGCACATAACAAAAAATCATGGAGCAACGTGTTTTAGCTATGGAACCGGTTTGAGCACCGCACTGAGAACGGCCGGAATCCGGCTGAACTGAGCTTGCCGCTTGGGCGCTCGGCGCGCAGCTCATCGGCTCGGCCCCGCATCCGCTGGCGAAGTTTGCAGCTTGAGGGCTTCCTCAGCGCCCGACGTCAAGCAGCATCACACGTAACGCGAATTGACCGAAGGGTTCACTCCTCCGCTTTGGATGATGACTGTGTTTTATCTAGGAAAAGCCGAATTTTCTTGACAAGAGATATCTCACTCCCAACCCACCAAATTCCAGGAAGAAGGCCGCCCCAACGTAGAGAGAGAACATTTGGACCATAACGACGCTAATCGCATTGACGGTAATCGACTGTTTAAAAGAAACAATGAGAAGACCGCCTGCCTGCGTACTGAACCCTGCCATGCTTATCGGGATGAACAGTATCAATATCACGCAACTCGCAACGAAGAACCCAACAATGAACGACGCGATGTTTGACGATTTAGGTTGAGGAAAAGCTACATCCCGTCGAAACAATTCAAAAACAAATTTCCAGCAGAGAAAGATAACCCATATTGCGTTTGAGCATGAAACTACCGCGAAGAACCACCGGATTTCTGTGCTGTCGTAAGGCGAGCCAGCCAATTGCTCAACATAGACATGGTTGACCGGCCAAAGCCGAAAGAGAATGGAATTTGGGCCTGTCTCGACGACGTTTTGCAAATAATTGCCAGTGAGCAGGACAATGATACTCAAGGCGAATGGCACACAAAAGGACTTTAGACTGATCGCAAAATGCGGTGCGATACGACCAAAAAAACTCAACTCGTCGTCAGAAAACTTTCGCCCTGCCGAGCTTTCGTTCGTCGCAATGCCCACCCTAGGCTCAGGGCTGTGAATACCCGAAGTGATTGCCAGGGGACGCAAAACACAGATCGCGCGGGGCGCTCGGCGCCCGACTCATCGGCTCGGCACCGCGTCCGCTGGCGAAATTTGCATCTTGAGCGCTTCGAGAACCTGAGCGACGATCTCGCGCGGCCGCGGCTCGACCGAGACCACGACCGATTTTTCGTCGAGGCCCGGGCTCTTCCAGCGCGTCGAACTGGCTCTGCAGCAAGAAACTATCCCGGGCCGGTTTGACGAAACAATTTCCAAATAAAAAACAGTATCGATACGGCGGAAAACACGACGCCGTAATAATAAGCCGTCGCTAGCAAGAAAATAAACGCGCCAGGGGCATACTTAAGGAGAAGAAATATCTCTGGTATTGTTACCATTTTAGTTTGCATGCTGGCGTGCGCGGTGAACAGAAACATCGGCAGCGGCATGGCGAGTACGAGATTCACCAAAAGACGATAGCCGCCAAATCTGAACAATAAAAGAGCTGAAAGTCTCCGAAAGAAAGGATCGTATCCCTTTAAGAGAACAACTCCTACAATCAGCCAAATCGTCCACGCTATGATAGATACCCACAGCGCGGCGTCGAGGATATGAAAGTAGCCAATACCGGTCCTTCCGAGAGCTTCGGTAGAGGTCACATTGAGATAAAGAGCCTCAATGAACGGAAAGCTTGAGACGAACTTGTTGCTGTAGCCGAACATTCCAAGGACGGCTTCGGCTTCCCTCTCGAACACACACATCAACACCAAAACGGGCAGCGGCGCTGTAAAGAAAACCCGAGAGAAAGCTCGGTTGACCTTTCGACGCAGACGAACCGCAGGAGAGGGGTCTTCCGGCCGACCGGGAAGCGTTGTATGCTTTCGCTGACGTGGACCCCTGTCAAGCATGCGGAGACCAAGCCTCTTGATCGACCTTCACTTCGGAGGTTTGCGGCACCGTGCTTACCTCGACACGCCACGCTGATGCGCCCGGCTCATCGGCTCGGCGCCGCGGCCGCTGGCGAAGTTTGCATCTTGAGTGCTTCGAGAACCTGAGCGACGATCTCGCGTGGCCGCGGCTCGACCGAGACGACGATCGCATGTTCGTCGGGCGCCGGCTCCTCCAGCGCGTCGAACTGGCTCTGCAGCAGGCTCGGCGGCATGAAATGCTCGTGGCGCGTGGCGATACGGCGGCCGATCAGCTCCGTATCGCCCTTGAGATAGATCAGGCGCACGTCGGGACGGTTGCCGATGATGACGGTGCGGTAGCGGCGCTTGAGCGCCGAACAGGTCACCACCGCGTGATGACCGGCGGTGCGCGTCCGGTCGATGAAGTCGGCAATGGCAATGAGCCACGGCGCGCGGTCTTCGTCGGTCAACGGGATGCCGGCGTGCATCTTGTCGATGTTGCGGGTCGGGTGAAACCAGTCGGCGTCCTCGAAATCCCAGTGCAGCGTCAGGGCGAGCTGCGTGCCGATCGTGGTCTTGCCGGAACCGGACACGCCCATGACCACCAGGATCATCGGCAGCGCAGTTTGCGTTTTTACGGCAAGATCGGGCCCCGCCTTGGCCGCCGATTCGGAATGCGCAATATCCATTGTGTTATACTCCACTGAATGCCGGCGCCGCTGGTGCGGCCCGATCGGCAAACAAAAAACCCTCGCCGGCGCTCATGCAATCGCCCGCCATTGCCGGCCGCCATCCGCCAGCAGGTCTTGCGCATGCGTGGGGCCTTCGCTGCCAGCCGCATAGCTGCACAAGTCGCGGCCGCCGCTGTTGCGCCAGGCGTTGAGGATCGGATCGACCACGCGCCAACCGGCCTCGATGTCGACGGCGCGCTGAAACAGCATCGGGTCGCCGATCATGCAGTCGTAGATCAGGGTCTCATAGCCGGTGCTCGGCGCCGCATCGAAGTAATCCCCGTACTTGAAGTTCATCCGCACGTTCTCGATGCGGACCTCGGGCCCCGGAATCTTGGCGTTGAAATGCAGCGCCGCGCCTTCGTCGGGCTGGATGCGCAGCACCAGGAGATTCTGCGCCAAGCTGTCGACCGGCATGTCGCGGAACAGCGCAAGCGGCGCGCTGCGGAATTTGACCGCGATCTCGGTCTTGCGCACCGCCAGCGCCTTGCCGGTGCGCAGATAAAACGGCACGCCGGCCCAGCGCCAATTGTCGACGGCAAGCTGCATGGCGACGTAGGTCTCGGTGACGCTGTCGCGCGCCACGCCCGGCGCCTCGCGGTAGGCCGGCAGCATCTTGCCCTTCAGCCGGCCGGCGGCGTACTGGCCGCGCACCACGTCGGCGGCAACGTCGGCGGCGCGCAGCGGCCGGATGGCGTCGAGCGCCTTGAGCTTTTCGCTGCGCACCGCCCCGGCATCGAAGCGGCTCGGCGGCTCCATGGCGGTCAGCGCCAGGAGCTGGAACAGGTGGTTGGGCACCATGTCGCGCAGCGCGCCGGTATGGTCGTAGAGCTTGCCGCGGTTCTCCACCGACACCGTCTCGGCGACGGTGATCTGCACGTGGTCGATATGATCGCGATTCCAGATCGGCTCGAATATGCCGTTGGCAAAGCGCAGCACCATGATGTTCTGCACGGTCTCTTTGCCGAGATAATGATCGATGCGGAAGATCTGATCTTCGCCGAAGCAGCCGAGCAGCTCCTTGTTGAGCGCGCAGGCCGATTGCAGATCGAAGCCGAACGGTTTTTCCACGACGAGCCGGCGCCAGGCGCCCTTCGGCGCCGCGGCGAGGCCCGCGTCGCCGAGGTGGCATGCCACGGGCCCGAATAAATCCGGCGGCGTCGCCAGATAGAACATGCAGTTGCCGCCGGTGCCGGCGCTGCGGGCGAGCTCGCCCAGGCGGGCTTTGAGCCGTTGGTAGGTCGCGGCATCGTCGAAATCGCCGCGCACGTAGTGGCAACGCCCGATCAGATCGTCGAGCGTGCGCGGATCGACGCCGTCGGTCGCAAACTGCCGCAGCGCGTCCGCCATCTGTTTGCGGAACGTATCGTCGGACATGTCGGCTCGCGCGACGCCGACGATGGCAAAGCCGTCGGGCAACAGCCGCCCAACCGCGAGATTGTAGAGCGCGGGCAGCAACAGCCGTTTGGTCAGGTCGCCGGCGGCACCGAAGATCACGAACGCGCACGGATCGGGCACGCGCAGCTTATGCCGGGCAGCGGCGGCGAGGCTGGGGGCTGCAACATCCATGTCAGCCACCTTTTGATTCGATGTGCCCGCCAAATCCCTTGCGCATGGCCGACAGCAGCCGGTCGCCAAAGCCGTGGTCGTCGCGCGAGCGAAACCGCGCATAGAGCGCAGCCGACAGCACCACGGCCGGCACCGCCTGCTCGATCGCGGTATTCACGGTCCAACGCCCCTCCCCCGAATCCGCAACGGTGCCGGAAAAGCCGTCGAGCTTTGCATCGCTGGCCAGCGCGAGCGAGGTCAGATCGAGCAGCCACGACGAGATCACGCTGCCGCGCCGCCACACTTCGGCGATGTCGGCGACGTCGAGTTGGTAGCGCTCGTCGGCCGGCCGCGCCTCGGCATTGGCGGACTCGAGGATGGCAAAACCCTCGGCGTAGGCCTGCATCAGCCCATACTCGATGCCGTTGTGAATCATCTTGACGAAATGGCCGGCACCGCTCGGCCCGCAATGCATGTAGCCCTGCTCAGGGCGCGGATCGCGGCCGTCGCGTCCGGCGGTGCGCTCGATGTTACCGACGCCGGGCGCGAGCGCGGAAAAAATCGGATCGAGGCGGTCCACGGCGGTTTTGTCGCCGCCGATCATCAGGCAATAGCCGCGCTCGAGGCCCCAGATGCCGCCGCTGGTGCCGACGTCCAAATAATGAATACCCTTCGGCTTGAGCGTGCGGGCGCGGCGCACGTCGTCCTTGTAGAACGAGTTGCCGCCATCGATCACGATATCGCCGGCCTTGAGCACCTCGCCGAGCTCCATGACCGCATCGTCGGTCACTTTGCCGGCCGGCAGCATCAGCCAGACCGCGCGCGGCGGCGTCAGCTTGGCGGCGAGATCGCCGAGATTTTTGCTGCCGGTCGCACCCTTTCCGGCAAGCGCCGTCACGGTGTCGGGGTTCTTGTCAAACACCACGCAGGAATGGCCGTGCCGCATCAGCCGCTGCACGATATTGCCGCCCATGCGGCCGAGACCCACCATGCCAAGCTGCATTGCGACCTCATCCTAGCGCGCGCCGCGCCGCCTTGGTGAGCGCGGCGAGGCCGGAATCGATGTCTTCGGCCAGGTGGGCGCGCAGCACGCGGCGGCCGCGCTCGGCCAGCACGCGGAAATCGCCGCGCGCCTGGGCGGCTTCGATCACCCCGAAGCTCGCTTTGCGGCCGGGAATTTGCACGTCGGCTACCGGATCCGCGGTGATCTGCAGAAACACGCCGGAGTTCGGCCCGCCCTTGTAGGCCTGCCCGGTCGAATGCAGAAAGCGCGGCCCGAATTGCATGCAGGTGGCGACGCGTTTTTTGTCGCGCACCGCCGTGCGCAGCTCCTGCAGCGTGCGGGTATGCGCGTCGTTGCGTTCAACGTAAGCCAGCACGCCGAAATAATCGCCATCGTGGATGCGCCCGAAGTGCGCGCCGAGCCAGCTTTCCAAGGTCGAGTCCGCGCCGGCCTGCCGCAGCGCATCGGCGTTGCGCGCGTCGGTATAGAGCGCGATGCCGTTTTGCCGGAATACCGGCGTGTCGGCGGCGAGCGTGCCGCTTTTTTCGTACGCATCCGTCAGCTCGCGCGCCGCGACTTTACTGGCTTCGACGTCGGGCTGGTCGAATGGATTAATGCCGATCAGCGCGCCCGCCACCGCGGTCGCGATCTCGAAGCGGAAGAATTCCTGCGCAATCATCTCGGGAGACTTCAGGCCGATCCGCACCACCGGCTGCCCCGCGCCCTCGAGCGCGTCGATCGCCTTGTCCTGCGCCGCATCGGGGTGGGCGGCATCGCGCACGTAGATGAAGAGCCGGTGCGCATCGTAGACGGCCGGCGCACCGACCGCTTCGTCGCCGATTGGGATCACGCCCTTGCCGTGCTTGCCGGTCGATTCGGCGAGCAACTGCTCGGTCCAGGCGCCGAACGACGCGATCGACGGCGACGCGATCACCGTGACCTTGTCGCGGCCGCGCAGCGCCGCTGTGCCGATGATGAGGCCGAGCTCGACGCCGGGATTTTGCTGCGGCGGCACCTCGTCGCCGCAGGAGCGCGCCATGGCGCAGGCCGATTGCAGAAACGCCCGCGCGTCGCGGCCCATGGCGGCAAACGGCACCATGCCGAACCTGGACAGCACCGAATAGCGGCCGCCGATGCTCGGCACGCCGTAAAAGACGCGATGGAAATTCTTCGCCTTCGCGGTCCTTTCCAGCGCCGAGCCCGGATCGGTGATGGCGACAAAATGCCGTCCGGCATCGGCGCCGCCGATCGCGGCCGCGGCCTTGTCGAAGAAGTAATCCATCAGCACGTTCGGCTCGAGCGTGGTGCCGGACTTGCTGGAGACGATGAACAGCGTGTGCGCCGGATCGATCTTGCGCTCGAACGCCGCCACCTGCGCCGGGTCGGTCGAATCGAGCACGTGCAGCTTGGGAAATCCCTTTGCCGAGCCCAGGCTCTCCGCCAGCACCTCGGGGCCGAGGCTCGAGCCGCCCATGCCCAGAAGCAGCGCGTCCTTGAACGGCCGCTCGCGTATTTCTTCGGCGAATTCGTTGAGGCTCGGCATATCGCGCAGCTCGGCGTCGATCACATCGAGCCAGCCGAGCCAATCGTTCTCGTCGCGGCCGGTCCACAGCGACGCGTCCTCGTCCCACAGCCGGCGGATTTTGCCGTGCGAACGCCAGTCCTCCGCGGCCTTGCCGACTTCTTTCTTCAGCGCCTCCGGCAGCGCAGCGGCCTGGCTGTTATGCGCCGCACCCAAAAAGCGAACACGTTTTTCCGCCAGCACGCCGTTGAGCTTGTCGAAGGAGTCGTTGAACGCCTGGACACCGTCGATGACGAGCTTGGTGGTGACGGCGTCGAGCGAAATGCCGGCGCGGTCGAGGGCGGCGAGCACGGCGTCGGCCGCCTCGACATCGGCGGTGATGGTATCGCGCACCGTGCCATGGTCGCGGAACGCGTCCATGGTCTTTTCCGGCATGGTGTTGACGGTCTCCGGCCCGATCAGCTCGTCGATATAGAGCACGTCGCTGTAGTCCGGATTTTTGGTGCCGGTCGAGGCCCACAACAGCTGCTGCGGCCGCGCGCCGAGTTTTTGCAAACTCTCCCAGCGCGGCCCGGCAAAGCGCTTCTGCCAGCGCCGGTACGCGAGCTTGGCATTGGCGATGGCGACCTTGCCGCGCAGGTCGAGCAGCGCCGCGCGTTCTTTGGCGTTGGTCGCATGCGCCGCGGCATCGTCGAGCAGCTTGTCGACGGCGGTGTCGATGCGGCTGACAAAGAAGCTGGCGACGCTGGCCATGCGATTGATCGGCGCGCCCTTGGCGGCGCGCTTCTCGAGGCCGGCGAAAAACGCCTCGACGACGTCCTCATAGACGTGCTGCGAAAACAGCAGCGTAATGTTGATGTTGATGCCTTCGGCGAGCAGATCGCGGATCGCCGGAATGCCGGGCGGCGTCGCCGGCACTTTGATGAACACGTTGTCGCGCTGCACCTCGGTCCACAGCCGCCGCGCTTCCACCATGGTGGCAGCGGTGTCCATGGCCAGATACGGCGACACCTCGATGCTGACGAAGCCGTGCCGGCCTTCGGTGCGGTCGTAGAACGGGCGCAGCATGTCGGCCGCGCTCGCGATATCGGCCGTCGCCAGCCGCTCGTAAATTCTGTTGACCGGCAGGCTGCCGTCGCCGACCAGCGCCCTGATGCCGTCATCGTAGGCGTCCGACTCGCCCATCGCCTTCTCGAAGATCGACGGATTGGCGGTGATGCCGGCGAGACCGTCGTCGTCGATCAGCCGCTGCAAATGTCCGTTGTTGATGATCTCGCGCGACAGGAAATCGAGCCAGACGGCCGTGCCGCGTTCCGCAAGCGCCCGCAACCGGTTCATGCGTTCTTCCATTTCGCGATCTGCTCCTTGGCGGCCGCCGCGATGTTGTCCGCGGTGAAGCCGAAGAAGGTCATGACGTCTTTCAGCGGCGCCGAGGCGCCGAATTGATGCATGCCCACCATGGCGCCGTCCACGCCGGCGTAGCGCTCCCAGCCGCGCGGCGAGCCGGCTTCGACCGCGACGCGCGCCCGAATCGCTTGGGGCAGCACGCTCTCGCGATACGCTTCATCCTCGCTGTCGAACAGGTCCCATGACGGCAAGCTGACGACGCGCACCTTTATGCCGTCCTTTTCCAGGAGGTCGGCCGCCGCCAGACAGGGCGCAACCTCGCTGCCGGTGCCGATCAAGATCACGTCAGGTTTGCCGTCCGGCGGGTCGGCCAACACATAGCCGCCGCGCGCCAATCCGGCGGCCGAAGCGTACCGGCTGCGGTCCAAGGTGGGAAGCGGCTGGCGGCTCAGCGCCAGGCACACCGGCGTCTTCAGTCCGACAATGACGCGCCAGGCTTCCACGACCTCATTGGCGTCGGCCGGCCGGATCACGGTCATGCCCGGCACGGCGCGCAGCCCGATCAGCTGCTCCACCGACTGGTGGGTCGGGCCGTCTTCGCCCAGTCCGATCGAGTCGTGGGTGTACACATAGATGACAGGCAGCTCCATCATGGCGGCAAGCCGCATCGGCGGCCGCATGTAATCGGAGAAAATCAGAAAGGTGGAGCCGAACGGCCGCAAGCCATCGAGCGCCAGCCCGTTGAGCACCGCCCCCATGGCGTGCTCGCGGATGCCGAAATTGAGATTACTGCCGGCGGGCTCGGCCGGCCCGAAATAGCCGGCGGAGTCGAATTTCAACGGCGTCTTGGTCGAGGCGCCGAGATCGGCGGCGCCGCCGATCAGCCACGGATAATTCTGCGCGATGGCGTTGAGCACCTTGCCGGAGGATTCGCGCGTCGCCATGCCCTTCTCGTCGGGCGGGAAGTCTTTCAGGTCGGCGTCCCAGCGCGGCGGCAGCTCGCCGGCTTGCATCGCTTTCAGCCGCGCCCCGAGCTCCGGAAACTGCCGGCAATATTCGCCGAATTTTTCGGTCCACTGCTTGTGCAGATTGCGGCCGCGCTCGCCGATCGCAGCGGCAAAATGCCCATACACGCCGTCGGGCACCAAAAAATGCGCGTCCTCGGGCCAGCCGTAGCTCTTCTTCGCGAGCCGCACCTCATCTTCGCCGAGCGGCTCGCCGTGTGCGGCGCTGGTATCCTGCTTGTGCGGCGCGCCGTAGGCGATGTGGCTGTCGACGATGATCAAGGTCGGCCGGTCGTTCCGCTTGGCGAACTGCACCAACGCGTCGTCGACCGCATCGCAGTCGTTGGCGTCGGCGACATGGATCACGTGCCAGCGGTAGGCGCGAAACCGCGCCGCGACGTTCTCGCTGAAGGTGATCTCGGTCGAGCCGTCGATGGTGATGTGATTGTTGTCGTAGATCCAGCACAGGTTCGACAGCTGCAGATGGCCGGCGAGCGACGCGGCCTCGCTGGCGACGCCCTCCATCAGATCGCCGTCGCTGCAGAACGCATAGACGTTGAAATCGAACAGACAGAATTCCGGCCGGTTGAAGCGACTCGCCAGCCAGCGGCCGCCGATCGCCATGCCGACGCTGTTGCCGCAGCCCTGGCCGAGCGGGCCGGTCGTGGTCTCGACGCCCGGCGTGTGCCCATGCTCCGGATGGCCGGGACAGCGGCTGCCGAGCTGGCGGAAATTCTTGATGTCGTCGAGGCTCACCGCCGGCCGGCCGGGCTCGGCCGGGTCGGCGACGCCCGCCAGATGCAACAGCGCATACAGCAGCATGGACGCGTGGCCGTTCGACAGCACGAAGCGGTCGCGATTGGGCCAGCGCGGATCGGCGCAGTCGTAGCGCAGCGCGCGCTGCCACAGCGTATAGGCCACCGGCGCCAGCGCCATCGGCGTGCCGGGATGGCCGGACTTCGCCTTCTGCACCGCGTCCATCGCCAGGGTGCGTATGGTGTTGATGCACAACAGATCGGCCTTGGCGCTGATTTCCGCAGGGCCGCGCGTGAGCGCCCGCGACGGTTCGCGCTTACGGGATTCCGCTGTGGCCATGTCAAAAACCCCTCGCCAGCAATGGATGGACCTCCCCTGTTCTTAACTCACGTCAGGCGACCGAAGTTCCGAAAATCCGGTGAACAGCGCCCACAACCCCACGCCGCACCGGGGGACGGACGCGCGGCCGATCGCTATAATGGCCGATATGCAAGGAAAGCAGGGGCGAGCCGCAGACGTGATCGCTGCCGGCGCAGCGCCGACGGCGCGTTCTTCCGTGCGGCATCGCGCGGTGGCCTTCATCACGGCCATTGCGGCGGCTTTTTTCGTTGTCCTCGCCCCGCCCGCGCATGCGGCCGGCCGCGCCGTCGTGCTCGAGATCGACGGCGCCATCGGGCCGGCAGTCGCCGATTACGTGGAGCGCGAGATCGCCGCCGCCAACGCGGCCGACACCAAGCTGATCGTGCTGCGCATGAACACGCCGGGCGGGCTCGACTCATCGATGCGGCAGATCATTCGCGTGATCCTCGCCTCGCCGGTGCCGGTCGCGACGTTCGTGGCGCCGAGCGGCGCGCGCGCCGCCAGCGCCGGCACCTACATCGCCTATGCGAGCGCCATCGCCGCCATGGCGCCGGGCACCAATATCGGCGCCGCCACCCCGGTCCAGATCGGCGGCGGCTCGCTGTTCCCCGGCGGCTCCGATCAGAAGGACAAGAACAAGACCGCCGCTTCCGAGGACACCGAAACGCGCAAAATCATCAACGACGCCATCGCCTATATCCGCAGTCTCGCCGCGATCAATCACCGCAATGCCGATTGGGCCGCCGACGCGGTGCGCTCTGCCGTGAGCCTGCCGGCGGCCGAAGCGCTGTCCATGCACGTGATCGACGCGATCGCCAACGACGTGCCGGATCTGTTGCGCCAGATCGACGGCCGCACCGTGACGGTCGCCGGCAAGCCGCTCAAGCTCGAGACCGCCGGGCTCACCGCCGTCGCCATGCCACCCGATTGGCGCACCGAACTTTTGGAGTTCGTCACCAATCCCAATGTCGCCTTCATCTTGATGCTGATCGGCGTCTATGGCATCATTCTCGAGTTCTTCAATCCGGGCGCGGTAGCGCCGGGCGTGGTCGGTGTCATCTCGCTCTTGGTGGCGCTCTACGCACTCGCGTTCATTCCGATCAATTACGCCGGCGTGGCTCTGGTGATCGTCGGCATCGTGCTGATGATCGCCGAAGTGCATATCGGCGCGTTCGGCGCGCTCGGCGTCGGCGGCATCGCCGCGTTCGTAATCGGCGCACTGATGATGTTTCCGGCGCGCACCTCCGGCTTCGCGCTGTCCGGCGCGGTCGTGATCGGCGCCGCCATCGCCAGCGCCGCGCTCATCGTGCTGGTGCTCGGTGCGGTGCTGCATTCGCGCAAGAAGCCGGTCGTGACCGGCCACGAAGCGCTGATCGGCGCCGCGGGCGAAGCCGTGTTCTGGGACGGCCAAGAGGGACGCGTGCGAGTGCACGGCGAAATCTGGCGCGCCCGCGCCGATGCGCCGCTGCAAGCCGGCACGGCGGTGAAAGTGATCCGCCGCGACGGGCTGGTTCTTGTCGTGCAAGCCACCTGAAAGGCGGAACGCATCTTTCGAACTGAATCAGGGCAATGATTGACAGTTCAAACCAACTTCCGTCGCCATGTCGCCGTCGATCGCAATGGCAGCAAAAAGTTTTGCTTCTCTGATCATCAAGGAATGAGCCAACACAGACCATCTGACATTATCTGATAATCACGCGTCGCGCTGCGACCTAAAAGCGCGCAAGGAGCACCGCCATGTTGTTTCTGCCTGCCATCGTCGTCATCGCCGTTGTGATCGTGATGTTCTTGTACGCCTCGATCAAAATCCTGCGCGAGTACGAGCGCGGCGTGGTGTTCACGCTCGGCCGCTTCACCGGCGTCAAAGGCCCCGGCCTGATCCTGCTCTACCCGATCGTCCAGCAGATGGTGCGCGTCGACCTGCGCGTGGTGGTCGACGAGGTGCCGCCGCAGGACGTGATCTCGCGCGACAACGTCTCGGTCAAGGTCAGCGCCGTGATCTATTACCGCGTGGTCGACGCCGAGAAGGCCATCATCCAGGTCAGCAATTTTCTCGCCGCGACCAGCCAGCTCGCCCAGACCACCTTGCGCTGGGTGCTCGGCAAGCACGACCTCGACCAGATGCTGTCCGAGCGCGACAAGCTCAACGCCGACATCCAGGACGTGCTCGACAAGCAGACCGAAGGCTGGGGCATCAAGGTCTCCAACGTCGAGCTCAAGCGCATCGATCTCGACGAGAGCATGGTGCGCGCCATCGCCCGCCAGGCCGAAGCCGAGCGCGAGCGCCGCGCCAAGATCATCAACGCCGAAGGCGAGCAGCAGGCCGCGGCAAAATTGGTCGAAGCCGCCCGCATCCTCGGCGGCGTGCCGCAGGCCATGCAGCTGCGTTATCTCGGCACCTTGTTCGACATCTCCAACGAGCGCGGCTCGACCATCGTGTTTCCGTTCCCGATGGAGCTATTGGAGGCGTTCAAGGGGCTGACTCGGCAGGGGTCGTGAGGCTCGTCTTTGGATGCAAAGGGTTCGATTTTCCTCCACGGGCACCAGCCTTCGCCTACGGTATTTAGCCCGTTGCTAGATCTTGCAGGTAATTAAGGTGACAGACGACGCATTCCAGAAATTCGAAGACACTTCCTGTAACCAGGCGTAGGTTATCTAGATCAATCTCTGGCAGTTCCAGCTTAATGACTTTGCCCCGTGTGTCGTGCGCAAAGCGGAAAGCGTCTGATCCAGGGTCAACGGAGTCAAACTCCGCGATTTGCATTTGGACCACTGCCAAGGTCTCAAGGTCCTGGGGGCTGAGATTGCTGTCGAACCGCTCGATCACACGCCGGCAGGCAGACCAGAGCGTCGGCAAGTCATGCGAGCGGAAATCCGGCCTCTCGCCCGCCATTGGTCCGAATTCGATGAGAATATTTTTCAGGCGCAGCTCGAGCGCCTGCCGGTAGGCAAAGAGCGCCGGGTAGATGAGATTCTGGGCGCGCTGCGGTTCAGCTTTGCTCTCTGCGACAAGCAGGTCACCTGTCTCGCGAAACCCCTTGATCATTCGATAGATGCGCTCATCGCCGCGCGATGCGACCCAGGCTCCGTGAAATGGCTTGGCCTCGACGAAAGCTTTTGCGCCTGGTCGCGGCCACAGAAGGCGCAATTCATCCAGTTCGTTCGCTAGAGAAGACATTGTCCGCCTCGAATGCGCTGCACTCGACTAACAAAACGACAGCTAAAATTTGTCTGTCGCATGTACTTGCCTTCCACCATGATGGTTCGCAGCGGCCGCTTGCTCTACTAAAGAAGTCCCAGCCATCGCGCAGCAAGTAGTGCCAACACGACGACAGCCGCGATAGCTGGCACACCGAGCGCCCCCAGTTCGCAGCTTCCAAAGCGCAGAAACAGCGCGTGTCTCGGCTCTTTTTTTCAGGAGCATGTCGTACCTCTCACCAAAATTGAGCGGTACAACAGGGGTTATAGGGAGCACGAAAATGATTCGTGCAAGCCAGCACCTTAACGATGGGGACAAAATCGAGGGTAAGTCTTTGATTCTACAATGCGAGCTATGGTGCGGGCTGCTCCATCCAAGAGTGGCGCTCGTCTGGTCGTGCGCTGTATGCTTATGAAAACGCGTAAGAATCCCTGCGCGAAAAACGCGGCTGGAATACTCCCCTTGGGGAAATTGGCACGAACCAGTCATTGCAACCTCAGAAAATTTCCACAGCGTTCTGCCGCGCTCACGGGACGAGCGCGTTCATGATTCGCAAATTCTCACCAATTCTTGTTCTCAGCGCTGCGCCCAGACGAACAGGACTCCAGCAAAAATCAACGCTGAATCAACGCGCTCGTCATGGCCCGCAATAAAGCTTGACTCCCCCGCCGCGCCAACTAAATGGCGGCGCCGTCTCGCTCTGTGCAAGGACGCCGGCCGGTCACTCCGGCTGGCGGAGCGAGAGCGGTGCCTGCGGGCAGGGGCTCGTCACCTCCGCTCCCGGGCGGCTTTGGGAAAACGCCCGGCCGGCATTACGACCGGCCTGCGATTGGATCGCTGGACTGGGACAGGTGACGGCGGAGTAACGGCCGCCGAAGTCACGTCCCAGGAAGCGCGTCTGGAGCTGAGTGGCGGC
>DASRET010000054.1:0-34103 GCA_035651875.1 Xanthobacteraceae bacterium
GGCTGCCGACGTGACGCTGACTGCGGACGAGACGCCCGAAGCCCTCGCCGGCGATTTCGTCGCGCTCAGCGTCAGCGACACCGGCTCCGGGATCGCCGACGACGTACTCGGCCGCGTGTTCGAGCCGTTCTTCACCACCAAAGGCGCCGAGAAAGGCACCGGCCTCGGTCTGTCGCAGGTCTACGGCTTTGCCCGCCGTTCCGGCGGCACCGCGACGATCAGAAGCGAGCTCGACCACGGCACGACGGTGACGATCTACTTGCCGCGCAGCCGCGCCGCAATCGATCCGGTGCGCGAGGACGACGGCACCCAATACGCGGCGCCGGCCGGCGCCACGGCGCTGATCGTCGAGGACAACCACGACGTCCGCGCCGTCACGGTGTCGCTGCTCGAGCAGCTCGGTTACCGCACCATCGCGGTCGAGAACGCCACCGCGGCGCTCGAAGTGCTCGATCGCTCGCCGGAAGTGAGCGTACTGTTCTCCGATGTCGTGCTGCCCGGCGACATGGACGGCTTGTTGCTGGCGCGCAGCGCCAAGGCGCGCTATGCGCACATCCCGATCGTGCTGACCACCGGCTACGCCCGCGTGTTCGACAGCGAGCCGGAGTTTCCGGTGCTGCGCAAGCCGTATCAGATCTCCGCGCTCGGCCGCGTCATTCGCGAAGCGATCGACGGCGCGTCGAGCAAACGCACCGCGCTGGCGAGTTAGCGCGAGCTGACAATCATCCGCTCATTCCCGCGAAAGCGGGTATCCAGGCTGGGTCCCCGCTTTCGCGGGGACGAGCGGAAATGATCGCTTCGGCTTTAATGCAGCGCGGCGGAGGCGGCAGCGCCGGGATCTTCCATCGCGGCGATGTTGGTCTTGACCGCCTTCTGCACCTTCTCGAAGGCGCGCACCTCGATCTGGCGCACGCGCTCGCGCGACACGCCGAACTCGTCGGCGAGCTCTTCGAGCGTGATCGGCTCGTCGGCGAGGCGCCGCGCCTCGAAGATGCGGCGTTCGCGCTCGTTGAGCACGGTCAGTGCGTCGCCGAGCGCCTTGTGGCGGTTCTCCGACTGCTCGGATTCGGCGAGCCGGCTCTCCTGACTGGCGCTGTCGTCGACCAGCCAATCCTGCCATTCGCCCGACGAATCGTCGTCGCGGATCGGCGCATTGAGCGAAGCATCGCCGCCGAGCCGGCGGTTCATCTCGATCACGTCCTGCTCAGTGACGCCGAGCCGCTTGGCGATCAGCTTGACCTGATCGGGGCGCATGTCGCCTTCCTCGAGCGCGGAGATCCGGCTCTTGGCCTTGCGCAGGTTGAAGAACAGCTTCTTCTGGTTCGCCGTGGTGCCCATCTTCACCAGCGACCACGAGCGCAGGATGTATTCCTGGATCGCGGCCTTGATCCACCACATCGCATAGGTCGCGAGCCGAAAACCCTTGTCGGGCTCGAAGCGCTTGACCGCCTGCATCAGGCCGACATTGCCTTCCGAGATCACTTCGGAGATCGGCAGGCCATAGCCGCGATAGCCCATGGCGATCTTGGCGACGAGGCGGAGATGGCTGGTGACGAGCCTGTGCGCGGCGTCGCGATCGCCGTGCTCACGCCAGCGCTTGGCCAGCATGAATTCTTCCTGCGGCTCCAACATCGGGAACCGCCGAATCTCTTCCAGGTAGCGGGTGAGGCCGGTTTCGCCCGATAATATGGGCAGTGCAGCAGTTTGGGCCATGACAGCGCCCTCCTTTAAGTGCCCCCGCGGCGCGGCGGGCGAAATGGCACCGCCGCTCCCCGAGCCGACGGCACCGATTCCTTGTTCGCACCCGCAACATACACGGTCGAATCAGGCCAGCGGAAGAGACACAGCACCAATTGGCATCACTTCAACGCGATGCCGCCTTGATTTGTCTCACCGGACGGTGAACGGCCGGCGCGGCATCAGCCGCCATCCGGCATCGTTGCGCTGGATTCCGCCCGACCGCGGACCAATTCTGCATGTAAACGGGCAAGATCGGGCGGCAGTTCCGAACGGAACCTGAGGATTTCGCCGCTCGACGGATGCTTGACCGTGAGTAAATGGGCATGGAGGGCCTGCCTTGCAAGATCTGCAAGGGCCGCCTGCGCCCCCGGCGCCAACAGCGCGCTTTTGGTGCGAAAGCCCGCCCCGTAAGTGGCGTCGCCCATCAGCGGGTGGCCGATCGCGGCCAAATGGACCCGGATTTGATGGGTCCGTCCGGTCTCGAGCCGGCAGGCGAGCCGGCTCGCCACCGCCTCGCCCTGCCCTCCCGACTTGTCAGCCGACTTCCCTCCCGACTTGGCGCGCCTGCCGCCGCGCTGCTGTGACGCGGCCCCCGCATAGCGCTCCAAGACCTGCCAGTGCGTGACCGCTTCCCGGCCGCCCTCCCGCACCGCCATCTGATCGCGGGCGCGCGGGCTGCGGTCGATCGGCCGGTCGATGGTGCCATGCGGCCGGCCGGGCGCGCCCCACACGAACGCCAGATAGCCGCGCTCGAACGGCTCGCCGTCGCGGCCGTGGCCGGCGAATTGCGCCGCCAGCGAACGATGGGCGCGGTCGTTCTTGGCGACGATCATCAGCCCGGTCGTGTCCTTGTCGAGCCGGTGCACGATGCCGGGGCGCCGCTCGCCGCCGATGCCCGAGAGGCTCGCGCCGCAATGGGCGATCAGGGCGTTGACCAAGGTGCCGGTCCAATGCCCGGCCGCCGGATGCACGACCAGGTCTTTCGGCTTGTCGATGACGATGATGTCGTCGTCCTCGTAAACGATCTTGAGCGGAATGGCTTCCGGCTGCGGCGCGGCGGGCTGCGGCTCCGGCTCGTCGAGCAGGATGGTGGCGCCCGCATTGACCCGATGGCTCGGATCGCGGATCGTGCGGCGGTCGACGACGACGGCGCCAGCCTCGATCAGCGCCTTGAGCCGGCTGCGCGACAGATCGGCAATGCGCGCGGCGAGCACGCGGTCGAGCCGCCCGCCGGCCTCTGTCGCGGCGACGACAACCGACTTTTGCGTTCTTTGGCTGAGGCTCGACGGCATGCTCGACAGGTCCGGCAATCCCTCCGCCCCGCTCCCGCCCGAGGGCGCCGAGGCCGATTCCGGCGCGTCCGCCGTGATGGCGCGGGCGCGCTGGCTCATGGTCATATCGGCGCTCACCACCGCGGTGGCGCTCGCCGCCGTGCTCGGCGTCATCGGCTATCGCATTTTCCACGCCGGCAGAAGCGCCGCCCCGCCCGGCGCCGTAGCGTCCGCCATCGTCACCCTGCCCAAAGGCGCCCACGTGATCTCGACCTCGACCGCCGGCGACCGCATCGTGGTCACCATCGACATCGCCGGCTCAACCGAAATCCGCACCTTCGACGCCAATACGCTGCAGCAAACCGGCCGGCTGCGCTTCGCGACCGAGCCGTAAGCCCGCAGAATATCGCTCAGCGCTTGCGCCGCCGCCCCGGCAACGCTATTTCGGAGCGACGCTCCCTTCGTCTAGCGGCCCAGGACGTCGCCCTCTCACGGCGAAAACGGGGGTTCGAGTCCCCCAGGGAGCGCCATTTTCGGATTACCAATTCAAAAGTGACCCGACCGAATTGTTGCACCCTCTCAGTGGGCGCTCTCCCTCGGCTCAATACCAACGGCCGCGCCCGTGCCAAAGAATGGATGCAACGACAACGGCGGCTGACGCCATGATGACGATGGGCGTGCACATGCAGTTCGCCCTAGGCTGGCACCGAGGCGCCGAGTCGGGACTTAAGAAAACGCTTGCAGATCAATCGTGCGCGGGAGCGTGAGCTTGCCGTGTCACTACGTCCGCTGCTCGCACGCTTCGTCCGAAGCGGCGGTCGAATTCGCAAGCCGTGTGCGAGAAATCGAAAGCAAGAACCTCCAACGCACGGGAGAGTTCGCGGTCCAGGCATTCGCCGGCCAGAGCTGAACAGCGTCGCGACAGTGCGCGCATATCAGCAGTAATATCGCCTACCATAACCTGCAATCGCGCCTTTCCATCAGAACCGGAGCGCGTGTCTACAGATTTTCGGCCGGCCGTGTCTTGTGCTTGGCGTCCAAAAAATTGTGATTTGTCGCCAGCCGCGCAGCTGGCGGGTGACAGTGTGAAAGGCGGCGAAAGCCCCGGGTGCAGGGGGCGCTAACGCACCCGGGGCTCCCGCATCTGCGGGGGTTCACGAACCGCAGAATTAGACTGGATGGCGCTCGTCGGCGGCTTCGCTGAGCCACACACCGCACTCGCCGCATTTGAAGACGCAGCCATCGGCACGGCCGGGGCGCGCCTCGGTGCGTGTCAAGCACATCGCCCGACCGCAGTTCGGGCAGGACGGCAGGAGCGTAGCGTAGTCGGCACTCCTCCTCGGCAGGTCTGTTGCCAGCATCGCCGGGCACTCCATTTATCAAACGATCGACCGAAATTCAAACATCCGTTTGAGACATTTTTATGGTGGATTCGCTGGAAATCCTCGGCCGCCGGCGCATCCTGCGGCCACCTTAAGCGCTCTATTTCCGGCAAAGGCCTAAACGAACTTGACACCGACGAAGCGCGCGTCGGTCCAGACGACCTCGCACTTGCGCTGGACCCGGCCGTCCTTATCGAGCAGCAAGAGAAATCGCGGCGGCAGAGTCATGATCGGGCGCGCTATGGCGAGGCGCGCGCCGCTGTTCGAAATATCCCACACCACACAGCTGACCGGCTGTTCTCGCGGAGCGGTAATGACCTGCGCGTGGCGCCGCATACGCAGACGCGGGTCCTTGCGCTTGTTCTGCACCGGTCACCCCTCGAAGGTCCCCGTCGTGCATCATCCCACCGAACGATTAATAGGACCGATCCTGAAATGTTCGCTTTCCGACTCCGGCACACAGGCGCATTGAGCCGTGTCCGACGAACCGAAATCCTTGATCGCTTGCGATCTATCGCATGTCGCGGCTAGGCGTCGAGTTCGTGACACGCGTCGACTTCGGACGATGCAGTGCTGCCGCCCGAGTCTGCATTGCGCGGCACGGCCACGGCGACTTTCGACGCAAGCCCGAGCTGACGCATTTTTTGCTGCAGGGTGGCGGCGTCAAACGGCTTGGCGAGCATGCAGTCGGCGCCGAGCCGGCTGGTTTCGGCGATCCACCGCGGGTCTTTGGTGCCGGACATCATGATGAACGGCGTCTCGCGCAGACCGCCGCCGCCGCGGCCGTGGGCGAGCACGTCGAGGCCGCTCATCGGCGCCATTTCGTAATCGCAGATGACGGCGTCGAATTCCGCGGCGGCCAAGCGCTGCAAGGCCGCGGCGCCGGTCTGGACCTGCTCGACGTTTTTCACGCCGCATTGCCGCAACAGCTTCGCCACCATGCGGCAGGCCACGATCGAGTCGTCGACCACGAGTACGCCCGACATGTCGCGCACCGGAAATGTCCTTCGTAAAAAAGCAATGCGCCATACATCGACTTTGTTGACGTTCTACGTGGAGCGGAGATTCTTTATGCTTCCTTAAAATCTATCCGGTAAGACATCGGTAGGTGACTGCCGTGTATTCTATTTTAGCCCGGGCGGGTCCCTGGCTGTCGTGAGTCTGGGGGGCTTTTTATGGTGGCCGTCGCTTCGAATCGGGGAAAGTCCGATCTGCGCAAGCACGCCCGCAAGCCGTTCCACTGGCGGGCGACGATTCTCGCTGGCGCCGAGCCGCCACGGTCATGCATGGTGGCCGACGTGTCGGAGTCGGGGGCGCGCCTGAAGCTCGACAAGTCGGGCGAGTTGCCGGAAAAATTCGTTCTTCTCTTGACGACCAGCGGCACTGCGCGGCGCATGTGCCGCGTCGTCTGGCGAACCAAGAAAGAGGCCGGCGTGAAGTTTTTGGCCGAATAGCCCGTCGGTATAGTGGTTCACGGCGTCTCTCAAAAAGCCGTTCTTGCCGCGTTTCTTCGCATCCTCCATCGCGTGCATCTGCGGAACGGGCCCGACCCGGGTCGGTTATCATCATAACCGCGCCGACAGCCATTCTTTGCTGTCGCTCACAGCGGGAGCGCGTCGTGGCAAAGGCAAAAGCCTTCAAGGTCGGCGATCACGTCAGCTGGAATTCGGAAGCCGGACGGGTCAGCGGCCGCATCGTGCGGGTGCACACCAAGGACGTCGCCTACAAGGGCTATACGCACCACGCCGGCAAGGACGACCCGCAATACGCGATCAAGAGCGACAAGACCGACCACGTCGCCTTGCACAAGGGCCGCGCCTTGCGACGGCTGAGCCGCTGAGCTTTGAATGAGCGGCGCGTTATTGCCCGTGGGAGTCTCCGTCGTGAATCTCGCCACCGCCCTTGCCGAAGCCCTGCTCGCCACCCGCTCGGACGCGATCGTCGCCGCCGACCACGAGGGGAACGTCGTTTTCTGGAATCCGGGCGCGGAGCGGCTGTTCGGCTACTCCGCCGATGAGGCGCTCGGCCGCTCGCTCGACCTTATCGTTCCCGAGCGGCTGCGGGCGCGCCATTGGGAGGGCTACGCGCGCGTCATGGCGAGCGGGCAAAGCCGCTACGGCGAGGCCGATGTGCTGGCGGTGCCGGCATTGCGCAAGGACGGCAGCACGCTCTCGGTCGAATTCACCATCGTGCCGCTGCGCGACGAAGCCGGCAGCCTGATCGCGCTCGCTGCGCTGATGCGCGACGTGACCAAGCGATTCGAAGAGACGCGCGAGCTGAAACGCAAGCTCGCCGAAGCGACCAAGCGCGCAACGTCGTAACGCGCAACGCCGCGTTGCGTTTCCTATTCGACATTCCTCGGACACGCCGCGCCGCCGGCCGGGCAACGGGCCGCGCGCCGACGCGTTGGTAATCGAGGACGAGAGGACGGCGATCGCAGCGACCAGGAGGCGGGCGTGGCCGACAGAAGCTTGCACAGCATCTCGCACGGTTCGGACACACCGGCCCATAACCCAGGGCTGCCGCCAAAGCTCAATCCGGGCGACGAAGCCGCACCCGGCACGCCGGGCACCGGCGAGGACGTATGTCCGCTATGTCACGGCTGGGGCCGCATCATGCACACGCGCTGTCCGAATTGCGGTGGCAGCGGCAAGGTCGTGCGCGGCATTGGCGGGGCCTGATTTGTAGCCCGGATGAGATTCCTCCGCGCGGGCCGTGAGTTGGAACGGACGTTCCGGCCCAGCGTTGTTTGATTGAGAAGGTGTTATCGTGTCTGATGGTATTGTTCGAAAGTGTTCCAGGGCAATGGGTAATTGGTTGTTGGACCGAAGCCTTGCAGTCTTGTGGGCTTATCTGATCTACCGGCGTAATCAGTTCAGATCAGCGCCAGACGCGCGCTCGGCGGACGCCACGCACAGCGTGTGACGCGGCCGATCCTGACGGCTGGCGCAACCAGCGCGGACTCGATTTCGGCGCCGCTCATGGCTATGTTTTGGCCATGGTCGAGTTGCGTTCTGGCCGGTCGGGTCGCGTACCAAAGCCCGCGCAGGGGAAAGCTGCGGCATCCGCCGCTATCGGCGTGCGCTGTCTGCATTGCCGGCACCAGGCGGTGTTGAGCGCGGCCGACCTCTTGGCGCACGGGGTGCGGCCGGACAGCCCGATCGCCGGATTTGTGCGGCGCCTCAAGTGCAGCAAATGCGGCAGCGGCAGCGTCATGGCAAAGCGCATCGCCAAACCGGAGCCGGAGCCGAAGCGGCAACGCCGCAGTGCGTAATACCGGCGCGATGGTGACGAGCGCGCGAGAGGGCAGCCATGCTGAGGGACGACAGGAGCGGTGACGGCGGCGGCACTCCGGCCCGCAATGTGCTCGGCGAACCGCTCGAGCTCTGTTCGCTCAGCCCGATGACCGGGTTTTATCGCGACGGCTGCTGCAATACCGGGCGTGAGGATTTCGGCAGCCACACGGTGTGTGTCGTCATGACCGCGCCTTTCCTGGAATTCTCCAAATCCCGCGGCAACGATCTGTCCACGCCGGTGCCGGAGTTCGGCTTTCCGGGGCTCAAACCCGGCGACCGCTGGTGCCTGTGCGCGCCGCGCTGGCAGGAGGCGTTCGAGGCCGGCCAGGCGCCGCGGGTGGTGCTGCGCGCCACCCATCAGGGTGCGCTCGCCCATTGTGCGCTCGCCGACCTCAAGCGCTTCGCCGTAGATTTGGCGTAAACGGCAACCGCGCGCTGTGGAAAAACTCCGGACGAGCCGTCTTGTGAATGCCGCAAACCACGGCAAATAATACGGCCTCACCTACCGTAGCTCAGCTTTCATTCAACAAGGGGGCCCTTATGAAGCTCAAGCTCATTACCGCTGTCGCAGCCGTATTTGCCATTCCGGCCATTGCGTTGGCGCAAGGCCAGAGCGGCGCGCCGAACGGGCCGAAGCCCACCAAGGCCGACGCCCAGAAGGTCGTCGCCATCATCAAGGGCGACAAGGCCAAGACGCAGGCGTTCTGTCAGCTCGGCCAGCTCAACGATCAGATGGCCGAAGCCGATCAGAAGAAAGACGAGAAGAAACTCGAAGCGCTCGGCAAACAGGCCGACGCGTTGGCGCAGAAGATCGGCCCCGAATACGTGAGCCTGATGGACGGGCTCGACCAGGTCGACGAGAACTCGCCGGCCGGCAAGGACATCGCCGCGACGCTCGCGCAGCTCGACAGCGTCTGCGGCGGCGGGCGGTAATCAGCCGGCGGCGCTCTCATCGCCACTGCGCGGATGCCCGCAGGAGCGGGGAAGCAGTTCGGGACTGGCGCCCGGCTACTGGATTGCTTCGCTGCCACCTACGCGTTGCGCGCTCGATTTGTCATGCTGCGAAGGCAAAACCCCAAGTCGGCACGACTCGAGTCGTTCGCGCAGGGTCGAGCGATCGATGTTGCGACCGATGAAAACGAGCTGCGTTTCGGACACCGGTCCGTCATACGGTTCGAATGCCGCGCGCGCTCCGCAAAGCTGAAAGACATAACGGCTGCGCGCCGCATCGAGCGAGATGAGGCCCTTGGCCCGGAATATGCCGTCGGGCAAGCCATGGTCGATAAACGCCTGGAATGCCCGGCTCGAGAGCGGCACGTCGAACTGAAAAGCGAACGCCTCGAAGCCGTCGTCGAGAAGATGCGAATGGTTGTGCTGCCGATCCATGGGGCCGCCGAGAGCCGCTTCCACCGGGCGAGCCAAAATCGCCGATAGCGGAACGCGGCCGAAGCTCGCGGTCAGAATTTTGGCACGCGGTTTGATCAGCCCTATACGGCGTTGCAACGAAGCGGCCGCGTCGAACGAAACCAGATCCGTCTTGTTACATACGACGATGTCGGCGTGCACGATCTGCGCCATTGCGGCGTCGGCCTTGAACAGATCGAGAGCGAAGTTCGCGCAGTCGACCACCGTCACGACCGCCTCGAGCATCGTGCGCTGGCGCAGCTCCGTTTGCAAAAAGGTAAGACCGACGGGAAGCGGGTCGGCCAGCCCAGTCGTTTCGACGACGATGCGATCGGCTCGCGGCTCCATTGCAAGCACATGCTGAGCAGCTTGCAGGAGATCATCGTTGATGGTGCAGCAGATGCAGCCATTGGCGAGCTGAACGACGTGGTCGGCGACGGACGCAATCAGCGCGGCGTCGATATTGAGTGCGCCGAAATCGTTGACCAGCGCGGCAACGCGGCCGAGCTCTCGCGATGAGAGCAGATGATTGACCAACGTCGTCTTGCCGCTGCCAAGAAAACCGGTGACGATGGTCACCGGCAGCCGGCCCATCGCGTCGCGCATCATCGGCTTCCGGTGACGACGACCGTATAGCCGCCGACCAGCTGATCGCCCGAATAGCTGGCCAGACGAAGCACGTGCGCTTCATCGGCGTGCGGCGGCGGTGCGGCAGCCGCGCCCGCGTGCAGTCGGCCGACCGCTTGAAGCAGATCGGCAACGTGCGCGGTGCCGGCGGTCGTTGCGGGCGAATGAACGTCGCGAAGGACGGTCGCAGGCTGGATCACCCGCGCCGCGGGAGCGCTGCGCACGGACGGCGGCCTGGGTGCGCCGCCGGCTGCCAGCGGATGGACCGCGGCAAACATCCCTGTTGCCGCTCTTTCGGTCGGCGCTTGCACGACCTCTCCGGCAAGATTGATCTCGCCGAGGACCTTGGTATCGACCGCGCTAATGTGGAGCGTCGGCGCAACGAGATGTCGGACCAGCTCGCCTTCAGCCGGCCCGACCTGAATCAGTTGCAAACGCGTACCGAACAGGCGCGATCTGTTGAGGGAGTTGATCAGGGATGACACCGCGGCGCCGGCAGCGACGACCGAGACATTGCGCTGCGCCACATGGCGATTTGCCCAAGGCTGCCAGGGATTTCCGCCCACCGGATCGCCGATGCCGGACACCCGCACCACGAGGCATTCGTGCCCGCCGTTTTGCATCACCGGGATCCAGGGTTTCGGACATTTGACGAGCTTGTGCGAGCCCGGCATCCCGCGACCAGAAAGCTCGCAACGGGCGATGCCGATAAGGTTGGCATGGCTGCCGTCGATCCCGGCCGACGGATTGAACCAATAGAACTCGACTTGAATACCGGCGAGCGGCGCAAATCCGAGATTCCAGACGTGCGCGTACACCGTGGCCTTTTGCCCCTCGGTTACCGTGCCGCCATGGTTGCCCGGAACGCTCGGCGTCGAAGCCGGATCGCCGGGAGCCGTCCAAATGTCGGGGCTCTCCCAGAACGGGACGTTGATCGGACGGTCGCCACGGTCGCCAAGCACGGAACGCACCAAAAGGTAGGGGTAGAAGCTGTTCGCTCGCCCACGCTCCTTCTGTCGTGCCAGCAGACTTGGCAACTCCTCGAGCAGCTTTGCCCGCCGCGCCTTGAATTCGGCGTCGCTCTCCGGCTGCTGTTTGTCGAACCAATTCGGAGGAGATTGCGTCATCCGAACTTCTCCTCCTTGTCGATGTAGCGGATAATGACGCGCGCCGACGCGTCATTTGGGTGAAAATCGACACCGGGGGTGGAGCCGGGTTTTACTTCGTTTTTGTCCCAGCCGTAGCCGGGTTGCCTCGGCGTCGGATAAGTATGGCGGCTGACGTCATCGGGCTGATTTTTGAAACCCGCAGGCACCGATCTGCTCAGCTCTGGGTGAAATCTGAGCCAATCCCAGCACAGATAGCCGTAGCCACGGTCCGAATCGAGATTGAAGTTGCTCAGCTTCGATATATCAAGGTTATCGCGGGTCAGCGTGGCGACCAGATAGGCGGTGTAATCCTGCGGATCGCCGAGATGTAAACCTTGGGGCAGTAAAGTGGCAGTAAGGCGCAGTGTCTCCGCTTCGTTCGCAGCGCCCTCCAATTTTGTGCGTGCGCCAGGGTTGCCCGGCGCACTGCCGAACAACGCGTTGGCGTTCATCCCCGCGACGTAAGGGCCGGCGACGCTTTGCGCCAATTCGACATTGAGCGAATCTCCCTCATTGTCCTTCTCGGGCCAGCGCCACGGACGATTGAACTCGCTCGGAAATTCATTGTCGGGATCCGGCGGACCGATCAATGGCCCGAATACGCCGGTCACGAAGTTGGGCGGGTCCATGACCACGTCCTTCGGAAAGCCAGTCTCCGGCAATCCGGAGGGATCGGTTGAGATCGTCGTCGGCGTGAGCCCGCCGTCCGGCGTTCCGAGCGCAACCACGGTTGCCGCCCAGCCATCGGCAACACTTACGCCGAGCGTGTTCAATCCGGAATTGATCTCGCCCGGCATCGGCATCACATAGCCGGTCATCGCCAGATAGGTGTGAATGCTCAGCCACAAATTATAGAGCGGCAGCTCCATCGCTTCATAAAGCGCCAGTCGCAGCGGATAGGTGATCGCCCCGCTGATGATTCCCGCGACCACGGCCGCCGGCCACGCGATCACTTCAGCGAGGTAAACAGCCCACGCAAATAACGCGAGCAAAAAATCGAGCGCGTCGGCCCAGAGGCTGTTGTCGTCGCTCGCGCCGGGTCCCGGGTCGGAATCCCCGCTCCCGGGCGGCGAGGGGAAGGAAGGAATGATGACGACATCCGGCGGATCGGGGCGCCGTATCTTGTAATAGTCCGTCGTCGTCCATTTCACGTATTTGTAGAGCCACCAGTACGCGCCGATGATGTCGTCCTTTTCAGCGAAGCCGCCAGTCTGATACGGCACGCGTTGATCGAGCGTGCTGATGATGGTCGGACAGCAAGCGACTTGCCCGGTCGAGCTTGCGTTGAGCGGCATCATCGGCGTCTGTGGATCGAATGGCGCGGGGGGCGGCGTTTGCAGCGGCCAATACACGGCCTTCAGCGCGTCGGCGATGAATTGGGCAAGCTCGTCCGGCAGGTCGGAATCGACGTCCCAGACCGCATGACGCCCGGTGATGTCGGCGCTGTGGTCGCCATCCGGGTAAGGCGGATTGGGCTCCGGCTTGAAGCAGTCGACGCGCGAGCTGCCGTCCGGATTGAACGCAAGCCACAAATGCAGCGCCGCGTTCGCCATCTGCTGATAAATGGGCTGCGCGCCATGCTCGGTGTTGTAGACGAGCGCGTCCATATGGTTTTCGACCAGATGGTGGCGCTGCCAATGCAGCCGGTAAGGTCCGCCGGCTTTTTGATTGACAAAGGCGTGACCGGTAACGTCGGTCGCCAAATGCGACATCCAGCCGAGTGCGAATGCCTGGAAGCGGGCCTTCAGATCGGGATCCGGCTCGTTGTTGGCACGCTGCCACAGAGCTGCGCCGAATCGATAGGTTTCCCGATAGTGGAGCATGTCGCTCCAGAAGAACGACTGCTCGTCGAAACCCGCGGGCACGCCGCTGGAAAGCAGGCCGAAGAAATCGTACTGCTGCAAAATGAGTTTTAGAATCGCGTCCTTCAGAAACGAAGCGGCTTGGCTGAAAATCGCTTCGATCTGGTCCTTGAGTCCGCCGGACAGCGCATTGAGCTCGTCCTGAAGATTGTTGCTGATCGGACCGATCTCGGATTCGTACGGGCCAAGGAAATTGTCGTCCCACCACGTGAACAGGTCGCGAATTTCCGATGCCAGTTTCCAAAGCATGTTGCCGACCGGCGGTTTGAAATCGGGCAACAGGAAGAAAATATCCGGCCCAATCGCACCGAGGGCGACATAGGTGGGATTGGCGTGTGCGATTTGGCTGATGGAGTTCGCGTTCGGGCCGTTTGCCGCAAAAATCGGCGCAGCCCGCGGATTGGACGCGAGATTATCGAGCGCTTTGCGCGCGACATCCATGTGGATGTACCAGCCCGGCATGTCCGCCCCCGTTGTTGGTGCGCCGCGGTACTGATGGGGATTTGCGCTCCCTTCTCCTCTTTGGTCTCAAGCGCGCATCCTACAGTCGTGACATGCCGGTGTGCAACAAGTAGCTGACGACAGCCTCGAAGCGAGGCACGCCGAGTCAAGAATTCGGCAGTCGGCACAAGGTCTTCGACCGCATTGGCATCGCCGCACGCGGCGCGCTAAGTTGCGCCCGCGCCGTCCGGCGCGCACATCATCCGGAGACACGCATAATGGAGCCGTTGCCGAAGGGCGCTAATTTCGTCCGTGCCAAGACCTTGTGGGAGATCGGACTGCACATCGCCGGCAATCCGGCGACGCCGTATGGCGGCAACCGCGACATGGTCATCACGGTGGGCAGCGGCTCCGGTCCGCGGTTTCGGCCGTGGCTGCGCATGGCCTCGGGCTCGGCAATTTTGGCGGAAGAAGTGGCGGCCGGCGGCGGCGTCGATCTCGCTTTCGTCAATCCGTCGGCGCTGCTGACGCAGGCTTATCGCGGCGTCGGCCTGTTCAAAAAGCCGCTGCCGCTGCGCATCGTCGCTTCGTATCCGAGCTGGGACCGCTTCGTGTTCGCCGTGCATCCGCGCACCGGCATCCGCTCGCTCGCCGATATCAAGGCCAAGCGCTATCCGCTGCGCGTTTCGGTGCGCGAAGATCCGACCCACTCGACCTTGATCCTGATCGAGCAGGCGTTCGCGCTGCACGGCTTTACGCTCAACGACATCGAGTCATGGGGCGGCAAGCTGATCCTGTGCGGCGGCCCGTCCGACGTGCGCCGGCTCGAGCCGATGGCGCGCGGCGAGATCGACGCGGTGTTCGACGAAGGCATCAAGGTGTGGCTCGCCGAAGCGCTGGCCGCAGGCCTGGTGCCGCTGCCGCTCAACGAGGACGAATTCGCCGCCATGGGCAAGCTCGGCTGGCGCCGCGTGGTACTGCCGAAGGCGCGCTTTCCAAAACTTGCGGCCGATATCGACTCGCTCGATTTTTCCGGCTGGCCGATCTACTGCAACGCGTCGCTGCCCGACCAGACCGCGTACGACGTGTGCGCCGCGCTCGCCGCGCGCGAAGCCGAGATTCCGTTCGAGAAAGGCACCAACGACACGGCGCTGACGATGGTCAGCAACACCGAGACGACGCCGATGGACGTGCCGCTGCATCCCGGCTCGGAGCGCTGGTATCGCGAGCATAGTAAACGTTGAGGTAATGCACTTGCGGACATAACGCGAACAAACAAGCGGTGGTGTGGTCGTCGCGCGTTTCCGCTTGCGGTCGCGACTGTTCGAATACGCCTAAAACTGTTACAAATACGGCAAGCGACGTCGATCGTGGAACCGGAGCTTTGCGGCGCCGGTTGACGTATATCTTCCCCGAGTAATGGAGTGGTTCGGTGGCTCCGCGTGCGTATTGGAAAGGCTATTTGAAGCTCTCGCTGGTGTCCTGCCCGATCTCGCTGTTCCCCGCCACCTCCGGCCGGGAGAAGATCAGCTTTCACCAGCTCAACCGCAAAACCGGCAACCGCGTCCGCTATCGCAAGATCGACGCCGAGAGCGGCGACGAGGTCGAGACCGCCGACATCGTCAAGGGCTACGAGGTCAGCAAGGGCGATTACATCGTGCTCGAGCCGGAGGAGCTCGAGGCGATCGCGCTCGATTCAAAGCGCACCATCGAGATCGACGAATTCGTGCCGAAGACGGAGATCGACGACCTTTACCTCGCCGATCCGTATTACGTCGTGCCCGACGGCGAGGTCGGCCAGCAGGCGTTCGCGGTGATCCGCGAGGCGATCCGCAAGGAAGGCATGGTGGCGATCGGCAAGGTGGTGTTCACCTCGCGCGAGCACATCATCGCGCTCGAGGCGCGCGGCAAGGGCTTGATGGGCGTGACCCTGCGCTACCCCTACGAGGTGCGGCAGGAGGACGAATATTTCGAGGACATCGAGAGCGAAAAAGTCCCCAAGGACATGCTCGACCTCGCCACCCACATCGTCGACACCAAGCGCGGCAAATTCCAGCCGGAGAAATTCCAGGACGAATACGAGGACGCGCTCAAGGAACTCCTTCGCAAGAAGCAGCGCGGCGAAAGGATCGAGCAGCCGAAAGAGCGCGCGCCCTCCAACGTCGTCAATCTGATGGATGCGCTGCGCAAGAGCCTCAAGGCCGAAGGCGAGCGCCCCGCAGCAGCGCGGCCCGCCAAGAAAGGCCGCAAGCGCATCGACGGCCAGCGCGAGATGCTGCTGCCGATCGCCGGCAAGAAGGCGAAGGAAGCGCCGGCGAAGCGAGCCGCCCGACCGGCAGCGCGGCGCAAGGCGGGGTAGAGCCCCTCGGCTCGTCACCTTTCGTCATTGCGAGCGGAGCGAAGCAATCCAGGGCCGGTATACACCGACTCCTGGATTGCTTCATCGCGCCTGCGGGGCTCCTCGCAATGACGAACATCGCGTCGCTTTGCGCCGTCGATCGCAACGGCAGCCAAAGTTTCAAAAAGATTTTGCTGTCAAGGGTCTGTTGACCGCCGAAGGCGGCGCTTCGCGCCCTTGACAGCAAAATCTTTTTGAAACACACGGCCACCGTTGCGATCGACGGCTTTCTCTGATCCAACCATCAAAAAATCGCTTCAGCTCCTGCGCTTACCACCCCGCCGCCGCGGCTCCTTGGCCTTCGGCTTGTTCAGCGGAATGACCTCGGCGCTGGCACCGGCGCTGCGGCGGAGCGCGGCACGCAGGTCGACCGGGCGGCCGTGCTTCTTCAATACGTCGGCGAACGCTTCGTCGGCGAGTTCCTGAAAGGTCATCATGCGGTCGTGCGCCAAGAGATCGAGCGCCGCCCAGCTCTCGTTGTCGATCTGGATGCGTTTACCCGGCATCGTTCGAAACCTTGCGCAGCCTTGGCGCTCAGACCGCCGCCTCGGGGCGCGGTCCCGGATGATGCCGGTGCCGCAGCGCCAGCGGCTGGATGAACCAGAGCACGGCGAGCAGGACGGCCAGCGCGCAGGCGACCGCGACGCCGAGCGCCAGCGAGCCAAGCGCCTTGCTGACGGCCACGTAAATGTCGGCGCTGATGCCGAGCGCCAGCGGCACCGCGGCGGCGATGACGAAGGCCGAGCCCATGCGATGGAAGCTTTCGGTGTTTTGGCCACCGAAGCTGATGCGGTGCAGCGCCGCCGGCGTCATCAGCAGAATGACCGTGAGCGCGATGCTGCACAGCGCCAAGGCGTGAACGAGTTTCAGGTTCTCCGCAAGCTTGTCGAACGCCGGGGTAAGAAGCACCGTCAGCTGAAAACCGAACAGCGCCTGCGCGCCGGGCAGCAGCACCCGCGACTCCGTCAGCATGTGCTCGACCCGCACGTCGATCGGGGTATCGGGCTCTTCGGGCATGGTACGCTCCTTGCCGTTTGGCCGCCGCAACAGATATTCGATGCCGTACCAAAGCGCCAGCGCCAGGCCGGCAATGGCGACGCCGAGCGTTGCGCCGGCCAGCGTGCCGAACTTGAAGCTGAACACAATGGCGACATCGGCGCCGAGGCTCAACGCAAATGGCGCCAGCGCGATGCCGGCGAACAGCGTGGTCGCCGCCACGATGCGACCGCTGGTGTGGCCGCGCTCGACGATGCGGTGCTGCATGGAGGGCGCGATCAGAAGCGCGATCACGATCCCCATGGCGGCGAAGGCAAACACGTAGAGAATGCGCAAGGTGGTCGACAGATTGCTGAACTGCTCCTCGAACACCGCACGCAAATGAAAACCGAACAGGATTTGCGCGCCGAGCATCAGTACCCGGCACTCGTCGAGCGCGATCTTGACCTTCTTTTCCGCCTCGCTCATGGCGCTCCGGCCGGGACCTGCCGCGCCGCCGCGATGAGCGCGCGCAAGGCGTCGGCAATGGCGCTCTTCCTGACGGCGTCGCGGCCGATGTCGCCGTAGTTCTTTTCGAATGCCGTTGTCGGCGTGTCGTGCCGGGCTACCGCGATGCAGACGCGGCCGACCGGGTTGTCGTCCGGATCCGGCTCGGGACCGGCAACGCCGGTGATCGCGGCGCTTAGCTGCGCCGGCGAATGCGCGAGCGCGCCTTGCGCCATCGCCCGCGCCACTTCGGCGCACACCGCGCCTTTCTGGCGCAGCAAATCGACCGGCACGTCGAGCGCTCTCGCTTTATGCGCCTTGGTGTAGGTGACGAAGCCGCCGTGAAAATGTGCGCCGGCACCAGGCACGTCGGACAGTACCTTGCCCATCAAACCCGCGGTGCAGGACTCGGCGACCACCAGCGTAAGCCGCTGTTCCTTCAGAAACCGCATAAGCTCCTCGGCCATGGCGGCGAGATCGTCGCCAACCATGTCCGGCCGCGCGGTTGCTTCACATGTCGCCATGCCTCGCCCATGAACATTGCCGCAAGTGCAAAACGATCAGATCATTTCTTCTTCCGCGGCACGCGCTTACCTTTCTTGCGCGCCTTCGACAGGCCGATGGCGATCGCCTGCTTGCGGCTCTTCACCTTGCCGCCGCGGCCGCCCTTGCCGCTTTTGGCCGTGCCGCGTTTGTAGCGGCGCATTTCGTTCTCGACCTCATGCCCAGCCCCGCGTGAATATTTGCGTTTCTTCTTCGCCATGGCGTCCTCCTGACAATGCAATGCGCGACCATTGGGCCGCGGCCGCGTCCAATACAGGTGCCGCTGCAGCGGCTTGCGTCGCGCACCCGCGGCCCAATCGAATAACCGGCGGCAACATGCCGGGTTCCCGAACCAGGAACTCAGGTTGCGCAGGCACGGAACTGCCGGGGAATGCAGGCGATTACCAATGAGCGCTCACTGCGAGGGAGGCCCGCTCGTGCTGAAGGAAACCCTGAGCAACTGGTCCACGCACAAGTGCTCGGCGTTCGGCGCCGCGCTCGCGTACTACTCAATCTTCTCGTTCGGGCCGCTGATGCTGATCGCCACCGTCATCGCCGGCGTGGTGTTCGGAACCGACGCGGCGCGCGGCGCGATCAGCGGCCAGGTCCACGGCCTGCTCGGCGATTCCGGCGCGCAGGCGGTGCAGGCGCTGCTCAACGGTGCCGACCATCCCTATCAGGGTGTACTGGCGACGATCTTCGGTATCGGCACGCTGTTGTTCGCCGCCGTCAGCGTCGTGGTGCAGCTGAAGACCGCGCTCAATACGGTCTGGGAGTGCGATACGGCCCAGCAAGGCGGCTGGTGGGAGCTCATCCGCAGCTACCTGGTGTCGCTCGCCGGCGTCGTCTCGCTCGGCTTTCTGCTCCTGGTGTCGCTGTTGTTCACGGCGGCGATTTCAGCGAGCGCCAAATATTTCGGCTCTTACCTGCCGGGGCCGATCTTTCAGATCGTCGGCTCGGTGGTGTCGTTTCTGTTCATCACCGTGCTGTTCGCCATGATGTTCAAATGGCTGCCCGACACGCACGTCCATTGGCGCGACGTATGGCTTGGCGCGGTGCTCACCGCCGCGCTGTTCGAAGGCGGCAAATTCCTGATCGGCTATTATATCGGTAAGCTCGCGCTGCAATCGACCTATGGCGCGGCGGCCTCGCTGGTCATGCTGCTGATCTGGGTCTATTACTCGGCACAGATCGTGCTGCTCGGCGCTGAGTTCACCCACGTCTATGCGCGCCGGCACGGCCGACACACCAAGCCCGAACCCGCGACGATCGAACAGTCCGATGCGCCGGTCGCGTTCACACGTCCGGTCAGACGTGCGTCCGTCGGCTGAGCGCAGATCGAGGGCGGCGGCGCGCATTTCGCGGCCGCGGCACCGCAGCGGTTTTAAGATGACGCTTCCGCTCAAGCCGCCATTTGCTCCGATGGAGGCCTTGTCGGTCGATCGTATCCCGAACGGTACCGAATGGGAGTACGAGCCGAAATGGGACGGCTTCCGTTGCCTGGCGTTCCGCGACGGCGCCAGGCTCAAGCTGCAATCGAAGTCGGGCCGCTCCATGACCCGCTACTTCCCCGAGCTGGTCGCGGCGCTCACGCACCTGCGGGCGAAGCGCTTTGTGCTCGACGGCGAAATCGTGGTGCCGAGCGATGGTGCGTTTTCGTTCGACGCGCTGCTGCAACGCATTCATCCGGCGCCGAGCCGCGTGCGCAAGCTTGCGGCCGAGACGCCGGCGCTCTTGATCCTGTTCGACCTCCTGGTCGACGCCGACGGGGACGCTCTCGTCGACGAGACATTGCGGGAGCGCCGTCCGGCGCTGGAGAACTTCTTCGCCACATATTGCCGCGGCGCGACGCTCCTTCGCCTGTCGCCGATGACGACCAAACGCACGCAAGCGGAACGATGGCTCCGGCGCACCGGCGCCGCGCTCGACGGCGTGATCGCCAAGCGCCGCGACCTGGCCTACCGTACCGGCGAGCGCACCGGCATGCAGAAGATCAAGAACTTTCGCAGCGCCGACTGCGTGGTCGGCGGCTTTCGCTACAACGAAGGCAAGCCGGTGGTCGGCTCGCTGTTGCTCGGCCTCTACGACAAAGCCGGCCAGCTCAACCATGTCGGCTTTACGTCCAACATCAAGGAATACGACAAGCCGGCGCTGACCAAGAAGCTCAAGCCGCTGATCGGCCCCCACCGGGCTTTACCGGCAACGCGCCGGGCGGCCCGAGCCGCTGGTCGACCAAACGATCGGCCGAGTGGGTTCCCCTCAAGCCCCAGCTCGTGATCGAAGTGTGCTACGACCACTTCAGCGGCGATCGCTTCCGCCACGGCACGCGCATCCTGCGCTGGCGGCCCGACAAGGCGCCGCGCCAGTGCACCATGGATCAGCTCAAGCAGAAGAAGGCGGACCTGTTGGCGCTGCTCCGTTGAAAGCCGGCGGCCGGTTCCGGCTCAGTCGCTCATGTCGGCGACTTCAAGATAGACGCAATCGCCGAGCCGCAGCCGCGCGCCCTGCCCGCTCGCGAGCAGCTCGCGCGCCTCTTGTTCCGTTTCAGCTTCGACACACCAGTCCTCGATACGGGTGACCGCCACGCTGGCATGGAACATCTTGAGTTTCTTCTTGGGCAACGCCACGGACCGAGCCTCCGAATCAGTTCGACCTCTGAATTATAGCTTCGCCGGGCAGGCATCGGCACAAGGACCGACGCGCGCGCGCGGTCGGCAAGCAAAATTCAGACGCGTGCGCGTTTGAGCCCGGAACTGAGATGAAAGCGGCCGGTTAAACAATGGACTTTGCTCAGGAGTACGCGCGTCATGAAACGGTCTCGCAGCGCAGTCAGAGATCAATTCGCCGCCGAAGCCGAAGAAACCGCGGCCCACGAACGCACCATCCAATCGCGCATCGACGACAAGCCAAGAAGCGGCGGCAACGGCGAACACAAGAAGCCGATGCAGGCCGGCGCGCGCGAGTATCCGGGACCGCCGCTGCCCGGCCAGCACGTCGCCAAACCCGGCACCGAGGCGACGCTCAATCTCGCGCCCATGTACGACGCGCCGGCCTACAAAGGTTCCGAGAAGCTCATCGACAAGGTAGCGTTGATCACCGGCGCGGATTCCGGCATCGGCCGCGCAGTCGCGGTGCTGTTCGCCCGCGAGGGCGCCGACGTCGCGGTCTGTTATCTCAACGAGCATGTCGACGCCGAAGACACCAAACGCGCGGTGGAGAAGGAAGGCCGCGCCTGCCTCTTGATCTCGGGCGACGTCGCCAATCCGGAATTCTGCCGCGAAGCCGTCGAACGCACCGTGCACCATTTCGGCCGCGTCGATGTCCTGGTCAACAATGCCGCTTTCCAGGAGCACGTCGACGACATCGAGGATTTGAGCGAAGACCACTTCGACCGCACCATCAAGACCAACCTGTACGGCTATTTCCACATGGCCAAAGCAGCCGTGCCGCACATGAGGCCGGGCAGCTCCATCATCATGACCGGCTCGGTGACGGGGCTGTTGGGCAGCAAGGAGCTGCTCGACTATTCGATGACCAGGGGCGGCATCCACGCTTTCGCGCGCTCGCTGTCGATGCATCTGGTCGAACGCGGCATCCGGGTGAACGTCGTGGCGCCGGGGCCGGTATGGACGCCGCTCAATCCGGCCGACAGGCCGGCCGAGAAGGTCGCCAGTTTCGGCGCCGACACGCCGATGGGCCGGCCGGCGCAGCCGGAAGAAATCGCGCCGGCTTACGTGTTTCTCGCCGCGCCGACCTGCTCGAGCTACATCACCGGCGAGATCCTCCCCATCGTCGGCGGCTATTCGGGAGCCTGACGAATTTCCGCCGGCGGCGCGCCGGTCATGAGCGACACCCGCAGCGGCAAAATTCGCATCGGCACATCCGGCTGGATGTATGACGGCTGGCGCGGCGCGCTTTATCCCGACAAGCTGCCGAAGCGCTGCTGGCTCGCGTACTACGCCGCGCAGTTCGCCACCGCCGAGATCAACAGCGCATTCTACCGCACGCCGTCGCTCGAAGCCGTGCGCGGCTGGCGTCGCGACACGCCCGGCGATTTCGTGTTCGCCTGGAAGGCATCCAAGTTCATCACCCATTGGAAGCGGCTTACTGGGAAATGCGACAACTCAATCGCACTGTTGCAGACGCGTCTGCGCGTTCTGGGGCCGAAGGCCAGCATCGTGCTGTTTCAGCTGCCGCCGCAGTTCACCAAGAATCTCGAGCGGCTCGCGTCGTTCCTGCCGATGCTGCCGCGCCGGCGCCGCTACGCGTTCGAGTTCCGGCACCGCAGCTGGTATGACGACGACGTGCTGCAACTGCTGCAACGCCGCAACGTGGCGCTGTGCATCTCCGATCACGCCGACGCGCCGTCGCCCTGGCAGGCCACCGCGCCCCACGTCTATCTGCGCGGCCATGGTCCGTCGGGCCGCTACAGCGGCTCGTACTCGGCCGCGGCCTTGCGCCGCTGGCGCGACGCCATCCGGCGCTGGCAGGCGGAAGGGCGCGACGTGTTCGTCTATTTCGACAACGATCAGAAAGCCGCGGCGCCGGCCGATGCGCGCCGGTTGATCCGGCTGCTCGACCGCTGAAGCGTCTTCGTACGGTCCCCCCCAAGCACCAGGCTGGAACCAAGGCGCGGGCGTCGCCGTTCGCTCAGTGCCCACGAGGACAAAAGTGCCGCCGTCGCCACAGGAGATCGCCGCCCCGGCCGAACCGAAGCAAGCTGCCGCTGCGGTTGGGCTGCGCTACGTCTCCGATGCGCGGCCGGGATTTCGGCGCCGTCGCGCCGGCAAGAGCTTTTCGTACCTGACGCCGGAGGGCACGCGGCTCGCCGACCCCGCCGCGATCAAGCGCATCCGCAAGCTCGCCGTTCCGCCGGCCTGGACCGACGTGTGGATCTGCCCATTCGCCGACGGCCACCTGCAGGCGACCGGGCGGGACGACCGGGGCCGCAAACAATACAAGTACCACCCGCGCTTTCGCGAGATGCGCGAAAGCACCAAATATGAGCACGCCATCGCGTTCGCCGAAGCGCTGCCGGCGCTGCGGTGCAAGGTGCGCGAGCACATGGCGCTCGACGACCTGCCGCGCGACAAGGTCTTGGCGACGGTGGTTTATCTGCTGGACAAGACGTTGATCCGCGTCGGCAACGACGATTATGCCAGACACAACAAGAGCTACGGACTGACCACGCTGAAGAACCGTCACGTCGCGGTCAACGGCTCCGAGGTCCGCTTCCAGTTCGTCGGCAAGAGCGGCAAGGAATGGTCGGCCAAGATCAAGGACCGGCGCGTCGCCCGGATCATCGCGGCGTGTCAGGACCTGCCCGGCCAGGAATTGCTGCAATACCGCGATGCCGACGGTACGATCCAGGATGTCACTTCGGGCGACGTCAACGGCTATCTGCGGGAAGTCACAGGCCGCGATATCACCGCGAAGGATTTCCGCACCTGGGCCGGCACCGTGCTGGCAGTGACCGCATTGCGCGAAGCCGACACCGCCGGCGGCGCGGCGAAGCCGAACAAGCGCCTGAAGGCGGCGATCGAACAGGTGGCGGCGCGGCTCGGCAACACGCCTGCCATCTGCCGCAAATGCTACATCCATCCCGATGTGGTCAGCGCTTATCTGGACGGTACGCTAATGCGCGACATGGCAAAGCATTTGCCGAAGACATCGCGCCGCAGGCGCGATGGATCGCTCGAGCCTGAAGAAGCCGCCGTGCTGGCGCTGCTGCGCGCGCGCATGAAGGCCGCGGGCCACGCGCTGACAAATGGCGCCGAGCGGCTGCGCAAGCAACTGAGCGGCAGTGTCGCGCGGCTTCGCCGGAAGGCCCGGCGCCGCGGCGCAGCGCCCCATGCCGGATCGCTAAGCGAAAAATCGCTCACGCGCCGCGGCGTGAAGCAGCGGGCGCCGCGTCATTGAGCAATTGACGCAGCGCCTCGCGCTATCCTGGCAAGAGGTTCAGCGGGCCGGAGCCGGGCTGGCCGGGCGTTGCTCGGTCTTGGCCGCCTCGGCAGGGGCATGCGCGCGCGCCGGAAGCTGCAGCACGGTCGCAAACTGGCCCGGGCGAAGCCGGGTCACCAGCACGACGCGGCCGTCCGGGAACTCGATCGCATCATGATGCGTCGCGGGATTGTCGACGTTGATCTGACGGAAACGGCCGACCTTGTGCGGGATTTTCCATTTGTCTTTGCGGAAGAACAGCGTTTGCACCCAGGCGTAGTGCCGCTCGACTTCGGCCTCGAACGCAAGCTCGGTGCCCGGCATCAGGCACACCGCAACATTCGGTTCCTCGACCGCCGAAAAGCCGCGTGTCAGCGTATTACGAAAATCAGTGGTGACTAACCGGTCGCCGACTTGCGCCGGCCGAGAGGCAACACCGTGAAGACTATAATCGCACATGGCAGGGTTTCCTTGTTGGCGTTACGTCTATGAAAGCGTCAGAGCGGCGAGTGGTTTCACCGTTTCGTCAAAACGATGTGTGGGCATTTTTTCGCAGGCGTGCTACTCGCCAAATGCCGAGTTGATGCCCAGGGCGCACGGTCGCGTGCTTGCGCGGGGAGCAGCCGGTTGGGTACGCCATGTGGCGCGCGAGGCGGGATCCAGCAGGCGATCCCGTGCCCGCGTCGTTGTCCCGGCGCTTGCAGACAGCCGGAAGACTAAAAATGGCCCAAAAAAGTAACATTTAGAGCCCTAGAATCGCCAAGCGTCGGCGGCCGCAAGGGCGCGCCGCATCGCGAGCCCGACAGGGGGGAATTCAATGCCCTCAACCTTCCGGCGGGACCGGATCACCAAGCCGCTCTTTGGCTTGGCGCAGCGCGCGCTGCCACGGCTGTCCCAGACCGAGCGCGAGGCCATCGAGGCCGGCGACGTGTGGTGGGACGCCGAATTGTTCACCGGCAATCCCGACTGGAACAAGCTGGTCGCCGTCGCGCCGGCCCGGCTGTCCGACGAGGAGCAGCAATTCCTCGCCGGCCCGGTCGAAGCGCTGTGCGGCATGGTCGACGAGTGGAAGATCAATTGGGAAACGCGCGATCTGCCGCCCGAAGTGTGGGATTTTCTCAAGCAGAACAAATTCTTCGCGATGATCATTCCGAAGCAGTACGGCGGCCTCGGCTTCTCCGCCTACGCGCATTCGGAAGTGATCCGCAAGCTGTCGTCGCGCTCGGTCAGCACCGCCTGCACCGCCATGGTGCCGAACTCGCTCGGGCCCGGCGAGTTGTTGGTGCAGTTCGGCACCAAGGAGCAGCAGGATGACTGGCTGCCGCGGCTTGCCCGCGGCGAGGAAATTCCCTGCTTCGGCCTGACCAGCCCGGAGGCCGGGTCAGACGCCGCTTCGATGACCGATACCGGCTTGGTCTGCCAGGGCCGCTTCGAGGGCCGCGACGTGCTGGGCATCCGGCTCAATTGGTACAAGCGCTACATCACGCTCGGACCGATCGCGACCGTGATGGGCCTTGCCTTCAAGCTGCACGACCCCGATCACCTGATCGGCGATCGCGATGAAGTCGGCATCACGCTCGCCCTGGTGCCGACCCACCTGCCCGGCGTCACTATCGGCCGCCGCCACCTGCCGGCGATGCATGTCTTCCAGAACGGCCCGAATTCCGGCCGCGACGTCTTTATCCCGATGGACTACGTCATCGGCGGCGTCGCGCAGGCCGGCAAGGGCTGGAAAATGCTGATGAGCGCGCTGGCCGCGGGCCGCGGCATTTCGCTGCCGTCGCTGTCGGCCGCCGGCGCGGCCTACACCGCGCATGTCACCGGCGCTTACGCGCGCATCCGCGAGCAATTCCGCGTGCCGATCGGGCGATTCGAGGCGATCCAGGACCGGCTCGGCCGCCTCGCCGCGACCGCTTATCTGCTCGATGCCGCGCGGCGCATGACTTGCGCGGCGCTCGATGCCGGGCATCATCCCGCGGTCATCACCGCGATCATGAAGGCGCAGGCCACCGATCGCCTGCGGGTGTCGGTCGACGACGCCATGGACGTGCATGGCGGCAAAGCCATCATCGAAGGCCCGCTCAATTATCTCGGCAGCCTTTATCGCGGCGTGCCGATCGCCATCACAGTCGAGGGCGCCAACATCGTCACCCGCAGCCTCATTCAATTCGGCCAGGGCGCGATCCGCTGCCATCCTTATCTGCTCGCCGAAATGATGGCGCTCGAGGACACCGATCGCACTCGCGGGCTAGACGCCTTCGACACCGCGTTCTGGGGCCACGTGCGCCACAGCACCATTAATGCGCTGCGCGCCTGGGGCCGCGCCTGGACCGGCGGGCTGTTCGCGCCGGCACCGGCCGCCGGCGCAGCGACTAGATTCTATCGACAGCTTAGCCGTCATGCGGCGGCGTTCGCGCTTTGCGTCGATGTCGCGCTGCTCGCGCTCGGCGGCGGCTTGAAGCGCCGCGAGATGCTGTCGGCGCGCTTTGGCGACATTCTCTCCGAGCTTTATCTCTCCAGCGCGGCGCTCAAGCGCTGGAACGACGAAGGCCGGCGCAGTGAAGACTTGCCGCTGCTGGAATGGTGCATGCAGGCGAGCTTCGCCACCATGGCGGCGCGCTTCGACGAGATTTTCGCCAACTTCCCGATCCGGCCGGTCGGCTGGCTGTTGCGCTTTCTGCTGCAGCCGTTTGGGCCGCGCCGGCGCGGGCCGTCCGATCGCGTCACCGCGCGCTGCGCGGCGATCATCATGGCGCCGAGCGCTGCGCGCGACCGCCTGCTGCCCGATCTGTTCCATCCGGCGCCGAGCGAGCAGCATAACGGCGTGGCGCGGCTCGAACGCGCTTTCGCGCTGGTTACCGCGGCGCAGCCGATCCGCGACCGCATGCAGGCGGCGCGGGTGCGCGATGTCGATCAGGCGCTCACGCAGCGCACCATCAACAAGCAAGAGGCGGCGCAGCTGAAAGAAGCGGCCGAAGCGGTCGCCGCCGCGATCGCGGTCGACGATTTCGCGCCCGAGGAGCTGACCGGCCGTGGCGCCGCCCACGAAGGAGACGGATCATTACCGACATTGCAGGCGACACCGCAAGCGACGGCGGACGAGCTCCCGCTCCGCTTCCCGCCGGCCGCGGCGGAGTAAGGCGCCCGGTCTACATCGTCGACGGCAGCCGCACGCCGTTCGTCAAGGTGCGCGGCCGGCCCGGCCCGTTCACGCCGGTCGATCTCGCCGTGCAATGCGGGCGGCCGCTGCTCCTGCGCCAGCCGTTCGCGCCCGACGCCTTCGATCAGGTGATCCTCGGCTGCGTCAACGTCATCGCCGACGAGATGAATCCGGCGCGCGTCGCGGCGCTCCGCCTCGGCATGGGCGAAGCCATGGTCGCCTTCACGGTGCAGATCAATTGCGGCTCCGGCATGCAGTCGATCGATACCGGCTACCGCTATATCCGTGACGGCGCGGCCGATCTCATACTGGCCGGCGGTGCCGAGTCGCTCAGTCATGCGCCGCTGGTGTTCAGCCGCGGCGCGGTGAACTGGTATGCGCGGCTGTTCGGTGCGCGCTCGCTCGGCGCCAGGCTTTCGGCGCTGCTCGGCTTCCGTCCGGCGTTTTTCAAGCCGGTAATCGGGCTCGAGCGCGGCCTCACCGACCCGATCACCGATCTCAACATGGGCCAGACCGCCGAGCTGGTCGGCCATCTGTTTCACGTCACCCGCCGCGAAGCCGACCAATATGCCGCCGAGAGCCAGCAGCGGCTGGCGGCGGCGCAGCGCGACGGTTTTTTTGCCGAGGAGATCGAACCCGCCTTCGCGCGCGACGGCACCGTGTTCGACCACGACGACGGCGTGCGGCCCGACTCGAGCGCGGACGCGCTCGCCAAGCTCAAACCGGCGTTCGAGCGGCCGTGGGGCAAGGTGACGGCCGGCAACAGCTCGCAGATCACCGACGGCGCCTCCTGGGTCATTCTCGCCTCCGAAGATGCCGTCGCCCGGCACAAGCTCACGCCCAAGGCGGTGATCGTCGACAGCGAATGGTCGGCGCTCGATCCGAGCGTCATGGGACTGGGCCCGGTCTATTGCTCGACCGCGCTGTTGCGGCGGCACGGCCTCGCGCTCGACGACATCGAATTGTGGGAGCTCAACGAAGCGTTCGCCGCGCAGGTGCTGGGCTGCCTTGCCGCCTGGCAGGACGACGAATTCTGCCGCCACGCGCTCGGCCTTGCCGGCGCTGCCGGCCACATCCCGCGCGACCGGCTCAATGTCGACGGCGGCGCCATCGGCGTCGGCCATCCGGTCGGCGCCAGCGGCAATCGCATCGTGCTGCATCTGGTCAATGCCATGAAGCGGCTCGGCAAGCGGCGCGGCATCGCCACCGAATGCATCGGCGGCGGCCAGGGCGGCGCCATGCTGATCGAAGCGGTTTGACGGGAGCCGCCTGACCATGACCGAAACCATGACCGGCACGCCCGCGGCCAAACCGGCACTCGCCATCCTCGGCAAGCGCAATCTGGAGCTCGGTCCGTTCGAAATCGACGAAGCGCAGCACGAGGCCGGGCCGTGGGCGCATTGGCGCATGCGCACCGATCCAGACGGCATCGTCTGGCTGTTGTTCGACAAACAGGACGCCGGCGCCAACACCTTGTCCGAAGACGTGCTGGCCGAGCTCAACGATGTGCTCGCCAAGCTCGAACGGGATTCGCCGCGCGGCGTCGTCATCCGCTCGGCCAAGCCCGCCGGTTTTGTCGCCGGCGCCGACATCGCGCAGTTTCGCGGCGTCACCGACGTCGCCGAGCTGGAAATGCTGCTCAAGTGCGGCCATGCGGTGTTCGACCGGCTCGACCGCCTGCCCGCCCTGACGATTGCGGTCATCCACGGCTATTGCCTCGGCGGCGGCCTCGAACTGGCGCTCGCCTGCGACTGCCGGATCGCCGTCGAGGATGCGAGCTTCGGTTTTCCCGAGGTGCTGCTCGGCCTGCACCCCGGCCTCGGCGGCACGGTGCGGCTGCCGCGCCAAATCAATCCGATCGCCGCCATGACCATGATGCTGAGCGGCCGCACCGAGCGCGCGCGGGGCGCACGCCGGCTCGGCCTCGTCGATGCGGTGACGCAGGAGCGCCATGTGCGCGCCGCCGTCCGCGCGGCCGTCGACGGCGAGCTGCGCCGCGCCAAGCCGGGTTTTGGCAACTGGCTGCTCAACAGCAAGCCGGCGCGCCAATTGCTGGCGCCGCGCATGCGCAGCGAAACCGCCAAGCGCGCGCCGCGCGTCCATTATCCGGCGCCTTATGCCTTGATCGATCAATGGGTCGAGCACGGCGGCAGCGCCGAGGCCATGCAGCAGGCCGAAATCGCGTCGTTTGCCAAGCTTCTGGTCGGCGACACTGCGCAAAATCTGGTGCGCGTCTTTTTCCTGCGCGAGAACCTGAAAAAGCTCGCCGGCGGCACGTGGCAAGGCCGCCACGTCCACGTCATCGGCGCCGGCACCATGGGCGGCGACATTGCGGCGTGGTGCGCCTGGCAAGGGCTCCTCGTGACGCTCGCCGACACCAATCGCAATGCGATCGGCGGCGCCGTCAAACGCGCCGCGCAGCTTTACGGAAAAATCGGCCGCGGCGACCGGCGGCGCCTGCGCGACGCGATCGACCGGCTCACTCCCGATCTGCGCGGCGACGGCGCCGCCAATGCCGATCTCATCATCGAGGCGGTGCCGGAAAATCTCGAGCTCAAGCGCAAGATCTTCGCTGTCGTCGAAGCAAAGATGAAGCCCGGCGCGATCCTCGCCACCAACACGTCGAGCATTCCGCTCGAAGATTTGCGCCAAAACCTCACGCACCCGCAGCGCTTCGTCGGCATCCATTTCTTCAATCCGGTGTCGCGCATGCAGCTCGTCGAGGTGGTCGGCCACGATGCGACCGCGCCCGAGGCGCGCGCCGAAGCATGCGCGTTCCTCGGCCGCATCGACCGGCTGCCGGCGCCGGTGAAAAGCGCGCCGGGCTTTTTGGTCAATCGCGCGCTGACGCCGTATCTGCTCGAAGCGCTGGTCATGCTCGATAGCGGCGTCAAGAAGGAAGCGATCGACAAGGCCGCCAGGGATTTCGGCATGCCGATGGGGCCGATCGAGCTCGCCGACGAAGTCGGTCTCGACGTCTGCCTGCACGTCGCCGAGACGCTGCGCGGCAGCGTGCCTGACATGCCTGAGGCGCCGCAATGGCTGCGCGACAAGGTCGCCAAGGGCGAGCTCGGCAAGAAGACCGGCAAGGGACTTTATGACTGGAAGGACGGCCGCGCCGTCAAAGCGCACGACGACGCCGCGCCGCCGGCGGACGCCGCCGACCGCCTGGTCCTGCCGATGCTCAACGCCTGCGTGACGTGTTTGCGCGAGGGTGTCGTGGCCGACGAACAGGTGCTCGACGGCGCCATGATTTTCGCCACCGGCTTCGCGCCGTTTCGCGGCGGCCCGATGCACTACGCCCGCGCCCGCGGCATTGCCGACGTGCGCGCGGCACTCGCTCGCCTGGCCCAGCAATACGGACAGCGATTCGCGCCCGACCCGGGCTGGGACAGCCTCGGCTGACCCTTCCTTTGCCGCCGGCGCGGCGGTGAATCGCGGTCGTCTATGTCAGAAATGCGACAGGCCGGCGCTGGGGCACCGCAAGAAACCATCGAGAAAATAGCGCGAATCAAACAAATTCGCGTAATTTTCATCGTGGCGGTAGCAATTCGTTGAGTCTGCAACGTGGCCGGCCCGCGGCCCTGTTAACCTGTCTTGCGCTGCAGCGCCGTTGCCGCTAAAAAGCAGGATCGAGCTTTCGGGCCGAAAGATTTGCTTATTCAGCGACGACAAAGCGGCTGACCGACGATCCTTCACCAAAATCTCGACTAACCGAACCGGGCGTTCGCGCACGGTTCATATCGACGTGCCTACCAGGAGAGGTGTCTCGTGAATAGCGGAACCGTTAAGTGGTTCAACACACAAAAGGGCTACGGATTTATCCAGCCCGAAGGCGGCGGCAAGGACGTGTTCGTCCACATCAGCGCCGTCGAGCGCGCGGGCCTGCGCGAACTCCGTGAAGGACAACGCGTGTCCTTCGAGATCGTGACCGACCGCAAGACCGGCAAATCGGCCGCCGAAAATCTGAAGACCGCCTGATAGGTCAACCTGCGCCCGCCGCTCGGCAGGGCGCCGGCGTCGCGAAGCAACGCGCTGGTCCGCACAAAGCGGACCAGCCTGTGGGGTTTTTTCTACCGCCCAGCGGCGAACCCGCTGGGCTTTTTTGTTGGAGCGACGCCTAACCTGCCGCGGCGAAGCCGGGGAGCGGCACCCCGGCAATCTCCAAGATCAAAAAAGCATTGAGCAACAGCACGATCACGGCGCCCACTAGGGCGGCGACTTGGGTCAATCGACCATTGGCAAAGCCGCCCATGATGTCCGCGCGCCGCGTGAACAGCAGCAGCGAAATCATCGGCAGCGGCAGCGCGATCGACAGCACCACCTGACTGAGCACCAGTGCGTGGGTGGCGTTCACGCCCGCGGCGACCACCGCGAACGCCGGCACCATGGTGACGGCGCGCCGCACCCAGAGCGGAATGCGAAAGCCGACGAAGCTCTGCATGATCATCTGCCCCGCCATGGTGCCGACCGTGGAGCTCGACACACCCGAAGCGATGAGCGACAGCAAGAACACGCCGGCAGCGGCACCGCCGAGCAGCGGGGTCAGCGTGTGATAGGCGGTCTCGATCTCCGCCACTTCCGGAAAACCGGCATGAAATGCGCTTGCCGCCATCATCACCATGGCCATGTTGACCAGGCCGGCGACGGCAAGCGCAACGATCACCTCCCGGTTGGAGTAGCCCAGCACGCGCCGCCGCTCGACATCGTTGCGCACCGGCATGCGTGCCTGGGTGAGCCCGGAATGCAGATAGACCGCGTGCGGCATCACCGTGGCGCCGATGATGCCGACCGCGAGCAGCAGCGCCTGGGCATCGGCGATCTGCGGCACGAAGGTGTGGAAGCCGGCGGCGGCCCAATCGACCGGCGCCACGAACATCTCGATGAGATAACAAGCCGCGATCACGCCGACCATGCCGCCGATGATCAGCTCGAGCGGCCGGAAGCCGTAGCGGTCGAACATCAACAGCGCATAGGTGACGGCGGCGGTCACAGCCATGCCGGCAACCAGCGGCATCTGAAACAACAGTGACAACCCGATGGCGCCGCCGAGAAACTCGGCCAGGTCGGTCGCCATGGCGGCGATCTCGCTGACCACCCACATGGCGAACACCACCGGGCGCGGAAACTGCGCGCGGCACAGCTCGGCGAGATTGCGTCCGGTGACGATGCCGAGCTTCGCCGACAGCGCCTGGAACAGCATGGCGATCAGGTTGGCGAGCAGCACGACCCAGAGGAGCCCGTAGCCGTATCTGGCGCCGGCCTGGATGTTGGTGGCGAAGTTGCCGGGGTCCATGTAGGCGATCGACGCCATGACCGCCGGCCCGGCGAACGCCAGCGAGGCGCGCAGGCCCCGCCGCTCGCCGGCCAGCACGGCCCGCCCGATCTCGACGGTGCGCTCCGAGAGCGAGGCGGCGCCCGCACGGTCCTGGTGCATGATCGGCTTGTGGTCGGCCGGGCGGAACATCGATGCAGCACTCACGCCAAAATGTAGCCTAGGCTACTTTATAGGCCAGGGGCCGGCTTGCGTCAACGGCTTCAAAATGTAGCTTCGGTTACACTTTGACACGATAAGCCAAATATGGTCTCGGCTCGGCCATGGCACGCAAGCCCTCAGCATCGGATGCCGACCATGCGGCGACGGCGAAGCTGCCCGCCGAGGGCACCCAGGCGCGCCGCTTTGGCAAGACCCGCTCGGCGCAGTCGACGGCGCTGTTGGAGGACTACGCCGAGCTGATCGCCGACCTCCTTGCCGGCGAAGGCGAGGCGCGGCCGACCGATATCGCCCGCCGGCTCGGCGTCTCGCATGCCACCGCGATCAAGAGCATTTCGCGACTGAAGCGGGCCGGCCTCGCCACCGCCCGGCCCTACCGCGGCGTCTTCCTCACCGACAAGGGCCGTGCGCTGGCCGACCGCGTCCGGGTGCGCCACCGCCTCGTCGTCGACGTGTTGCAGGCACTCGGCGTGCCAAGCGAAGCGGCCGAAGCCGACGCCGAAGGCATCGAGCACCACGTGTCGGAGACGACGCTCAAGGCGTTCGCGCAGTTCTTGAAGGCGCGGGGCTGATGCGGCAGGGGCGCGCCCTACGAGGCCACTTTGCGGCGCCGTGAGAGGGCCAACGGGGACTCTTCAGTCGAGCGTTTCCGATGCGAACAGGTCGTCGATGCGGTACGACCGTTTGAGAATGCCTTGTTCTCGGTGGTAACGCAGGCAGGTTTCGAGCGTCTTTCTGTTTGCCGCGATGCCGTATGGCCAAAAATCATCGCCCATCAGCGCCCGGTTCTTTTCCCGAAGTGAGACAAACCAGGGGATCATGCTCGGAGCATTGAAGAACATGTCGCCGACGCTATAGGCCTTTATGGCGAGCTGCTTGGCTTCTTCGAATGCATCCAGCAAGGCGCGAGCAATCCAGCGATTTCGCTCGTAGACCTCTCGGCGGATGACCACGGTGTGCATGATCGGGAAAATCCCGGTGCGTTGAAAATAATCGCGCTCGACGTCCTCGAAATCCGCAAAGAGCCGCCGCACCCGGTCCGGACGCCGGCGCGCGCTCGGCGGCACGTGCGCGGTGAACAGCGCGTCGATTTCGCCGGCTTCGAGCATCCGGTCCAATCCTTGGTCGGCGGTGAGCTGCACGATGGTGACATCGGGCGGCGGCGCCAGCGGCGCCCAGTCCGGGCCGGCCGGCGTGCGATCCATGCCGCCGACATAATGTGTCATGCTGCTGGCGGCGACGCCGAACTCGTCGCTTAGGGCCCCCTTGGCCCAAATGCCGGCATCGTGTCCGTAGCGCAGCAACTCTCCCACCCGGCGTCCGGAGAGATCGCGCGGCGATTGGATGCTCTTTCCGGCATTCACGAAAATAGCGGAGTGGCGAAAGAAGCGATTTGGGAAGACCGGGATCGCAATGAAGGGCGCATCCATCAGTTCAAGGCTGCGCAGATAATAGGTGATACCAAGCTCCGCGACGTCGAATTGCCGGCCGCGCAGCATTCGTTCCATGATCTCGCCGACATTGCGCGTGCTCCACAGCTCGAGGTCGATGCCGGGCGGCTTGATCCGACCATCGAACAGCGCGCGCGTGCGATCGTAGTCCCAACAGGCAAGTGTGAGCTTCAAGTTCGGCATTGGGTATCCTTGTCGCGCATCCGCCACGCATCTAGTCTCTTCTTGCGCCGCAGCGCACGCCTGCGGAGAAACATAGCACGGAGTCCAGCGGTGACACTGTTGCGAGGCAGGACGCCTTTTTGCCGCCGCTTGGCGTTAATCGCGGTTGCGGCCGCAGCATTGGCGTCACCGCTTCGTGTCGAGGCCCAGGAGCTCACCAAGGTCACCATTGCCCTTCCGGTGCTGGCGTCGGTGGTGATGCCACTGTTCTACGCGCGTGATGCCGGACTGTTTAGAAAGTA
>DASRET010000055.1:0-2506 GCA_035651875.1 Xanthobacteraceae bacterium
AGGAACAAGAGGCCGATGTAGCCAAGCGCCACCGCGACGACGACCCAGCCTTGCAGCATGACGGACGCAACCTTCGCCTGACGCTGTACCGAGAGACAGGTCACCACAGTTTCGAGGCGGGGTCCATTGCCCGCGCGCGTCTTGATTGACGGGTTGTTTCGCGCGGGGCATGGATGCGCCGCCTTGTCCGTGACGGCCTTCATTGCCCGCGCCTCCACCGGCCGCGAAATTGCGGAGACGCTGGCGCTTGCGGTCATCGGCGGGGGTCTGTTCGGCCTGATCGGCGTTCCGGCCGGCTATCTGTCCGGCAGCATCGTTGTCGTCGCTGCTGCGGCGCTGGCCGGGCGGCCCATGCGTCTGCCGCTCGTGGCCACGCGCGCCATCTATCTGCTGATCGGCATTTCGCTCGGCGCGGTGGTCACGCCGGAAACACTGCACGGCATGGCGACTTATCCGCTGAGCATCGCCGTCCTGATCGTCGCCATGGCGTGCATTGGCGTTGCCGGCGCAACCTACCTGCGCGCGGTGCACGGCTGGGAGAAGACGTCCGCTTATCTTGCCGCCGCGCCGGGCGGTATGTCGCAGGTATTGGTCCTCGCCTCCGAACTCGGCGCCGACCTGCGCGCGGTCGCCATCGTGCAGACGATGCGCGTCGTCATCGTCGCTGTGGGCCTACCCGCCGGACTTGCCCTGTTCGGGCTGGTGGGCCACGCCGTTCGCCGCAGCAACGGCGCGCCGACCTGGGCGCTCTTTGGCGAGCTGGCGATCATGGTTGTGGCATCCGCGCTCGGCGCGGCTTTTGCGCACCGCTTCCGCTTGCCAGGCGGTCTCATGTTCGGGGCGATGATCGTCTCGGCGGTGCTGCACGGCAGCGGGCTTGTGCATGCCGTCGTGCCGGCCTGGGTCGCCAATGCCGCGGCCATCGCATTGGGCGCGGTGATCGGCTCGCGCTTCACCAACACGCCTTTGCGCCTGCTGCTCGACTACATCACCGCCGCGTTCGGATCATTCGCCGTGGCCGTGGCGATTGCCGCCGTTTTCGCGGCGGGCCTGCTCGAATTGCTGCCGGTGCACGCCTCGGAAGTGATGATCGCTTTCGCGCCCGGCTCGGTCGATGCCATGATGCTGCTGGCCTTGGCGCTGCACCTCGATCCGGTCTATGTCGGCGCGCACCACGTGGTGCGCATTTTCTTTGTGGGCATCACCATGCCGTTCGTCGCGCGGCGCGTCGCGCAGGCGCACCAACCGCCACAGGTCACGTTCGAGGATTGATCGCTATTCCGCTGCCAGCGCCTGCTCGCCGCGCTTGAGCCCGAGCCGCTCCCAGACATCGACCAGCGCTTCCGCCAGCCGGTCGATCAGCACGTCATCGTGATAGGGCGATGGCGTGATGCGCAGCCGCTCCATGCCGCGCGGCACGGTCGGATAGTTGATCGGCTGGATATAGACGCCGTGCTCGGCGAGCAAAAGATCGCTCGCCCGCTTGCACTTCTCAGGATCGCCGACCAGCACCGGCACGATATGCGTGCCGCTCGGCATCACCGGCAGGCCGGCGGCGTTGAGCACCGCTTTCACGCGTGCGGCGCGCTCCTGGTGGCGTTCGCGTTCCCAGCTTGACGTTTTCAGATGGCGGATGGCGGCGGTGGCCGCCGCGCAGATCGCCGGCGGCAGCGCTGTCGTAAAGATGAAACCCGGCGCGTACGAGCGCACCGCGTCGACAATGTCACTTGAAGCCGCAATATAGCCGCCAAGGCAGCCGAAAGCTTTGGCGAGCGTGCCTTCGATCACATCGACGCGCGCCATGGCATTGTCGCGGTCGCAAATGCCGCCGCCGCGCGGTCCATACATGCCGACGGCGTGCACTTCATCGACATACGTCATAGCATTATAGCGTTGTGCGAGATCGCAAATCGCGTGCACCGGCGCGATGTCGCCGTCCATCGAATACAGGCTTTCAAAAACGATCAGCTTTGCTCGCTCGCGTTTTTCCGCTTTCAGCAATTCTTCGAGATGGGCGAGATCGTTATGGCGCCAGATGCGCCGTTCGCAGCCGGACTGGCGCACGCCCTCGATCATGGAATTGTGGTTGAGGGCATCCGACAGCAGCAGGCAATCGGGCAAGAGCTTGGCGATCGTGGCGATGCCGGTCTGGTTCGACACATAGCCCGAGGTGAAGACGAGCGCCGCCGGCTTGCCATGCAGGTCGGCGAGCTCGCGCTCGAGCTCGACCAGCGGATGATTGGTGCCGGCGATGTTGCGCGTGCCGCCAGCGCCGGTGCCGAGGCGCGCGGCGACATCGACCATGGCGCCGATCACCTTGGGATGCTGCGCCATGCCGAGGTAGTCGTTGGAGCACCAGATCACCACTTCGCGCGGACCTTGCGGCGAATGCCAAATCGCATGCGGGAAACGGCCGGCAATGCGCTCCAGATCGGCGAACACACGGTAGCGGCGTTCGTCGCGCAGTCGGTTCAGCGCCGAGGCGAAGAAGGTATTGTAATCCATG
>DASRET010000056.1:0-5888 GCA_035651875.1 Xanthobacteraceae bacterium
ACCGCCTCGTACTCCGGGATCAGAAACCGCCACTTCTGCAGGTAATTGCGCTCGATCGTCCGGTCATAGCTGTTGTCGCGCATCGAATCGCCCCTCTCGGGTAGATTCGATCAGCGAATTAGTGAACATGCACACTTGCGAGGAGCCCCAAAGGGGCGACGAAGCAATCCAGGGGCCGCGTGTACCGCCCCTGGATTGCTTCGCTTTCGCTCGCAATGACGGTTTGGCCATTTGGGGCACCGCCGTTCACGGCCCTGTGAAACGCTTTTGTGCTTGTTGCGGTCCGGTCGCGGGTTAGACTCCCAGCCATGAAGCGACGATTCCCCCGCCTGCACTGGATGGCGCTCGTGCTCGGCGCCGCGGTCGCGATTGCGTTGACGATGCCGGCGTCGGCGCAACAGCCGCACGACAAGGGCTGGGTGCAGCCACCCAAGGACCTGCCGCGCGCCGAGCGTGGCGAGCCGACCTATAACCTCGACACGTTGTTCGCCGCGCTCAAGATCGCGCCGGACGAATCCAGCGCCCGGGCGATCGAGCAGCGCATCTGGGTGTTATGGATGAATTCCGGCAGCGACACCTGCGCGCTCTTGATGACGCGCGTGAAGGTCGCGACCGAGGCCAAGGATTATGATCTGGCGCTCAAGCTCCTCAGCGCCATCGTCGAGATCAAGCCGGATTACGTCGAGGCCTGGAATCGGCGCGCCACCCTCCATTATCAGAATCACGATATCGGCCGCGCCATCGCCGACATCCGCGAGGTGTTGGCGCGCGAGCCGCGCCATTTCGGCGCGCTGTCCGGGCTCGGCATGATGTTGCAGGAGATCGGCGACGATAAGGACGCGCTCGAGGCCTACCGCAAGGCGCTCGCCATCGATCCGCACCTCGAGCACATCCCCGACGTGGTCAAGACCTTGACCGACAAGGTCGAGGGCCGGGAGATCTGAGTTTCGGAAAGCGGAAGCCCAAAATCGCGTGCGGCAAACCGTGACTCGTGTTGCCCGGCCTGGTGCCGGGCATCGCCGTCTTTGGCGCATGACGAAGGCGACGTCTGAATGACGCTTGCGCTCATCATTGTTGCGGCGCTGCTCGGCGCAAGCGCGCTCGTCACGCTGGTCGGTTCGTGGTCGATCGCGCGCGCGCATCCGCCGCGCGGCCGCCGCATCGAGATCGGCGGCTTGCGCCATCATGTCGTCGACCTCGAGCCGGCCGATGGCGATGGAGGCGGCCTGCCCCTTGTGCTCCTGCACGGCGCCGGCTGCAATCTCGAGGACATGCGGCTGGCGCTGGGCGAGCGGCTCGCCGCCCGCCATCGCGTGATCCTGATCGATCGGCCGGGCGCCGGCTGGAGCGAGAGCGGCGGCCGCGCGTTGAGTTCGCCGGCGGCGCAAGCGGCGGTGCTGCGCGATATCCTGGATCGTCTCGGCGTTGCGCGTGCGGTGCTGGTCGGCCATTCATGGGGCGGCGCGCTGGCGCTCGCGTTTGCGCTCGATCATCCGCAGCGCACGGCCGGCATTGCGCTGCTGGCGCCGCCCACGCATGCGCATCTAAGACGGATGACGCGGCTCTATCGCCCGCTTGCCGCGCCGGCGTTCGGTCGGCTGTTCGCCCATACATTGGCGCTGCCGCTTGCCGCCGCCGCGTTCGATACCGGCATCCGCGCCGCCTTCGCGCCGCAAGCCATGCCGGGGCGCTATCTCAAGGACAGCGCCGTGTTCTTGCTGCTGCAGCCGCCGGCTTTTCTGGCGAATGCGCGCGACATGGCCGACCTGCACGGATTTCTCACACGTCAGTCGCCGCGCTACCGTGAGCTTGCGGTGCCCACGGTCATCGTTCAAGGCGATTGCGACGGCATCGTGCCGATCGAAAAACATGCCGAGGCGCTCGCCGCCGTGGCCCCGCACGCCAAGCTCGTCGTGCTGACCGGCGTCGGTCACATGCCGCATCATGCGGCGCCGGAGCGGGTGGTGGCGGAGATCGAGGAGTTGGTGCGAATGGCGAATGGCGAATAGCGAATGGTTTCGTTTTTACTTCGCTATTCGCCTTCAATGCCGCTGCCGACGAACGCGACGCGCATCATGTTGGTGGCGCCGGGCGTACCGAGCGGCACGCCGGCGACGACGATGATGCGCTGGCCGGCTTTGGCGAAGCCTTCCTTGAAGGCGAGCCGGCAGGCGCGCTCGATCATGTCGTCCTGATCGTGCGCGTCCTCGGCGATCACGCAGTGGATGCCCCAGACCAGCGATAGTTTGCGGCCGGCGCCGACGATCGGCGAGATCGCTACGATCGGGCATTTCGGCCGCTCGCGCGAGACCCGAAGCCCGGTCGAGCCGGACGAGGTCCAGCAGACGATGGCATTGAGATCGAGCGTTTCCGCCACCTGCCGCGCCGCCGCCGCGATGGCGTCGGCGCCGGTCGCCTCCGGCTCGGTGTGCAGGACGTGGAGCGTCGTCAGGTAGATCGCGTCGCTTTCGACCTGCTCGGCGATGCGGTTCATGGTGGCGACCGCCTCGACCGGATATTGGCCGGCCGCCGATTCCGCCGACAGCATCACCGCGTCGGCGCCGTCGAAAATCGCGGTGGCGACGTCGGAGACTTCGGCGCGGGTCGGCACCGGGCTGGCGATCATCGATTCCAGCATCTGCGTCGCCACGATCACCGGCTTGCCGGCGCGGCGGCAGGCCCGCGTCATGTCCTTCTGCACACCGGGCACGCGCTCGAGCGGCATCTCCACGCCGAGATCGCCGCGCGCCACCATCAGCGCGTCGGCGAGGTCGAGAATGTCGTCGAGCCGCGCCACGGCCTGCGGCTTCTCGATCTTGGCCATCACGGCGGCGCGGCCGCGGGTGATCTTCTTGGCTTCGGCAATATCCTCGGGGCGCTGGATGAACGACAGCGCCACCCAGTCGATGCCGGCATCGAGTGCGGCTTCCAGGTCGGCGATATCCTTGGGCGCCAGCGCGGCAAGCGGCACGACGGTGTCGGGCAGGCTTACGCCCTTGCGGTTCGAGACCCGGCCGCCGACTTCGACACGCGCCACGATGCGGCCGTTGCCGACCTCGGTGGCTTTGAGCCGCAGCTTGCCGTCGTCGATCAACAACGTGTCGCCGGCCGCGATGGCGGCGAAGATTTCGGCATGCGGCAGCTGCACGCGGGTGCCGTCGCCCGGCGCGGGATCGGAGTCGAAGACGAAATCCTGGCCGCTGTCGATCTCGACGGAATCGTTCTTGAAGGCGCCGAGCCGCAGCTTTGGGCCCTGCAGATCGACCAGGATGCCGATCGGCCGGTTGTGCTCGGCCTCGATGGAGCGGATCGTCGTCACCAGCTCGCGCATCCGCTCGTGGCTGGTGTGGCTCATGTTGATGCGGAACACGTCGGCGCCGGCCGCAAACAGCCGGGCGATCATGGTGCGGTCGCCGGACGCCGGGCCGAGCGTCGCGACGATTTTGGTGCGCCGCTGTCGCCTCATCGGCCGGGCGCGGGAGCGGGGGAGGGAGCGCCCGGCGCCGCGCGCACGCCGGCGGGTGGAATGCGGCTCAGCGCATTGCCCGGCGGCAGCGGCGTGGCCGGCGGCTGCTCGCCGGTTTCGGTGAGCTGCACGGTCCAGGCGCGCTGCTGGCCGGTATCGACTTCGAAAAAGCCGGTGCGATCGAAACCGCGCGCCAGGCAATTGCTGATGCCGCGGATGGTGAACTCCTTGTCGCGCGTGCACATGAAGGCCTGCCCCATCCATTCGCCGCCGCGATCGTAATCGATGGCGTAGACATAATAATAACGCGCGACGAGAGCCCCTTTGACCAGGGTCTCACAGGTGCGTGACGGCAAGTTCCACCAGCCCTCCGTCATCCAGGCCTCGGCGTCCTTGTAACCGATGGCGACGCCGACCCGGCTGTTGGTGTTGTTGCAGAGGGTGAAGTCGGCCGCAGCGGGGGTGGCGGAGAAGGCGAGGCAAAATAGGACAACGGCGGCAGCGAGGACGCTCGTTGTCCGTCCCCCGCCAGCGCGAAGGAGGATATGGCCCAAGCCCCGCCTCATGCCGATCCAGATTCCCCATCACACCTGCGGCGTGTCAACGACCATGGCGCGGAAGTCGGTGACGTTGGTGAACGTCGGGCCGGGCCGGAACAGGTCGCCGATGCCGTTGAAAAACCCCGTGGAATCGTTGTCCGCGAGAAACGCGGCGGGATCGAGGCCGCGGCTCCGGGCGCGCGCAAGGGTCGTGTCATCCACAAAGGCGCCGGCCGGGTCGTCCGGCCGGCCGCTGCCGCCGTCGGTTCCATCGGTGTCGCCGGCGAACCCGGAAATGCCCTGGGCGCCGTCGAGATGGATGGCGAGCGCCAGCGCGTATTCCTGGTTCGGCCCACCACGGCCCTGGCCGCGCAAGGTCACGGTGAGTTCGCCGCCGGAAAGGATCGCCACCCGCCGCCGCTGCGCGCTCAAGTCGCGGGCCAGCTTGGCGTGCGCGGCGGCGACCTCGCGCGCCTCGCCCTGCAGGCGGTCGCCGAGCACGAGGCACTCGTAGCCGGCCGCCTCGGCGCGCGCTTGCGCCGCCCGCAAGGCGTCGGCCGGACGCGCCAGGATGCTGTAGTGGGCCGCCGCGAACAGGCTTGCGCCCGGTTTGGGGGATTCGTTGGCGGGATCGGCCAGCGCGCGGGTCACCGGTTCGGGCAGGTCGAGCCGGTACTTGCTGACGAGGCCGCGGGCGTCCTTAAGCGTCGTCGGATCCGGCACCGTCGGGCCGGAGCCGATCACCGCCGGGTCGTCGCCGGGCACGTCGGAAATCGCCAAGGTCACCACGTTCGCGGGATGCGCGCGTTGCGCCAGCCGGCCGCCTTTGATGCGCGAGAGATGTTTGCGCACGCAGTTGATCTCGCCGATGTGGGCGCCGCTTTTCAGGAGCGCCCGCGTCACCGCCTGCTTCTCGGCGAGCGTCAGGCCAGCGGCCGGCGCGATCCAGTTGGCTGACGCGCCGCCGGAAAGGAGTACGAGCACGAGGTCGTCGGCGCCGGCGGCATCGGCCGCCGCCAGTGCGCGCTCGGTGCCGGCGAGCCCGGCGGCGTCCGGCACCGGATGGCCCGCCTCGACTACCTCGATCCGCCGCGTCGGCCGGCCGTAGCCATGGCGCGTCACGGCGATGCCGAGCAGGCGATCTTCGGCGATGCCGCGCGCGGCCATGTGCTGCAGATAATGCTGTTCGGCCACCTCGGTCATCGAGCCCGCCGCCTTGCCGGCTGCGAGCACGATGAGCCGGCCGCGCGCCGGAAAATCGGGCAGATGCAGCGGCAGGCACTGCGCCGGATGGGCCGCCGCAACCGCAGTACGATACAGGGATTCGAGCAGGTCGCGCGCCGGTTGGGCCATAAGGTTGAAGTGAAGCTTTAAGGGTTTCGCTATGGCAAGACGAGGCTTACGTCTTTATGTTCCCGATGAACTTAAACCGCGGAGATGATCATGGCTACCGACGACAAGACCCGCACCGAGCTCGAAGCCGCCGTGTATCGCCGTCTGGTCGAGCACCTGCGCGGGCGCGCGGACGTGCAGAACATCGACATGATGAATCTCGCGGGCTTTTGCCGCAACTGCCTGTCGAACTGGATGAAGGACGCCGCCGACGCGCGCGGCGTGCCGATGAGCAAGGAACAAAGCCGCGAGATCGTCTACGGCATGCCGTACGACGAGTGGCGCGCCAAGCACCAGAAGGACGCGTCGCCCGAGCAGAAAGCGGCATTCGAGAAGGCACAGGCAAGCCAAAAGCACTGAGCGGCGCGGATTGGCATCGGCGCCCTGTGCGTTGGTGTGGATGAGCGCGGTGGTGCCTTGACGGAAGCGGCCGCGATTGCCGAAACCTCTTGGCATATCGCCATGAGGAGTGCCCGATGGCCAACGCCGCC
>DASRET010000057.1:0-7118 GCA_035651875.1 Xanthobacteraceae bacterium
GATGCCGACTTCCAGGCTGTACACCGCGCCCGGCCAAGTCACCGGCAGCGCCCAGGAGATCGACAGCGTGTGCAGCGAGCCGTCGCCGAACATGATCATGCCGGCGGTGGCGTCGATGCCGTGGTAGAGCGGCCCCAACACCTTGTCGACCGAGCGCGCGTAGCATTCGACCGGCGTTTTCTGCTCCATGTACCACATGACGATGTCGAGCGCGTGGGTGCCCGAGATCACCATGGGCGAGATCGTCGCCGGATCGTCGGTGCGCTTGTAATTATCGATGGCGACCAGGCGATTCATGAAGGCGCGCGAGGACACCAGCGTCACGTCGCCGAGCGCACCGGTGCGCACCTTCTCCTTGGCGCCGAGCCATTTCCTGCGGAAGCGCTGGGTGTAGCCGACCACGGCGTCGAGCTTGGCGTCGGTAATCGCTTTCAGCACGCGCGCCGACTGGGCGAGATCGGTGGCAAGCGGCTTCTCGATCAGCATCGGCACGCCGCGCTCGACCGCCGCCAGCACCGGCTCGACATGCAGGTGCTCATCGGTAGCGATGATCGCCGCGGTCACTTCGGGGCGCTTGAGCAGCTCGCGGTGGCTCGTTGTGACGAAATCGGCGCCGATGCGGGCGGCGACGTCGCCGCCGCGGTTGTGGTTGAGCTCGGCAATGCCGATCCACTCGACGGCGGGATGGCGCGCCGCCACCTCGCCGCGGAACAGCCCGACCCGCCCGGCGCCGATGATGGCAAGGCCGATGCCCTTGGCGCTCTTCCTCATGCGTTCAGACCCGCGCGGTTTCGTTGCTTCAGCTCGGCGATGCCGGAGATGGTCTCGTTGGACAGCGGCAGGTCGATCGGCTCGTTGCGGTCGGCCGAGAGGTCGGCGGCGCTGTAGGTCTCCATGACGCGGCGGGCGCTTTCAGGCGTCACCATCACGGGCGTGTCGCGGATGCAGGCTTCGAGGAAGTGGATCGTCTCCGGGCCGATGCCGCCGGCGTAGACGTGGTCGACCCATTCGCCCGGCATGGTCGACATCGGGAATTCTTGGCCGCGCTTTTCGGTGCTGAGCCAGTTGTCGCGCTGGGTGTCGTCGAGAAACAGCGCGCCGTCGGTGCCGGTGATCTCGATCCAGGTGGCGCAATAGTTCGGATAGCTCGGCGGCAGATTCCAGCCGCCGCCGATCATCACCACCACGCCGTTGTCCATGGTCACCGTGGTGAACATGACGTCGTGCGAGCCGTTGACCGGCTGCATGTAGCCGTAGGCGCCCTGGCTGAACACGCGCACCGGCTTGGCGGGCTCGAGGAGCCAGAACACGAAATCGAGGTCGTGGGTCGACTCCATCACCACCGGAGACAGCCGCACCCGGCTCGCGATCTTCTTGCCGAGCTCGCGCGACAGATGGCGGCTGACCAGCACCGAGACGACCTTGCCGAGCGTACCGTCAGTGATCTTCTTCTTGGCGAACGCGATCTTTGGATTGAAGCGCTGCGAATAGCCGATGGTGAATTTCAGATTGTTGCGGCGCGACAGCTGGATCAGCTCGTCGGCTTCCCACAGTTCGAGCGCGATCGGCTTTTCCAGCATGACGTGCTTGCCGGCCTTGAGGCAATCGCGCGCGATCGGATAATGATTGGCTTCCGGCGTAGTCGAGATATAGACGGCGCGGACGCGATCGTTCCGGATGATATCCTGATAATCGAGCGTGCTTGTCGCCGGCTTGTAGAGCTTGGTCACCTCGGCGAGCCGGTCCGGCTTGATATCGCACAGGTGCAGTTTCTCGACCAAAGCCGTGCGCGACAGCGTATCCGCGCGCAAGCCGCCGATCCAGCCGACGCCGACCACCGCCGCTTCGAGCGTTTTCACCGCAACTTTCCCCCGTGAGTGTGCGGGCGGATAAAGCCATGACATGACGCGGAGCGCAATGTGTCATCGCGTTGCTGGAGCAAGCCCGCCTATCTTTCACCGCCCCGTTTACGTATAATGATTTTGTCGGCACGGCAGCTTCGCTCCCGAAATGCAGCACAAGGCTATCGCTTTTCCGCGGCGCGCGACCTTTGCGATTGCGCTGGTGGTACTCTGCGTCGCGCTCAGTCCCGTGCGCGCCGCCGAGCGCCGCTCCAGCGGCTCAGGGGTCGTGATGGGCAGCCAGGGCGAAATCCTCACCAACGCGCACGTGGTCAGGGAGTGCACACGCGTCACCGTCAGACCGCCGTCAGGCGATCCTTTTGCGGCGCATGTGATCGCAAGCGACGACAAAAACGATCTTGCCCTCGTCAGCGGTTCGCCCTCGCTGTCCGCCAGAGCGGTTTTTCGCGACGGGGCGGCTGTTCGCGCCGGCGAACCTGTCGTCGCGATGGGCTATCCACTTAGCGGTCTGCTCGCCGCCACCGCGAATCTCTCCTCGGGTATCGTCAGCGCCCTGGCCGGTCTCCGCAACGATCAGCGTTATCTTCAGATCAGCGCACCGGTGCAGCCTGGCAACAGCGGCGGGCCGTTGCTCGATTCCAGCGGTCATTTGATCGGGATCGTCAGCTCTAAACTCAACGCCGCCCTGGTCGCCCAATATACGGGAGACATTCCGCAGAACGTTAACTTCGCGTTGAAGGCCGAGGTGGCGCGGACGTTCCTCGACAGCAAAGCGATCGCCTACCGAACCGCGCGTTCCGACCAAAATCTATCGGCCGCGGACGTCGGCGATATCGCGCGGCCGTTCACCGTCCAGCTCGAATGTGTTTCGCTGAACTCCGCCGAGCAACGCGCGACGGCCGCTGCCGTCTCGCAGCAGGCCGTCCTCTATGAAGAAGATCCGAACAATCCGCGCGGCCGAAGCTCCTACGGGCTGGCCACCTGGCGCACGGTGCGATTGTCGTCGGGAAAGGCCAAGGATCAGAGCAGTGAACCGGGCGGGCAGGGCGAGCCCGCGATCGTGGCGCAAATAACCATTCCGGGGCACTTGGTCGCGTTGCTGACCCTGCGCCGAAACACCGATCAAAACCTGGCCGCAAGCCACGTCATCACGATCACCTTCAACATGCCGCCCAATTCGCCGGGCGGCGGCGTCAGCACCGTTCCCGGCGTCCTCATGAAGGCCTCCGAGGGCGTTGCTGGCGTCGCGCTCGCCGGGCTTTCCGAGAAGGTGAGGAATTCCTCGTTCATCATCGGGTTGTCCGCTGCGAGTCCGGCGATGCAAAGAAACCTTCAGCTTCTAAAAGATCGCGATTGGCTCGACGTCACCATCGTCTATAACAACGGAAAGCGCGCCATACTGGCTCTGCAAAAGGGTCCTTCAGGTAATCGCGCTTTTGCCGAAGCTTTCTCGGCGTGGAGGGAATAGCCCGTCAAGCCGCAATACCGAACAAGCGCGATCGGCCTCCACTGCGATACCATTGTCATGACGACCGCCTGAGGCAAGCTTGCGCCCGGACGCGCGAAAGCACGGCTCTGAATGCTGCGCTGCGTCCGGGATGCAATAGCCTTTAGGCGCTCAAGCGCGACGTCATCGGTGTGCGCCGCGCCGCGCTCAAAGTCTTCCGGCTACGACAAGAATGATCACGATGATCAGAATGAGGCCTAATCCGCCGCCCGGATAATAGCCCCAGCCGCTGCTGTACGGCCAGGTCGGCAGAGCGCCGACGAGCAACAGAATCAGAAGGATGATCAGAATGGTGCCAAGCATGGGGTATTCCTCGCTCCTGGCCAACCCCGGCAAACAAACGTTGAAAACCCGACGAAGTTCCAACGCTGGAACACGCCATCACCCCAAACTTAACGGACGATGGAATGTGCTTGGTCGCGGGACGCCGTCGATCGCAACCGCCAGCGAAAAGCCCAACGGCCACTTCGACCGACGGCTTTCTCTGACGAAATAAGGATAATTCGCGCTCGCGGAGAGCGCTGATGCCTCAGCGCGCTTGCGCGACGTGCGCCGCCGAGCCGTTGGTCATCAGGCCGTCGAGCTGCCGGCGGTCTTTCTCGAACTGCGCCAGCGTGCCGCCGTCGAGCACCCGGCCGCGCGGCAGCTTGATGCGCATCGGATCGACGAAGCGGTCGTTGATGAGAATTTCGAAATGCACGTGCGAACCGGTCGACATGCCGGTCGAGCCGACGAAACCGATGACCTGGCCCTGGCGGACGCGGCTGCCGACGTCGAGGCCGCGGGCGAACGCGGTCATGTGGCCGTACGCCGTCTCGTAACCGTCGGGGTGGCGGATGCGGATGTATTTGCCGTAGCCGCCGCGCGGGCCGATCCACTCGATGGTGCCGTTGCCGGCGGCAAAGATCGGCGTGCCGACCGGCGCCGCCCAGTCGACGCCGGTGTGCAGTTCCTTGGTGTGCGAGACGGGATGGACGCGCCAGCCGAACGGCGAAGTCTCCATACCGGCCGCGACCGGCTTGCGCACCAGGAATTTCTTCGCGCTCTTGCCGCTGTCGTCATAGTAGTCGTAGGTGCCGTCGTCGGTGGTGTGGAAGTGGTAGTATTTTTTGGTCTCACCGCCGACGGTGAGCGCCGCGTAGCGCACTTCCTTGGCGCCGTCGCCGTTGCCGTCTTCCGCATAGAGCACGTCGAAGGAATCGCCGGGCTGCACCTTGCGCTGAAAATCGAAGTCGTAAGCGTAGATGCGGACCATCTGGTCGATCACGGCAGGCGGTACGTTGCTGTGCAGCGCCGTATCCCAGAGGCTCTGGTAGAGCGAGATGCCCGGGCCGCCATTGTCGACTTCCTTGGCCACGACCGGTTCGGTGGTGTCGGCATCGACGTTGCGCAGATCGACCGGCACGTAAGCGCCCATGTCGGATAGCGCGGCGGCCGTCTGGATGGCGCTGTCGTCGGTGACCATCACGCGCAGCGGCAATATGCGGCCGAGGCCGTTCGGCGTTAGGAGGACGCGGACCTTCTCGCCTTCCTTGAGGCCGCCGTCGCGCGCCGGCGCGCCGAGCACCGCGACGATCTGCTTGATGCGCTCCGCCGGGGTGCCGAGGTCCTGCAGGATCGACGCAACCGTATCGCCCTTCTTGGCGACAATGACGTGCTCGCCATTATCGGCGCCGGCCGTCGGCTGCGACTTGGGCAACAGCGTCACGTTCTCGGGAACGATGCGCACCTGGAAGCCGAGGTACGGATCGGGTTCGTCGGCCGCGTAGCCGAGCTTGAGCGGCGGCGTACCGCCGGGGCCGAGACTGCCCGTGGCCAGGAGCGTAGCGCCGCCGCCGGCGGCTTCCGCCGTATCGCGCACCCGCTCCAGCACTTCATCAATGGGCAACAGCGTCGTGCGCTTGACCTTTGGCAACAGCGTGCTGAGATCGCAGATCGACGGAGTCACTTTGGCGCGCGGCGGGCCGGGGGTGAAGTCGCAGGTCGAGAACGACACTTCGGCGTCGGGCTGCGGTGCCGCGGTCTGATCGTCGCCGGCCACCGCGGCGGCAAGGATTTTCTGCGGGCTGAACGGCGGGATCTTGGCAGCGATATCCGGATCGGAAATCGTCGGCGACAGATTGCCGAACACCCGCTCGTACGGCCGTACCCGGACCATTTCGCGGTCGCGGCTGTGAGTGATGGTCGGCACCCGGATGACCGCGCGTTCGACCTTGGCCTCGCTCGCCGCCAACAGGCGGTTGGTCTTGTGCAGTCCGGTGAGCCGGCCGCCGAGGCTCGAGAGCGCGCCGCGCAGCACGCTTTCGACCCGCTCCGGGGCGGTTGCAAAATTGGTCTCGCCGTCGAGCGACGCAAAAACGGCGCCGCCCATGAGAGCAGCGCCGCAAAGGCCGGTCAGGATCGTACCGCAGAACCATTGCACCGACAGACGGCGGCGGTCGACCAAGCCATTGCCGCCGTCGACCGACAGCGGCGGTTCGTGACCGAGATCGATCGACTCGGCCACAAGGCTCCGGTTGGCGACGCTCCGGTTGGCGACGCGCAACCTAGCTCGGTCCAAGCCTCGGTCCAAAAATACGTCCCCCGCACTTGCGTTCGCAGCCGGGGCGCCAAGGTTGCGCTGACCGGTTACGACGCTGCGTTCCCCCGCCCGACCGGCCTTAAACCAAGCCAGAATCGCGCGATGGCACAATGACCTCGCCGATTCCGGGCCGTCAACGCGGCCAAAGAGCAAGCGGAATCGTCGCGGATTGAAAGCTCAGATGACGCTGTCGCGACCCCAGTTGGCGACACGCCCGACACGAGGCGTAAGGACGGCGGAGGAATGTGGCCGTAGTGCGGCGCAGGCGACGCAATCGTGCGCCGTCACCGGTCTTCCGAGCGGCCGATCCTCGCCTCGGTCGCGCGGCAAAACTTGCCGCGCCGCATCGCAGTTTTTGCGGTGCGAAACCGTTGACAACGTCGGAGGGTCCAGCCTATATAAGCGGCCTTGGCGCGCCGCCGCGTGACGCGATGACGTGCCATGAAGCCCCTCACTGTTTACACGGTGAACATCCGGCCACGAGCTTTGGCCCTGGCGGATGTGCGAGGCTTCGGCGGCTTTTGCTCTCGTGCCGGTCTCGCCGGAGAGAGTGGAAGACGGGGTCCTTCGGGGTCTCGGGTTGTTTGACAAGTGAATCGGAAGAAAGAGAAACGTGGACGGCGGAGTCCTTGCGGGCCGCTTTCGCGATCGGGAAACCGCATCGCGCAAAACGGCCGTGAAGAGACTTCGGCGGTCGACGTTTCAGGTCAACACTATGGTCGTTACGGTGAGCAATCATCGGAACGGACAGAGTGGGACCTCGTCAAACGTTGTGATCAGCCGAGATCATATCTCTTCAACTTGAGAGTTTGATCCTGGCTCAGAGCGAACGCTGGCGGCAGGCTTAACACATGCAAGTCGAGCGCCCCGCAAGGGGAGCGGCAGACGGGAGAGTAACACGTGGGAACGTGCCCTTCAGTTCGGAACAACCCAGGGAAACTTGGGCTGATACCGGATACGTCCGTAAGGAGAAAGATTTATCGCTGAAGGATCGGCCCGCGTCTGATTAGCTAGTTGGTGGGGTAATGGCTCACCAAGGCGACGATCAGTAGCTGGTCTGAGAGGATGATCAGCCTCACTGGGACTGAGACACGGCCCAGACTCCTACGGGAGGCAGCAGTGGGGAATATTGGACAATGGGCGCAAGCCTGATCCAGCCATGCCGCGT
>DASRET010000058.1:0-26247 GCA_035651875.1 Xanthobacteraceae bacterium
TCCTGTCCGAAGCAGCGCTGATAGAACTCGGCGACCAGCGGCCGCTCCAGCTCGTCGCACTTGTTGACGAAGGTGAGCCGGAAGGCGAAGCCGATATCGCCGAAGATTTCCGAATTCTCCGCCCAGGTGATCACCGTGCGCGGGCTCATGACCGTCGAGAGGTCGCCGTTCATGAAAGCGTTGCGCGTGAGGTCGGCGACGCGCACCATCTTGGAGACGATGTCGCGGCCTTCGGTGGTGCGGTAGTGCCTGGCCTTGGCGAGCACGATGTCGACTTCGTTGTCGTGCGGCAGATAATTGAGCGTGGTGACGATCGACCAGCGGTCCATCTGGCCTTGGTTGATCTGCTGCGTGCCGTGATAGAGGCCGGACGTGTCGCCGAGGCCGACGGTGTTGGCGGTGGCGAACAGCCGGAACGCCGGATGCGGCTTGATCACCTTGTTCTGGTCGAGCAGCGTCAACCGGCCGGAGGATTCCAGCACGCGCTGGATGACGAACATCACGTCGGGCCGGCCGGCGTCGTATTCGTCGAAGCAGAGCGCGACGTTGTTCTGCAGCGCCCACGGCAGAATGCCGTCGCGGAATTCGGTGACCTGCATGCCCTCGCGGATCACGATGGCGTCCTTGCCGATCAGATCGACGCGGCTGATATGGCTGTCGAGATTGACGCGCACGCACGGCCAGTTCAGCCGGGCCGCGACCTGCTCGACGTGGGTCGATTTGCCGGTGCCGTGATAGCCCGAGGTGATGACGCGGCGGTTGCGCGCGAAGCCGGCCAGGATGGCGAGTGTGGTCGGCTTGTCGAAGCGGTAATCGGGATCGACGTCGGGGACGTGCTCGTCGGGCTCCGAATAGGCCGGCACTTCGAGATCGCTGTCGATGCCGAACACCTGGCGGATCGACACTTTCATGTCCGGCAGGCCGGATTGGGTATCTGTAGCGAGAGTCATTGCTCCTCCGTGACCGCGGCAACCTCCGAGGCGCATCCCCCCTCCCTGGGCTCCCGCCGCTTGCGGGGCAGGGTCGGGTGTGGGCGGCCGGGTCGGATTGCGCGGTACATCTAGCAGAAACGGCCGCCGCCGCGAAAGCCACCTGCGGCCGGTGGAAAATTGCTGGGACGGCGATTGTCGCTCGCGTCGACGGGAGCCGGACTTAGCCCCTCGACGCCTCAGCAAAAGCCCGCGGACTTCAGGTAATTGTATGCCGCGATAATGTCTCGCAGCCGGTCCTCAGAACCGCGATCGCCGCCATTGGCGTCGGGATGATGCCGTTTTACCAGCATTTTGAACCGCGTCTTGATATCGGTCCGCGACGCATCGGCTTCAAGGCCGAGCGTATCGAGGGCGCGCCGCTGCGCATTGAGAATCTTGCGGCCCTCCGATGCAGGCTTTGCACGGCTGGGCCGGCCCTCGGCGAACAGCTCGAACGGGTCCTCGGCGGCCCAGCCGGCAGTGCGGAATTTGGCCTTGGCGGCGCGTCGGCGTTCGCCACCCAGCGAGCCCATCTTCCAGGTCGGGCGATGCCCGGTGACGTCGTCTTTCTGGTATTGGGCGATGGCGTCGTCGCTCATGCCGGCGAAAAAATTGTAGGAATTGTTGTATTCGCGCACGTGCTCGAGGCAGAACCGCCAATATTCGCTGGAGCGCAGGCGGCCCTTCGGCGCCCGGTGGGTCGCGGCCGCGCCGCATCCCGGCCATTGGCAACCGGGCAATTCGGAGCGCACCCGGCGGTCCCGGTCGGGCTTGACGCGGATGCGGTCGAACAGCGGTGAATTGGTCGTCATTGACATTCGATTATGCGGTTGCGCGCCTCAACCGCAAGACTTGACAGGCGGCAAATGCGCGCTTCGTCGCGGCCATGGTACGCTTCTTAAGCGTTGACGCCTGCGATTCATTCTCGCTAACGCTGCCGGCAGCTAAACCCAGGTCGTTGGGAACGCCGGTCATGAGAACGCAGGATGTGATTACCGAAAAGTTGCGCAACGCTTTCACCCCCGAAAGCCTGCGCGTGGAGGACGAATCGCACCACCACGAAGGCCACGCCGGACATCGCCCCGGCGGCGAGACGCATTACCGAGTCTATATCGTGTCGGATGCCTTCCGCGGGAAGAGCCGGGTCGAGCGCCATCGCCTGGTCAACGCGGCGCTCGCGGCCGAACTCGCCGGCGGCGTCCACGCGCTCGCCATCCATGCGGCCGCGCCGGGCGAAGGCCTGTAGGCAGTCCGCGGCCGACTTGGGCGCTGTTGGTCGTTTACGGTTGCGCCTTTTCGAGTTCGTTCAGCAAATCGCGCAGGTCGAGCCGCTCGGTGACCATGGCGAGTTTGCCGTCGCCCGCGCGCGGCCAAAGCTCCTTGGGCCGGTCCCAATAAAGTTCGACGCCGTTGTCGTCGGGATCGCGCAGATAGAGCGCTTCGCTCACCCCGTGATCGGAGGCGCCTTCGAGCGGGATCTCGGCCTCGATCAGCCGGCGCAGCGCGTCGGCGAGTTTCACCCGCGTCGGATAAAGGATCGCCAGATGATAAAGCCCGGTGCTGCCGAGCGGCGGCGGCGAGCCGCCGTGGCTTTCCCAGGTGTTGAGCCCGATGTGGTGATGATAGCCGCCGGCCGAGATGAAGGCAGCGCCCGGCCGGCGCTGCGTCAGTTCGAAGCCGAGTACGCCGCAATAGAACGTCAGCGCCCGTTCGAGGTCGGCGACTTTCAGATGCACATGGCCGATGCGGACGCCGGGATCGATCGGCGCGGGCGCCGCACCGATCTCGAAAGCCCCCGTCTTGGGCTGCACATTCATGGTCGCCTGCCTTTCCGAGCGGCGCGCCCCGATGCGGGCCTAGCTCGTGCGCGCGTACGGCCCAAAACCCGGCCGATAGCTCTTGTCGTCGAGGAACTGGCTCAAGCCCTTGGCGCGGCCGCCTTCCTTGTCCTGGAAGCGCATCTCCTGGCTCTTGGCTTGTAGATAATCAGCCGCCTGCTCGTGCGGAACCGAGCGGACGTTCTTCACCGCAATTTTTGTTGCTTTGAGGACCTCGGGGTTGAGCTTCAGCAAGCGCTGCGCCAGGGACAGCGTCTCTTCGCGCAACTTGTCGCGCGGCACGGCCTTGTTGATGAGCCGTATCTTCTCCGCAAATTTGCCGTCGAAGGTTTCGCCGGTCATCGCCAGCCAGACCGCATCGCGCAGCGACAGCGCGTCGGTGAGCGCCTTGGAGACGAAGCCGCCCGGCAAAATGCCCCAGTTCACCTCGGAGAGGCCGAACTTGGCGTCCTCGGCGGCGATGGCGAAGTCGCAGGCGATGAGCTGAGTAAAGCCGCCGCCGAAGCAGAAACCATTGACCATGGCGATGGTCGGTTTGCCGTAGGTGAACAGCTTCTGCCAGCGCCAGTAGTGGCTCGCCCAGGCGGCGCGGGCGCGCTCGGCCGGCTTGTTGTCGAGTTCGCGGAAATAGAGCTTGAGGTCCTGGCCGGCGCACCACGCTTCGCCGGCGCCGGTCAGCACCACCACCTTGGTGCGCGCGTCACTTTCCAGCTCGTTGAGCACGTCGGCCATGTCGAAATGCAGCTGCGGGCTCATGGCATTGCGCTTTTCTGGGCGGTTGAGGATCACCCAGGTGATGCCGGCATTGGCGCCGTCCTCGCGCTCGATCTTGACCGTCTCGTAGCTGCCGTTTGCCATGATGCTTGCTCTCCCCGTGACTGATGGCGTGCCGCCATTGTGCATCAGCCCGCTTTGGCCGTCACCTTGCGCGTAAGCGGCGTGACGCGCAGTGCTGTGATGCGATTTCGCGTCTTGCGCAGCACGTGAAAGCGAAAACCGTGAAACGTGAAGCTCTGCCCGGGTTCCGGAATCGAGCGCGTCTCGTGGATGACGACGCCCGCGATAGTCGTCGCCTCGGCGTCCGGGATATTCCAATCCATCACGCGGTTGAGATCGCGCACCGGAACGGCGCCGTCGACGTTGACCGAGCCGTCCGGCAGCGCGCGCACGCCCGGCACCGCGATGTCGTACTCGTCGGTGATGTCGCCGACGATCTCCTCGACGATGTCCTCGAGCGTCACCAGGCCTTCGAGTTCGCCGTACTCGTCCACCACCAGCGCGAACGGCGTCTTGCGGGCGCGGAACGCCTTGAGCTGTTCGTAGAGCGGCGTGATGTCGGGCACGAACCACGGCGGCTTCGCCAGGGTCGCAATATCGATCGTGCTGGCGTCACCGCGCGCGGCGTGCAGCGCCCGCAGCAGGTCCTTGGTGTGCAGCACGCCGACGATGTTGTCGGGCGAGCCGTGCCACAGCGGCAGCCGTGTCACCGATGCGGCGAGGGCCGCGTCAACGATCTCGCGCTGCGTCTGGTCGGCGTCCAGCATCACCATTTTGGTGCGATGAACCATGACGTCGGAGACGGTCAGTTCGCGCAGGTCGAGCACGCCGCCCATCATGTCGCGGTCGAGCTTTTCGACGACGCCGGCGCGATGCAGGAGATCGACTGCCCCGCGCAGCTCCTCGTGCGGCGAGAGGATCGACTGCAGCTTGCCGATCGGCATGCCGACCGCACGCAGGATGATCCGCACCAGCCATTCCACTGCGACCAGCACCGGCAGCAGCAAGCGCACCACGCGATCGATCGGCCGCGCCACGGCGAGCGCCATGCGGTCCGGCGCGTTGAAGGCGGCGGTCTTCGGCAGCACCTCGCAGGCCACGAAGATCAGGATGGTCATGACGATCGTGGCGTAGAGCAGGCCCGCTTTGCCGAACAATGTCAGGAGGATTCCGGTCGCCAGTGTCGAGGCGGCCGTATTGGTGAGATTGTTGCTGAGCAGAATGGCGCCAAGCATCCGCTCGCGGGTCGCCAGCAGTTTGTTGACTATTTTGGCGCGGCGGCTGCCCTGCTTTTCCAGCCGCAGCATGGCGGCGCGCGAGGATGCGGTCAGCGCCGTCTCGCTCGCCGAGGAGTAGGCGGACCATAACAGGCAGATCGCAATCAGGCCGACGGTAAGCCAATCCGAAATGGTCATCGCAAAGTCATCGCTCGGCAAGCTTCTCGCTCAAAAACCCGCGGACCTCGGCTTGGTCGACCCCGGTTTCGACGAAGGCCGCGCCGATGCCGCGCACCAGGATAAAGGTAAGCTGTCCCCGCTTGATTTTCTTGTCCTGGCCGATGAGTTCCATAAGCCGGTCGACCGATGGGGGAACGCCCGGGATATCCCTGATTTTCGTGGGCAAGCCGACCGCCGCCAAGTGACGGACGACGCGCGCCGCCTCGGCCTTGGGCAGGAGGCCCTGGCGCCCTGCCGAGAACTCGAAGGCGAGCGCCATGCCGATGGCGATGGCTTCGCCATGCAGGAGCCGGTCGGAAAAGCCGCAGGCCGCTTCGAGGGCATGGCCGAAGGTATGGCCGAGATTGAGGAGCTGCCGATCACCGGTCTCGCGCTCGTCGCGCGCCACGATGGCGGCCTTGGCGCGACAGCTCACCGCGATGGCATGGTCGCGAGCGGCGCCACCGGCGAACACCTCGCGCCAATTGGCATCGAGCCAGCCGAAGAAACCGGCATCGCCGAGCAGGCCGTATTTGACCACTTCGGCATAGCCGGCGCGGAATTCGCGCGCGGGCAACGTGTCGAGCAAAGCCGTGTCGGCGACGACCAGGATCGGCTGGTGGAACGCGCCGATCAGGTTCTTGCCGTGCCGGGAATCGATCGCGGTCTTGCCGCCGACCGAGGAATCCACTTGCGCCAACAGCGTGGTCGGCACCTGCACGTAGTCGAGGCCGCGCCGCACGGCGGCGGCGGCGAAGCCGGCGAGATCGCCGACCACGCCGCCGCCGAGCGCGACAACGAGATCGCCGCGTTCAATGCGGGCCGCAATGATGGCTTCGCAGACTTGCTCGAAAACGGCGAAGCTCTTCGAGCCTTCGCCGGGCGGCACAACGATGCTGCCGTGCGCGATCCCGGCACTGTTCAGTGCCGCAGTCGCGGCGGGTAGAACATGGCGAGCCACGTTCTCGTCGGTGACGATGAAGACCTTGGCGCCGGGCCGCAGGGCCGCGATGCGTTTGCCAAGCGAGGCCGTGGCATCGCGGCCGATCACGATGTCGTAGCTGCGGGCGCCGAGCTTGACCTCGACCATTGTCGGATCGCTGGCGGTCAAAACGTTCATGCGCCGCCCTCCTGCGGGCTCTCGGCCGCGACATTCAGGAAAGCGGCGAGCGCCGCCACGATCTCCGCGACGATGGCGTCGTGCGGCACCTCGCGAGAATGCACCGTGAGATCGGCCAGGGCATAGACTGGCTCACGGACCGTGAGCAGGTGGCGCAGCGTCTCGGCCGGATCGGCGGTTTGCAGCAGCGGCCGCTCGTTCTTGCGCTTGGCGATCCGCCGCATCAGCACGTCGAACTCCGCCGACAGCCAGATCGAGATGCCCTTGTTCTTGATTGCCGCCCGCGTCGCCTCGTTCATGAATGCGCCGCCGCCCGTCGCCAGGACCTGCGGACCGCTCTCGAGCAACCGCGCGATCACCCGGGCTTCGCCGCTGCGGAAGTCGGCCTCGCCGTGGCGGGCGAAGATGTCGGAAATGCTCATGCCGGCCGCGTGCTCGATCTCGGTATCGGCATCGACGAAGGGAATGCCGAGCCGGGCGGCCAGCCGGCGTCCGATCGAGGATTTGCCGACCCCCATCATGCCGATCAGCACGACCGAATGGCGCCCGAGCGCGTCGCGGATCGCTTCGGGCACAGCCCCATTGGCGTCATTTTGTAAGGCGATATCGGTCATCTACACTCTCGTCCGCGACCTGGCTGCCGCGCCGTCGCCGGCTCCGGTGGTTGCGGAGCCTTGTCAGGTCCGGACCGGCATGATCGTACTCGGTCCGCTTCCCTGGTACCAATAGGACGAGCCCGGGCTTACTGCGATGCCAAGCCTGCTGCGTTTACTGACTGTTCTCGCGATTTTGTGCGCTGTCGTTTACGGCGGTCTATATTCGTTAGCGAATTTCGTGCAACCCAAGCCGCGTGAGATCAGCGTTTTCATCTCGCCCACCAAGTTCTTCAAGGACCAGTGAGGCTGGCGCCATGGCGAGGCCCGCGGCTGCGAGCAGGGCCGGGGCGACGCGCCGTGCCGACGAGCGGCTGATCGGCCTTTTCCTCGATATGCTGGCGGCCGAGCGCGGCGCGCAGAGCAACACGCTGTCGGCCTACCGCCGCGACCTGGACGACTTCTCATTGCATCTCGCCGGCGCGCGCCGCAGCGTCGCCAATGCCAGCACCGACCAGCTCCGCCGTTATCTCGGCGAATTGGCGCGCCGCGGCTTGCGCGCCGCCACGGTGGCGCGCCGGTTGTCGGCGATCCGGCAGCTTTACCGGTTCCTGTACGCGGAGGGACAACGCAGCGACGATCCGGCCGCGGTGCTCGAAGGTCCCAAGCGCACGCGGCCGCTGCCCAAGACACTGTCCATCGCCGAGGTCGACCGGCTGTTGCAGACCGCCGCCGCATGCGAGCCGGATGCGCCGCTGCCGCGCCGGCTGCGTGCGGCGCGGCTCGCGTGCCTGCTCGAGACGCTGTACGCGACGGGCCTGCGCGTCTCCGAGCTGGTGGCGCTGCCGCTCTCGGCAGCGCGCCGCGACGCCCGCGTCATCGTGGTGCGCGGCAAGGGCAACAAGGAACGTCTGGTGCCGCTCAACGACGCCGCCAAGCGCTCGATGCAGACTTATCTGGCGCTGCTCGCCGAAGCCGGGCGCGAGCCGCGATCCGCCCAATCCAAATGGCTGTTTCCGTCGTTCGGCGAGAGCGGGCACCTCACGCGCCAGCATCTCGCGCGTGAGCTCAAGGCGCTGGCCGCCGCCGCCGGCCTGCGGGCCGACCGGATCAGCCCGCACGTGCTGCGCCACGCCTTCGCCAGCCATTTGCTGCACAACGGCGCTGACCTGCGCGTGGTGCAGACGCTGCTCGGCCACGCCGATATTTCAACGACGCAGATTTACACGCACGTGCTGGAGGAGCGTCTGAAGAGTCTGGTGCGCGACCTGCATCCGCTGGCGGACGGGCGTGACATTCAGGGCTGATGCAATAAGTTGACCTGATGCGCTCCTACCTCGATTTCGAAAAGCCGGTGGCCGAGTTGGAGGCCAAGGTCGAGGAACTGCGCGCGCTGCAGCAGGACGGCGACGCCATTGCCATCGGCGAAGAGATCGGCCGCATGGAGGCCAAGGCCGCGCAGGCGCTCGAGGAACTCTACGGCGCGTTGACGCCGTGGCAGAAGACGCAAGTGGCGCGGCATCCGCAGCGGCCGCATTGCCTCGATTACATCGCGGCGCTGATCGCCGATTTCGCCCCGCTCGCCGGCGACCGCAAGCACGGCGAGGACGAGGCGATCATCGGCGGCTTCGGGCGCTTTGCCGGCGAGAGCGTCTGCGTCATCGGCCACGAGAAGGGCTCCGACACCGAGAACCGGCTCAAGCACAATTTCGGCATGGCGCGGCCGGAGGGCTATCGCAAGGCGGTCCGCCTGATGCTGCTGGCCGACCGGTTCGACATTCCGGTGGTGGCGCTGATCGACACCGCCGGCGCCTATCCGGGCATTGGCGCCGAGGAGCGCGGCCAAGCCGAGGCCATCGCGCGCTCGACTGAAGCTTGCCTCGAGATCGGCGTGCCCAACGTCGCCGCCATCATCGGCGAGGGCGGCTCCGGCGGCGCGGTGGCGATTGCCACCGCCAACCGCGTCATCATGCTCGAGCACGCGATCTATAGCGTCATCTCCCCGGAAGGCGCGGCTTCGATCCTGTGGCGCGATACCGCGCGCGCGCAGGATGCCGCCGCGGCGATGAAGATCACCGCGCAAGACCTGGCGCGGCTCGGCGTCATCGACACCATCGTGACGGAGCCGATCGGCGGCGCGCATCGCGAGCCCGCCGCCGCCATCGCGGCGACCGGCGAGGCGATCGCGGCGGCGCTTGCCGAACTGCGCGGGCTCGACCGCGCCACTATCATGCGGCTGCGCCGCGAAAAATTCACCGCGATTGGACGCACGCTGTCCTGAGCTTCGGCGGCGTCGCCACGCTTGCGCCACGATTTGGCCCCGATCGATCCACCGCCACCCGGCCCGGTGCGCCGCGAGGGCGCCGACAGCGTTGCTAGTGCGTTGAATTCGCCCGGCAAATTTGTCGAAAGTTTACTGTTCGTTATCACCCGCAGAGCCACCCTGCCCAGCGCTGCTCTGTCTTGCGAAAGCCACCCCTTAGGGCTAACCATGGTGGTTGTGATGGCATGGGGATGGTCCATCCGTCGGGGAGTATCGCATTGAACCGCGCCCGTAGGGTCAGCGCGCCGCGCTGGCGCGCGTTGATGACGTTGGCGGTTCTGGCCGGCGCGCTGGCGCTCGGCGGATGTCTTGCGGACGAAGGCTACGAGCTGCCCTCGAAGGCGATGAAGGAATTGTCGCCGCAGATGCTGGCGCAGCTCCAGGCCAAGAACATGCCGAAGGAGTCGCCGATCCTCGTCCGCATCTTCAAGGAGGAATCGGAACTCGAAGTCTGGAAGCAGGACACCAGCGGGCGCTATGCGCTGCTCAAGGTCTATCCGATCTGCCGCTGGTCGGGCGATCTCGGGCCGAAGGTCAAGGAAGGCGATCGTCAGGCGCCGGAAGGCTTTTACGCGATCACGCCCGGCCTGATGAATCCCAATTCCAGCTATTACCTCGCCATCAATACCGGCTTCCCGAACGCCTACGACCGCGCCAATAACCGGCATGGCGCGTTCCTGATGATCCATGGCGACTGCTCGTCGCGCGGCTGCTACGCCATGACCGACGAGCAGATCGGCGAGATCTATTCGCTGGGGCGCGAAGCGTTCCTGGGCGGGCAGAAAGAGTTTCAGATCCAGGCCTATCCGTTCCGCATGACGCCGGCCAACCTGGCGCGCCATCGCAACAGTCCGAATCTGGCCTTCTGGAAAATGATCAAGGAAGGCTACGACCATTTCGCGGTGTCGCACCTCGAGCCGAAGATCGATGTTTGCGACCGCCACTACGTGTTCGACGCGGTGCCGCCGGCCGGTTCGACGAGGCCGTTGAATTTCACGCCGACCGGCCGCTGTCCGCAATACGACATCGACCCGACGATCGCCGAAGCGGTGCAGGAGAAGCAGCGCCACGACGAGGTAGCATTCGCCGATCTGGTCAAGGACAACGTGGCTGTCGCGCCGCTCGAAACCGGGACCGACGGCGGCATGAACCGGGTGTTCGCTTCCAAGCTCGATAGCCCGACCTACACGTACGACAACGAAGGTCACATGCACGTGCCGCCGCAGCAGCCGGGGCGGTTGCCGCCGGCACTTTCGCCGCCGCGCGGCTCGGAGACGGAGACCACCGCCGCGATCGCGCAGGCGCCGGCGCTGGCCGGCAGCGGTGTGCGCAGTTTCTTCAGCGGCCTGTTCTCGTCCGGCTCGAACGCTGAGCAGCAGCAGCCGTTAGCGGGTGCTCCAGTGCGGGCCGCCAATGCGGGTGTCGTCAAGCCAAAGCCCCAGCTCGCGCTTCGCGAAAGGCCGGCTATGGCGGCCGGGCTGCGGCCGAAAGCCAAAGAGCCGGCCAACGCCGAACCGACCCGGCCTGAGCCGCAGCTGGCGCAGACCGCCAAGCCGGCGCCGCAGCAGCAAGCGGCTGCCTTCGCGCCGCCGAGTGGTGGGCTGATCAGCGGCGCCCAACCGGTCGTGCCGGCGGGCAGCTTCAATAACCGCTGGGGACTCCAGTAATTCATCGTCAGACGGCGCAGCGCGCCTCTCGCCAATAATGACAACACAGGTCCTCGACACGATTTCGATTGAGGGCTCGCATCACTTTCTCGCGCAATTAGTCCCCATTCTGCCGCCGGCTCACGCCGACAATATCGGTCTGGAAATCCGGCACGAGAGCACCGCCAATTACCGGGGCTGGCGAGCCCATTGGGACATGCAGAACGGACGGCTGTATCTGGCTGAGCTCACGGTGTTCGGCCGTTTGCGCGCAGATCGGCTGGCGAAGCAAGTGGAAGAGTGTATCGATGTCGAAGAAGTCGAAGCGTGGTACAGACAGCGAGCATTGTGGGAGATGGGGAGGTGGATCGAATTCCAAGAGATATTCGGAACACAGCCGCCGATCTTTGCTTCGTGGGTCTCGCACAAGCTCGTCGCGGTCTGCGGCGTCGATGACAGCCGGTACGACCGCAAAGACATTGGTGTGACCGGAGCGCAGACGCGCGTCATCGGCGTGCAGAATGGGCTCGTCGTCTCCGACCAGACGCTTACCGACCCGGCATGGAACCCGGAGCGCAGCGAGCGTCGGCGACGTGAAGCTGAGCGAGAGGTCGCTGTGAAGGCGGCAATAGAGTTCGCGAGAAAACGGAGCCGCTGATCAGCGCTTCTTCTTTTTCCCGAGGGGACCCCAACGGTCTCCCAGCATCCGGTCACTGAGTGCGTTCTGATCCGCCTCGCTGAGTTGATCGATGGGATCGTATCCGACGGCGTTGATGAACTGCTGAAAGGTCGCCGTTTTGCCCGATGGATCGGTGACGCGCTCGACATAATCCACTTTTCCGGCGTCATCGAATATTTCGATCGAGAACCCCGACACCCGGACGAACCATGTGGTGAAGCCGTCGTGGCGCGTCTCGGCGGCAATGTGGCCGCGCGCGAGCTCGCGGAGCACATCCGCTACGGAATTCACATCGATTTTGAGCATCGGATGTCTCTGCCGGCGTCGTTGGGAGCAACTCCGAGCTTATCAGTAATAGACCTTGCACGCTGACCAGCGTGGGGAAGGCAAGTTTGGGAAGGGGAGAGGTGATCGGGCCGGCTTGAGGGCGTTGTGCGCCCTCACGCGTATTTGCCGTGGCAATGCTTGAATTTCTTGCCCGATCCGCACGGACAGGCCTCGTTGCGGCCGACCTTGCCCCAGCTGGTCGGGTCTTTCGGATTGCGCGTGGCTGTTGCCGCTTCCGCCGCCGCAGAAGCGGCAGCGCGGCCGATGCCGTGGCGGGCCAGGGTTTCGCCGCCGGCCGTGGCCAGTGCCATTTCGTCCTCGCCGGTGATCGGGTCGGCTTTGTGCGCTTCCATCACCGGCAGCATGGTGGCTTGCTGCTCTTCGGGCGGCGGCGCCGGCATGACCTCGACGCGCATGAGCTGCGCGGTGACCGCCTCGCGCAGGTTCTGGCTCATCGCCTCGAACAGGTTGAACGCTTCCGACTTGTACTCGTTGAGCGGATCGCGCTGGCCGTAGCCGCGCAGCCCGATAACCTGGCGCAGATGTTCGAGCATGACCAGATGCTCGCGCCACAGATGGTCGAGCGTCTGCAACAGGATCGATTTCTCGATATAGCGCATGACGTCGGGGCCCCACTGGGCCGCCTTCGCCGCCATGTGCTCGTCAGCGCGGCGCTCGACGCGGGAGAAGATTTCCTCGTCGGCGATGCCTTCTTCCTTGGCCCAGTCGACGACCGGCAGGTCGAGACTGAGCACGCGCGTGAGCTCCTCGCGCAGCCCAGGCGTGTCCCACTGCTCCGGATAGGCGTTTTCCGGCACGTGCTTGGCGACCAGATCGTCGATCGCGGTGTGGCGCATGTCGGCCACCACTTCGGCCACCACCTCGTCGTTCATCCACTCGACGCGCTGGTCGAAAATGACCTTGCGCTGGTCGTTCATCACGTTGTCGAACTTGAGAATATTCTTGCGGATGTCGAAGTTGCGCGCCTCGACCTTCTGCTGCGCCTTCTCCAGCGCCTTGTTGATCCAGGGATGGATGATGGCCTCGTCTTCCTTGAGCCCGAGCTTTTGCAGCATGCCGTCGAGCTTGTCGGTGCCGAAGATGCGCATCAAATCGTCTTCGAGCGACAGGAAGAATTTGGAATGGCCGGGATCGCCCTGGCGCCCGGAGCGGCCGCGCAGCTGATTGTCGATGCGCCGGCTCTCGTGCCGCTCGGTGCCGAGCACGAAGAGCCCGCCGGCGCCGAGCGCCTTCTCTTTGAGGCGCGCGACCTGGGAGCGGATCTCGGCGGCGCGGTCGGATTTGTCGCGCTCGCGCAGGTCCTCGATGTCCGTGAGCTCCTGGCGGATGCGCATGTCGGCGTTGCCGCCGAGCTGAATGTCGGTGCCGCGGCCGGCCATGTTGGTCGCGATGGTGATGGCGCCAGGCACGCCGGCCTGGGCCACGATGTAGGCCTCCTGCTCGTGGTAGCGGGCGTTGAGGATGGCGAACACCTTGGCCTTCGAGGCGCCTTCGTCGCCCGAATAGAGCGCCGCAAATGCGTTGGGATCGGCAAAGTCGTGCTGCTCCCAGCCGTGTTGGCGCAAGAGTTCGGCGAGCTGCTCGGATTTCTCGATCGAGGTGGTGCCGACCAGCACCGGCTGGCCGCGCGTCTTGCAGTCCTCGATCAGCGTCAGGATGGCCTTGTATTTTTCTTTGGTGGTCCGATAGACCTCGTCATCGTCGTCGAGACGGATCATCGGCATGTTGGTGGGAATTTCCAGAACGTCGAGATTATAGATGTCCATGAACTCGTCGGCTTCGGTCATGGCCGTTCCGGTCATGCCGCCGAGCTTTTCGTACATGCGGAAGTAGTTCTGGAACGTGATCGAGGCGAGCGTCTGGTTCTCCGGCTGGATCGGCTGATGCTCCTTAGCTTCGAGCGCCTGGTGCAGGCCTTCCGAATAGCGCCGGCCCGGCATCATGCGGCCGGTGAACTCGTCGATGATGACGACCTCGCCGTTGCGCACGATGTAGTCCTTGTCGCGGGCGAACAGCTTATGCGCGCGCAAGGCCTGATTGACGTGATGGACGACCGAGACGTTCTCCACGTCATAGAGCGAATCGGACTTGAGCTGGCCGGCCTCGCGGAGCCATTGCTCCATGCGCTCCATGCCGACTTCGGTGAGATTGACGGTGCGCTGCTTCTCGTCGACCTCGTAGTCGGTCTTGTCGAGCCGCGGGATGAAGGTGTCGATGGTGTTGTAGAACTCGGAGCGGTCGTCGAGCGGCCCGGAAATGATCAGCGGCGTGCGCGCCTCGTCGACCAGGATCGAGTCGACCTCGTCGACGATGGCGTAGACATGGCCGCGCTGCACCATGTCCTCGAGCCGGTACTTCATGTTGTCGCGCAGGTAGTCGAAGCCGAGCTCGTTGTTGGTGCCGTAGGTGACGTCGCAGTCGTATTGCTGCTTGCGCTGCTCGTCGTCGAGCCCGTGCACGATGACGCCGACGGTCAGGCCGAGGAAGCCGTAGATCTGGCCCATCCACTCGGCGTCGCGCTTGGCCAGATAATCGTTGACGGTGACGACGTGGACGCCGCGGCCGGCGAGCGCGTTGAGGTAGACCGGCAGGGTGGCGACCAGCGTCTTGCCTTCGCCGGTCTTCATCTCGGCGATGCGGCCCTCGTGCAGCACCATGCCGCCGATCAGCTGCACGTCGAAATGGCGCTGGCCCAGCGTGCGCTTGGCGGCTTCGCGCACGGTGGCGAAGGCCGGCACCAGGATGTCGTCGAGGCTCTTGCCCTCGGCGATCTCCTGCTTGAACGCCTCGGTGCGGGCGCGCAACGCCTCGTCGGAGAGCGGCTCCAGCTCACTCTCGAGCGCGTTGATGGCGTCGACCCGAGACCGATAGGAACGGATCCGCCGGTCGTTGGCGGAACCGAACAGCTTGCGGGCGACCGCGCCGATCATCGCAACGTCATCCTTCCGCTTTGTGCTGGCCCCGACACGGCGCTACGCGTGCCGATGGTTTCCGCGACCCGGCGCCCATGGTTCGTCTTCGTCGCGATGGTGCAATAGCTCAAGTTGCGGAAAATGCGGCGCTATTCGGGTTTCTGCGAGGCGGCAATGCAAGCGCAAGACATGCGAAGCAATGGCCGCCCGGACTGTCAATCACAGATATGAGGGGGTGGTTTTCTTGTCAATGCGACCGCAAATTCACGCGCTCGTTAAGGCCACCGGTTATTCTCCGATTGCCAATAGGCCCCAATTCGGCGAGTGTCCGCGCCCGACAGCCGCCCGCGCATACGGCAGACTTAAAGCGGCGGCAGCCCGACCGGTTGCCGGTCGCGGCCCACGGCCACGGTTCTGCATTTGAGCACCCGCAAGACCGATCCGGGCGATGCGCCCGTGACACAAGGAAGACCCCGATGAGCCCACGCTATTCTCTCCTCGTCCGCCCGCTTGGCGCGCTTGCGCTCGCTGCCGTGCTGGCGGCGCCGGCCACGACGCTACGGGCGCAGGACTCCGATCCCGTGATCGCTCGCGCCAACGGTGTCGATATCCACCAGAGCGATCTGGCCTTCGCCGACGAGGAAATCGGCAGCAATGTGCCGGCGCAGATGACGCCGGAACAGAAGCGCGAATACCTCATCACCTATCTCGGCGACATCATCGTCTTGGCGCAGGCCGCCGAGCAGCAGCGGCTGGGCGACAAGCCCGACGTGCAGCGGCAGGTGGCGTTCGAGCGCAACAAGGTGCTGATGGAAGCGCTGCTGCGCAATGCCGGAAAGGCGGCGCAGACCGATGACGCCTTGCACAAGGTCTACGACGAGGCGGTCAAGAAGATGACCAACGAGGAAGAGGTGCACGCGCGCCACATCCTCGTCGCCACCGAGCAGGAAGCCAAGGACATCGAGGCGCAGCTCAAAGGCGGCGCCGACTTCGCCGCGCTGGCGAAAGAAAAATCGAAAGATCCGGGCGCGGCGAACGGCGGCGATCTCGGTTATTTCACCAAGGACCAGATGGTGCCGGAATTCGCCGAGGCCGCCTTCAAGCTCGACAAAGGCCAGATCTCCGATCCGGTGCACACGCAGTTCGGCTGGCACATCATCAAGGTCGAGGATAAGCGCACCAAGCCGACGCCGAGCTTCGATCAGGTCAAGCCGCAGCTCGAGAATTTTGTGGCGCACCGCGCCCAAGCCGAGCTGGTCGACAGCCTGCGCAAGACCGCCAAGATCGAGCGCCTCGACCAGCCGTCCGCGCCGAACCCTGCGCTCAATCCCGGCGCGCCGGTGAAGAAGTAGTAAGTTAGACTCAACGGGGCTATTACCGTCATCCTCGAGGCGGGCTTCGCTCACGCCTCCGGATGACGGAAAATGGCTGCCCCGATCTCTCCTCTCGCGCCCGAATCCTTTCCCGAAATGCCGCCAGTTGCCGGTGTGCGGCTGGCGACCGCGGCGGCGGGCATCCGCTATGCCGGACGCACCGACGTGCTGCTCGCGGTGTTGGACCCGGGCACCGCGGTCGCCGGCGTCTTCACGCGCTCGCAATGTCCCTCGGCGCCGGTCGATTGGTGCCGCGCCCGCATCAAGGGCGGCAGCGCGGGCGCGCTGGTGGTCAATTCCGGCAATGCCAACGCGTTCACCGGCAAATCCGGCAAAGTTGCCACCGCAATGACTGCCGAAATCGCTGCCGCTGCAGTCGACTGCAAGGCCGACAAGGTGTTTTTGGCTTCGACGGGCGTCATCGGCGAGCCGCTCGATGCCACCAAATTTGTCGATGTCATGGAGCGGCTCGCCGGCGACGCGGCGCCGGGCGGCTGGGAGGCCGCCGCCAAGGCGATCATGACCACCGACACGTTTCCCAAGGGCGCCGCCGCCATGGTGCGGTTCGGCGGGGCGGCGGTGACGATCTGCGGCATCGCCAAGGGCGCCGGCATGATCGCGCCCGATATGGGCACCATGCTGGCCTTCGTATTTACCGACGCGCCGATCGCGCCTGCCGTGCTGCGCGGCCTGCTGCGCGACGGCGTCGAGGACACGTTCAACGCCGTGACCATCGACGGCGACACCTCGACGTCCGACACGCTGCTCGCGTTTGCGACCGGCGCCGCGGAGCGGCAAGGCGTGGAAAAAATCACCCGCACCAACGATCCGCGCCTGCCGGCTTTCCGCAAAGGTTTTGACGCGGTGCTCGCCGATCTCTCGGAGCAGATCGCGCGCGACGGCGAGGGCGCCCGCAAGCTGGTCGAGATCGTGGTTGAAGGCGCCAGGTCAAAACGCTCGGCGCGGCGTATTGCGCTGTCGATCGCCAACTCGCCATTGGTGAAGACGGCCATCGCCGGCGAGGACGCCAATTGGGGCCGCGTCGTCATGGCGGTCGGCAAGGCCGGCGAGCCGGCCGACCGCGACCGGCTGTCGATCTGGTTCAACGGCATCCGCGTCGCCCACAGGGGCGAGCGCGATGCGGGCTATGACGAAGCTGCGGTCTCGGCGGCGATGAAGAAGCCGGAGATTACGCTCAAAGTGGGGATCGGCCTCGGCAAGGGCCGCGACCGCGTGCTGACCTGCGATCTCACCAAAGAGTACGTGGCGATCAACGGAGATTACCGGTCATAGGATGAGACCAGGAGATCGAGCGGCACGTTGAGGGCGTCCGCGATTCGGCGAAGTGCGGCTGCGGCGCCTTTCCGCCGTCCAGTCTCGACATCCGAAATATACCCTTGGCTGAGCTGCGTCTTGGCTGATAGCTGGAGCTGCGTTATGTCGCGCCATTCGCGCAGCACCCGCACGGGATTTTCGTCGCTGGCCAGGCGATCGACGATGCTTTTCGGCAGCAGCGGAGCGCCAGCGGCAATTTCGTCACGGGCGCGGGCGACCAGACGTGCCGTGCCCACATCCTCTTCGGCCTCATTTGCTTTTGCGACAAGCGCCTCGTACTCCCGACGGGGCAGGATTGCGACTTCTCCTCGGGGGGTCTTTTGAAAACGCACATTCATGAGCAGGCCTCAGTCACATACCTCTCGCCGGTGTCCCACCGCGACTATTACGATAGTGTCACCTTCTTCGTAAAAGACCACGCGCCAATCGCCGACTCGAAGACGCGAACCGCGGCGGCCCTTGAGCCGCTTTACATCGCCGGCGCCGTTGGTCGCGAACTCCGTCAGCCGAGCGTCGATCCGCTGCCGGATTTGCACTGCGAGTTTGACCCATTGCCGGGTGCTCGCAGAGGTCAAGACGACACGCTTCATATGTTAATATCGCGAACAGCGATAATAAAGGCAAGGCTGACCCGTGCTGCGTGAACTCCGTCATATCCGGACTCCAACGCTCCACACCACCTACGAGGAGAGTGGCCACGCTTCCGGCACGCCGGTCATTCTGCTGCACGGCTGGCCGTACGATCCGCGCTGCTACGACGAGGTCGTGCCGCCGCTCGCCGCCGCCGGCTGCCGCGTCATCGTGCCTTATCTGCGCGGTTTTGGGCCGACGCGGTTTTTGTCGGCCGCTACGCCGCGGTCCGGCCAGCAGGCCGCGCTCGGCAACGATCTACGCGAACTGATGGATGCGCTCGGCATCGCGCGCGCGGTGTTGGCAGGATATGACTGGGGCGGCCGAGCCGCCTGCATCGTCGCTGCTTTGTGGCCGGAGCGCGTGATCGGGCTCGTCACCGGCAACGGCTACAATCTTCAGGACATCGCCGCGTCGGTGAAGCCGGTCGCGCCGGAGCAGGAGCATCGCTTCTGGTATCAGTACTACTTCCACACCGAGCGCGGCCGTGCCGGCTTGACGCAGAACCGGCGTGCGCTGTGTCGCTACATCTGGCAAATCTGGTCGCCGCACTGGCAGTTCGATGACGCCACCTACGAGCGCAGCGCCGCGTCTTTCGACAATCCGGATTTCGTTGACGTCACGATCCAATCGTACCGCCATCGTTTCGGCTATGCGCCCGGCGATCCGGCGCTGGAGCCGATGGAGCAAAAGCTCACCGGCCAGCCGAAAATCGCGGTGCCGACCATTGCGCTGCAGGGCGAGGTCGACGGCATTCAGTCACCTGCTGCCTCAGAGCACCATCACCGCTTCTTCGCCGGCCCGTTCACGCGCCGCGTCCTGCCGCGGGTCGGCCACAACCCGCCGCAGGAAGCACCCAGCGCCGTCGCCGAAGCGGTGCTGGAATTGGCGGCCAAGGCTAGTGTCAAGGGCAGCGCGTGAAGGCTCGTGCGGCGCACGTCAACGGCTTTCATTGCGCCGTGCCGGCGCTGCCCTTCGGCAGTAAGCCTGCATTAACCGTCGCGGCGGTTCGGGCATACTGTTCGATCGAATTGAAGCTGCCTTTACCCACAATTGCTTACATCGGGCGCAGGTCGTGAGCGTGAAGCTGGTCCTTGTTGCCGCTTGCGCCCTCATCGATGCCGACGGGCGCGTGCTGATCGCGCAGCGCCCGGAAGGCAAGGTGATGGCGGGGCTGTGGGAGTTTCCCGGCGGCAAGGTCGAGGCAGGCGAACGGCCGGAGCAGAGCCTGATCCGCGAGCTGAGGGAGGAATTGGGAATCGTCGTCAAGGAGGAGTGCCTCGCGCCACTGACCTTCGCGAGCCACGCTTATCCCGACTTCCATCTGCTCATGCCGCTCTATGTCTGCCGGCGCTGGGAAGGGATCGTCGAACCGCGGGAAAAGCAGGCGCTCAAATGGGTGCGGCCGCACGACTTGCGCAACTTTCCCATGCCGCCTGCCGACGAACCGCTGATCCCGCATCTTGCAACGCTGTTGTGATCGAAACCGGAATAAGCCAGGAAGCGTTCCCCATGTTCAATCGCGGCCCCACGGCGATCGGCAAGCTCCACCGCTTCCTGCATGATGACAGCGGCGCGACGGCGGTCGAATACGCATTGATTGCTGCGGGAATCGCGGTGGCGATCGCCACCACGGTCATGAGTCTGGGCTCGAGCGTGCAGGGCCTCTACACCAGCGTCGCCACGGCGATGAAGTAGGGCGAATGGCGAATGGCGAGTAGCGAATAGGGAATTGCACTCCTTCCATTCGCTACTCGCCATTCGCTATTCGCTATTCGCTATTCGAGACGATCACCGTCCAGCTTTGTCGCCCGTCGAAATTTCGCGCGTGCCGAGTGCGTCGGCGAGCCGCGCCCGGGCCGAGCCCGGCCGCAGCGGCTGCTGCTGGCTCGGATGCGGCGCCCAGCCTGACAACCAGACGATCTCGAACGTCGCGCGCAGCCGGCCGTCCGGATCGGCGAAGCGCTGCCCGTAAATCTCGGCCATGCGCAGCAATGTGGCGCGGCGCAGCGGCACGCGGCGGCGCTCGACCAACGCGTTGGTGGCGGCCATGCGGCGCAGGTCGTGCATCAGGGCGAACACCGAATCGTAGCGCACGCAGAGGCGGTCGACGTCGGTGACCGGCAACGCGAAGCCGGCGCGCTGCAACAGCGCGCCAAGCTCGCGCACATCGGCAAATGGCGCGACGCGCGGCGACACGCCGCCCTCAAGTTCGCTTTCCGCCGCGGCGAACGCTTGCCGCAGCTCGGTCAATGTCTCGCCGCCGATCAGTGCGGCCATGAACAGCCCATCCGGTTTGAGTGCACGGCGGATTTGGATGAGCGTGCCGGGCAGATCGTTGACGAATTGCAGCGTGAGCGCGGAGACGACGAGATCGAGCGAGCCGTCGCGAAACGGCAATGCCTCTTCGTCGGCGACGACGATTTTTTCATTCCCGCTTGCTGGCGGCAGGCCCTCATCGGTGGTGCAAACCGCAATGATTGTGTCGGCCGCGCCGCGTCGTGCCAACGCATTGCATACGGCGTCTGTGGGCGTGCCGAGGTCGACGGCAATTTCGAAACGGCGCAACACCGCGCCGAGCCGGTCGACCAAATCATCGGCGGCGTGATCGAGCAAAAACGTCGCCGCATCCAAAACGTTGGCTCGTTGCCGGCGCCGACGGATGAGCGCGCGATCGAATATGAGCGGACTCTCAGACATCTGATGATTGTCTCACATTCGTCATTGCGAGCGAAGCGAAGCGATCCGGTGCGGTAGCGCTGGATGACAACGTCGGCGCGAAGCGGTACGTTGCGTGCCATGGCGGTGTCGGCAGGCTTCACGGTTTCTCATCATGTTCGGCGTGTCGCGGATGCAGCGCGGGCGTTTTGCCGCGTGGCGCTCGATATGGCGTTGCCGCCGCTGTGCGCCGCCTGCCGCGAGCCGGTCGAGGGCAGCGGGCTTTGTCCGGCATGCTGGTCGAAGCTGTCTTTCATCACCCGGCCGTATTGCGAGCGGCTCGGCATCCCGTTCCAGTACGATCCCGGTCCGGGCGTGCTGTCGATGGAAGCAATCGCCGACCCACCGGCCTACAACCGGGCACGCGCCGCGGTGCGCTTCGACGAGATTTCGCGTGCTCTGGTCCATGCGCTCAAATATGGCGATCGGCTCGACCTGGCGCCGATGATGGGCCGCTGGATCGGCCGTGCCGGCCAGGAGGTCCTGGCGCAGGCCGACGGGCTGGTTCCGGTACCGCTGCACTGGCGCCGGCAATGGGCGCGCCGTTTTAACCAATCGGCCATGCTGGCCGCCATTGTGTCGGCCGAAACCGGCGTCCCCGTCGCTGCCGGCGCACTCAAGCGCGTCAAGGCCACGGCCCAGCAGGTCGGGCTCAGCCGCACCGAGCGCGCCAGCAACATCCAGGGCGCCTTCAAAGTCCCGGACTCCGGCAAGGCCGCGGTCGCCGGACGCCGCCTGGTCCTGATCGACGATGTCCTGACGTCGGGCGCCACGGTCGAAGGCTGCGCCCGGGCGCTCAACCGCGCCGGAGCCGCCAACGTCGACGTCCTGGTATTCGCCCGGGTTGCCGATCCGGCGCGAACCGCCCTATAGGGTAGGCCCAACCAGCGCTTATATTTGCCCAATCATGTCCGCCGTCGACATCTACACGATTCCCTATTGCCCGTTCTGCCTGGACGCCAAGGAGCTGCTGTCCGGCAAGGGCGTGGCGTTCCATGAAATCGACGCCAGCCGCGACCGGCAAATCCGCAAACAGATGATCGAACGCGCCGGCGGCCGCAGCACGTACCCGCAGATCTTCATCGGCGCGACCCACGTGGGCGGCTGCGATGATCTTTATGCGCTCGAAGAGGCCGGCAAGCTCGACGCGCTCCTTGCCGAAGCCAAGAACGAGAGCAAGGACGTGACCGCATGACCGGCTCCGGTACCTTCAAGGTGGCGCTGATCGCCATGCGTTCCGGCCGCGACCCGCGCGGCAATCTCGACGCGGTCCTGGCCGCGGTCGACGAGGCCAAGCGCGCCGGCGCCGATTACGTGCAGACGCCGGAAATGACCAACGTCATGGAGGTCAAGCGCGACCGGCTGTTCGCCAGTATCTTTTCCGACGAGAGCGATCCGACCCTGGCGACGCTGCGCGAGGTCGCGCGCAAGCTCGGCATCATCATTCATATCGGCTCGCTCGCCATCAAGGCGTCGCCCGAAAAGGCGGTGAACCGCTCGTTTCTGATCGACCGCAGCGGCGAGATCGTCGCGCGCTACGACAAGATCCATATGTTCGACGTCGATCTCGCCGGCGGCGAGAGCTATCGCGAATCCAATACTTATCGGCCGGGCGAACTCGCGGTGATCGCCGATCTGCCGTGGGGCCGGCTCGGGCTCACGGTCTGCTACGACCTGCGTTTCCCGGCGCTGTACCGGGCGCTGGCCGAGGCCGGGGCGTCGTTCCTGGCGATTCCGTCGGCGTTCACCCGGCAGACCGGCGAAGCGCATTGGCACGTGCTCATTCGCGCCCGCGCCATCGAGAACGGCTGCTTCGTGTTCGCCGCCGCGCAGGGCGGCAAGCACGAGAATGGGCGCGAGACGTTCGGGCACTCATTGATCGTCGATCCGTGGGGCCGCGTGCTCGCCGAAGGCGGTAGCGAGCCCGGCTTGGTGATGGCCGAGATCGATCCGGCCGAAGCCGCGGCGGCGCGCGCCAAGATTCCGTCGCTGCGCCATGGCCGGCGCTTCGAGCTGGTCGAGCCGATGGCCGAGCCGGCCTATCTGCACGCGGTACGAGGCGCGCCATGATCCGTTATGCGCTCGCCTGCACCGACGGCCACGCGTTCGAAAGCTGGTTTGCCAATTCCGCGGCGTTCGACAAACAGAAAAAGCGCGGCCTGGTGAGCTGTCCGGTCTGCGGCTCGACCAAGGTTGAGAAAGCCATCATGGCGCCGCGGCTCGCTCGAAGTGACGTCGAGGAAGCCGCGCCGCCGCAGCTCCCGTCCGTCCCTGCATCGCCGCAGCCGGCTCCGGCATTGCCGCCGATGCCGGTGCCGGGAAAATCGAACGTCGCCATGACCGCGCCGCAGGAGCGCGAGCTGCGGCAGAAACTCAAAGAGCTGCGCGACCACGTCACCAAGAACGCGCAGTATGTCGGTCAGCGGTTTTCCGAGGAAGCGCGCAAGATGCATTACGGCGAGATCGAGCACCGTTCGATCTACGGCGAAGCCTCACCCGACGACGCCAAGGCGCTGCACGAGGAAGGCATCGAGTTTCACCCGCTGCCCGTGCTGCCGGACGATCATAACTGACCGCTGGCCCTCGATCGAACCGCTACTCATCCATTCGTCATTGCCGGGCTTGACCCGGCAATCCATGCTGCTTCGCGGCCGCATGGATGCGCGGGTCAAGCCCGCGCATGACGAGGAAAAGATTTTCTTCAGTGCTCCAAAATCAACAGTACGACGCCGGCGACGACCAGCACCATGCCGATGGCCTCGCGTAGCGAGGTCTTCTGCCTAAAGGCAAAGCGGGCGACCAGTTGAGCGAACAGCACTTCGACCAGCGCCAGGGTGCGCACGCTGGCGGCGGTGGCGAGCGCGAAGGCCAGAAACCAGAATTGCGAGGCCAGCGCGCCCATGAAGCCGGCGAACAGCGACGGCTTCCAGGAATGCATGATGGCGGTCAGCACCGCCGGCGAGCGCAGCCACAGATAGGCCGACAGCACGACCGCCTGCATGGCAAGCCCGATCACCAGCGTGAAGGTGGCGGCCATGACGAAATTCGACAGGTGCAGGCTCAGGATGGCGCCGCGGAAGCCGATCGCGGAAAGCGCAAACATGCCGCCGGAGGCAAGGCCGATCAGCGTCGGCTTCACGCCGCCGACCATGCCGCCGGGCTTTGTCGACATGACGATGACGCCCGCGGTGGCGACCACGATGGCGGTCATCATCGGCAAGGACACGGCGTCGCCGAGAAAGATGAGGCCGAAAATGGCGACCTGGATCGGCTCGGTCTTGATATAGGCGATGGTGACGACGAAGGACCGCTCGCCCATGGCCATCAGCATCAGCGCGGTGGCGGCGACCTGGGCAAAGGCGCCGTCGATCACCCACGGCCAGAAGCTCAGGCCCGGCCGCGGCAGCGGCACATCGGTGCCGACCGCGAGGCCGATCAGGAATATCACCGCAAACGGAAAGCCGAACAGAAAACGCACATGGGTGGCGCCGACGGTGCCGAGGCTGCCGGTCAGCTCGCGCTGCATGGCGTTGCGCAAGGTCTGAAAGAACGCGGCGACGACGGTGAAGATCGCCCACAGCCAGGAAAACGCGATCACGCGGCATGCTCCGCGACGACCATGTAGTTGGCGTCCATGTCGGTGGAGAGCTGAAACCGGTCGGCTAAGAGATTGTAGATCACGCCGGTTTCGCCGACGACGGAAAGCCCGCCGCGTTCGATCGCGATTTCGAGCTCGTCGGGCGTAATGAACTTGTCCCACTGGTGGGTGCCGCGCGGAATCCAGCGCAGAATGTACTCGGCGCCGACGATGAGCAGCGCGAAGCTCTTCATGGTGCGATTGATCGTGGCGACGAACATCAGTCCGCCCGGCTTGACCAGCGCGGCGGCCTCCCCAATGAACAAATTGAAATCGGCGACGTGCTCGACGACTTCCATGGCGAGCACGACGTCGAAAACCTCGCCGGTTTCGGCCAGCGCTTCGGAGGTGGTGCAGCGGTAATCGATCGCCAAGCCGGCTTCGCCGGCGTGATGTTGCGCGGCGGCGATGCTGTCGGCGACCGGATCGATGCCCACCATGCCGGCGCCGAGCCGCGCCAGCGGCTCGCAAAGGATGCCGCCGCCGCAGCCGATGTCGAGGATGCGCAAACCCTGCAAGCTGTCGAGCCGCGCCGCATCGCGATCAAAATGCGCGGCGGCGCGGTCGCGGATATAGGCGAGCCGCACCGGGTTGAAGCGATGCAGCGTCGCCCACGGCCCGCGCGGATCCCACCAGCGGCCGGCGAGCCGCGCAAAATGCGCGACCTCGTCGTCGTCGATGGTGCCGGCCGATGGTCCGCGTCGTCCCATTTCAGCTCACGCGCTGGCCCGCTTGCGTTTGAAGTGCCCGTAGCCAGGCCGGTAGCTCTTCTCGTCCAAGAACTGCTTCATGCCTTCTTCGCGGCTGTTTTCCTTGTCGTTGTAGCGCAGCGCGTCGCTCTTGGCGTTCAGATAATCCTGCGCCTGCGGTTCGTTCATGAAGCGCACCGCGCGGATCGCTTCCTTGGTGTAGCGCAGCGCCGCCGGGCTCTTCTCCATCAGCTTCTTGGCGAGCTTGATGGTTTCGTCGCGCAGCTTCTCCTTCGGGTAGGAGAAATTGACGAAGCCCATGCGCTTGGCCTCTTTGCCGTCGAACGCATCGCCGGTCATGGCGTAGTACAGCGCATCGCGATAGCACATGGTCTGCGCTACGTTCCACGACACGATGCCGCCCGGCAGAATGCCCCAATTGATCTCGGACAGCCCGAACATGGCGTCGTCGGCGGCGAGCGCGAAATCGCAGGCCGAAACCTGCGTGAAGGCACCGCCGAAGCAATAGCCGTTGACCATGGCGATGGTCGGCTTCGGAAAGGTCGAGAGCTTTTGCCAGCGCCAATTGTTGGAGGCGCGGCGCAGCTTGTGGCGGGCCGCCGCGTTGCCCGAATTGGCGCGGAAATAAAGCTTGATGTCCTGGCCGGCCGAGAACGCGTTGTTGCCGGCGCCGGTCAGCACCAGGATATCGGTCTCCGGATCGACCGCGAGTTCGTCGAGCACCTCGTCCATTTCGAGGTGGACCTGCGGGCTCATGGCGTTGCGCTTGTCGGGCCGATTGATCATCAGACAGGTGATGCCGTCGTTCTTCTCGACCGCAATGGCTTCGTAGGTCTTGGCAGCTGGCATGGTCTCTCCCCGTCGTGCGGCTATGGCCCATTGAACTGATGAAGCGCGCGCGGCACAAACGCATCGTTCCGCGCGGGGCCGCGGCCCACCTGCCGTGCGCCTTTTGGCACGTTGCACTCGGCCGCGACCTGAACGAGGATAGGCTTTGCGGATCGGCTTGACCATTCGCAAGAACTGGGAGGAAGTCATGCAAAAAGTCGTCATCGGCTGCGCCGGTGCGCTCGGGCTCGGCCTGGCGGCGGCGGCGCTCGGGCTTTATCCCGCCATCGCGGCGGACACGATCAAGATCGGCCTGATCATGTGTTATTCGGGCCAGTTCGCCGACACCGCGACGCAGATGGACAACGCCATC
>DASRET010000059.1:0-32632 GCA_035651875.1 Xanthobacteraceae bacterium
GCATCTCGGGCTTCTGCGGGACCTGCCACGACACGCCCAACGTCGGCGATCACTCGGTCAAGGCGCCGCTGGACATCGGGATTGCCGATGCCGGCGCCAACGCGCCGCCGGTGCTCGACATTTCCGGGCTGCCGGTTTTTACCCTGACGTGCATGCAGGGGCCGCTGGCCGGGAAGGTCTACACCGTGACCGATCCAGGCCGTGCGACAATCAGCGGCCAGTGCGCGGACATCGGCAAGCTCAAGGGCCCCATTCTGCGCGGCCTGGCGTCGCGCGCGCCGTATTTCCACAACGGCTCGGCGGCGACGCTCGGCGATGTCGTGAATTTCTACGATCAGAGGTTCAAGATCGGCTTCACCGAGCAGGAGAAAACCGATCTGGTCAACTTCCTGAACTCTCTCTGACCGCCTGCCATCTGTTTGCGTGGGGCAGGGGGAGACACGCGTTCGAGCTTCGCGCTCCGCTTGCTCGAATAGCGCCAGCCGCCTCAAATCAAAGGAGACCCGCTCACAGGCCCGTGAATGCAGAGCAATCACCGCGATCTGCCCGTCCAGAAAATGAGCGACATGACCTTCGTCTTCGTGGATGGAGATTGAGCAAACCTGGTCGAAAACGACCCGTCGGCGACTTCAGCGGCATCGCCAGGTTGGGCTGGCACGACTCTTCTCGAGGCAATAAGCTGGCAGGCAAGCTAGAGAGCAAGCACGCCAGGGAGTGCGAGCCATGATGATTGACATGCACGCGCATTGGAAACCCGCCGAGGTCGCTGACGCGCTGCGGGCGCGCACACGGGAACCGCGCATCGTCCGTGGCACGGATGGGCTCGAGGTGCTGAAGCTGCCGCGAATGGCCGACGCCCCGGTGGCCGAGGCGTTCAATGAAACCGCGTCGGAACTGGCGCGCATGGACCGGCAGGATGTTTCGGTGAGCGTGCTGTCGGTGCTGGGCTCGTTCTGCTGGATCGAAGCGCAGCCGATCGACGAGGCGCTGCCGCTGTGCCGCAAGGTGAACGATGGGCTGGCGGCGATCTGTGCGAGGCATCCCGGCCGGTTCGCGGCGTTTGCGGCATTGCCGTTGACCGATATCGCGGCGGCCGCGGCGGAATTCGAGCGGGTGTTGGGGCTGCCGGGGATGATCGGGGCGCAGTTGCCCGGAAATTTTTTCTTGACGCTTGATAATGCCGCGGCGGTGCGGCCGCTGTTGGCGGTGGCCAACCGCCATAAGGCTGTCCTGTTCATCCATCACGGTCCGCGGCCGGGCGACGCGTTCCCAAAAATCGCCGGCGCGACGGACAATGCGCGGCGCCGCAACGGCACGCTCGACATGCAGGCAAGTCTGTCGTCGGTGATGGTGACGCTGTGCATGACCGATCTTCTGGCGGAGTACCCCGATGCGACCGTCGTGGTGCATAATCTCGGCGGCAACATCCCCTATGAGGTCGAGCGGATGGATCATCGCTGCCTGCTCGATACGCCCGATGAAGAGCTGCCTTCCGCCCGGTTTCGCCGCGCCGCCTCGGTGTATGTCGACTGCAATTCCTTCGGGCCGCGGGCGATCGAAGCGGCGGTGCGGCTATACGGGGCCGAACGGATCGTGTGCGGCACGGACGGCAGTGCGTTCGGCGTAGACTGGACGCGCAACGCGTTGGCGGAGGCCGAGATCGGGGCAGAGGCGCGAGAGGCGATCCTGCATCGTAACGCGGCCGCGATCATGGCGCGCGTTGGAGCGAGCGTGGCTGGAGCGAAAGTCGCCGCCTGACGGCGGCTTTCGGTAGGCGCATTTCAGGGCGGATCGGCAGTCCATCTGTGCGCTCGTACCGGCCGGGAGCGATGCATTCGAGATTTATGACATCGCGCAATAGCCGCCGTTTGGTCGCTTTCGGAAGCGAGCCCCGCTCTACTCGGGTTTGATGTTCGCAGTCCGGATCACCTTGGCCCACTTTTCGGTTTCCTCAGCGAGGAGCTTTCCGAAATCGGTCGGTGAACCGCCAAGCACCGTAGCATCGAGTTTTGCAAGCTGCGCCTTGAACGTGGGATCGATGAGCGCGGCGTTGACCGCTTTGTTTAGGCTATCGATGATTTCGGCGGGAGTGTTTCTTGGCGTTCCAATGCCAAAGATCGAGCTTGCTTCGTAGCCGGGGACGAACTCGCCAATTGCAGGGAGGTCCGGCAGCGCTGCCGAGCGCGTCGCTGTGGTGACCGCGAGTGCGCGCAGCTTCCTGGCCCTGATGTACCCGATCGATGGCGCCGGGTTGGCGAAGACGACCTGCACCCGGCCGCCCAGCAGATCAGTCAGCGCGGGCGCCACGCCACGATACGGTACGTGCAAAATGTCCAGGCCGCCCGCCTCCTGCTTGAATAGCTCGGGAGTCAAATGGGTGATCCCGCCTATTCCGCCCGAACCATAGGAGAGCTTGCCCGGATTCGCCTTGGCGTAGGCGATGAACTCGGGAAGCGTCTTGGCCGGCACCGACAGGTGCACCAACATGACAAGAGCGCCGCGCATCAGGCCGGCGACCGGTGCGACATCGCGGATGAAATTGAAATTGAGGTTGTCGTAAAGCGTGGCATTGATCGCGTTCGGCGAACCGACCAGCAACAGCGTATAGCCGTCCGCAGGCGCCCGCACGACGGCCTCGGTTGCAAGATTGCTACCCGCGCCCGGCCGGTTCTCGACGATGAACTGCTGGCCGAGGCGTTGCGACAAGCTTTGACCGACCAGACGCGCGAGAATGTCGTTCGGCCCGCCGGCCGCAAAGCCAACGATGATCCGAACCGGCCGCGATGGGTAGGCTCGCCCCCACGAGAGGCGCGATGTGGCGGGAAGCATGCAAGCGCCAGCTGCCAGGCGCAGAAAACGGCGGCGAAGAATGTTCAACGGGCACTCCCCAAGTCCGGCGGTCGCGCGGCGCTCTGTCTTTGGTCCGAGGTCATCAGCGAATCTCGCCCGTGGCATAGCAGGATGCCCATATGATCGAATAACGCTATCTCTCGATATCGATATCCCAATTCGGTGATGGGAGCCGCCACGATGCAGGTGAGTGACCGGATCGGACGCCGGCTGAAGCTGCATGATCTGCACGTCCTCATGGCCGTCGTGGAGGCCGGCAGCATGAACAAGGCAGCAGCGCTCCTGAACACCGGCCAGTCGGCGATTTCCCGATCAATCGCCGATTTGGAGCAGACCGTTGGCGTCCGTCTGGTCAATCGCAGCCCTCGAGGTGTCGAGCCGACCCCGTACGGCCGCGCCTTGCTTGATGGCGGAACGGCTGCATTCGACGACCTGCGCTGCGCGATGAAGACGATCGAGTTTCTTGCCGACCCCACGGCCGGAGAAGTGCGGATCGGAAGCAGCGCCTTGCTGGCGGCGAGCTTCGTGTCTGCTCTCGTCGACCGGCTCTCCCAACGCTATCCGGGCATCGTATTTCATCTTGTCACCGGGCATGTGGAGGCCCTGCACAGGGAGCTGAGCGGGCGTAAGGTCGATCTTGTCATTGCAAGGCGATTCGGTCCCATCCTCGACGAGCAATTCGATTTTGAATTTCTTTTCGACGATTCGTTTGTCGTCGCGGCCGGCGCGCGAAGTTCTTGGGCGCGGCGGCGTAAGATCGAGCTTGTTGATTTGGTCAATGAATCGTGGGTGCTCCCAGCGCCGGGAAGCGTGATTCCATCGGTGGTCATGGAGGCGTTTCGCGCCAGAGGACTTAATTATCCCCGTACCACCGTCGTAACCGAATCCTCAGAGGTGCGGACGAGTCTCTTGGCGACCGGGCGCTATCTCACAGTTTTCCCGGCCTCCGCACTGCGCTTTTCCGCAATCCGCTCGGAAATCAGAATCTTGCCCGTCAAAATGCCAATGGCCGCTCTGCCGAACGGAATCGTGACGCTGAAGAACCGCGCGCTCGGCCCGGTCGTGCAGCTCTTCATTGACAGTGCCCGGGACGTCGCAAAGTCCCTGGTGAAGCGACGATGATGCGCTCGGCAAGCTCGCGCCGAGTGGCTAAGCCGACTTACAGCGGGCATCGCTGAAACGCCGAAAGTGACCCGGAGCCGCACGCGCGACATGGATTTGTTGCCGTGCGCCACCACACAGTTTCAGATCTATCGCCGCTCCAGGAATCCTCGTCCTGCGAAGATATCAGGCATCGACCTCTCGATCCGCGCGGTCCGAGTCGCAGACTGCTTCGCGCCGGCGAAGTGAAACAGGTAGCTCCTTTGCCGACCCGGCGTCAGCGCCTCGAACGTGCGCTTGAACCGCGGATCGTTGCGGAACTTCGCCTTCAACTCATCCGGCACGGGAAGCTCTCGGGGCTTTATCTCGACCTTCATTCCGGCCTTCTCGGCCGCCATGGCCTCGCGCACGTAGGCCTTGATGGTGGCCGCCTTCGTCGCAATCTCCTTGGCGCCGGTGAACTTCATCACCCGCGCTGCCTGGACCTGCCCGAGCTGCACCAAGAGCTTCTTCGGGTCCTTCAGCAACGCACCCTGAAAGAAACCCAACGCGCAATATTCCTTGAAGCCCTGAATGATGACGACGTTTTTTCCATCCACTGTGTAGCAGGGCTTGCCCCACTTGCGCTCCTCTTGGAGGCCGAACCCGGACAAGATCCTCCGGAGCTCCGCAATCTCGGCCTGCCACCGCTCTCGATAGGCCATATCCATGCCGCACCTCCGTTGTTGAAATTGTCGTCGAGCTGATGTCGTTCGCGGGCTGCGTGTGTCCAGAATCGCCGTTCGATGTCGATTAGCTGACGCTGCCCGAAGGCGACCGCAGCAGCCCGCGATTGCTGCTGCGCAACAGCCGACTTCAATATCGTAGACGATGCCGGAAAAGCCGCGATTGCGTGGCGATCAGGTTCCGTAGTATGCTGTGTCAGCTGCCTTGATCCAGGCTTGCCGAAGCCCGGCGAATTAAGCGATTGGCAGCAAAAAGTGCCATCGGCGGGCGCTACCTTTCTCCAGACCCTCTTTTTGGTCCGTTTGTGAAGCCGATGAGTCGCGCCCAGGCATGCTCGCGACCGGTGCACGTTCACTGGGATACAACAACGCCAACGGAGAGGAGTGCATAATGAGCGACCAAATCTCTTTCTACGACGAATCTCTGAAGAAACAGATAGAGGGCTCGTTCAGGTCGGATGGCAGGTCGATCCATATCTCTTCCGTATACGGCACTCAGAGTTTCCCCTATAACGATCTAGGCGCGTGCATCGATTACGATGCACAGGTTTTGTTGGTGCAAAAGCTATTGAGCGAGTTGGCACGTAATCCGGGCAGCGGCAATTTTAAGGACCTTCAGCAGCCGAGGGACGATCAGCAAGTTCGGCCGTCGGAAAGCTTCAGCATGTGGGCGAGCGGTGTAGGTAGTAACCCCTGAACGCGGGCAGGCGCTGACATGCACTTCAGGGTCTGATCCCGCATCCGGCCATCCGGCCGCCCCTCTGCGCGTTTCAGTTTGGCTTTCTGAGGCGGGTTCCCCGGCCCTCGGGAGCCGCCTTGCCGTACGGGCCGAGGCACGCTTCTTCATAGCCGTTGTCGAAGGCCCACTCATACACCGCATCGATGAGTTCGGGGTCGCTTCGGACCTTGGCGCACCAAAGTGGCGTAAGTTCTTCAAGGCTGAGCCGTGGATGCGTTTTCTTGAGCTCAAGGAACGCGGCCATGGCTTTGTCTCTAGAGGCGCTCATTGTGCTCCCTCCCGTGGTTTGGGAAGAACGCCCGGCACACCTTCGCGATTCTCTCGCCGACGTGGGTAGCTTAGCTCATGCGCCTTATGGCGTCGATTGCGTTTGCGACAACGGGCTCGCACCGGCCCGCAGTGCTGCTTTGCTCCACCCGCTTGTGCAAATCAACACGGCCGCCTCCCGCAAGCGTGATCGGGTGTGTGCGCCCGGTTGAAGTTCGGGCTGCATGTCTGTTCGGGCTGCATGTCTGTTGCTGGGCACTAAAGCGAACCGCGCGCCATGTCCGCTGTTTGGTCGCCTATCGGGGGCGAAACCGACTTCGGCGCCGCTCAATGAGTAGACGCTCTAGACCGGCTTGAGCAGAACGTGACGTTTGCGGCCGAGCGACAGCTTGACGACGCCGTCCGCCGTCACGTCGGTCTCGCCGATCATGGCTTTCTCGCTGGTCACACGCTTGTCGTTGATCATGAGCGCGTTGTTGGCGATCGCGCGGCGCGCTTCGCCGTTGGATGCGGCGAGACCGGCTTTGACGAAGGCGGCGAGCACGCTCAAGCCGGCTTTCAGGTCGGCGCGCGGAACGTCGACGCTCGGCAGGCTCGCGCCGAGGCCGCCTTCCTCGAAGGTGGTGCGCGCGGTCGCGGCGGCCTCGTCGGCGGCGGCGCGGCCGTGCACCAGGGCGGTGGCCTCGGTGGCGAGGATTTTTTTGGCCTCGTTGATCTCGGCGTCCTTGAGCGCGGCAAGGCGATCGATCTCGTCGAGCGGCAAGGTCGTGAACAGCTTGAGAAAGCGCGCCACGTCGGCGTCTTCGGTGTTGCGCCAGTACTGCCAGTATTCATACGGGCTGACGAGCTCGGCGTTGAGCCACACCGCGCCGGCCGCGGTCTTGCCCATCTTGGCGCCCGACGAGGTGGTGATCAGCGGCGTGGTAAGCGCGAACAGCTGCGCATTGTGCAGGCGGCGGCCGAGATCGATGCCGTTGACGATGTTGCCCCATTGATCGGAGCCGCCCATCTGCAGCACGCAGCCGTGGCGGCGGAACAGCTCGACGAAGTCGTAGGCCTGCAGGATCATGTAGTTGAATTCGAGGAACGACAGCTCGTGCTGGCGATCGAGCCGCAGCTTGACCGAGTCGAACGCCAGCATGCGGTTGATCGAAAAGTAACGGCCGATGTCGCGCAGGAAATCGATGTAGTTCAGGCTATTCAGCCAATCGGCGTTGTTGGCCATCACCGCATTGCCGCCGGCATCCTCGAACTTGAGGAATTTGGCGAAGATGGCGCGAATGCCCTTGAGGTTGTCGTTGATCATCTCGTCGGTGAGAAGCTTGCGGCTCTCGTCCTTGCCGGACGGATCGCCGACCCGCGTGGTGCCGCCGCCCATGAGCGCGATCGGCCGATGGCCGGTCTGTTGCAGCCAGTGCAGCATCATGATCGGCAACAGCGAGCCAACATGCAGCGACGCCGCCGTGCAGTCGAAGCCGATATAGGCTGTGATCTTCGAGGAGTGCGCCAGCGCATCCAACGCCTCGGGTTCCGAGACCTGGTGAATGAAGCCTCGGCTGGCCAGCACGTTGAGAAACTCGGACTTGTAGGCGCTCATGGTCGTAAATGGGATTGCTGCGCCGCTCGCGGCGGCGCTGGTGTAACAGGTCCGGCCGGCGATTGAAATTGTCGCCGACCGCGTTATGCGAACGCCGGACTGAAGCCGGGGCGGGCTACTTCGCCGCTTCTTCCTTGAGCGGATCCTTGACGTTCGGGAACGTCTCGAACTCGACCGCCCAGGGCGCGCCGTCCTTTTTCTCGACTTTGCGGATGTAGACGTTCTGCACGATGTCGCGGGTGCGTGGATCGATGGAGATCGGCCCGCGCGGGCTTTCCCAGCTCAAACCTTTCACGGCGTTGATCACCGCATCCGCATCGGTCTTGCCGCCGGTCTTCTGCAGGGCGGTGTAGATCACGTGCATGCCGTCATAGCCGCCGACCGAGATGAAGTTGGCGCGGTGCCCGGTCGTCTTCTGATAGGCATCGACATACTGCTTGTTGAGCGCAGACGGATGCGCGGCCGAGTAGATGCCGGCGGTGACGACGCCAAGGAGCGTGTCGCCGGTGCCGGGGAGGTCGTCGTCATCGACGATGTCGCCGGGGCCCACGAGCTTGATGCCGGATTTGTCGAGACCGCGCTCGGCGAATTGGCGCGCGAACGGGCCGGCCTGGCCCGCGGGCACGAACACGAACAGCGTGTCGGGATGCAGGTCGGCGGCGCGCTGCAGGAACGGCGCAAAGTCCGGATTGGCGAGCGGCACCTTCAGGGTGTCGAGCATCTGGCCGCCGCCCTTGGTGAAATGCTGCTCAAAAACCTTGCCGGCCTCGGCGCCCGGCGCCCAGTCGGACAGGATCGAAACCGCCTTGCGGCTGCCGTTCTTGATCGCCCAGTCGGCGATGATGCCGGACTGCTGGCCGAGCGTGAAGCTGGTGCGCACGTAATAGGGCGAGCGCTCCGTCACCACCGAGGTGCCGGATACCATGACGATGGTCGGCACCTTGCCTTGGCTCGCCAACGGCGCCATCGACATGGCGCTTGGGGTGAGGCCGGCGCCGAGGAAGGCGACGTGATCGTTGACGATCAGCTCCTGGGCGAGCCGCTTGGCATTGTCGGGCACGCTCGCATCGTCGCGGATGATCAGCTCGATCTTCTTGCCGGCGACGGTGTCGCCATGCTGCGCCATGTAGAGCTTGGTGGCGGCGGCGATCTCGCGCCCCACGGCTGCCGACGTTCCGGTCATCGGGATGACGACGCCGACCTTGACGGTTTCTTGTGCGGCGGCTGCGGTCGCGCCGAGGCCCGACAGCGCGATGGCGAGGGGCACGATGGCAAGGGAAGCGGCCGCGGCCCGGCGGCCCGGCCGGACGTGGTATTGGCGCATTGATGTCGTCTCCAGTGGTGCGGGAGCTATTGAGCGGGAACGGACCGCGATTGCAAGCTTGCACCCGGCGCACGGTTGACCGCTTGGCTGATCTAGCGCAGGTTCGGCTGATCGGCAGCCGTTCCTCCGTGTGAAGATTCCCACTTATCTCATCGGCATATCAAGACAAATTCATGTTGGTCAGGGATATCGCAAAGGCCCTCGGGGCAGAGCTCGATGGCGATGGCGACATCGCCGTCGATCGGCTGGTTCACCCGGCGCAAGCCGAGGGTGCCGCCGACCTCGCTCTGGCCACGAGCGCCCAAGCGGCGGCCGCATTGGAAGAGACCAAGGCCAGCGCCGTGGTGGTCGGCGCGGCCGCGCCACGGCCGAACCGGGCCTTTGCGGCGCTGATCGCCGTCGCCGAGCCGCGCATCGCGCTGGCACAGCTGACCGCGCTGTTCGATTCCGGACCGCGGCAGGAGCGCGGCGTTCACCCGAGCGCCATCGTTGCCGCGGACGCCGAACTCGGAGCTGACGTCAGCATCGGCGCGTATGCGATCATCGGGCCGGGCTGCCGGATCGGCGCCGGCACGACCATCATGCCGCAGGTGAGCGTCGGCGCCGCGGCGACCATCGGCGCGCGTGGGCTCATTCATTCCGGCGTGCGCATCGGCCACGATTGCCGGCTCGGCGACAATGTCATCGTGCAGGCCAACGCCGTGATCGGCGCCGACGGCTTCAGCTTCGCACCGGATCTGATGTCGGTCGCCGCGTTCACCGCCGCCATCAAGGTGCAGCGGGTCCATTCGCTGGGCCATGTGGTGATCGGCGACGACGTGGAGATCGGCGCCTGCACCACCATCGACCGCGCCACCCTGGAAGCGACGCAGATCGGCCGCGGCACCAAGATCGACGATCACGTCCATATCGGCCACAACGTGATCATCGGCGAGAGCTGCATTCTGTGCGGCATGGTGGGCGTTTCGGGCAGCGTCGTCATCGGCAACCGGGTCCGGATCGGCGGCGGCGTCGGCATTGCCGACCATACCCGCATCGGCGATCATGCGGTGATCGCGGCCGGCTCCGGCGTCGCGACCAACGTGGCGGCGGGGACGTTCGTTTCCGGCTATCCGGCGATTCCGCACCAGCGCTCGATCGAGCAGCAGCTTTATCTCGGCCGGCAAAGGCGGTTACATGATAGAGTGGGCGCCATGGCGTCACGGCTCGAAGAGCTGGAAAGGATCGTGGAGCAGGTGGTGAAGAAGTAACGGGGGGTTTGCCGCCATGAGCGACGTAGCAAGCGATGTGATCGCTGTCATCGCCAAGAAGAAAAGAGTCGATAAGCCGACGGTCGAGCTGTCGGATCGCCTGGCCGACCTCGGTCTGGAGTCGCTCGACGCGGTCGAGATGATCTTCGACCTGGAAGAGAAATTCGACGTGCAGATTCCCTATAACGCCAACAGCGCCAACGTGAAGACCGAGTTCGACACGGTCGGCGACGTGGTGGCCGCCGTCGAAAAGCTCGTGGCGCAGAAGACATCGTGACCGGCGGGCAACGCGTCGTCGTCACCGGGCTTGGCGCGGTTTCGCCGCTCGGCCATAGCGTCGGCTCGTACTGGGACAATCTAAAAGCCGGCAAAAGCGGGCTCGGCCCGGTCACGCTGACGCCGGCAAACGACGAGCTGACCCAAAAGGTCGCCGCCGAAGTCAAAGACTTCGAGCCGCTCAAGCATTTCGATGAGCGCCGTGTCGCGACGCTCGACCGGGTCTCGCAATTCGCCATCGTGGCGGCGCGCGAGGCGATTGCCCAGTCCGGCATCGCCTTCGACATGCCGCTGTCGGTGCGCACCGCGACCATCGTCGGCACCGGCGTCGGCGGCCAGACCACCCACGACGACAGTTTTCGCCGCGTCTACGTCGACAAAAGGTCGCGCGTATTTCCGTTGACCATCCCCAAGCTGATGGTCAACGCGCCGGCGAGCCAGGTGTCGATGGATTGCGGCCTGCGCGGGCCGGCCTTTGCGGTGGCGAGCGCCTGTGCGTCGGCGACCCATGCCATCGGCCTGGCGTTCCAGATGGTGCGCGGCGGTGCGGTCGACTGCGCCGTCACCGGCGGCGCCGAGGCCTGCATCACCTTCGGTACCTTGCGCGGCTGGGAGGCGATGCGGGTGATGTCGCCCGACGTGTGCCGGCCGTTCTCCAAGGGGCGGCTGGGCCTCATTCTCGGCGAGGGCGCCGCCATGATGGTGCTGGAGCCGCTCGAACGCGCGCGGGCGCGCGGCGCCCAAATCCTGGGCGAGATCGTCGGCTTCGGCATGAGCGCCGATGCCGCCGACCTGACGGCGCCCGATCTCGGCGGCATGGTGCGCGCGATGCAGGGCGCGCTCGACGACGCCAAGCTCGCGCCGGCCGACGTTCAATACGTCAACGCGCACGGCACCGGCACCGCCGCCAACGACGAGACCGAGACCAAGGCGCTGCACCAGTCGTTCGGGGCGCATGCGCAAAAGCTTGCGATCTCCTCGACCAAATCCATGGTCGGTCACGCGCTCGGCGCCGCCGGTGCGCTCGAGCTGGTCGCGACGCTGCTCTCGGTGCGCGATGGTATCGTGCCGCCGACCATCGGCTATCTGGAGCCGGATCCGGCCTGCGATCTCGACTACGTGCCGAACCAGGCGCGCGCGCTGTCGATCGATGCGGCGGTGTCGAACTCGTTCGCGTTCGGCGGGCTCAATGCCGTGCTGGCGGTGAAGAGATTTGCCTGAATTGTGCGGCGGACCGGCGGCGCCTGTCGTTCGGCCGATCTTGCTATTGTTGCTGTTCTTTTAATGTTTGCACAAATTGCTAATACATCTTATAGTATAGCAACGTCGCCGACGACATTTGCGAGGAGAGGCCGCTGTGACCAAAGTTGTGACGGGAGGAGCAATACGCCGACGATCCGAAAAGGAGATTTACGCCGTTCCTGTCGAGACGATCACGTTTCCGGACGTGCAGCCGCGCGATGTCCCGCCTCCCGGCGCTCAAGGCACCGCAGTCGTCAAGCGAGTCCCGCACGATCCTTATAAGAAATCCGACCAGCTGTTCTATGAGGATGGCAATCACCACAACGATACAAACTTCATCGTCACTTCCGTAGTGGGGCCGGCGAAATACGTGCTTCAGGTCGAATAGAGACGGGTCTGCGTCTCGCACACAAGGACAATCGCTGCTCGCCAACTGCAATAGACGATCCTGGGCCGCTGCGCGCTGCCGGCGGCGTGGAAGGCCATAACCAAGGAGCGTGAAATGGCCACGAGCGCTGAAGCCGAACTGACTGCGACTCGGCCCCTGTTCGAAACAATCAGCGCACCCGAGGCCGAAGTGCTCCTCGGTCCGCTTGCTCCGTTGATCGGCACCTGGAAAGGGTCCGGCGGCTGGAACCTGATCGCGGTGCCGGCGCCTCCCGCGCCGAACTGTCACCCCTCGTTCACGCTCCTGGTCGAACAGATCATCGACACCATCACCTTCAAGCCGATTCTGGCGCTGGTGCCCAACCGCGGCGGCCTCATCGGAATCATGAAAATCCCCGGGCTTTATTACGAGCAGACCGTCTATCAGCAGACCAACCCGACGCAGCTCATGCATATCGAAAACGGTATGTGGCTGTTGATGCCGCTGCCGCAGCCACTGATGTCAGGCACCCACCCGCCGAAAGATTGGGTGCCGCAGGTGGCAAGGATGAGCACGATTCCGCACGGCAATTCCCTGGTCGCGGTCGGTGACGCGACGCAAGGCAACGGCGGCCCCGCGATACCGAAGAACAGTGCCGTCCCGGACGTCGGGCAGGTGCCGTTCCCCGCCGGCTATCTGGACCCTTATTTGTTTGGCGGCAAAATAAAAACCGACGACGTCAATGCGGTGCTGCGGGACGCGAACCAGGGCGTGCAGATCCGAAACACCACCACGCTCGATGTTTCGACCGCTAATGGCGGCGGCATCGCCAACATTCCCTTCATCCAGGCCAACGCCGACGCCCGCAGCTTCAAAGGCACGTTCTGGCTCGAAACCCTGCAGGCCGATTTGCTGCCCAGGCGGCTGCAATACTCGCAGCAGGTCGATCTGTTCTTCATCAGCCGGCCCGATGGCGAGGGCTTGGTGAAGTGGCCGCACATCACCGTCAGCACGCTGACGAAGCAAGCCTGACGTAGGCGCGCAAGTGCGGTGGCTTCGCGGTCGCTGCACCCACGCTAAAAAAATTTACGCCGCGCTCGTCGTCCGGCCGCCCTTGGTGCCAAGCCGCTTGTCGAGATAGGCGCTGATCGAGCTCATCAGCGGCTCGATCTTGCCGTCGAAGAAATGGTTGGCGCCGGTGACGACCTTCTGCTCGATGACGATGCCCTTTTGCGTCTTGAGCTTTTCGACGAGCGTGGTGACGTCGCGATGCGGCACCACGGCGTCCTTGTCGCCGTGGATGATCAGGCCCGACGACGGGCAGGGGGCGAGGAAGGAAAAGTCGTAAAGGTTGGCCGGCGGCGCGATCGAGATGAACCCTTCGATTTCCGGCCGGCGCATCAGAAGCTGCATGCCGATCCAGGCGCCGAACGAGAAGCCGGCGATCCAGCAGCTGCGCGCTTCCGGGTTGACCGACTGCGCCCAGTCGAGCGCCGAGGCGGCATCGGACAGTTCGCCGATGCCGTGGTCGAAACCACCCTGGCTGCGGCCGACGCCGCGGAAGTTGAAGCGCAGCGCCGAAAAATTGCGGTGCACGAACGCGTAGTACAGCTGATAGACGATCTGGTGGTTCATCGTGCCGCCGAACTGCGGATGTGGATGCAGCACGATGCCGATCGGCGCGTTCTTCTGCCGCGCCGGATGATAGCGGCCCTCGATGCGACCGGCGGGTCCGGTAAAGATGACCTCGGGCATGGCGATCGACCTCGGTTCGAATGGCTGGCGCGGCGACTTGACGGTGCCGGGCGGCGCGCCTAAGTCTTTCAAACGCCTTGAGATTTTAGATCGGCCGGGACGGTTGGCGCCGGCGCAAGCGGATTGCGGCGACTTCTAGCATAGGCGGGGGGTCAAAAAGCAAGCATTCCGAACAGCTTTGGGCGCAAAAGCATCATGGAACGCAGCTACTTCGACTGGAACGCCACGGCGCCGTTGCGCCCGCAAGCCGCGGCCGCGCTCAACGAGGCGCTTGGCGTTCCGGGTAACCCCTCCTCGGTCCATGCCGAGGGCCGCGCGGCCCGCCGGATGGTCGAGCGGGCGCGCGAACAGGTGGCGGCGCTGGTCGGTGCCGAGCCCGGTAACGTGGTGTTCACCTCGGGCGGCACCGAGGCGAACCTGCTGGCGCTCACGCCGGCAATCGAGACGGCACAGGACAAGCGGCCGCGCGACCGGCTCCTGCTCTCCGCCATCGAGCATTCTTCGGTGCAGAGCGGCGGCCGGTTTCCGCGCAGCATGATCGAGGACATCCCGGTCCATTCCGACGGCCGCGCCGATCTCGCGGCCCTGAGCGAGGCGGTGGGCCGCGCGTCGCGGCCGCTGGTGTCGCTCATGCTGGCCAACAACGAGACCGGCGTGGTGCAGCCGGTCGCCGAGGCCGCCGCGATCACGCACACTGCCGGCGGTCTCCTCCATGTCGATGCCGTGCAGGGGCCCGGACGCATCCCCTGCAATATCGAGGCGCTGAGCGCCGATCTCCTGACGATCTCCGCGCACAAGCTTGGCGGGCCGAAGGGGGTAGGCGCGCTGGTGCGCCGATGCGACGACATTCATTTCCCCGACCCGCTGATCCGCGGCGGCGGCCAGGAGCGCGGCTTGCGGGCCGGCACCGAAAACGTGGCCGGAATCGTGGCCTTCGGGGCGGCGGCAGCTGCCACGCGTGAGCAGGGGCGCGGCGAAGTCGAGCGGATGCGGCCGCTGCGCGACGCGTTGGAAGCCGGGCTGAAGGCGATCGCGCCGCTGGCCGTGATTTTCGGCGAAACGGCCGAGCGGCTGCCCAATACGACGCTGTTTGCGGTCGAGGGCATGAAGGCGGAGACCGCCGTAATCGCCTTCGATCTCGAAGGCATTGCGGTCTCGTCGGGCGCCGCCTGCTCGTCCGGCAAGGTGCAGCCGTCCCATGTCCTTGCGGCCATGGGTGTTTCGCCGGCGCTGACGCGCGGCGGGGTGCGCGTGAGCCTGGGATGGAGCACAACCGAAGCCGACGCCGAGCGCTTTCTCGGCGCTTGGAGAAAGCTCGCAACTGCATTATCTAAGGGACACAGCATCGCGGCCTAACCGGCTGCATGGCAATGGACTCTGGAGGCCGTTGGAACCGTTCCACGGCCACATGGGGTGAACCGGCAGTAAGGGACAAAACCGAGGCCAGAGCATCACCATAACCGACGAGATCCAACCCGCGGTCCTTGAAACCGTGAGCGGAGGGACGAATGCCGGCAGTGCAAGAGACCGTCGAACAGGTCCGCCGTATCGACGTCGATCAGTATAAGTATGGGTTCGAGACGCTGATCGAATCCGAGAAGGCCCCCAAGGGGCTTTCCGAAGACATCGTCCGGTTCATTTCGGCGAAGAAGAACGAGCCCGAATGGATGCTGGCGTGGCGGCTTGACGCCTACCGGCGCTGGCAAACCATGCGCGAGCCGCAATGGGCCAAGGTCGAATACGGTCCGATCGACTACCAGGCCATCCATTATTACGCCGCGCCGAAGCGCAAAGAGGGGCCGAAATCGCTCGACGAGATCGACCCGGAAATCCTGCGCACCTACGAGAAGCTCGGCATCCCGCTGCGCGAGCGCGAGGCGCTGCTCGGCATTCAGAAGTCTGGCGCTGCGCCGGCAGATGGTGAAGGTGCGGGCGAAGGCGAGGGCGGCAACGGCTATGGCCGGGTCGCGGTCGACGCGGTGTTCGATTCAGTCTCGGTGGCGACCACGTTCAAGGCCGAGCTCGCCAAGGCCGGCGTGCTGTTCATGCCGATTTCCGAGGCGCTGCAGCATCACCCCGATCTGGTCAAAAAGTATCTCGGCACCGTGGTGCCGATCAGCGACAACTTCTTCGCCACCCTCAATTCGGCGGTGTTCTCCGACGGCTCGTTCGTCTACGTGCCGCCGGGCGTGCGCTGCCCGATGGAGCTGTCGACCTATTTCCGCATCAATGAGCGCAACACCGGCCAGTTCGAGCGCACGCTGATCATCGCCGACCGCGGCTCCTACGTCAGCTACCTGGAAGGCTGCACCGCGCCGGTGCGCGACGAGAACCAGCTCCATGCCGCGGTGGTCGAGCTGATCGCGCTCGACGACGCCGAGATCAAGTATTCGACGATCCAGAACTGGTATCCGGGCGACGCCAACGGCCGCGGTGGCGTCTTCAATTTCGTCACCAAGCGCGGCGATTGCCGCGGCAAGAACGCCAAGATCTCGTGGACCCAGCTTGAGACCGGCTCGGCCATCACCTGGAAGTATCCGAGCTGCATCCTGCGCGGCGACAATTCGCGCGGCGAGTTCTACTCGATCGCCATCTCCAACGGCTATCAGCAGGTGGATTCCGGCACCAAGATGCTGCATCTCGGCAAGAACACGACGAGCCGTATCATCTCCAAGGGCATCGCCGCCGGCCATTCCAACAACACCTACCGCGGGCTCGTCACAGCGCATCGCCGCGCCACCGGGGCGCGCAACTTCACCAATTGCGATTCGCTCCTGATCGGCGATCAGTGCGGCGCGCACACCGTGCCCTATGTCGAGGCCAAGAACTCCTCGGCGGTGTTCGAGCACGAGGCGACAACGTCGAAGATTTCCGAGGAGATGCTGTTCTACTGCATGCAGCGCGGCCTGTCCGAGGAGGAAGCGACTGCGCTCGTGGTCAACGGCTTCGTCAAGGACGTGCTGCAGCAATTGCCCATGGAGTTCGCGGTCGAGGCGCAGAAGCTGATCTCGGTTTCGCTGGAAGGCAGCGTCGGGTGATGAACGAATATTGGTTCAGGCCGAAAACGTATGGCTACGGCGCCACGCCGACCACGTGGGAAGGCTGGGCCGTGATCGCTGCGGCAGTGATCGTGATCGCCGCCGCCGCGCTGTTGATTCTGGGTTACGGCGGTCACACACCGTCGGCTTATGTCGCGTTCTTCTCGGTCGAGGCGTTGGTCATCGCCGCGCTGTGGATCGTCTGCCGCCGCAAGACCGATGGCGAGTGGCGCTGGCGCTGGCGTGGTCGCTAGCCGCCGCTTGGCGCACAAGGGATTAACTGGAGTTTGTATGCCGCTTCTCGAGATCAAAAACCTGCACGTCGAGATCGACGGCAAGGAAATCCTCAAAGGCGTCGATCTCGCGGTCAACGCCGGCGAGGTGCACGCCATCATGGGGCCGAACGGCTCCGGCAAGTCGACGCTCGCCTACGTGCTCGCCGGCAAGGAGGGTTACACGCCGACCGCGGGCGAAGTGCTGTTCAACGGCAAGGACATTTTCGCCATGGAACCGGACGAGCGCGCCGCCGCCGGCCTGTTCCTGGCGTTCCAGTATCCGCTGGAAATTCCCGGCGTCGCCACCATGACGTTCCTGCGCACCGCGCTCAACGCGCAGCGCAAGAAACGCGGCGACGCCGAGCTGTCGACGCCGGAATTCATCAAGAAGGTGCGCGATCTCGCGGGCAAGCTCGGCATCGAGCAGGACATGCTGCGCCGCGCCGTCAATGTCGGTTTTTCCGGCGGTGAGAAGAAGCGCAACGAGATCATGCAGATGGCGTTGCTCGAGCCGTCGCTCGCGGTACTCGACGAGACCGATTCCGGGCTCGACATCGATGCGCTCAAGATCGTGTCCGACGGCGTCAACCGGCTGCGCGGGCCGCAACGCTCCTTCATCGTCATCACCCACTACCAGCGGCTCCTCAACTACATCGTGCCCGACGTGGTGCACGTGCTCTCTCGCGGGCGCATCGTGAAGACCGGCGGCAAGGAATTGGCGCTCGAGCTCGAGGCGCATGGCTATGCGGAGTACCGGGAAGAGGCGGCAGCCTGACGAGGCGGCGCCGGCAAGACGCGACGAATGAACACCATGGCTGATCTGAAGGTCATCAAGACCGACGCTGAGACCGCGCTGGCGCAGGCCTATAGCGCGGCACGCGACCGGCTGCCCGGCGACGACGCCGTGGCGTCGCAGCGCGAGGCGGCGTTTGCGCTGTTCGCCAAGGAAGGCCTGCCGCATCGCCGCATCGAGGACTGGAAATACACCGACCTGCGCGCGCTGATGCGTGAGGCGAAGCCGCTGGCGAGCCCGCCGGATGGCGAGGCCAAGGCGCGCGCCAAGAGCGCGGCGGCCTTTCTGGGCGATGTCGAGACGCGGCGCCTCGTGTTCGTCGACGGCGCGTTCGTGCCGGAACTGTCGGACCTCGCCGCGCTCGAACCGGGGCTTGCGGTCGGTTCGCTCGCCGACGCGCTCGCCGAGGGCGATCCCGCCGTGCTGGCGCATCTCGGCAAGCTCGCGCCGAAGGGCGATCTTGCGGTCGCGCTCAACACCGCGTTCATGGGCGACGGCGCGGTGATCCGCGTCGCACGCGGCGCCACCATCGAGCGGCCGCTGCACCTGTGCTTCGTCAGCTCGCAAAAACCCGCGGCCAGCTTCGTGCGCTCGCTGATGGTCGTCGCGCCCGGCGCGCGCGCCATGCTGATCGAAAGCCATGAAGGCCCCTCCGGCAGCGATTATCAGGTCAACGCCGCGCTCGAGCTGGTCGTCGGCGACGGTGCCCATGTCGATCATGTGAAGATCATCGCCGAGGGCGCCGAGGCGCTGCACGTCTCGACCCTGGCGGCCGCGGTCGGCGCCAAGGCGCGCTTCAACGCCTTCACCTTCACCGTGGGCGGCGCGGTGGTGCGCAACCAGATCTTTCTCAACTTGGACGGCGAGGACACCGTCGCCGGCATCCGCGGCGCGACGCTATTGCGCAACCGCCAGCATGCCGACTCCACGCTCGTCGCCAATCACATCGCGCGCGGCTGCCAGTGCCGCGAAGTGTTCAAGACCGTGCTTGATGACGAGGCGCACGGCGTGTTCCAGGGCCGCATCATCGTGCGCCGCGGCGCACAGAAGACCGACGCCAAGATGATGACGCAGGCGCTGTTGCTCTCCGACCGCGCCGAGGCCGACAACAAGCCGGAGCTGGAGATTTACGCCGACGACGTGCAGTGCGGCCACGGCGCCACCTCCGGCGCGCTCGACGACGAGCTGAAGTTCTATCTGATGGCGCGCGGCATTCCGGCGGCCGAAGCGGAGGCGCTGTTGATCCAGGCGTTTCTGGGCGAAGCCATCGAGGGCATCGAGCACGCCGGCTTGCGCGAGGCGCTGAGCGATGGCGTGGTCGGCTGGCTCAAGGCGCGAGGTGGGCGATGAGCAGCGAAGCGCTCACACGGCGACGCCCGGCGGCTGACACCGCGTACGATATCGCGCGCATCCGCGCCGACTTTCCGATCCTGGCGACCCAGGTCTACGGCAAGCCGCTGGTTTATCTCGACAATGCCGCGTCGGCGCAAAAGCCGAAGGCGGTGCTCGTCCGGCTGCACGAGGCCTACACGGCGCAGTACGCCAACGTGCACCGCGGCCTGCATTACCTCGCCAACGAGGCGACCGAGGCCTACGAAGAGGCGCGCGAGAAGGTGGCGGCGTTCGTCAACGCCAGGCGCAAGGAAGAGATCGTCTTCACCCGCAACGCCACCGAGGCGATCAACCTCGTCGCCTATACGTTCGGCCGCGAGCGCATCCGTGAAGGCGACGAGATCGTGCTCTCCATCATGGAGCACCATTCCAACATCGTGCCGTGGCATTTTCTGCGCGAGCGCCAGGGTGCGGTGATCAAATACGCGCCGGTCGACGACGACGGCAATTTTCTGCTCGACGAATTCGAAAAGCTGCTGACCCCGCGCACCAAGCTGGTGGCGATGACCCACATGTCGAACATGCTGGGCACGCTGGTGCCGGTGAAAGAGGTGACGCGGCTTGCCCATGCCCGCGGCATTGCGGTGCTGATCGACGGCGCCCAGGGCGCGGTGCATCTCGACGTCGACGTCCAGGACATCGACTGCGATTTCTACGCCTTCACCGGGCACAAGGTTTACGGCCCGACCGGCATCGGCGTGCTTTACGGCAAGCACGCCCACCTCGCGGCCATGCCGCCGTTCAACGGCGGCGGCGAGATGATCCGCGAGGTGTTCGAAGACCGCGTCATCTACGGCGAGCCGCCGTACAAATTCGAGGCCGGCACGCCGGCCATCGTGCAGGCCATCGGGCTCGGCGCCGCGATCGACTACGTCGCTTCGGTCGGCAAGGCGCGCATCCGCAGCCACGAAGCCGAGCTTTCGCGCTATGCCCATGAGCGGCTGCGCGAGATCAATTCGCTGCGCATTTTCGGCACCGCCAAGGGCAAGGGCCCGATCGTGTCGTTCGAGATGAAGGGCGCCCATCCGCACGACGTGGCGACGGTGATCGACCGCTCCGGCGTTGCGGTGCGCGCCGGCACTCATTGCGTCATGCCGCTGTTGGCCCGCTTCGGTGTCACCGCGACCTGCCGCGCCTCGTTCGCCATGTACAACACGCGCGAGGAGGTCGACGCACTTGCGCAGGCGCTGGTGAAAGCGCAGGATTTCTTCACATGATGGACAACACCAACAAGACCGCAATGGAAAGCGCCTCCGACGGCACGACAGGTGCCGCCGCGGCGCCGAGCGTTCCGCCCGCAGCAGCCGATGCCGCGGAGAGCCCCACGACGATTCCGCCGCAGGAGATGTCGCGGCTGACCGACGACATCATCGCGGCGCTCAAGACCGTGTACGACCCGGAGATTCCGGCCGACATCTACGAGCTCGGCCTGATCTACAAGGTCGACATCGACGACGACCGCGCCGTGAAGATCGAGATGACCCTGACGACGCCGAACTGTCCGTCGGCGGCCGAGCTGCCGGGGCAGATCGAGAATGCCGTTGCCGGCGTCGGTGGTGTGCGCGAAGCCAAGGTCAACATCGTCTGGGATCCGCCGTGGGACCCGAGCCGCATGTCCGACGAGGCGCGCACCGTCTTGGATATGTGGTGACGAGGCGAGGCGTTGTGTTGCGCCGCACCGGGCGGCGCATTAGATGAAGCGAGCCGATGTTTGATTGGCTCACCGACGGCATGGAGCGCCGCCCGATGCCGGCGCCCGGCAAGGAGGACGAGACATGGCCGCTCCCCGGCCCAGACCTCAAGTGATGCGGCTCACCGACGCCGCAGCCGACCGCATCAAGGCGGTGATGGCGAAGACCGACCGGCCGATCGCCGCGGTGCGCGTCGGCGTCAAGAACGGCGGCTGCGCCGGCATGAGCTACTACATGGAATACGCCGAAAGACTCGATCCGCTCGACGAGGTGATCGAGGACAAGGGCGTGCGCATCCTGGTCGATCCCAAGGCGGTGATGTTCCTGCTCGGCACCGAGATGGACTACAAGATCAGCAAGCTGTCGGCGCAGTTCGTGTTCAACAATCCGAACCAGACCTCAGCCTGCGGCTGCGGCGAATCGGTGCAGATCGAGCCGGCGACCGGGGTGGCGCAGTAGGCCTGTCCTCTCTGCCAACATCAATTCTCATTCGTCATGCCCGGCCTCGTGCCGGGCATCGACGTCTCAAGACCTTGGGCGTGCACTCATTAACTCAAGCGCTCGGAATGCCCGCTCCGAGCGGATAAACAGACATCGTGCGGCTGCGCGGAATCGGTCGAAAGTGACCCCAGAGCAGACATCCGGTTTGTCGCGCGCCTATCTCTTGGCATTCCACCTCTCACCGAGAGGCGCTTGATCCGACTGTGGGCTATAGCCCCCTCGCGCGCCTATGGAGCGGCGTCTCAATCTATCCACTTGTCGACTCGGTCGTTTAGGTCGTTCGGCAATGATAAGCCGAGGTTCTTGAGCGCAGTCCGGTTTGCACTCATGGTGAACTCGGTTGGGCCTGCAATCGGCAGACCGGCTGGATTCGCGCCGCGTAGAATTCTGTCGACGTACTTGGCGGCACCGAAATACCCCTCATAGTGCCCGGGGCCGAGCGCCAGCATCCCGCCCGCCATCACGTATTCCACGTCGCTATAGACGAACGGTAACTTATATTTCGCAGCTCCGGCCGCGAGCGCAAAACGTCGCGAGTTGATGAAGGTATCGACCGCATTGAGGAGCCCCTTCGCCCCAAAACTCCGCGCCTTGTCAAACGCCTGCTCGACGTCCTCAGGTCTGCGGATGTCCAACGACTCCACTGCAACCCCCAGCTTCTGGCCTTCTGACCGGAGCACTTCTAATTGGGCGGCATTGTTGGCGTTGTTGCCGTTAAAGGCCATCGCCACTTTGTCGAGGTCAGGCACGACGCGTTTGAGAATACGCAAACGCTCGCCAACCAATTGGGGAGCGTACATCGTCGTGCCAGTGACGTTCGTGCCCGGCCGATCGAGACTTTTGACGACGCCTATGCCGACGGGATCAAAAACGGCCAACATGACGATTGGCGTCGTTTTGGTTGCTTTGGCGGCGGCGCGCGTGGCCGCCACGTTCGCCGCGAGGATCAGGTCGATCTTCCGGCCGACCAAATCTGCCATTACGTCGTTATATTCTGCGTCCAGAACAGCCTCACGATATTCTATGCGAATATTCTTACTCTCGACATATCCGAGCTCCTCCAATCCCTGCTTGAAGACCTTAAGTCGTTCGGGGTTGGCGTTCTTCGCGGCCACGTAACCCAAGACCGAAATCGACTGTGCGGCAGCGCTCGTTACTGGGCCGAGTGTCAGTAGTGCGAGTCCAAGCGTTCCAGCGCGGCTAAGCAACATCGCCAATCTTCCCGGAGGCCGACCTCAACACGATGTTCCAGACTAAAATCATTACCGCAGTCGGCATAGTATAGAATGCTTCGGCATGGAGCAAAGCTGACATCAGATTCGATTTATGAGTACACGGCCGAGCACGCGTTAAGATGGGATGGCGGGGGCGAGCCTGGGCGAGCCCTGCCATGACGCAGCGGTACGAGCCGCGGTTACGCCGCCGATGCGGCTTCGCTGGCTTGCTCGGCCTCCGGATCGGTTTCGCAGATCACCCGGTTGCGGCCGTTGCGCTTGGCGGCGTAGAGGCACGTGTCGGCGCGCTCGATCAGGGATTGCGCCGTGTCGTCGGCGTGCAGCAGCGCGACGCCGATCGACACCGTGACGCGGCCGAGGCGCTCGCCGTTGGAGCGCTTCATCAATTCCTTGCCCATCACCGCCTTGCGGACCTGGTCGGCGACCGTGATCGCCGAGCGCAGCGCCGTCTTCGGCAGGGCGATGACGAATTCCTCGCCGCCGTAGCGCGCCGCGGTATCCTGGCCCTTGACGTTCTGCTTCATCGATTGGGCGACCAGGCGGAGCACCTGATCGCCGGTCTGATGGCCGAACTTGTCGTTGAACAGCTTGAAATAATCGACGTCGGCCATGAGCAGCGACAGCGGCTCGCCTTTCTCCCTGGCCTCGGCGATGGCTTTGGCCAGGGCACCGTCGAACAGCTTGCGGTTGGCGAGCCCGGTCAGTGGATCGGTCTGGCTTTCGGTGCGCACCGTGGCCAGACTTTCGTGCAGCTGCTCGATCTCCAGCCTGGAGGCGGAAAGGCTCGCTTCGAGCTTCTTGTTATTGATCTCCATGTCGCGCGTGCCTTCGATCAGCCGCTCAATCACCGCGCGCAGCGTGTCGCGGTCGCTGGTGCCGGCGAGCTTGGCGGAGGCGTCGGCCAGGCTTTCCGAATAGCTGGTGGTCGTGCCGGACGCGGCATCGATCATCGCCAGCACTTGCTGGATCTCGTCGAGCACGCGCGAGCCGACCGAATCGATCGCTTCGCCGACCCGGATGGTGGCTACGTAGGTCTCGTAGATGTGATCGAGATCGGCCTCGGCCAGCGCGCCTTTCTGCTCCAGCGTCTGGTTGATGGCGCGGTTGAGCGCGGGATTGTAGCCGGTGGCGTAGTGGTACCAGATGGCAAAGTTGCGCGGCGTGGCCGGCTGGGCCAGGGCGCGAATCTGATCGAGCGCGATTTGCGCGAATGCGAGGGTTCGTTCGTGCTCGTTCTGAGGCACCGCGCGTCTCCGGCCGCATGAGGGCAATGGCCCGCGGCGGCGGGACCGCCACGGTCAAAGAGTGAGCCTAGGAGATAGCCGTGAACGAGCGGTAAAGGTTGTGGGGCTGCGGAAAGCGCAACCCGCCGTCCGGTCAGGCCTTCGCCGGCACCGGCCGTACCGGCCGCAGCAGAAAAGCCGGCAGATGCGCGGCATCGCCGTCGTCAGCGCGGCTGCGCGCCGGCGGCTGTGCCATGCGGCGGGGCCGGGCGTCGTCGATCCGCGCGACCGCGGCGGCCGGATGCTGCTGCGGCTCGCGGGCCGGGCTGCGGCCGCGACGGCCGCGGGCGTGACGTTCGCCATGCCGTTCACCTTGGCGGCGGCCGCCGTTCGGCCGCGCCGTCTCAGCCACGGTTTCGGCTGGCGAGTCGGCGTCGGCCGGCGCGTCCATGTAGGGGATCGTCAGCCCGATAAGCTTCTCGATCGCGCCGACGGCTTTGACGTCATTCGACCCGCAGACCAGCGTGATGGCGGTGCCGGTCCGGCCGGCGCGGCCGGTGCGGCCGATGCGGTGCACGTAATCGTCGGCGTGGAACGGCACGTCGAAATTATAGATGTGACTGACTTCGGGGATGTCGAGGCCGCGGGCGGCGACGTCGGACGCGACCAGCAGGGTGACTTCGCCCTTGCGGAATTGATCGAGCGCGGCCATGCGGGCCGGCTGGTCCATGTCGCCATGCAGCGCCTGCACCGGAAAGCCATGGCGCTTGAGCGAGCGGAACAGCGTCGCCACGTCGCGCTTGCGGTTGCAGAATACGATGGCGTTCTTCAGGCCCTCGGCGGAACGGATCAGGCGGCGCAGCGTGTCGCGCTTGTCGTAGTCCTCGCGGCCGGATTTGACGAGAAGCTGGGTGGTGGTGGCGAGCGTCGAGGCCGGGCGGGCGACTTCGACGCGCTCCGGATTGTGCAGGAACTGCTCGGTGATGCGCCGGATTTCCGGCGGCATGGTCGCGGTGAAGAACAGCGTCTGGCGGGTAAATGGGACGAGCTTGCAGATGCGCTCGATGTCGGGGATGAAGCCCATGTCGAGCATGCGGTCGGCTTCGTCGATGACCAACAGTTCGACGCCGGTGAGAAGCAGGCGTCCGCGCTCGAAATGGTCGAGGAGCCGGCCCGGCGTGGCGATCAGCACATCGACGCCGCGCGTGAGCTTGGAGTCCTGATCGTCGAACGAGACGCCGCCGATCAGCAGCGCCACGTTGAGCTTGTGGTTGGCGCCGTATTTGACGAAGCTTTCCTCGACCTGGGCGGCGAGCTCGCGGGTCGGTTCGAGAATGAGCGTGCGCGGCATGCGGGCGCGGGCGCGGCCCTTTTCCAGGAGCGTCAGCATCGGTAGCGTGAACGCCGCCGTCTTGCCGGTGCCGGTCTGCGCGATGCCGAGCACGTCGCGATGCGCGAGAACGTGGGGGATCGCCTGGTCTTGGATGGGAGTGGGTGTTTTGTAGCCAGTCGCCGCAACGGCAGCGAGAACTTTTTCGGACAAGCCGAGATGAGAAAAGGACATAAACCCTCGTGTCGGCACCGCCGCGCGGTGCAAAAACTTCAATAATGCCGGAAGAAACGCCCCCGGGGCGGCCGAATCTGCCTAGCCTTCGGTTGGCTGCAACATATGGTCTAATCGCTGAAAGTCAACGGCAAAGGCCCTGCCGCAGCCGACTTAAGTTAAACAGATTCCTTCACTTTCTCACGATGGAGTTCCTTTATGGCCGCGTCCGCCGCTGCTGCTTCGCTACCGGTCATCCTGGTCCCCGGCCTGAACTGCTCGGCCCGGCTCTATGCCGAGCAAATTCCCGCGTTGTGGCAGTTCGGCCCGGTCACGGTCGCCGACCACCGCCGCGACGACAGCATGGCGGCCATGGCGCGCCGTATTCTGGCCGATGCGCCGCCGCGCTTTGCGCTCGCCGGTTTGTCCATGGGCGGCTATCTCGCGTTCGAGATTTTGCGCCAGGCGGCCGACCGCGTGGCGCGGCTGGCGCTGCTCGACACCGGGGCGGGCGCCGAGGTGCCGGAGCGGACCACGCAGCGCAAGCCGCTCATCGCGCTCGCCCAACAGGGTGGCTTTGCCGAGATCACCGAGGATCAGTTTCCGCTCCTGGTGCATCGGAGCCGTCATGGCGACACGGCGCTGAAAGCGGCCGTGCGCGCCATGAACGAGGAGACCGGGCCGGACGCTTATTGCCGGCAGCAGCAGGCCATTATGGGGCGCCCGGATTCGCGGCCCGGCTTTGCCGCCATCGCCTGCCCGACGCTGGTGCTGGTCGGCGACGACGATCAGTTGACGCCGCCGGCGCTGGCGCACGAGATGGCGAACGGCATCCGGGGCGCGCGGCTCGTCGTCGTGCCCGAATGCGGGCACCTGTCGACCATGGAACGGCCGCAGGCGGTGACGCAGGCGCTGCTCGACTGGATGCGCTGGTGATGCGCCGATCGCCACGCCGCAAGGAGCCGACCGGGAAAGCCGCAAGGCAGGAATGCCGCAGGGCAGGGTACCGGCGGCCCGAATGTGCTAACGATGCCGCCGCCTTTCGGCACACGAGAAAGCGAACGATTAGGAGTTACTGATGCGACTATTCACCCGAGGCGCGGTTGGGGCCGCGTTTGCCGCGCTGCTGCTGATGATTGCGGCGGCCGTGCCGGCGGCCGCACAGACCAATTACCCGACCAAGCCGATCCGGATGATCGTCGGCTTCGCGGCCGGCGGCGGCAACGACATTTTCGCCCGTCTGGTTGGCGCCAAGCTCGGCGAACTTCTGGGCCAGCAGGTCGTGGTCGAGAACCGGCCGGGCGCCGCGGGACGGCTGTCGGCCGAATACGTGTCGCATCAGCCGGCGGACGGCTATTCGCTGCTCGTCGGCGCCTCGGGCGCCATGTCGATGGGCCCCGCGATCTACTCCAACCTGCCGTACCAAACAAACACGACGTTCACGCCGATCGGCATGATCGCCAATTTCCCGCTGATCATGGTGATCAGCGCCGACAATCCGTCCAAGGACCTCAAGGAATTCGTCGCGTGGATGAAAGCGCATCCGGACAAGGCGAATTACGCCAGCTCGTCGCCGGCCTTCACCATCACCACCGAGCTGTTGAAGCTGAAGACCGGCATGCCCGGCACCGCCATTCCCTACAAGAGCAGCAATGAGATGAATCTCAGCGTCATCAGCGGGCAGACCGCGATGACCATCGCCGATGGTCCGCCGACCGTGCCGCAGGTCAAGGCCGGCAAGGAAAAGGCGCTGGCGGTGACCGGCAAGGAACGTGCGCCCGAGCTTCCCGATGTGCCGACCATGGCCGAAGCCGGTTATCCCGGCGTCGAGGTGAGCCTGTGGAGCGGTCTGTTTGCGCCCGCCGCAACGCCGCCAGCGATCGTCGACAAGCTGCGCAAAGCCTTCGCCCAGACCATCGCCGACCCCGGCGTGGCGCAGAAGCTGCGCGCGCTCGCGGTGAGCCCGGGCGGCGCCACGGCCGACGAATTCCGCCGCATCATCGACAGCGACATCGTCAAATACCGCGAGGTCGTGCAGGCGGCGCACCTGAAGTTCGAGGATTAGGGGCGCGATCTACATTCGCACTGTCATCACCCGCGCAAGCGGGTGATCCAGTATCCACAGCCGTTTTGGGCTACACTTTGCCATCTCCGTTTGCCGGATGCCCCGCCTGCGGGGGCATGACACGGATGGTATTGTCGCGCGTTATCACCGCATAACGATTGGCCCGTAATCCGCGGGGATTGCGGAGGAAGCGCATTATGAGCAGCGACACATACGACGTTGTCATCATCGGCGGCGGCAATGCGGGCATGGGCGTCACGGTCGACACCCGCAAGGCCGGGCTTTCGGTCGCCATGCTGGAGCACCGCGAGCTCGGCGGCACCTGTCCGAACCGCGGCTGCACGCCGAAAAAGATTTTGGTCGCCGCCGGCCACGTGCTCGACGAAATCGAGCGCGCTCCGGCGCATCATATTGCGGTCGGCAAGCCGCGGCTCGACTGGGCGGCGCTGATCGACCGCGAGAAGAAGATGATCGCGCATCTGCCGGAGTCGTTCGCCAAGCTGATGGCCGAGCGCGGCGTCGATGTGCTGCATGACAGCGCGGTGTTCGCCGGACCTAATTCCGTGCGGGTCGGCGAGCGCACCATCGAAGCAAAGCACATCGTCATCGCCACCGGCTCAAAACCGCGCCAGCTGCCGATCGACGGCGCCGAACACATGATCACGTCGGATGATGTGCTGAGCGAGCGCGAGCGGCCGCGCGAGGTGGTGTTCGTCGGCGGCGGCGTGATCGCATTCGAGTTCGCGCATCTTTACGCCCGCGCCGGCAGCAAGGTGACGATTCTGGAATCATTGCCGCATTTTCTGTCGGCGCTCGACGAGGATGCGGTGGCGCAGATCGTGCATGAAAGCGAACGCATCGGCATCGCGTTCAAGGCCGGCGTGAAAGTGAAGGCGATCGCCAAGAGCGGGCGGCGTCTGGCCGTGAGCTTCGAGCAGGATGGCGGCGCGCATACCATCAAGGCCGACCGCGTGGTCAACGGGGCAGGGCGCATCGCCGACGTCGACACCCTCGATCTCGCCGCCGGCAATGTGCGGCTCCGTGATGGCCGCATCGAGCTCGACGAGTATATGCGCTCGGTCTCGAACCCGGCGGTCTATGTCTGTGGCGATGCGTTGTGGAGTGCGCCGCAGCTGTCGCCGGTCGCGACTTATGGAGGCCGCTTGGTCGGCCGCAATATCGTCGAGGGCCCGGTCGCCAAGCCCGACTACAGCAGCATTCCGTCGTGCGTGTTCACCGTGCCGGCGCTGGCCAGCGTCGGCCTGACTGAGGCGAAGGCGCGCGAGAACGGCCGCGCCATCAAGGTCGAGGCCAACGACATGCGCGACTGGCTGTTGTCGCGGACTTACAATGAGAAAGTCGCCTGGGCCAAAGTGATCAGCGAGGAGGGCAGCGGCCGCATTCTCGGCGCCCACATGGTCGGCCACGGCAGCGAAGAACTGATCCATCTGTTCGCCTTCGCCATGAAGTTCGGCATCACGCGATGCGATCTTCAGGAAACCGTCTACGCGTTCCCGACCTTTGCGAATGACGTCAAGAGCATGGTGTGAGCGGCTCGCGCGGCGCACTGGACTTCGTCATTGCGAGCCAACGGGTCCGGCCCGATGACAAGCTGCGCGAAGCAATCCAGGGCCGAGTGCACCGAAGCTGGATTGCTTCGTCGCTCCGCTCCTCGCAATGACGAGAGCGCGCGCTAAACGTCCAGCGCTTCCTCGTCGGCGAACTCGGCGCGCTCCTGGATGAAGGCGAAGCGCGCCTCGGGCTTGGTGCCCATCAGCCGCTCGACCGATTTGTCGGTGGCTTTCTGGTCGTCGGGCAGCAGCATGACGCGGAGCAGCGTACGCTTCTTGCGGTCCATGGTGGTCTCTTTGAGCTGCGCCGCCATCATCTCGCCGAGGCCTTTGAAGCGGCTGATCTCGACCTTGGCGTTGGCGTGAAATTCCTTCTTCATGATTTCGTCGCGGTGCTTGTCGTCGCGGGCGTAGAAGATCTTGCCGCCATGCGAGAGCCGGTAGAGCGGCGGCACCGCGAGATAAAGGTGGCCGTTGCCGATCAGCTGCGGCATCTGGCGGTAGAAGAACGTGATCAGCAATGAGGCGATGTGGGCGCCGTCGACGTCGGCGTCGGTCATGACGATGACGCGGCCGTAGCGTAAATCCTGCTCGCGATAATGCGCGCCGGTGCCGCAGCCGAGCGCCTGGACGAGATCGGCGAGCTGCTGGTTCTGCGCGAGCTTGTCCTTGCCGGCCGAGGCGACGTTGAGAATCTTGCCGCGCAGCGGCAATATCGCTTGCGAGGCGCGGTCGCGCGCCTGCTTGGCCGAACCGCCGGCCGAATCACCCTCGACGACGAAGATTTCCGCATTCTCGGCGGCGCTATTGGTGCAGTCGGCGAGCTTTCCGGGCAGCCGCAGCTTGCGCACCGCGCTCTTGCGGGCGATGTCCTTTTCCTGGCGGCGGCGGATGCGGTCGTCGGCGCGCTCGACCACGAACTCGACCAGCTTGTTGGCGGCGGTGGGGTTGCCGGCGAGCCAGTGATCGAACGGGTCCTTGATGGCCTGCTCGACGATGCGCTGCGCTTCGGCGGTGGCGAGCCGGTCCTTGGTCTGGCCCTGGAATTCCGGCTCCCGGATGAACACCGAAAGGAGCGCGCCGGCGCCGACCATCACGTCGTCGCTGGTGACGCCGGCTGCGCGCTTGCCCTGGCCGATGCGTTCGGCGTGGTCTTTCAGGCCGCGCAGAAGCGCGGTGCGCAGGCCGGATTCGTGGGTGCCGCCGTCGGGCGTCGGAATGGTGTTGCAGTAGGAGTTGAGAAAACCGTCGGCATCGGCGGTCCATGCCACCGCCCATTGCACGCCGCCGTGCACGCCGATCTTGCCGGCGCTGCCGGTGAAAATGTCGGGATGCACGAGCGTGGCGCTCGACAGCGTGTCGGACAGATAATCGCGCAATCCGTCGGCGAAGTGGAACGTCGCCCGCTCGGGCACGTCCTCGGTGCCGCGCAACAGCTCCTTGGCGCACGACCAGCGGATTTCGACGCCGCCGAACAGGTAGGCCTTCGACCGCGTCATCTTGAACACGCGCTCGGGCTTGAAGTGCGCCTTGGCGCCGAAAATGTCGGGGTCCGGGCGGAAGCGCACTTTGGTGCCGCGGCGGTTCGGCACCTTGCCGACGTGCTGCAATTTGCTCTTCGGCTTGCCGCGCTCGAATGCCATGCGATAGAGCTGCTGGCCGCGCGCGACTTCGACCTCCAGGCGTTCCGAGAGCGCATTGGCCACCGAGACGCCGACGCCGTGCAGGCCGCCCGAGGTCTCGTAGACCTTGGAGTCGAATTTGCCGCCGGCGTGCAGCGTGCACATGATCACTTCGAGCGCCGACTTGTTCTTGAATTTCGGATGCGGGTCGACTGGAATGCCGCGGCCGTTGTCGTTGACGGTGATAAAACCGTCGGCCTCCATCTCGACCTCGATCCAGTCGGCGTGGCCGGCCAGCGCCTCGTCCATGGCGTTGTCGATGACCTCGGCGAACAGGTGATGCAGCGCCTTCTCGTCGGTGCCGCCGATATACATGCCAGGCCGGCGGCGCACCGGCTCGAGCCCCTCCAGGACCTCGATGTGCTTGGCGGTGTAGCCGGCCTCGCCGGCCGAGCCGCGCGCCGATGGCGCGCTGCGCCGCCCCGATCCGCGCCGCTGGTCGGACTGGTCGGCGAAAAGGTCTGCGGTTTGGGGCTTTTTTGCTGCTTTTGCCACGATTTTTCCCATGTGGAGGGCCGACTCGCGGCCCGCAATGGCGGACGACGAATCAGCATCCGAATATGCCATTGGCGCGGCAAAGCATGAACCTCGCGGCGACGTTGACGCATGTGCGCGCCGGCCCTATATGGCCGGCCATGCGCGACCGAAGTGCGATCACCGTTCTTGCCAGGCGCCGCCGCCGTCGCTGCCGCGATACGGCGCGAGCGCGCATGTGCGTCTAGCAAGCAAGCGCTCGTGCCGCCGGGTTCCGCGGCACCAATCCCCTGATATTCTGGTTCGCGGATTCGGCCTGACGCTTCTCAAAGAAAGCGAAAGGGTTGGTTGATGTCTGCGCGAGGCAATAAAGCGAAGATCGGCGTGCTCGGCGCGTCCGGCTATACGGGCGCCGAGCTGCTGCGGCTCTTGATCCGTCACCCGCGCGTCGAGATCGCGCTGCTGACCGCCGACCGGCGCGCCGGCAAGCCCATGGCGGAGGTGTTTCCGCAATTCGCGCCGTACTCGCTGCCGACGCTGAGCGCGATCGAGGACGCCGACTGGCAAAAGCTGGCGCTCGATCTGGCGTTCTGCGCGCTGCCGCACGGCACCACCCAAAAGGTCATCGCCGACCTGCTCGAGCGCGCGCCGCGCACCAAGGTGGTCGATCTCTCCGCCGATTTCCGGCTCGCCGATCCGGCCGCCTATGCGCGCTGGTACGGCCACGAGCACTTTGCGCCGCAACTGCAGAAGGAAGCGGTGTACGGCTTGACCGAAATGTATCGGGGAGAGATCAAGTCGACGCGGCTTGTCGCCAATCCGGGCTGCTACACCACCTGCGCGCAGCTTGCGCTCATTCCGCTGCTCAAAGCCAAGGCAATCGATCCGGACGAGATCGTGATCGACGCCAAGTCGGGCATGACCGGCGCGGGCAGGGCGGCGCGCGAGGAGATGCTGTTCGCCGAAGTCTCCGAAGGCTTTCATGCCTACGGCGTCGGCCACCATCGGCACATGAGCGAGCTCGACCAGGAGTTTGCGCTGGCCGCCGGCCACGCGGTGGTCGCGAGCTTCACGCCGCATCTGGTGCCGATGAACCGCGGCATTCTCTCCACCATCTATGTGTGCGGGCGGCGGGGCCGGACGCCGCAGGATTTGCACGGCTTGCTTACCGACGCTTACATCAGGGAGCCGTTCGTCCATGTGCTGCCGTTCGGTGAAACACCGCATACGCGCCATGTGCGCGGCTCCAACATGACGTTCATCGGCGTCGCCAATGACCGGCCAGCGGGACGCGCCATCATCGTTTCGGCACTCGACAACCTTGTGAAGGGCGCGGCAGGGCAGGCAGTGCAGAACATGAACCTGATGCTTGGCTTCGCCGAGACGCTGGGCCTTGAGCAGGTCGCGCTGTTTCCCTGAGATCCGGTCTCATCTGCCTAGCCCGGCTGCTATCACGAAGATGCCGACCACGACGACGATGCCGGCGAAAGTGAAGGAAAGCGCGCGCTTATAACCGGCAAGATGGCGTCCGAGGCGAATGCCGCCAAGCCCACCGAGCGCGCCGCCAAGCACGAAAAATCCAGCCAGCCGCCAGTCGACCAGGCCGGAAAGCGCGTAGCTCAAGGCGGTCGTGAAGCAGAAAGCAGTTACCGAAAC
>DASRET010000060.1:0-10973 GCA_035651875.1 Xanthobacteraceae bacterium
AGCCCGTATAGCCGGAAATATTGCCGTGGCGGCCGCGCACCGACGACATCAGCAGCACCTTGCCGCGGACTTTCTGCTCGATCCAATAGGCGCCGACGATCTTGGCCATGAACCAGATGCCGCGCACATTGGCATCCATCACCGCCTGCCAGTCCTCGTACTCCAATTCATGAATGAAGCCCGGCTTGTTGAAGCCGGACGCGACGACCAGCTGATCGACCCGGCCGAAGCGCGCCAGCGCCGAATCCAGCATGGCCTCGGCGTCGGCCTGGCTGTCGGGGCGGCGCACCACCAAGGCCGGATCGCCGCCGAGCTCGCGCACCTCTTGCGCCACGCCTTCGAGCTCGTCGCTGCTGCCGGAGGCGAGCAGCACCTTGCCGCCGAGCGCGGTCAGCGCCAGCGCGGTGGCGCGGCCGAACGTGCCCGAGGCGCCGGTGATGATGGCGACCTTGTCCTTGACGTCGAACAGCGACAGCGGATGGCGCAGCGGTTCGGAGATCATGATGCCCCTCTCACATTCGTCATGCGCGGGCTTGACCCGCGCTTCCATGCAGCCGCACCGCTTCATGGATTGCCGGGTCAAGCCCGGCAATGACAATCAAAAAATTCACTTTCCGCTCTCGAAGCGAAACGCCTGCTTCGGGTCGAGCACGGCGACGACACGCAGCGCGCAGCCTTCGCCTTCGGGCCAGCGCCACGGAAAGGCGAAGAACGTGCAGCGCCGGCCGGTGATCTTGTCAAGCTCGCCGCCGATATTCTCGATGCCCGGGATGCCATTGGTCATCATGATCTTGTGGGCCGGCTCCCAGTACGGAAAATCCTCGATGATGTGGTGGCCGGTCTCGGCCTTGTACTCGACGTCGAGATGCGGCTGCGCCGGTCCGGGTCCGTGCGGCCCTAGGAACGTGCCGAGCGGATGATCGTTGGCCTGCACATCGATGCCGACCAGCTTGACGCCGCGCTCGACCAGCCATTCGGCGGCTTCTTTGTAGAGACCCGGCGAGTAGGCGAAGTAATCCGGATTGTCGCCGTACTTGCGGTGACTGCCGGTGTTGATCATCACGATGTCGCCGCGGCGGATTTTTGGCTCGGCCTTTTCCAGATCCTGCGCGGTGATCACGCCCCATTTGCCCTTCGGGATCGAGACCGCGACGCCGGTGCCGAAGAAGCGCCACAGCGGATAGCCGGTCAGGCTCGGCTGGTTCTCGGCGACATGAATCGGCGCATCCATGTGGGTGCCGCGATGCATGATGCCTTCGAACTGCTGCACCAGAACGCCGTCCTTGGCGTGGAATTCGAACACCCGCACGTTGAGATTGGCGCGCGACGGCCATTGCGGCATGCCGTGGCCCCACGGATGGCTGAGATCGTAGAACTCGAGACCTTGAGGGTTGTCCGGTTTGCTGGCGCGGCGCGCGCTTCCCGCCCGTGCCTTGCGCGCACCGCCGCCGTCCAGCCGGACATTGCCTTGCGGATCCAGCATGGCAACGAGTCGGATCACGCAGGCGTCGCCCTCGTGCCATTTCCACGGAAAGCCCTGGAACGTGACGCGCTTGCCGGCGAGCTCGTCGACGTCGCCGCCGACGTTCTCGATGGTCGGAATGCCGGCGGCGAGCAGCGCCCGATGCGCCGGATTCCAGTCGGGAAAATCGACGATCGCCTCGCGCCCGGTCGCTTCCTTATATTCCGGCAGCAGATATTTGATCTGCGGCCCGTTGCGGTGCGGCCCAAGCGACGTCGCCAGCGGATGATCGACGCAAGCGGTGTCGACGCCGACCAGTTTGACGCGTTTTTTGATGAGCCACTCCGCAGCGCGCCGGCTCAGGCCCGGTGCGTAGCCGAAATACTCCTGGCTGTCGGAATATCGTCTGTTCCAGCCGGTATTGATGATGACGATGTCGCCGCGCCGGATCGCCGGCTCGGCGCGTTCCAGATCGGACGGCTCGATGAGCTGCCATTTCTTTTTCGGGATCGGCAGCACCACGCCGCTGCCGAAGAACGTATCGAGCGGCAGATCGCCGACCGCGGCCGCGCCGGGAATGAGATGGATCGGCGCGTTGACGTGGGTCGAGGTGTGAAAGATCGTGGTGATCTTGTGCGTCATCACGCCCTGCTTGGCGTGATGGGTGATGCGCTCGAGCTTGATTTCCTCGTAGCCCGGGAAGATCGGCGTATACATGCCCCAGCGATGGCTGAGCTCGTAATATTCGAGCCCGCTGACGGGATCGACGGCGGCCGGCATTTCGCTCCCCTCGAAGCACCCGCGCGGCTGCATCGATCCGGCGGTCTCGCTCACTCTAAGCAGCAGCTTTCGGGCGGGTCTGTATCACGATGGAACAGGCCGTGCCAAACAGTGCCGTGACTTGGGCCGCGACCTGATATTGCAGGCGCCGGACCCCGCCGCTATGGATACGCGCCGTTTTGCGCCGTTCCGTATCTTCAAAAGGCCGGCGCACCGATCTTGAAACCAGCGCAGCGCCCTAGCGAACGTCCCCCATGGCCCGGCTCGTCATGAAATTCGGCGGAACCTCGGTCGCCGACATCGACCGCATCCGCAATGCCGCGCGCCACGTCAAGCGCGAGAGCGATGCCGGCCACGAGGTCGCGGTCGTGGTTTCGGCCATGGCCGGCGTGACCAATCAGCTCGTCGCTTGGTGCCAGTCGGCCATGAAGGAACGCAGCATCTACGATCCGCGCGAATACGACGCGGTGGTCGCGACCGGCGAGCAGGTCACCGCCGGCCTGATGGCCATCGCGCTGCAGGACCTCGGCATCAGGGCGCGGTCCTGGCAGGGCTGGCAGCTGCCGATCCTCACCTCGGCCGCGCACGGCGCCGCGCGCATCTCGGACGTCAACGGCGAGGCGCTGACCGGCCGCTTCAAGAACGGCCACGAGGTTCCGGTGATCGCCGGTTTCCAGGGCGTGCACAAGGAAACCAGCCGCGTCACCACGCTGGGCCGCGGCGGCTCCGATACCTCGGCAGTGGCGATCGCCGCCGCGATCCGCGCCGATCGCTGCGACATCTACACGGACGTCGACGGCGTCTACACCTGCGACCCGCGCGTGGTGCCGCGCGCCAAGCGGCTCGACAAAGTCGCGTTCGAGGAAATGCTGGAGCTCGCCTCGCTCGGGGCCAAGGTCATGCAGGTCCGCTCGGTCGAGCTCGGCATGGTACATAATGTGCGCATCTTTGTGCGCTCGAGCTTCGACGCGCCGGACAGCATCGACCCTCACGGCAACCCGCCCGGCACCCTGATTTGCGACGAAGGTGAGATCATGGAGCAGCAGACCGTCACCGGCATCGCCTTTTCGCGCGACGAGGCGCAGATCTCGATCCGGCAGGTGCAGGACAAGCCCGGCATCGCCGCGGCGATCTTCGGCCCGCTGGCCGCGGCCGATATCAACGTCGACATGATCGTGCAGAACGTCTCGGCCGACGGCAAAACCACCGACCTGACCTTCACGGTACCGGCCGGCGATTACCAGCGCGCGCTCGACACCATCAAGAAGGCAAAGGACACCATCGGCTACGCGCGGCTCGACGGCGCCACCGACGTCGCCAAAATCTCGGTCATCGGCATCGGCATGCGCAGCCACGCCGGCGTCGCCGCCGAGGCGTTCCGGGCGCTGGCCGAACGGGCCATCAACATCCGCGCCATCACCACCTCGGAGATCAAGTTCTCGCTGTTGATCGACGCCGCCTATACGGAGCTTGCCGTCCGCACGCTGCATACGCTCTACGGCCTCGACCAGGCCGCGCCCTGACGCAGGCCGACGCTGCAACGCACAAAATCGGCCGCGCCGTCATCGTCCCGTCTTTGGCTTGCGGTTTGCATGCTGCATTCGATATAGGCTGCAGGATGGGCGCTGCGGGCCAACAAGGCCCCGGCGCATTCCTCTTCGATCCGGCCGGTGCGTCACGGGCGGCGTAGCCGGCCTCAAGCAATGCCCGAAGGACCTACGCCATGCGCGGCGCGCTCGGCGGTCCGCGCGTGCTGTTGCGCCGGCTTCGCGAAGTCATGGCGGAGCCGGTCAGCGCGCAGGAGCGCCTTGACAGGATCGTGGTGCTGATCGCCGCCAACATGGTGGCGGAGGTCTGCTCGCTTTATGTGCTGCGCGGCGACTCGACACTCGAGCTGTACGCCACCGAGGGTCTCAAACGCGAAGCCGTGCACCAGACGGTGCTGGGCTCGGACGAGGGCCTGGTCGGCCTGGTGGCGAGCCAGGCCAGCGCCATCAACCTGTCCAACGCCCAGGCCCATCCGGCCTTCGCGTACCGGCCGGAAACCGGCGAGGAGATCTACCACTCGTTTCTCGGTGTGCCGGTCCTGCGCGCCGGCAATACGCTCGGCGTGCTGGTGGTGCAGAACCGCGCGCGGCGCACCTATTCGGAAGAAGAAGTCGAGGCGCTGCAGACCACCGCGATGGTGCTCGCCGAGACCATCGCCTCGGGCGAGATCGCGCGGCCCGGCGACGAGCTCGCGGCGCGGCGCTCGGTCCACGTCAAGGGCGCCGCCTTGAGCGACGGCATCGCGCTCGGCCATGTCGTGCTGCACGAGCCGCGCGTCGTCGTCACCAATTACATCGCCGACGACCTGCAGGGCGAGCTGAAGCACCTGCGTGCCGCGCTCGATGCGCTGCGCTCCAATCTCGACGAAATGCTCGAGCACGGCGACGTGGTCGAAGGCGGCGAGCATCGCGACGTGCTCGAAGCCTACCGGATGTTCGCCTACGACCGCGGCTGGGTGCACAAGCTCGAGGAAGCGGTGCTCACCGGCCTGACCGCCGAAGCCGCGGTCGAGCGCGTGCAGTCCGACACCCGCGCCCGCATGCTGCGTCAGACCGATCCGTACCTGCGCGAGCGGCTGCACGATCTCGACGATCTGGCCAACCGGCTGATGCGCCAGCTCACCGGCCGCGATCATGCGCCGGCACGCGAAAGCCTGCCGGAGAACGCCATCCTGGTGGCGCGCTCCATGGGTCCGGCGGCGCTGCTCGACTACGACCGCAAGCGTCTGCGCGGACTGGTGCTCGAAGAGGGCGGCGCGCATTCCCACGTCGCCATCGTGGCGCGCGCGCTCGGCATTCCGGCCGTCGGCGAAGTCGACAATGCCACCGGCGTCGCCGATCCCGGCGACGCCATCATCGTCGACGGTTCGACCGGCGACCTGCACGTGCGGCCGCTGCCCGACATGGAGGCGGCTTATGCCGAGCGCGTGCGGCTGCGCGCCCGCCGCCAGCAGCAATACCAGGCGCTGCGCGACCGGCCCTGCATCACCAAGGACGGCCAGGAAATCAGCCTGATGATCAATGCGGGCCTGTCCGTCGACCTGCCGCACATTGCCGACACCGGCGCCGGCGGCATCGGCCTGTTCCGCACCGAGCTGCAGTTCATGGTGGCGCCGAACTTTCCGCGATCGAGCGAGCAGTACGGGCTTTACCGCGCGGTGATGGAAGCGGCTGGCGACAAGCCGGTGGTGTTCCGCACCCTCGACATCGGCGGCGACAAGGTGCTGCCCTACATGCGCAACGTCGAGGAAGAGAATCCGGCGCTCGGCTGGCGAGCGATCCGGCTCGGCCTCGACCGCCCCGGCCTGCTCCGCTCGCAGCTGCGCGCGCTGCTGCGCGCCGCCGGCGGCCGTTCGCTGAAAATCATGTTCCCGATGGTGGCGGCGGTGCAGGAATTCGACCAGGCCCGCGAGCTGGTCGAGCGCGAACTCACACATTTGCGCCGCCACGGCCACAGGCTGCCGGAAGAAGTCCAGGTCGGCACCATGGTGGAAGTGCCGTCGCTGCTCTATCAGCTCGACGAGTTGCTGGAGCGCGCCGATTTTTTGTCGGTCGGCTCCAACGATCTGGTGCAATTCCTCTATGCCATCGACCGCGGCAATCCGCGGGTCGCGAACCGCTTCGACCCGTTGTCGGCACCGGTATTGCGCGCGCTCAAGGACATCGCCGATCGGGGCCACGCCCATAAAAAGCCGGTGACGTTGTGCGGCGAGTTCGCCTCGCAGCCGATCGGCGCCGTGGCGCTGGCCGCCATCGGCTATCGCTCGCTGTCGCTCAGCCCGTCCGCCGTGGGACCGGTCAAGGCGGTGCTGCTCGATCTCGATTGCCGCAACGCCGCGCAATTCCTATGTCCGCTGATCGACAAGCCCGATGGCGGCAAATCGCTGCGCGCGAGCCTTGAAGAGTTCGCCGCCAAGGAAGGCCTGCAGATTTAATCCGCTTAACATCATGCTGCCGGATCAAAAACTCGACGCCCTCGTCACCCGCCATGCGGCGCTGGAACGCGATCTCGCTTCCGCGTTGCCGCCGGAGACGTTCGTGAAATTGTCGCGCGAGTTCGCCGAGCTGGCGCCGGTGGTCGAGGCGGTGAACTCGTATCGCGCGGCGCAGCGCGAGCTCGAAGGCCTGACGAGCCTGATCGACGATCCGTCGACCGATGCCGAGATGCGCTCGATCGCGGCCGAGGAAAAGCCGGAGCTCGAAGCGCGCCGCGCGGCGCTCGAGCAGAAACTGCGGCTGGCGCTCATCCCCAAGGACGCCATGGACGAGCGCAACGTCATCCTCGAGATCCGCGCCGGCACCGGCGGCGACGAGGCGGCGTTGTTCGCCGGCAATCTGTTCCGCATGTACGAGCGCTTCGCCGCCAACCAGGGCTGGAAGGTCGAGATGGTGACCGCGAGCGAAGGCGCGGTCGGCGGTTTTAAGGAAATCGTCGCCGAGATCCGCGGCCGCGGCGCCTTCGCCAAGCTCAAATACGAATCCGGCGTGCACCGCGTGCAGCGCGTGCCCGACACCGAAGGGTCCGGCCGCATTCACACCTCGACCGCCACGGTCGCAGTGCTGCCGGAGGCGCAGGACGTCGACGTCGCCATCAACGAAACCGACCTGCGCATCGACACGCTACGCTCCGGCGGCGCCGGCGGCCAGCACGTCAACAAGACCGAATCGGCGGTGCGCGTCACTCACGTCCCGTCCGGCATCGTCGTCATGATGCAGGAGGACCGCTCGCAGCACCGCAACCGCGCCAAGGCGCTCGCGGTGTTGCGCACGCGGCTCTACGATTTCGAGCGGCAGAAGCAGGATGCCGCGCGGGCGGCCGAGCGCCGCGGCCAGGTCGGCACCGGCGACCGCTCGGAACGCATCCGCACCTACAACTTTCCGCAAGGCCGGGTTTCCGACCACCGCATCAATCTCACACTCTACAAGCTGCCGCAGATCCTCGAGGGCGAAGCGCTCGGCGAAATCGTCGATGCGCTGGTGGCGCATAATCAGGCGGAGCAGCTCGCCGCCGAAGAGACCGCGTGATGGCGCTGCAAGCCGCTTCGCGCGATGACCCGGCGCTGGCCGGCGCGAGCCTGCTCACGGTTGCGGACGCGCGGCGCGCCTGGGCGGCAAGGTTCCGCGAATGCGGCATCGAATCGCCGGAGCTCGACGCGCGTATTCTGATCAGCCATGCGCTCGGGCTCGATCATGCCGCGCTGGCGGCGGCCGCGTCGCGACCGCTGAGCCCGACGGAGCAACAAACGGTTGCGGCACTGGCGCATCGCCGCATGGCGCGCGAGCCGGTCGCACGGATCGTCGGCACCAAGGAATTTTGGTCCCTGACGCTGCGCGTCAACGCCGCCACGCTGGTGCCGCGCCCGGAAACCGAGACCGTCGTCGAGGCGGCGCTCGAGGACATCGACCGGGGTGGCGCGCGTTCCCGGCCGCTGCGTATCGCCGATCTCGGCACCGGCAGCGGCGCCATATTGCTGGCGCTCCTGTCGGAGCTGCCCGAAGCCTGCGGCATCGGCACCGATCTCAGCACCGCGGCGTTGGCGGTTGCCTGCGACAATGCCGCGCGGCTGGGCCACAGCGGCGCGCATTTCATCGCCTGCGATATGACCGCGGCCTTACGCGGCCCGTTCGATCTCATCGTCTCCAATCCGCCCTACATCGCGTCTGCCGACATTGCCGGGCTCGCGCCCGAGGTGCGCGATTTCGATCCGCGCCCGGCGCTCGACGGCGGCCCCGATGGTCTCGCATTCTATCGCGCGATCGCCGCTGCAGCGCCGGCCCTGCTCGCACCCGGCGGCGCGCTGGTCGTCGAAGTGGGCGCCGGCCAGGCGCAGTCCGTCGCCGCACTGTTTGCCGCGGCGGGGCTTGCGCCGGCGGTACCGCGTCACGATCTAAGTGGCGTGCCGCGCGCGCTGCGTGTAGCCAGAGGCTCATAATGCACAGCATGGGGCCCCGGCAAAAAAGCGCTTGGAATGTCGCGCGGAACCGACTAGCTTGCAGTTACGGAATCGGCCCTCTAATAAGGGCCGCGCGCCGCACCGAAGACCCGGAGCATGGCTCTTGAGATCCATGGCTCCCAGAGGTTGGCGGCGTAGCCCAGGCAGATAGCTGGATAGCGAAAGCCGATCGGACGGCAAACGGGATCGCCAGATTCAGACCGAAACGTTTCATCGGTAAGGCGCGCATTGGTGTGGAACCATCGCGCGCATGATGAGGGTGCTTGGCGCCGGGTGGAGCTTGACCGGTTGCGAGCCTGAGAAGGGATTCGAGAGCTTGCAGATACGTCTGCCAAGCCTTTCGCACGGAGCGAATGCGGACGACCGTACGGCAGCGGCAGGGCCGATCAGTCCCGGCGCCGGCAGGTCGCAGAGCGGAGTCGGTTCGTCGTAATTTCGGACAGGAGTTTTGGTGAGAAGCGGCGGCAGTCGCGTCGTCGCAAAATGGGGGTTGGCAGAAAAGCAAACCATGAGAAACGGTCAGAATAAGCGCATGCGGGGTCGCAACCGCAAAGGTGGTGGGCATCACCAGAATCCATTGTCCCGCATGTACGAGTCCAATGGACCGGATGTGAAAATCCGCGGCACCGCCTCCCACGTCGCCGAAAAGTACCTGCAGCTCGCCCGCGATGCGCAAAGTTCCGGCGACCCGATTGCAGCCGAAAATTACTACCAGCACGCCGAGCATTATTTCCGTTTGATCGCCGCCGCCCAGGAGCAGTATCGGCAGAGCCAGCCCTACTACCAGCAACAGCAGCAGGGCGACATGCGCGGCAATGTCGGCGACGACGGCTTCGACGGCGACGACGACGAGCAGCCGCATTTGTCCGGCGAGCCGTTTGCGCCGCGCGAGCCGCAACCGTTCTATGCGCGCGAGCCGCACCAGCCGCAGCATCATCAACCGCAGCAACAACAACAGCAGCCGCAGCAACAACAACAGCAGCATTTTCAACAGCGGCCGCAGCATGCACCGCAGCCGAGCAACGATCAGGACGTCGACCGCCTGCCGTCCTTTATTACCGGCGGTCAGCCGCAACAGGCGCAGCCGCCGCAGAATCAGCCGCAGGGCGATTCGAACGGCTTCAACGGCGGCGGCGACCGTTTCCCGCTGCACCGTCGCCGTCGCCGTCATCGCGGCCCGCGCGACCACGGCATGTCGGGTGAAGGCGATGCGCCGAACTCGAACGGACCGCAATCCGGCGAGGATTAATACGAACAAACTGATCGGTTCAGTTTCCTCGTCCCCGCGAAAGCGGCGACCCAGTCTTTGCTCGAGCTTCTGGATTCCCGCTTTCGCGGGGACGAGCGGGCTCAGTCCGCTAGGCGCTAGCGTCCGCGCGGCGCGCGCATGAGCCGCGCTATGAGCCAGATCGGGACCACGATCACCGCGCCGAGCAGGAAGTAGCGCCACAGCCAGCGCACCGCGTCGAAGCCCATGTTCCAGACGTGAAGCACCAACCGGCGAATCGAATCGATGAGGTCCATGGGATCGAGCCCGATCGCGGCCAGGATCACGCCGACCAGGATCGACAGCAGAACTAGCCGGATGATCACCGCCGCGGGCGGGCCGCCGAAAAAGCGCTGCACGTACGGCTGGCCGTATTCGGGCGTCATGACAGTCTTTCCCCGCTCGCCCGGCTGAATTAGGAACTTGTGCGCGCCGGCGCAAGCGCAAGCTGTGCGAGCGGCGCGCCGCGGCGGCATGGCGGCGCCATGCGAGCGTTGCGCGGCGGCGTTGCCTCGGCTTCACAAGTGGCGCTAAGTTGCGCCCCATCATAACGGATTTCCGGTTTTCCAAGAGGATGACGATGGCCAAGGTCGAAGACCGGGCGCCGGCCGCGGCAGCGGGCCTCAACGACGACATCGGCGAGGCGACGCGGCTGCGGCTCTACCGCAGCCAGGTCGAGATTCGCGAAGCCGAGCAGCGCGCGTTCGATCTGTTCCTGCAGAACCTGGTCAAGGGCACGAGCCACCTGTCGCTCGGCCAGGAGGCGGTGGCGGCCGGCTTCGCCACCGCCATGGAGCCGGGCGATCTGTCGTTCTGCACCTACCGGGGCCATGCCCATACACTCGCCCGCGGCGTGCCGGTCGAAAAAGTTTTGGGCGAGCTGATGCAGCGCGACAACGGCCTGATGCGCGGCAAGGGCGGCTCGATGCATCTGACCTCGGCCGATCACGGCGTGATGGGTTCTTATGCCATCATCGGCGCGCATCTGCCGATCGCCTGCGGCGCCGCGTGGCGCGCACAGTACAAGGGCAGCAAGGACGTGTCGGTCTGCTTCTTCGGCGACGGCACCACCAATATCGGCGCGTTCCACGAAGCGCTGAATTTCGCCGCTGTCTGGAAACTGCCCGTCGTGTTCGTCTGCGAGAACAACCTCTACATGGAATACACGCCGATCGGCGACGTGACCGCGGTCAAGCATCCGGCGGCCGACCGCGCCGCGTCCTACGGCCTCGAGCGCATCATCGTCGACGGCAACGACGCCGACGCCGTCTACCGCACCGCGCAGGCGGCCTTCGACAAGGCCCGCGCCGGCAACGGCCCGTCGCTGATCGAGTGCCTGACTTACCGCCATTCCGGCCATTCGCGCGCCGACCCGGCCAAGTACCGTCCCGAGGGCGAGCTCGAGCGCTGGAAGGAGCGCGACCCGATCAAGATCTACCGCGAGCGGCTGAAGCAGTTCGGCG
>DASRET010000061.1:0-23923 GCA_035651875.1 Xanthobacteraceae bacterium
GCGGTGACCGATGGTCGGCATCGGCCCCGCCATGGCGTCACCCACGCGCGCATCGGGCCCGCGTTCCTTGAGTGCGCGGATGAGGTCGTTGCGGCCGAGCACGCCGACCGGCCGGCTGGCCGCGTCGACCACCGGAAACTCGCCTTGGCTCGTCCGCAGCAGCGTCTCGACCGCGGCATCGATGTGCTCATCCGGCGTCAGGGTGGCGAACTGGGTCATCATGGCGGCGGTGACCGGAACGCCGCGCGACACGGCGCGGATCGCCACCAGATGCGCCTCCGAGGAGGCCGCCAGATAGACGAAGATCGCGATGAAGATCAGGAGCGCGTTGCCGAACAGGCCGAGGAAACCGAGCAGGAACGCGACGCCTTGGCCGATCGTGGCGGCGATCTCGGTGGCGTGCACGTAGCCGAGCCGCGTCGCCAGCAGCGCGCGCAGCACGCGGCCGCCATCCATCGGGAACGCCGGAATGAGATTGAAGACGGCCAGGAACAGATTGACCGCGGCGAGCCGGTCGATCAGGCCGCCGCCCGAGATGTTAAGCGTGGTCAGCTGGCCGAGATCAAGATGCGCACCGCCGATGAGCACCAGTAACACCGCGATGACGACGTTCACCGCCGGTCCGGCAATCGCGATCAAAAATTCTTCCCACGGCTCTTCCGGAATGCGTTCGAGCCGCGCCACGCCGCCGATCGGCAACAGGATCACGTCCGGCGTGCTGACGCCGAAGGCGCGCGCGGTGAAGATGTGGCCGAATTCGTGGAGCAGCACGCAGCCGAACAGCAGCACCATGAACAGGAGGCCGCTCCACGCCGCCTGTTGGCCGCCGGCTGCGTAATTCACGCCGAAAATCCAGACCAGAAACAACAGAAACGTGATGTGAATGCGGACGGCGGTCCCGGCGACCGAACCGAACTTCAGCGACCAGCCCATGGTACCCTCCCTAAAGGCGGCACTCCCTGAAAGCCTCGTGCAAGGACGTCTTGATAGCTAGTGATTTGCCCGCATATTTGCGAGAGTGGCAGCCGGCGAGGCGGTGAGGCGGCTCGGGCAGCGATGGAGTCGACTATGAGCGGCAAGCTCTCCGGCGAGGCGCGCAAGACGGCGTTGGGCCGGCTGAAAGGCTGGAGCGAGGTCAAGGATCGCGATGCGATCAGCAAAAAATTCGTGTTTGCCGACTTCAACGCCGCCTTCGGCTTCATGACGCGGGCGGCGCTGATCGCCGAGAAGATGGATCACCACCCCGAATGGTTCAACGTCTACAAAACCGTCGAGGTGACCTTGTCGACCCACGACGCCGGCGGTGTGACCGACAAGGACGTCACGCTGGCGCAGGCGATGGACAAGCTCGCGGGCTGAACGCCGATACATTCGAGGCGTCCGGCCGTTCATAAAGGATCAAGGGGGAGGATGGCCACTCGGCCGTCCTCCCCGGCGTCATTTGATCAGACGAAAGGCGTTACGCTGCCACCAGCCGGCGAGTCGCGGCGGCGCCGCGCCGCAGCCGCAACAGAACGAGGCCGTGGAGCATCAGCGCCAGCGGGACCGCGAAGGTCGGCACCATGACCAGCGGATACGCCGTCATGAGAAGGTTCGGTGCGTCGAGCGCAAGAACATGCACCTGTCCTGGTGAGGTCATTGCCCCCATGGCGATGGCCACGACGAGATCGGCGATTCCGAAAAGGCACCACGCGTACGTTGCCATTTCGGCGCCGACTGCGTTTCGGGCCAAGCTCGCAGCCACGACGACGGCGACGATGCCCGTTGTGACGTCCCCAATCCCCGCCGGCAGCGCGAATTGCCAGGGCAGGCGGCCGTCAGCCCAAAGCACGAGGAAAATGCCGCCGGCGACGCGGTAGACCTGGGCCGCCACGAGCCAATGCAGCGGGATCGCAGAGACTAGCGTTGCGACGTTTTCCGATCGCCACAGGGCAATGGCGGCGACAACAAGCGGGATCAACAAACCGAACAACAGGGTCGGTACCGGTTGCGGGCTCTCGATGGTCGACAGATAGGTATTTGCCGCGCCCAGATAGTGGGCGACAACCTCCCATCCGACGAACACCGCCGAGAGCGCACCCGCTGTCGTGAAACGAGACTTCGCGGTGGCCGGCATGCGCGCGGCGCCCAGCCAGATAAGGCCCAGTGCTATGGTCATAACCATGGGCCGGAGGATCGATTCGAATGACAACACGTATTCAGGGATTCGGGGCGTCATGAGTGCGTCTCCATCGTTATAACTACAGTTTTCATAGTGACTATTATAATAATAGTCAAAGCTTATGTACGTAGTAACAGGATCACATGATAGTGACTGCGAGAACAATTGCGAACGAGGTTATGGCTGAATAAAGTTCCATCATGCGGAAGGAAGACGCCACTGAATCCCCGGTGGCCCACACGATCAGCGTCATTGGGTCGAGCTGGACCTGCCTGATCCTGCGCGACTTTTTCCTGCACGGGCCGAGGCGCTTCCAGCAGCTGCAAGACTCGTTGAAAGGCATTGCCCCGACGACGTTGTCGGAGCGACTGCGCACCCTTGAGGAGAACGGCGTGCTCGAGCGGCGCTTCTATTCGATGAGTCCGCCGCGGGCCGAGTACGTCCTCACCCCGAAGGGTCGCGAACTCGGCCCGATCGTCCGTGCCATGCGCGACTGGGGCCGCAAGTACGCGCGTTGACGTTTCGCCGCATTTGATGGCCAAAAAACGCGGTCATGGCGTCGCCCTATTACACAGGTCCGATTTCAGATCACTTCGATGGCGTGCGGTTCTTCGATCCGCACGGGGCGCCGCCGAGAAGCCGCCGTGACCTGTTGCGCTGGTTCGTCGAGCGCCGCCGGCGTGGCACCGGGGCGAAGTGGCCGGCCTGGGCGCCATCGCCTTATGCCGATCACCCGCCCGCGCGTGTCGAAGGCGTGGCTTGGCGGATTTCCTACATCGGCCATGCCAGCTTTCTGGTTCAGACCGCCGGTCGAAACATCTTACTCGATCCCGTGTGGTCGAACCGCGCGTCGCCTTTTCGACTGGCCGGGCCGAAACGGGTCAACGATCCAGGCATTGCGTTTGCGGAGCTGCCACCGATCAACGTCGTATTGGTGTCGCACGGTCACTATGACCACTTCGATGTCCGTACCTTGTCGCGGATAGCGGCCGTGCATCGCGCACGCATCATCACGCCTCTGGGCAACGACGTCGTGATGCGAAATTTTGACCCGGCAATTGCCGCGGAGGCTTACGACTGGGGTGATCGTGTCGATATCGGCAGCGGAATTGCGGTGACGCTCGTTGCCTCGCGACATTGGTCGGCGCGCAATTTGTCGGACCGCAACATGACACTATGGGCCTCGTTCGTGATCGAAACGCCCGGCGGACGTATCTATTTTGTTGCCGATTCCGGCTATGGCGACGGGCGCTATTTTCGAACTGCACGAGAACGTCACGGCTCGTTCAAGCTGGCCATTCTACCCATCGGGGCCTACGAGCCGCGTTGGTTCATGCAGGACCACCATATGAACCCGGCCGAGGCGGTGCAGGCGTTGATCGATTGCGGCGGAGAGCTGGCACTCGCTCATCACCACGGTACGTTCCAGCTCACCGATGAAGCCATCGATGCGCCTGGCCTCGCGCTGGCAGAGGCGTTGAATGCCGCCGGCATTTCGCCGGAGCGTTTCGTGGCACTGCGGCCTGGGCAAGTGTGGCAACACGTTCTTCCTTAATGGCGCTGGCGGCAAATGGGCATGTCTGGCACTTTTACGAGTACACGGCCTAGTGAAATCGTGCCCGCTTGATCGTGCTATAGTGCTGCGTTCGACATCGACACGGAGGTGAAAGGACAACAATGCGGTTCTGGCAGCAGGCGGCTTCATGGCAGGATTTTGCCGCGCTCACCCGCGGCATGATTTCCAGCGAGGAGACATTGCGGCGAAAATTCTGGCGCAAGGTTTTGCGCGAGGCCGCGAGCGTGCCGTTCCTCGAGCAATTGCTGACCGCGCATTACTGCGCGTTCGACCGCAATACGCCGCTTTACGTGAAAGGCGTACTGGTCGGCGCGATCGTCTATTTCGTGCTGCCGAATCACCTGGTGCCGAAATATCTGACCTGGATCGGCTTGGCGGACGACGCGGCGGTGCTGGGCGCCGCCGTCAAGGCGGTGTCGTCGCATATCAGGCCGGAGCATCAGGAGGCGGCGCGGCGCCGCATCGCGCGGCTGCGCGGCGAGGTGCCGTCACGGGCGTAACACGATCTTGCCCATGGCCTTGCGCTCGGCGATGTCCTTGAGCGCGGCGGCGATCCGTTCGAGCGGATAAACGGCGTGGACGTGGCCGCTGAGCCTGCCTTCGCCACACCAGCGCACGATGTCGGCCATGAGCGCCCGCTGCGCCATCGGCTCACGCTTGGTCCACGCGCCCCATGACACGCCGCGAATATCGCAGCTCTTGAGCAGCGCCAGATTGAGCGGGATTTTTGGAATGTCGCCGGCCGCAAAGCCGACCACCAGATAGCGGCCGAGCCAGCCGAGCGCGCGCAGCGCCGGCTCCGCATAGGGACCGCCGACTGGATCGTAGACCACGTCGACGCCGCGCTCGCCGCCGCGCTTTTTGAGCGCATCGCGCAGGTTCTCGGCGGCGTAGTTCACGGTGTCGTCGGCGCCGTGGGCGCGGGCGAAGGCGAGCTTCTCGTCCGAGGAGGCGCAGGCGATGACGCGCGCGCCCAGGATTTTGCCGAGCTCGATGGCGGCAAGTCCGGTGCCGCCGGAGGCGCCGAGCACGACCAACGTTTCGCCGGGTTTCAGCGCGGCGCGTTCGCGCAGCGCATAGAGCGTGGTGCCGTAGGTGACGGTCAGGCCGGCGGCGCGCTCGAAATCGAGCGCGTCCGGCAGCTTGACGATTTGCTCCGCCGCGACCGCGATGGCTTCGCGCGCCGCGCCCGAGCCCATCGAGCCCATGTAGCCCATGACACGGTCGCCGCGCGCAAGACCGGCCACGCCGGGACCGGTCTGTTCGACAACGCCGGCGAATTCCGCCGCTGGAGAGAACGGGAACGGTGGCTTGTGCTGGTATTTGCCGGCGATGATCAGGGTGTCGAAAAAATTCAGCGCCGCGGCATGCACGCGCACCACGGCTTGGCCGGGCGCCGGCCGTGGCGGCGCGATATCGGCCAGTTCCAGTTCGTCAGGAGGGCAGAAATGACTGCAGAGGACGGCCTTCATGCGTCGTGCTTAGCACATTTGGCGCGGTCGAACTGAAACTGCTTCAGCGCGGCGCCGCGGCGCGCCTTCGATCCGCCCGGTTCGGGTGTCGAATTCTTGGCCTGCGTGTGAATGTTTGGTATCAGTATCGCGGGGCCGGGAGGTTCGATGCGCATTCAACACGTATTGCCCGTCGTGCTGGCGCTTGTCGTTGCGGCGGCCTGGGCTTTGCCGGCGGGCGCGCAGCAGCAGGGCGAACCGGGAGCCGCGGGTCCGGCCAAGCCGGCTCCGCCCAAACGGACGCCGAAACCCAAGCCCAGGGAGGCGGCCCCCAAGCCGCCGGCGCCGCTCGCCGGCGCCGCCAAGCCGACGCTGCTCGGCCAATTCGGCGATTGGGGCGCCTATACGGCTACGCCGGGCGGCAAAAAGGTCTGCTTCACCCTCGCCAAGCCGGGTTCGGCGGAAACCAGGCCCCCGGACCGGCCGCGCAATCAGCCCTACATGTTCATCTCGACGCGGCCGGCCGAGAAGGTGACCAACGAGGTCTCGATCATCGTCGGCTATCCGTTCAAGACCAGCACCGAGGCGACCGCCGAGGTCGGCGCCACCACGTTCGCGCTCTACACCCAGGGCGACGGCGCCTGGATCAAGAATGCCGGCGAAGAAGCCCACATGGTCGATACCATGCGGCAGGGCGACAACGTGGTGGTCAAGGGCATGTCGTCCCACGGAACCCAGTCGACCGACACCTATTCGCTGAAAGGATTGTCGGAGGCGCTCGACCGCGTGGCGCAGGAATGTAAATAGCCTTTGCCGCCGTGCGGCTGGGGGCGTTGGGCGCGCCACCTCGCCGTTTGGGGCAGAGAGACTATCTAAGCGTGGCGCCCATTACGGCCGCCGTTGCTCTCGGAATCATCGCATGTCGTTCACCGCACACCACGCGGAAGCCCCGGCGTCGGCCGCCTTTGTCGAAAAGCGGCCGCTCGAGCGCTATGTGGCGCCGGCGAAGCCGTCGCTGGTCGGCTATTCGCGCGAAGCCCTGGCCGAGGCGTTCGGCGCGCTCGGCGTACCGGAGCGGCAGCGCCGCATGCGGGTGCAGCAGATCTGGCACTGGCTCTATGTGCGCGGCGCCCAAAACTTCGACGAGATGACGACCCTGTCGAAGGAACTGCGCGCCGCTCTGGCGGAGCGCTTCACGCTGGCCCGCCCGGACATCGCCGCCGAGCAGATCTCGGTCGACGGCACGCGCAAATGGCTGCTGCGGCTGCCGGGCGAGACCGGCGGCGCGCCGCACGAGGTCGAATGCGTCTATATCCCGGAGGCCGACCGCGGCACGTTGTGCGTCTCGAGCCAGGTCGGCTGCACGCTCAACTGCACGTTCTGCCATACCGGCACGCAGCGCCTGGTGCGCAATCTGACCGCCGGTGAAATCGTCGCCCAGGTGGTGCTGGCGCGCGACCGGCTCGGCGATTGGAACGACGACCGGCAGGCGCCCGCTTCAGCAGACGGCGAGCGGCGCCGGCTCGTCTCCAATATCGTCATGATGGGCATGGGCGAGCCGCTCTACAATTTCGAAGCGGTGCGCGACGCGCTTAACGTGGTGGCCGACGGCGACGGCCTGAGCATCTCCAAGCGCCGCATCACGCTGTCGACTTCCGGGGTGGTACCGAACATCGCCCGCGCCGGCGCCAAGATCGGCTGCATGCTGGCGGTGTCGCTGCACGCCGTCACCGACGAACTACGCGACCAGCTGGTGCCGCTCAATCGCAAATATCCGCTGCGCGACTTGCTCGACGCTTGCCGCAATTATCCGGGCCTGTCGAACGCGCGCCGCATCACCTTCGAATATGTCATGCTCAAGGGCGTCAACGATTCGCTCGCCGACGCCAGAGCGCTGGTGAAGCTGATCAAAGGCATTCCGGCCAAGATCAATCTGATCCCGTTCAATCCGTGGCCCGGTAGCCAATACGAGTGCTCCGACTGGTCGCAGATCGAACAGTTCTCCGAGATCGTCTTTGCCGCCGGCTATGCGTCGCCGGTGCGCACGCCGCGCGGCCGCGATATTCTGGCCGCCTGCGGTCAGCTCAAAAGCGCGACCGAAAAGCTCTCGGCCCGCGAGCGTCTGGCGCTGCGCGCCATGGCGCTGACGGACTGAAGCGGACGCGCGGCCCGGCAGCATGGCCATCCTGGTCCGCCTGTTCGCGCTGTCGTTCGGCTATCTGCTGGCATGCACCGCCGCGGCGATCGTCTTCACCCTCGGCACGCTGTCGGCCGCGGACAAGGAACTCGTATCGGAGATTCCCTCCCTCGCCCTGTGGTGGCTGATCGGCCTCGAAGCCGCCATCATGGCGGCGCTGGCGATGCTGCCGGCGCTGCTCATCATCGCGCTCGCCGAGGGGTTCGCCTGGCGCTCGGTCATTTTGTACGGCGTGCTCGGCGGCGTCTTGGCGCTGGCGCTGGGCTACGGTATCGATTTCGCCGGATATCTGGGCGGGCCGGACAGCATCCTGGTGCGCGAGCGCGAGGTTTTGGCGGCATCCGGCATTGCCGGCGGGCTCACCTACTGGCTCGTTGCCGGGCGCAATGCCGGCGCCTGGACCGCATGATGCGGATCGGGTTGTGGCGAAGCGGGCGCGCCGATCATCCAGTCTCGGCTGTGCGGGCACGGGCGTGAGGTGGAACAAATGTCGGGGCAGCTGACCATATGGCTGCGATTGCGGCTGGAAGACTGCAGGTTCCGTATTCGCGAGATCATGCGGCGCAATCTGCGCAAGCTCATCGAGATCGCCCTGACGGATCTCGACCTGATGGGCGCGTTTCGCGACGTCGGCGCGTCGGCGGCCTTCGAGCGCGATCACCTGCACGACACCACCGCTTTCAAGGGACGTCATCAACTCTATCGCTACGTGCTGTCACAAATTCCCGATAAGCGGAGCGGCCTGTTTCTTGAATTCGGCGTCTACAAAGGCGACTCGATCAACCGCATGGCCGAGCTGCGGCCCGATATCCACTGGTATGGCTTCGATTCGTTCGTCGGCTTGCCCGAAGCCTGGACGCTCGGATCGCGCAAGGGCGCGTTCTCGGTCGGCGGAAAATTGCCGCCGGTGCGGGCCAACGTGACCTTGGTCAAGGGATTTTTCGAGGACACATTGGCGCAATTCACCGCGCAGCATGGCGACACCAAAGTCGCGTTCATTCACGTCGATTGCGATCTGTACAGCGCCACCAAGACCATCTTCGATCGGCTCGGCGAGATGCTGCAGCCGGGCTGCATCGTCGTCTTCGACGAATACTTCAATTATCCGGATTGGCAGCGCGGCGAATACAAGGCGTTCGAAGAGTACGTGGCCCGCACCGGTCGATCGTTCGAGTATCTCGCCTATGTGCGGACCGGCGGTCAGGTGGCGGTGCGGTTGAGTTAAAGGTCGGAGCGCTCGGATATGAACCGCACTGGGCTCGTCCTTGCGCTCGTCGTGGCGATCGTGGTGGGCGTGCTGTTCGGCGTCTATCCGCGCCTCGACCTGGCGATCTCCGCGTTTTTCTACGATCCGCACAGCGGGCTTTTCAGGGTCAACGTCCAGCCCTGGGTTCTTCATTCGCGTGACGGCGCGCGCTACCTCGTGGCGCTGATCGCGGCGCCGGCGTTTCTCGCCATCGTCGGCAAGCTGCTGCTGCCGCACCGCCGCATGCTGGTCCGCGGCCGCGCCGCGCTGTTTCTCATCCTGACCTTGGCGCTCGGACCCGGCGTCCTGACCAACGTCATCTTGAAGGACAATTGGCCTCGCGCGCGGCCGATCGACGTCAAGGAGCTGGGCGGCACCGACCGCTTCACGCCGTGGTGGGATCCGCGCGGCGATTGTCCGGCCAATTGCTCGTTCATCGCCGGCGAACCTTCGGGCGCGTTCTGGACCCTGGCCGCCGCGGCGCTGGCGCCGCCGCAATGGCGGATGGCGGCTTACGCCGGCGCGTTGACGTTCGGCGCCGCGGTCGGCGCCTTGCGCATCGCCGCCGGCGGACATTTTTTCACCGACGTGGCGTTCGCCGGCGTGCTCACCTTCCTGCTGATCTGGCTCCTCCACGGCCTGATCTTCCGCTGGCCGGCGACGCGGCTGAGCGACGACGCAGCCGAGCGGCCGCTGGTCAAAGCCGGCGAGGCGCTGCGGGGAGTTTTCGCGGCGATCGTGCCGCGGCGGAGCGGCAAGACCGGCAAGCTGTCTTGAGCGGCTTCCCTTGCGTCGCTGCGGCGCCCGCCTATAGTCCGCGCGCAATTCGATCCCTAGCGTACCCAGGAATTCACATGGCCCAGGACGCCAACAAAAGAGGCGCCGTCAAGAAGGTCGTGCTGGCCTATTCGGGCGGGCTCGATACCTCGATCATTCTCAAATGGCTGCAGACCACTTACGGCTGCGAGGTCGTGACCTTTACGGCCGATCTTGGCCAGGGCGAGGAGCTCGAGCCGGCACGCGCCAAGGCGCTCACCCTCGGCATCAAGCCGCAAAACATTTTCATCGAGGATTTGCGCGAAGGATTCGTGCGCGACTACGTGTTTCCCATGTTCCGCGCCAATGCGCTGTACGAGGGCCAGTATCTGCTTGGCACTTCGATCGCGCGGCCGCTGATCGCCAAGAAGCAGATCGAGATCGCCGAAAAGGTCGGCGCCGATGCGGTCGCCCACGGCGCCACCGGCAAGGGCAACGATCAGGTGCGCTTCGAGCTGTCGTATTACGCGCTCAAACCCGACGTGACGGTGATTGCGCCGTGGCGCGAGTGGGATTTCAAGTCGCGCGAGGCGCTGCTGGCGTTTGCCGAGCAGAACCAGATTCCGATCGCCAAGGACAAGCGCGGCGAGGCGCCGTTCTCGACCGACGCCAACCTCTTGCACACCTCGTCCGAGGGCAAGGTGCTGGAAAACCCGGCCGACGAGGTGCCGGATTACGTCTATTCGCGCACCGACGATCCGGATCACGCGCCAGCCAAGCCGGACTATGTCACCGTCGATTTCGACAAGGGCGATGCAGTCGCGGTCGACGGCAAGAAGCTGACGCCGGCGGCGCTGTTGGCGCAGCTCAATGCGCTCGGCCACCGCCACGGCATCGGCCGGCTTGATCTCGTGGAAAACCGCTTCGTCGGCATGAAATCGCGCGGCATGTACGAGACGCCCGGCGGCACCATCCTCTACGCGGCGCATCGCGGCATCGAATCGATCACGCTCGACCGCGGCGCCGCGCACCTCAAAGACGAGCTGATGCCCAAATACGCCGAGCTGATCTACAACGGCTTCTGGTTCGCGCCCGAGCGCGAGATGCTGCAGGCGGCGATCGATTTGAGCCAGAAATTCGTCAGCGGCCGGGTGCGGCTCAAGCTCTACAAAGGCAATGTCGGCGTGGTCGGCCGCGACAGCCCGTATTCGCTGTACGATCAGGACCTCGTGACCTTCGAAGAAGGCAAGGTCGCCTACGACCAGCGCGACGCCGAAGGATTCATCCGCCTCAACGCGCTGCGGCTACGCACGCTCGGGCAGCGGCGGCGAAAGCTGAAGCTGTGAGCCGCGGCGCGATCAAAATTTCGGCAGATCGCCGCCCGCCGGTTTACCCGGAAAGTAATCAGGTTCGGAGCCGCGCCCGCCTGCATCCGGCGGCTCGTCGACCGGATAGGGCCGGCGCCGTGGCTCCGGCTTGGGCTTCGGTTTTTGGGCCGGCTCTTTGGGCTTGTCGGTATTCATCGGATTCTGTTCTGCCTTTTCAAAGGAGTCATCGCAGCTCGACCGTCACCTTGCGGTTCTCGCCCAGGTTCGGCTTTTCGCCGGTGAGCCGCGCCTTGACGAACTCGAAGACCGCGACGGCCTTGCTGGACGGTCCGTCCCACAATTCGGCAGTGAGCGGCGTGACCTTCAGCACGCAGACGTTTTGATCTTCGGGCCCGCGCCACCACACGTTATCGGTAGACTTCCAGATCGCCACGGCCTGTTTGTGATCGCGTAAGACTTCGGCGCGTGCCGTGATCGACAGATAGGCCTTGGCGCCGGCGTCGATAAACACCAGACCGACGGCGCGTTCGGCTTCAATCTCGTGTTCCTTGCCGCTGCGCAGGTCGGTGACGAACCAGATCAGGCCGGCGGCGCGATCAGGCCGCGCTTCGAGCGGCCGCGCGCGCAGGCCGTGCGGCGAGCGCGTCGTGAGCATGCACACACCGACCCGCTCGATGATGTCCCAGACACGGTCGATCTGATGCTGTTCGGCCATGCCGGACTAACTGATCCGGCTGGCGCGTGGTTCCGCAGCGGGGTGTCGCTTAAATCACACCGGCGCGTGACAGACCGCCTCGACATTATGGCCGTCGGGGTCGAGCACGAACGCGCCGTAGTAGTTCGCATGATACTGCGGGCGAAGGCCGGGCGCGCCATTGTCGCGGCCGCCCGCGGCCAGCGCCGCACGATAGAACGCATCGACGGCGGCGCGCGTGCGTGCGGTGATGGCGACATGCATGGGACGGTTGAGGCCGCCTTCGCCGCCAATCCAGAAATCCGGCTTGCCGTCGGCGCCAAACCCGGCCGCCGGACTGTCATTGCGATCCTGCCGCACTTCCATGATCAGGCTGAAGCCGAGCGGCGCCAGCACCTGCGTGTAGAAGGCCTTGGAGCGCGCATAGTCTGCCACCGGAAAACCGATGTGGTCGATCATCGTTAGGCCTCCGCGAATTGGTTCGCGGCTACACCTGCCGCTCGACCAGCGTACGCTTTATTTCGGCGATCGCCTTGGCGGGGTTGAGGTGCTTGGGGCACGCCTTGGCGCAGTTCATGATGGTGTGGCAGCGGTACAGCCGGAACGGGTCTTCCAGATTGTCGAGCCGCTCGCCGGTCGCCTCGTCGCGCGAATCGATGAGCCAGCGCTGGGCTTGCAGGAGCGCAGCGGGGCCGAGAAAGCGCTCGGAATTCCACCAATAGCTCGGGCAGGCGGTCGAGCAGCAGGCGCACAGGATACACTCGTAGAGACCGTCGAGCTTTTGGCGGTCGTCGTGGCTCTGCTTCCATTCCTTGCGCGGCGTCGGCGACACGGTCTGCAGCCACGGCTCGATCGAGGCGTGCTGCGCGTAGAAATTGGTCAGGTCGGGGACCAGGTCCTTGACCACCGGCATGTGCGGCAGCGGGTAGATGCGCAGCGCCGCTTTCACGTCGCTCATCGCTTTGGTGCAGGCGAGCGTGTTGGTGCCGTCGATGTTCATCGCGCACGAGCCGCAGATGCCCTCGCGGCAGGAGCGGCGGAAGGTCAGCGTGGCGTCGACGTTGTTCTTGATCCAGATCAGGCCGTCGAGCACCATCGGACCGCAATCTTTGGTGTCGACGTAATAGGTGTCGATGCGCGGATTGCGGCCGTCCTCCGGATTCCAGCGATAGATCCGGTATTCGCGCACCGCGTCCGCCTTGGCCGGCTGCGGCCAGGTCTTGCCCTCGGTGACTTTCGAATTTTTCGGCAGTGTGATCTGGACCATTCCAACAGCCTTGTTCTTCGTTCCATACGGCCTGCGTCAGCGAACCCGCGTCAGTACACCCGGGCCTTGGGCTCGATGTAGGAGACATCGTTGGTGAGCGTGTAGGTGTGCACCGGCCGGTAATCGATGGTGACCTTGCCGGTCTGGCTGTCGAGCCACGACAGCGTGTGCTTCATCCAGTTCTTGTCGTCGCGATCGGGGAAATCCTCGCGCGCGTGGGCGCCGCGGCTTTCGGTGCGGTTGACCGCCGAATCCATGGTGACCACGGCCTGTTCGACCAGGTTGACGAACTCGAGCGTCTCGATCAGGTCGGAATTCCAGATCAGCGAGCGGTCGGCGACGCGGACGTCGGACACGCCGTCGAACACCTGATGAATGAGCTTGGAGCCTTCCTGCAGCACTTCGCCGGTGCGGAACACCGCGCAATTGTTCTGCATCACGTGCTGCATCCGTCCGCGCAGCTGCGCGGTCGGCGTGCCGCCGGAGGCGAAGCGGAAGCGGTCGAGCCGCGCCAGCGGCCGCTCGGCGGAATCGCCCGGCAGCTCGGGCTGCTTGTCGTCACGGGTGAGGATTTCGGCGCAGCGCAGCGCCGCGGCGCGGCCGAACACCACGAGGTCGATCAGCGAGTTGGAGCCGAGCCGGTTGGCGCCGTGCACCGACACGCAGGCCGCTTCGCCTAGCGCCATCAGCCCCGGAATGATGCCGTCCGGATTGCCGTTTTTCTTGGTCAGCGCCTCGCCGTGATAGTTCGTGGCGATGCCGCCCATGTTGTAATGCACGGTCGGCACGATCGGCACGGGCTCGTGGGCAAGATCGACGCCGGCAAAGATGCGCGCCGATTCGGTAATGCCCGGCAGCCGCTCAGCCAGAATCTTCGGATCGAGGTGATCGAGATGCAGAAAGATGTGATCCTTCTTCGGCCCGACGCCGCGGCCTTCGCGGATCTCGATGGTCATGGCGCGCGACACCACGTCGCGTGAGGCGAGGTCCTTGGCGGACGGCGCATAGCGCTCCATGAAGCGCTCGCCTTCGGAATTGACCAAATAAGCGCCTTCGCCGCGGGCGCCTTCGGTGATCAGCACGCCGGCGCCGTAGACGCCGGTCGGATGGAACTGGACGAATTCCATGTCCTCGAGCGGCAGCCCGGCGCGCAGCACCATGGCGTTGCCGTCGCCGGTCTGGGTGTGGGCGCCGGTGCACGACGCGTAGGCGCGGCCGTAGCCGCCGGTCGCCAGGATCGTCATCTGCGCGGCAAAGCGGTGGATCGAGCCGTCGTCGAGGTTGAGCGCGATGACGCCGCGGCAGTGGCCCTCCTCGTCGACGATCAGGTCGATGGCGAAATACTCGATGAAGAACTCTGCTGAGTGCTTCAGCGCCTGGCCGTACATGGTGTGCAGCATGGCGTGGCCGGTGCGGTCGGCGGCCGCGCAGGTGCGCTGCGCGGTGCCCTTGCCGTAATGGGTGGTCATGCCGCCGAACGGGCGCTGATAGATCTTGCCGTCTTCCTCGCGGCGCGAGAACGGCAGGCCCCAGTGCTCCAGCTCGTAAACGGCTTCCGGCGCGTTGCGGCACAGATATTCGATGGCGTCCTGGTCGCCGAGCCAGTCCGAGCCCTTGACCGTGTCGTACATGTGCCAGCGCCAGTCGTCCTCGCCCATGTTGCCGAGCGCGGCGGCGATGCCGCCCTGCGCCGCCACGGTGTGCGAGCGGGTCGGAAACACTTTACTGATGCAGGCGGTGCGTAAGCCGGCTTCGCTGCAGCCGACCACGGCGCGTAAGCCGGAGCCGCCGGCGCCGACCACGACGACGTCGTAGAGGTGATCTTCGATCGGATAGGCGCGGCCGTTGATGGAAGGCGCCGCGCCGCCGCCGTTGGTTTTGCCTTCTGCCATGGTCATAGTCCGAACGAGAGCTTGAGGATGCCGTAGACCGACGCCAGGCCGACGATGATCGCGAAGAACGAATTGCCGACCAAGAGAACGAGCTTGAGCGGGTCGTGGTGCACGTAGTCCTCGATGATCACCTGCATGCCGATCCGCATGTGGATGGTGATCGAGCCGACGAACAGCAGCATGATGATGGTGACCAGCGGCGAGCCGAGAATCTGCGCGGCCGCGGCCTGATTGCGGCCGAGCAGCATGATCATGATGACGATCGCCGCGATGGTCAGCGGCACGTTGGCGACCGCGCTGACGCGCTGGTGCCAGAACGCGCCGGTGCCGGTGCGGGCGGCGCCGAAGCCGCGCACGCGCGCCAGCGGCGTGCGGATATGGCGGGGCGCGTTCATTGCGAACCTCCCATGGCCAAGAGTCCGACCATCCACAGCACGATGGTGATGGCGATCGAGCCGATCAGGTTGGCGGCGACGAGCCACTCGCGCTCGTTCGGACCGAAGCCGCGCCCGGAATCCCAGATCAGGTGGCGGATGCCGCCGAGCATGTGGTGGATCACCGACCAGGTGTAGCCGAACAGGATGATGCGGCCGATCCAGGAGCCGGCGAATGTTTGAAAGCGAGCATAGCCGCTCGGTCCGGCGGCGGCATTGAGCCACCACGCCAACAGGATCGTCCCGAAATAATTGGCGGCGCCGGTGATGCGATGCACAATCGACATCATCATCGTCAGCATCGGCCGATAGATCTGCAGATGCGGCGACAGCGGCCGCTCTGCGCGAGCGCGTGCGTGGAGCGAACCTGGTTCGGCCATCATGTCCGTCCGTGAAATTCGGTCCGCCTGTAGCGGCGCCGGTGCGCGGGATGCGCGACGTTCCTAACCAATCCATACCGCTGCTGCAATCGGAACGGCCGATACGTGGCGTTTTCCGAATCGCCGCTTGATTTCGCCTCCTACGAAAGATTAGGCTGATGATGATGGGCCACAATGGGCCTTTCGCAAAGCCAGACTTCGCGAAACCCGAAGGAAGCGCATCCCATGCGTTTCGATCTCACCGATCTCAGCCTGTTTCGCCACGTCGCCGAAGCCGGCAGCATCACCCACGGTGCGGAGCGCGCGCATCTCGCGCTGGCCGCAGCCTCGACGCGCATCCGCAACATGGAGGACGCGCTCGGCGTTGCGTTGTTCACGCGCGGCCGTCAAGGCGTCGCGCCGACGCAGGCCGGCCGCACGCTCTTGCAGCACGCGCGCACCATCCTGCGCCAAGCCGAGCGCCTGCACGAGGATCTCGGCGCCTATAGCGGCGGCCTCGCCGGACAGATTCGCGTGCTGTCGAACACCAACGCCTTGACGGAATTTCTGCCCGAGGCGCTCAGCTCGTTTCTGGCCGCGCATCCGAGCGTCAGCGTCGATCTCGAGGAGCGGCTCTCCGACGAGATCGTCGGGCTGATCGCCGAAGGCGTCGCCGATCTCGGCATTGTCGCCGGCACGGTGGACGCGGGCACGCTCGAGACTTATCCGTTCCGGCGCGACCGCTTCGTGCTGGTCGTCGCGCACGATCACGCGCTGGCGAAACGGGCGAAGATCGGCTTCGAAGACGTGCTCGACCGCGATTTCGTCGGGCTCGACCGCTCCAGCGCGCTGCAGCGGTTTCTCGCCGCCAAGGCGGTGCGCATCGGCCGTCCGCTGCGACTGCGCGTGCAGTTGCGCAGTTTTGACGCGGTCTGCCGCCTGGTCGAGTGCAAGGTCGGCATCGGCATCGTGCCGGAGACCACGGCGCGGCGCGTGATGCGGACCATGGCGATCGCCATCGTGCCGCTCACCGATCCGTGGGCGGTGCGCGACCTGACGATCTGCATCCGCAATATGAAAGAGCTGCCACTCTATGCCCGGCAGCTGGTCGAGCATTTGCGCGCCGGCGCCAAGTAGCCGCGCGCCGACGCTGCGCCACGCATCGTCACCGGATGGCTTAGCGGCCGGGCAGAAAACTGCGGAAAATGGGGTCGTCGAACCGCGCAAACGTTTGCCAGTGCTGGAGCGGCCGGCGCGAACGGATCAGCGGCCACACGCCGAGACGGCGGGCGGCGGCGCCGTCGCGCTCGACGCGGTCGCCGATCAACACGGTTGCCTGCGCGTCGACACCGGCCGCCTGCATCAGCACGGCGAGGCCTTTCGGGTTGGGCTTGAGCAATCCAACCGACGGGTCGCCGGCGCAGACAACGTAATCCGCCGTGAGGCCGAGCGCGGTGAGCTTGGCTGCCGCCGGATAGTCGGAGAGCACGCCGACCAGTTTGCCGTTGCGGCGCAAGCCGGCAAACAGCTCGGCGACGCCCGAATAACGGCAGGAGGCGAGATAGCGCAGCGGCTTTTTTTCGATCCAGGTATCGACGATCGCCCGCACCCGCTCCGCCGAACGGCCGGTGACGCGCGCGGTTTCGGCGATCAAAGCGGACTCGAAATCGCCGACTTCTGCATCCGCCATCGCTTCGCGGAGGCGGCGGTAGACCCGCAGCACCGTGATGACCTCCGCCGAGCGCCGCCGCGCTGCATCAAGCAGCAGATCGCGCGACATCCGCAGCCGCAGCCGATTTTGGTCGTAAAGCGTGCCGTCGACGTCGAAGACGACGAGCCGAATGTTTGGCCAATCCGATGCGGCCAGGCGGCGCGAGCCGCTCATTGCACGCTGATATATTTTTGCAGGGCCAGGCTTTCGAGCACCGGCACATCGATCCAGGTCATGAGCAGGAACGTCGCCGCCAGCAACAGAACGAGCGCAACTAGGCCGCGTTCGCGGAACAGCTTTTCCGGATTCTGAGCGGACGATTCCGGCCGAGCCGCCATGGCCATGTAATAGGCGAACAGCGCGATGATGATCGGCACCAGCAGCAGATATTCGGTTCGGTATTTGATGAGAAATACCGCCAGGAAGAAAATGCCGAACAGCGCATAGGTGAAGCAGGAGACGGTCAGCGAGGTCTCCGAATAGGCGGCAAAGCTTGCCCGGTACCGCACCAGCAGGGCCTTGCCCTGCGCGGCGACGATCTCGCGGTATTCGGACAATCGCTTGGCCGCCATCAGAAACGCGCCGCCGGCCCAGTAGGTGAGGATCAGTGAGCCAGGCGGCACCGTCGTCGGATCGATCATGGCCCAGCCGATGATCAGCCGCACCGGGTTGTTGATCGATTCCGACAGCACGTCGAGATAGGCCGTGTCTTTGGTGCGCAGCGGCGTGACGTTGTAGACGATGCCTTGCAGCGCGAACAAAGTGGCGGCGAAATACATCGTGCGACTGTCGAGGAACGCACAGAACAGGCCGGCGGCGAGCAATGCCGTCCATTCGAGGATCACGACGTCGCCACGCAATTCGCGGCGCACCGCCGCACGCTGCGATTTCTTGGGATGGAATTTGTCGAAGTCGCGGTCGAGCCACTCGTTGATCACGTAGTTCGCCGACGCGATGCAAAGCGCCGCGGCGAAACCGAGCGCGATCGAAGAGATCGGCGTAGCGGTATGCAGACCGCGCAGCAGATAGGCCAGGATGATGCCGGGCACGATAAAGACGTGCTTGGCACTATGGTCGACGCGGGCGAGCGCCAGATAGTCGACGATGCCGCCGCGCGGCCTGGCGGCATTCGCCCATCGCAGCACGTTCATCGTGCGCCTCCGTGTTGTTCGCTGCGCGATGCCGCGGCGCGGAACAGCAGGACGCCATTGTCCGCATAAACCGGGACACCGATCGCGCCTCCTTCGATGAGGCGCGGCGACGTGGTATCGACGGTCGCGTTCGGCCGGTACAGCGTGTAGAAGATCGGCGTGCTGGCGAGGAACGCGGCCTGTTCGCTGACGCGATAGTCCGGCAGAAACGTCGCCAGGCGCACAACCTCGTTCTCGTTGGTCGGATCGGGGCTGGGCGCGCCTTCGGGCCGCTTCAGATAAACCAGCCGGGCGCGGGTCGCCGGCTCGGCCGCCTCCATCAATTCGATGTAAAGCAATCCCTCGCCGACCACGATGGGGAACGGCGGCTTCGCTCGTTGTACGGCGGTCAGGGCGTCGCCAATCAGATCCGGCGGACGCACGCTGAGGCGATTCATCAGCGTGCCGGCGATCACGGGAATAAGGGCCAATGCCACGACCCGCCGCGCCGGCAGCTTGTCGAGCAGATAGGCCCCGGCAACAGCCGGCAACAGCGCAGCAGCCGACATGTAGCGCGCGCTGAACGCCTTGGTCACGAACAAAGAAAACGCAAACGTGATAAACGGCAGCGCGCACAGACTGACGATCACGATCTGAATGTCCGTCAGTGCCGCTCCTTGCGAGGCGCGCATCGGATGTTTTGCTGCTGTCGGCGGGCCGGCTGCCTTGAGGAGTAGCGCCAAACCGATGATGAGAGCGGCGGCGAGCAGCATCAGCGAGCCTTGCTCTCCGCCGCCAATGACTTCAAACACCGCGCCGGCCAGTCGGCCCACGGTCGGCTGCCCGTAAAAAGCCGGTGCCGCATTGTCGGCGCCGTTGAATTTCGCAAGGTGCGCGGCGAGCGGATAGAGCGCCGCTTCGATCGGCATGAGCGCCGCCAATGCCAGCCACACCGCTTTGCGCACGCTGCGGCGACTAAACAAATAGACCAGTTCGGCGAAGCCGATCACCGCGACGTCGATCACGCCATAAAAATGCAGCGCAAGCGAAGCGGCGAGAACGAGCCAGAGACCAGCCGCTCGGAGCGGGCGGCCGCGCGCCTCGTCCATGGTCGACCACAGCAGCAAGGCCGCGGCCAGACAGAAACTCAAGAGCGCGTATTGGCGGACCTGGATCGCGTAATCGAACAGGCCGAAGGCAAGCACGATGCCGAAACCGAGCAGAGCGGCAAACCGGGTCAGCTGGCACCGCACGAGCAGCAGGTATGTGCAGAGCGCGGCGCCATAGACCGCCGCGATCGAGGGCAGGCGCCAGATCAGGCGGCCGCCGGCGCCGAAGATTTGAACGAGGCCATGCAACAGATAATGATAGGTGGGCGGCGAGAAATCGGTGCCGCTCCAGATGGCGTGCCAGACGCCCGAGAGGCCAGGCTGCCGCGCCGCCACGACGGCCAGGACTTCGTCCATCCAGAAATGGTCGGCAATGGACCGCGCCGTCGCGGCGTACAGATAGGCCGCGGACAGCAGGGTAAACAATCCGACAACGATGGCGCGGTCCGACGGCATCAGCGCGGCGTCGAGTCGATAGTCGGCGGCTGCGGCAAGCGGCCCCGGTTGAACCGCGCTATTTCTGAAGACTCTATCCATGCGCGTAATGGCCACGCCAAAAGCCCCGCTGTGGCAGCGAAATCAATGCGCCAAAAGCGTGTCGTATCGATTAACGGATCGCATCGTCCGCAACGCGTGCCGGCGGTCATCAGTACTTTTGAGTAAAAGTTTCGCTGTCGCGTTTGCCGGCGCGGCGCGCCGGCGCGCGCTATGGGAGTCCGGCGGCTCACGAAGACTGTGATTGGCGGGTGCCAGCTTGCGAAGCTGAGGCGGACACGCGCTGGCAGCGCCGGCCGATATAACTTAAGACTACGCCTCGGGCGATCGCAGGGGAGAAGACGCCGATGGCCACGTTCGACTTTGCGCAGGCGTTGGCGCCCGGCCTGCCGCCGCCGGCGGCCAAATGGAACGGCTTCGCGCCATATAATTTCGTCGGCGGCCACAACGATTCCGAATTGCTGCCGGTCGATGCGCTGGTCGCCGCCGCCAATGCGGTGCTCGCGCGCGAGGGCGGAACGCTCGCCACCTATGGCCTCAACAGCGGACCGCAGGGCTATCGGCCGCTGCGCGACTTTCTCGCCGCCAAGCTCGAGCGCACCGCCGGCATCACGTGCACTGCCGACGAAATCCTGATCGTCTCAGGCTCGCTGCAGGCGCTCGATCTCGTCAACGGCATCCTGCTGGCGCGCGGCGAGACGGTCATCGTCGAGCAGGACACCTATCAGGGCGCATTGACCCGGCTTGCCCGCCTCGGCGTGCGCGCCGTCGGCATTCCGCTCGATCGCGGCGGCATGCGCATGGACGCACTCGCCGCCGCGCTCGGCGAGCTCAAGAGCCGCGGCGTGCGGCCGAAATACATCTACACGGTGCCGACCGTGCAGAATCCGACCGGCACGATTTTGAGCGAAGCGCGACGCGCCGAGCTGTTGCGGCTTGCCGACGAATACGGCGTGCCGATTTTCGAGGACGATTGCTATTCGGATTTGATCTGGGACGGCACGCGTCCGCCGGCGCTTTACGCCATGAGGCAAGGCGGCGTCATTCACATCGGCTCGTTCTCGAAGTCGATCGCGCCGGCCCTGCGGGTCGGCTACATCGTCGCGCCCTGGGAGGTGCTGGCACGCATGCTGGCGCTCAAGACCGACGCCGGCTCCGGCGCGCTGGAGCAGATGGTGCTGGGCGAATTCTGCGCGGCGCATTTCGACGCCCACCAGCCGGTACTACGCCGCGGCCTGCGCAAGAAACTCGACACGCTGATGGATGCGCTCAACGAGCAGTTCGGCACGGCGGCCGAATTCGAAGATCCGAAGGGCGGCATCTTTCTCTGGGTCAAGCTGCCCGACCTGGTCGATACGCAGCGCCTGTACACGGCTGCGCTCGCCGCCGGCGTCGCTATCAATCCGGGCGTCGAATGGTCGACCGACGCGGCGCACGGCAAAAGCCGCATGCGGCTCTGCTTCGCCAATCCGTCGCACGACGCCATCCGCGCCGGCGTCGCGGCGCTCGCCGAAGTGTGCCGGCGCGAATTCGGCGTGCCGGATCGCATCGCCAACGTGCAGCAGCGGGCGCGGGCGTAAGCGCCGTCAAAACCCCTTCACCACCTCGCTGACGTGCTCGACTTCGGGCGGTGACGCAAAGCAGTGGCCGACCAGCTTGCGCCATTCCTGGAAATCGGGCGAGCCGCGGAAATCGACGGTGTGATGCTCGACCGTTTCCCAGGTGACGAACAGCCGATAGCGGCTCGGCTTCTCGATCGAGCGCTGCAAGGCCATGCCGTGGCAGCCCTTGGCGCGCCGGAACACCGGCGCAGCGTTCTTCACGCCGCCTTCGAATTCGGCCTCCATGCCGGGCTTGACGTCGATCTGGGCAATTTCGGTGATCATGGTTTCGCTCTTCGCTGGCAATGCCGCAAGCGAACCTAACGCGGAACGCGGGCCTGCGAAACATGGATGTTCGCCGCGTTTCGGACGCCGAGCGGCGAGCACTGGCAGCGACCCCTTGGGCGGTCTTATCGATTGCCCGCGGTGCAGCCGTCGCCGAGTTCCTCGACATCGGCGAAGAGCTTGTTGAACTCCGGATCGTTTCGCGCCGGAAAATCCCGCTTGTGCAGGATGCCGTATTGGATGAGGTGGCGCACGTAGTCGTCGATCTGGCGGTCGGTTGGCGTCGACCATTCCTGCTCCATCGCAGCCTTGGCGCGTGGGCCGCGCCCCGCGAATTCGGCGAGCAGGCGGCCGCGCTCCCGATAATAATCGCGCACTGCCCACATCAGGTCCCGCCGATTGCGGTCTTGGCACAACGACCAGTCCAGCCGACCGAGCAACGATTTGAACCGCGCGCGGTCGCGCTCGACAAAAGGATGTTCGGTCTTGATGATCGGCTCGAAATCCGCGGGATCGTCACGATTGGCAGCCGCGTTTTCTCGCAACAAGGGATTGGTGTCGTAGATCGTCGCGGCGCGTCCGGCCGTCATCGAGCCGTCGGCCGCAATGGGGTCATTCGGGCCGAGCTCGCGACGGCTATTACCTGTGACAAAGATGCCGGCGAAGACGATGCCGGCCACAGCGAGCGGCACGACGTTGCGCGTGGTAGCCCCAAGCATCAGCGGCCGCACGCCGCGCGCGCGCCGGCGTCGTCGAGTTGCGCGGCGACGTGCTGCCTGAAATCGCGCGTGAGGTGCGGCGGCTCGATGACATCATCCGCAGCCAGATCCGCCACCAAGTGGGTTGTATCCTTGGGAAAATCAGCGGCCCCGAACGTCACCTTGGCATGGACTCCCATCATCGCGTCGCGCACGCGATGATCGCGCGGCGTGCCGAAGGCTTTTTGCGCGCGATCGAGCGCCGCGGAATCCCAGTTGGTACAGCTGCGGATGGCAACGCACGGCGCGATGCTGGTCCAAGCTCGCGCGTAGGCGACTACCGCCTTGATGTACTGGGCCTTCAGAGCCTCGTTGCACGGATCGTCGCCGAGCGCCTTGGCGTAGTCGAGCACGTCGTCGCGCAGCCGGTCACGAACCTTATCGTCATCGCTCGCCGAGGATTGATCGAGCTTGTAGCGTGGACTGTCGACGTCGACGTGATGGAAGGTCGGCAGCCGTGCATCGGGCTGCAGGGGGCGCACTGTCAGCAGCCATTTCATGCCGAAAAAGCTGACCAGCATGACGGCCGTGGTGATAACGGCAAAGCGAGCGGTGCTCACGCAATGATTCCTGAGTTCAGGGCATTTTACAGGCCGAGCGTTAAGCGATGGCCACGGTGGCGGCAGCGAACGGCGCAACTTTACCGCGCGGTTTCCAAATGCTTGCCGCGATACCTAAAATCAGCCGAATGAAGACTGTTCAGCCGAACGGCGCGCCCAGGATGCGGAACACGATCGGCCCGGCGATCAGAAAGCCGAGCAGCGCGCCGCGCCAGCGGGAATTGTCCATGGCGGCTGCGAGCGAAAGCGCGGCCAGCGGCACGATGGCGGCAAGCGGCAGGTAATAGCGCGGGTAAGCCTCGACCAGCCAGCCGGTCGCCAGATGATGACCATAGCCGTGGCGGACATGCAGCGCGAACGTCAGCGCGAGCGCCGCCGTGCCCGCGATCACGACCACGTCCAGCGCCGTTTCCTGGCGCCACCACAGACGCCGCAGCGATACGAATAACCCCGCCGCCGCGCAGGCGAGCGCGGTCACCGGAATGACGAGCATCGCGTAGTTGAAAATGCCGCGCGGTATGAGCGTCGGCATCCATTCGACGACGAAACCGACGACGAAATAGCCGACAAAGGCGATGAAGGACTTGCGCGGCAGGTCGGCCAGACCAAGGGCGCGCGCGCCGTTGTCGATCAGCGCCATTTGCGCCGGCGTGTCGGGCGCCGGGCTGCCGTATTGGATCATGAGGATCACATAAGGCAGCGCGGCGACGACAAACGCTACGCCGACCGCAACGGTCCACGGCCAGCGCCATCGCCGGCGCCAGATCAGATAAGCGACGACGGCGCCGACCATCGCCCCGGTCAGCACGAGACCGGTCAGCTTGGCCCACGATGCCAGGACGACGCCGCCCAACGCCAACGCCAGCCATCTTGCACGATCGGTCGCGGCAAGCTGCCAGACGCCGAGGATCGC
>DASRET010000062.1:0-3034 GCA_035651875.1 Xanthobacteraceae bacterium
GATCTGCTTGATCTCGACCACGCGCGCACCGAACCAGCGCTGCGCCGCCGGCTGCACCGAGTCCGATATCCAGCGGTCGAGCACCGACACGATGGGACATGCGAGAGTAGCGGTCGGCTTCAGCGAGACCGAACCGAAGGAGCTGACGGGATTGCCCTGCACGGGTCCCGGGCCGAGCCGCTGCGGCGTGCCGGGCGGAACATCCGATCGCGGCGAGTAAGGCGCGCTGTCGCGCTGCGGTGGGGGCGATTGCGGATAGGAATTCTGCGGATAGGCCGATGGTGGGGGATAGGGCGCGCGCGTGATCGCGCCGCGCGACGGCGCGCCTTCCGACGGCAGCGCGATCTCGTCATCCGCACCGGGCGCGACACCGGGCGGCGCGAGCGAGATCGGGCCTGACGGCGCATTGTAATTGGGCTGGCGCACCGCGGTCTCCGGGTACGAGTTGCGCGGATAGCTCGGCTGCGGTGGGGGCGGCGGCGGATAAGACGATTGCGCGGGCGGATACGAATTCTGCGGATACGCCGGTGGCGGCGGCTGCTGGATCGGCCAGCGCGGCTGGTTGCCGATCGGCGCCGGCGGCCGCAGATCGTCATCGGCAAAGCCGTACATCGACGAGGCCTCGCCGAGGGCTGCGACCTTCAACGGATATTCGGCGCCGCACATGCCGGGACCGGCGATCGGCTCGACGCGCACGACTTCCGCGCTCTCCTTCACCGCGCCGGATTTCATGCATGCGATTTCGGCCTCGGCACGCCACGGTTCGCGCTCGGCGGATTGGAAGAATCCGCGGCCACAACCCGCCAACGAGACGAGGACGACGGAGCCGACGAGATACAAACGAACTCCACGCGCCATCCGCGCACGTTCGGCGAATTACCTTAAAGACTCTTCAACATGTTGATTTCAGGAGTTTTTAACCACGATTCCGCGGTGCACGGACAGCGAGTCTTACTTTTTCGCCCCGGAACCGTTTGGTAAATGTCGGCGTTAGATGCGCGCAGTGACGTGAAAAGGGAGCTTCCCATGACCGTCAGCAGGCTGAGTGTCGTGACCGCGTATGTCGCGTTTGCCTTCGTCGGCGCCATCGTGCTTGGCGTCTTCGGCTGACACTTCTCTGGCATGATCTTTTCGGAACACCGCTTCACACTTTTCCGGATCATGCCGTCGTCCATTCGCAATAAGTCCCGCCCGGCGGTTCGCCACCGCCGGGCATTTTCTTGTTCTCACGACTTCGGCGGCGCCGGCAGGCTGCGCGAGGTCGCCACTGCGTCGGGCGTCGGCACACGCTTCCAGTCGTTGCCGGAGCAGAAGAAGCGGCCGATCGCGCAGGCCTCGACGCGCAAGGTGTCGGGCTGCGTGAAGGTCATCCTGGCGTAATAGGTGTTGCCGCTGGCGCGGCTGTAGATATCGCCGGCCCATTGCGTGCCGGTCTTCAGTTTCATGTTGCTGAGCACGGTCTCGGCCGTGGCGTTGGTGGTTTCGTTGAGGAGATAGCCGCACAACGCCGCGCCGCATTTCTCGATTCGCACCAGGCCTTTCTTGCCCTCGGTCTGCCAATCGCCGACCGGTGAATCCTCATGCGCGACGATCTTGGCCGGCTTCGGGGCAGGCGCGTCCTTCGACGGAGACGGCGGCCAGTCCTTGGCCCAATCCGGTGTATCGACCGCCTTGTCGGTGACGGTTGCTTCCACCGTCGCCTTTTCCTTTGGTTTGCCGACGACGATCTCGGGCTTCGGCGCGGCTTGTGCGTTCGCCGCCGCAAGCTCGATAGTGGACGGCGCTTGCGCCTGCACCACCGGAGCCGGCTTCACCGGCGCTTGAATGGGGACTTGGACCGGCGCGGGCTGTACGATCGGCGCGGGCGCCACCGGGACCGGAGCGACCTGCGCCCTGACCGGCGCAGGCAGAGGCGCCGGCGGCGTGATGGGAGCCGGCGCGGATGGCGGCGCGACCGCGGCAGGCGCTGCAGGCGCGGCCGCGGGCGGAGCAGCGACCGGCGGACAGGCGGGCGTCACGGCTATCGACTTTGCGGGCGCCGGTGTTGCCGGCGCGACCGCGTCATCATCGTCGCGATGCGAGCGGCGCGCCCGCGAATCCGACCAGGAGACGCAGGACAGCGAACGGCAATGCCGCCCGGCCTCGACATAGATGTGATGTCCGCCGATCGAGAATGAATATCCGCTTGCGTGCGCGGTCGAGCTCATCAGCATCAGCAAAAGGGCGACTGAAATTCGCTTCATGGGATCCTCCCGCGTGTCCCTTGAAGGTCGCTCTTATTGGCTGTCCTGACTGTGATTTGAGTCACGCGAACGTGAGGGTGACGGTGACGTGACGCTCGTCACAGAGACTCGCGGCGTACACGCCTACGGTCATCGGCAACGCAAACAAGCCTGCCGATGGAGACACCGATGAAAACGCTTTATCTCGCCGCCGCCTTGTTGATGGCCACGACCTCGGCCCATGCCGGCAGCGGCATGTCCTTTGTGATCGACGGACAGAAAATCCACATCGACGCGCCGAAGAACTGCGCGTCGCTGGATTGCATCAAGATCACCGGCGCCAAGGGCGCGAATTTCAACTTGAAGGGCTTTGGCTCGAAGAAGAACGACGATGACGATGTGGCGACTGCAGCGCCGGCAGCGCCCGCGCCCGTTGCGCCCGTTGCCGCTGCTCCTGTTGCGCCGGCACCTGCACCGGTTGCGAGCATCGCGCCCGTCGCGCCATCCGCTCCCGCGGCCCCAGCGCCCGCACCGCAGCCGGAACGGCTGACCGCGCCATTGCCGCCGGCGCCGCCCGCCCCCGCCCCTGTTGTCGCGGCGGCCGCACCTGTTCCTGTCGCCGCTGAACCTATCGCCGCGCCAGCGCAGGTCGCGAACTCGCCGCTCGGCGTGTGGCAGACCGAAGAGAACAAGGGCAACGTGCGCATCGAGGCGTGCGGCGCCAATCTGTGCGGCTACGGCGTCAACACCGGCGAGCGCATCCTGATCAACATGAAGCCAGAGGGATCAAAGTGGACCGGCCGCATCCACGA
>DASRET010000063.1:0-2964 GCA_035651875.1 Xanthobacteraceae bacterium
AACAGGCCGCGCATGCGCTCCTCGACCTGGTCGACCGAGCCGATATGGGTGAAGGCGCCGCGGCCGATCTCGGCGGCACGCGTCATCAGGAAGGTGTTCGGGGCCGAGCCGATGCCGACCATGAACACCCGCGATCGTCCGCGCATCGCCGCGATGGTCTCGAACAACTGCTGCTCGTTGCCGATCGCGCCATCGGTGAGGAACACGACCTGGCGCACGAAGCTACCGTCGGCGTTGTTGGTGTCCGTCAGCGCGGCGCGCATCGCCGGCACCATCTCGGTGCCGCCGCGCGCCTGCAGCGCGTCGACAAAGGCGGTCGCCGTGCCGATATGTTCGGCGTCGGCCGGCACGGAGGCCGGGAACACCACGTCCATGGTGTCGTCGAAGCGGATCACGTTGAAGCGGTCGTTTGGCTGCAGGCGGCGTAGCGCATAAAGCAGGCTCGCCTTGGCCTGCTGGATCGAGGTGCCGCCCATCGAGCCGGAATTGTCGATCACGAACACGACCTCGCGGGGGAGCGGTTTCTTCTCGACCTGCTCGACCGACGGCGGCGTGACGAAGGCGAGCAAATAGTCGGCGCCTCCGAGATGCTCGCGGAACAGTCCGACCGTCGGTGCCTTCTCGGAGGCCGGTTTCCAGGTCAGCTCGAAATCGCGATCGGCAGGTTCGAGCTCTTGCGCCAGCGTGATCACGCGCGTGGTCTCGTCGGGGCTTGCGATCTTGACGGGATGATGGTGGCTCTTCACTTCGCCGAGCGGAAAGCCGGCCTTGAGATGCACGGTGATGCTGGTCGGGTTGGCCTTCGGATTGAAGGCGGGATCGAGCACCGGCGGGGTGATGCGGTCGCGGTCGGATACGGGATCGGATGTGGTGGCGCCCCAGCCGCCGCCATCGCTGCGCATATCGACGCTCTGGATCACGGGGGCGGGGTTATAGCGCGGGCCGATTACCAGCGGCACGCGCAGCGAGAACTCGCTGCCGTTCTGCTGCACCGGCTCCTGATATTCGATCTGCACCAGCACGGTTTCGCCGGGGCCGATATTGGCGACCGAATTGGTGAAGATGCTCGGTCGCTCCTGCTCGGTCAGCGCCGCCTTCTGGCCGTTGGCCTTGGCGCGTTCATAGATGACGCGCGCCTGCTGCCGCTCCTTGATGTCGCCGACGACGACGCGGTCGCCGATCACCATCTTCAGGGTGTCGACCGCGCCGCCCGGCGGCAGCGGATAGACGTAAGTGGCCTCCATCCAGTCCTTGGTGGGGTTGCGGAAGATCTGCGTGACCCGGGCGCGGATGGTCGGGCCGGATACATCGAGGTCGACGTCGATGCCGAGGCGGGTCGCGTCGGCATAGCCGTCCTCGGTCTTGAACAGCAGCGAACCGGAGCGGGCATCGCTCTTCTTGCTCAAGGCGGCCGGCGCGCTCTCCGCCGACCAGGCCGGTGAGAAATTCAAAAACAAGGCCGCAAACCCGATCAGGAATGCAGCGATGGTTTCAATCAGAAAGAACAGGGCTATTCGCATCTTGCGCGACAGGCGTTTCGGCCTCTGCGCGCCAATTTCGACGGTCGTCATTTCCTTCTCCCGAGCGGCGGTTTCGACGCCGTGGAATCTCGCCGACACGCGAAAATGGCGCGAGCAGAATGATCGGCATTGTTTGGCCGCGCCCCGGCCGCCGCCGCCACGGCCGAGGCGGCCTTGTGCGGTTTTGTGCGCACCCGTGCGGTCTGCTAAGGTGCGGGTGCGCCGAACGGGAGAATCGATGCCGACGCCGGACAAGCAGCTTTCCGCCGAGCAAAGCCGCCAGATTGCCGAAACCATCCGCGAGGAAATCGCGCGGCGCCGCATCTCCCGGCAATCGCTGGCCGAACAGGCCAAGCTCAGCCTGTCGACCCTGGAAAAAGTGCTGGGCGGCCGCCGGCCGTTCACGCTGGCGACCACGGTGCGGCTGGAGCAGGCGCTCGGCGTGTCCTTGCGCAAGTCGCCTGCGGCGCCCGCGCCGATCGCGGTCAACGGCGATGTCGCCCCCGACGGCCTCGGCTCCTATTCGCGGCGCGCCGTTGCGCGGCTCGAAGGGACGTATCTGACGGTGCGGCCGTCCTTCGGCATCAAGGATGCGATCTACGCCTACCACACCGTGATCGCCTGGGACGCGGCAACGCCGGGGCTGCTGTTCAAGGAGGGCGAGCGGCTCGATGTCGACTTCAGCCAGTATGGCGAAGTCGCGGTCCCCAACGAGTCCGGCTTCATCTATCTGGTGACCAACCGTCACGGCCAGCATCGCGTGATCACGATCTCGCGGCCGACCATCACCGGCGAGATGTACGGCATCATCACCACGCTGCTTGCGGGGCGCGCGTCGCAGCTGACGCCGATCGCGGCGCCCATTGCGCTGCTGCCGATCAAGACCGTCCCCAATCCGAGCGTGGGACGGATTGCGTCAGGCGATGCGAATTACGTGCTCTATCGGCAACATCTGCGCCGCACGATCGAGGAGCCGTTCGCGCTGTTCATGCAGGGATAGGTGCTGCCGAACAACCGCGTCCAGCCACTGGACGCAAGTTGGCCGCGAGTGTTACGGCCATGGTGAATTGAGCTTCAAGGGAAACGCATGAAGAGCCCGTTCTACACCGCCGACCATGAGGCTTGGCGCGCGGTGGTGCGCCGCTTTGTCGAGAACGAGATCGAGCCGCACGCCCATGAGTGGGACGAGGCCGGCGAATTTCCGCGCGAGCTCTATGCCAAAGCCGCCGCGATCGGTCTGCTCGGCCTCGGCTTTCCCGAGGAGTATGGCGGTACGCCGGCCGACCAGTTCATGAAGATCGTCACCTCGCAGGAATTGGCGCGCGCCGGCGCGGGCGGCGTCAATGCCAGCCTGATGAGCCACACCATCGGCTCGCCGCCGATTGCGCGCGCCGCGCGTCCCGAAGTGAGGGCGCGGGTGCTGCCGGAAGTGCTATCGGGCAGG
>DASRET010000064.1:0-20580 GCA_035651875.1 Xanthobacteraceae bacterium
TCAGCGGCGGCTCGTTCCTGCGCGCAACCGGAGGCGACGGGTCCAGCGGAAAGCCCTATCAGATCGTCGACGTTTATGGTCTGCAAGGCATCGGCAGCAGCACGACCCTGATCGGCAACAGTTTCGTCCTGGCAAACGACATCGACGCCAGCGGCACGAAAAACTGGAATGGCGGCAACGGGTTTGTGCCGATCGGAGAGCAGGTCGGCGCCTTCCCCTTGGACTTCACTGGAACGTTCAACGGCAACAATCACACGATTTCCAATCTGACGATCAATCAGCCGACGAGTACCCTTATTTTCACGGGCTTGTTCGGCTCCGTTGGAGTCGGCGGCGTGATAGAAAACGTCGGCTTGCTTGGCGGCAGTGTGACCGGCAATTTCGACGTGGGCGCGCTCGTCGGCTCCAACGGCGGAACGGTGACGAATTCCTACGCGACCACCACGGTGACGGGAGGCAATGCGGCCCTTGCGGTTGGCGGGCTTGTCGGTTTCAACGATTCGGGCGCCACGATCACAAACTCGCACGCGAGCGGTAACGTAAACGGCAACGGCGCTTTTGCTACCGGGGGCTTGGTCGGAGACAACGCTGGAGCGATCTCCGCTTCCTATACAGAAATCGGAACGGTGACGAACGGCAGCATCTTCGGCTTCTGGGTCGGAGGCTTGGTCGGATCCAACGACGCGCTCGGCAGCATTACGCAGTCGCATGCGTCGGAGGCGGTGACAGGAGCCGGCGATGGCGGCATCTTCTTCGGCGGCGCCGGCGGTCTGGCGGGGCTGAATTCCGGGACGATCTCGCAATCCTTCGCGACAGGCCCGGTCACGGTCGATGCGTTCTGGACGGCCGGTGGGCTGGTCGGCGTCAACGGTAATGGGCTGACCCCCGGCGCTTTGATCACCGACTCCTATGCCACCAGCACAGTCTTTAGCTCCGGGATCGACGTGAATCTCGGCGGGCTGGTCGGCATCAATCTGCCGGGCGCTGTTATCAACAATTCGCAAGCGCTGGGCAACGTCACCTCCACCGCCAACCTGCAGTCCAACAACGGCATCAACTGTCTGCTCTTGCTTGACTGCCAGTTCGTCGACGTCGGCGGCTTCGTTGGCTCGAACTACGGCACCATCAACGGCACGGCCTGGGCGACGCGGCCGGGGACCTGTGCGGCGTCCTCATCATTCAGTTGCGCGAACGGTAATGTGTCGGTCGGCTCGCTGGGGCAGGGCGGAGGCTTTGCCGGCTTCAACCAGGGCATCATCAACTTCGCCTTCGCCAAGGGAAACGTGAACGGTGCGCCGGGGCTGCCGAGCCCCAAGGACCTGTTCAACGATACGACGACGCTCGGCGGCTTCGTCGGCGATAATCAGGGAACGATCAGCAATTCGTTCGCTACCGGCACGGTGGGCAGTGCCGGAACGGCATACCTGACCGTCGGCGGGTTCGCCGCCAATAACGAAGGCCTCATCACCAACTCGCTTGCCGCCGGCCCGGTGCTGGCCGGCGACTTCAGCGCAGCCGGCGGCTTTGTCGGCTCGAATTCGCCCGCGGATTTCAATGCGACCTGCCCGATCTGTTCCATCGTCATCGGCGACGGCCTCAACAACACAGCCAGCATTTCCAATTCTCAAGCCAGCGGCAACGTCACGGCAGGCGTTTCGAGCGTTGTCGGCGGCTTTGCCGCCAGTGGCGGCACTTCGAAGGGCGCGGGCGGCAGTTTCGATAACATCACGGCGTCCGGTACAGTGACCGCGGGTCACGACAGCATCGTCGGCGGTCTGGTCGGCGTGCTCGGCGAAAACACCACGCTCTCCAACTCCTTGGCGAACAACACGCTGGTCTCGAGCACCGGACCGAACAGCATTATTGGCGGTGTTGTCGGCATCAATGTCGGCACCATTTCGAATACCGAATCAAGTGCGCCCGTAAGCGGTACCAGTAACAGCTACATCGGCGGCATCGCCGGTATCAATCTCGGCGTGTTGAACAATGTCTCGACCGATCCCGCGATCACCGGCAGCGGCGATCACAACTTCATCGGCGGTATCGCCGGTCTCAATGTCGGCTCGATCAGCGACAGCACCGCGCAGGTGGCCATCACGGGCGATCCGACCAGCTATGTGGGCGGCTTGGTCGGCCTGAATGGTTCATACGCAAATGTGCCGCTGACCTTTTCCGGTTCGAGCTTCCCGACCGGCACGATCACCAATTCGAGCGCCAACGGCAGCGGCTTTTCCGGCGCGGTCGGCGGGACGGCGCCGACCTTCACGCCGCCGCCTCCCGCGCCGCTTGCGAATTGCACCGACCCGGTTTGCACCATCTTGGTCAATGGTTCGCTGGGACCGAACAGCCCAAACAATCCGAATAACCCGAATAACCTCCCGCCGGACGCCACCGTTCCGACGCAGCAGATCAGCCAAATTACTCAGTTCCCGAACAGCACCCAGAACGGCACGCCGCCGCCAATTCTCACCTCGGTCGACGTCAATGCGGCGACCAGCGGCGGTGCCGGCACGGGGACCGGCGGTGGTGCGGGTGCGGGGGTTGGCGGCGGCACCAACAACGGCAACAACGGCAGCTTGGCCAGCGGCAAGCAGGGCGGCAACGGCGCGCCGCCCGGCGTGCGGCTGATCGACATGCCGCGCATGCCGCTGCCGCCAGGCACCGGTCTGCCGCCGTTGAACGAGACACGCTTCCTGTCCGACCGGCTGGTGTTGCAATTCGACGCGACGCTGTCGCTGCAGCAAATCGAAGAGCTGATACGCCGCTACGGCCTGATCATCGAGGCGCAGCAAACCATCGGCATCTTGGGCCGTCCGGTCTACACCGTGCGCATCAGCAATGGCCAATCGCTGCGCGACGTGATTCAGGCTCTGCACGGAACAGGGAAGGTAGCCCCGCAGCCGGTCTATACGTACGGCCTGACGCAGGACGGCACTGCGAACCCCGACGCCGCGAATCCGGACGAGGTCGGCGATCCCGCGCAATACGCGGTGAAAAAGCTCGAGCTTACGACGGCGCATCGCATCACTAAGGGCGATAACGTCGTCATCGCGGTAATCGATTCCGCGATCGATACCAACCAGCCCGACTTCGCAGGCCGTGTGATCGACCGTTACGACGCCGGCTGCGGCGTCACCGCGCCGGACGCCCATGGCACCGGCATGACCGGCGCCATTGCTTCCCATATCCAGTTGTTGGGTGTGGCGCCGAGCGCCAAGATCATCGCCATCTGCGCCTTCGGCGGCAGTGGCGGTTCACCCGAAGCCACCTCGGTGAAGATCATCCGCGGCCTCGATTACGCGGTTCAGCACGGCGCCAAGATCGTCAACATGAGCTTTGCCGGGCCCTACGATCCGGCGCTGGCGCAGGCGCTGCAAGTCGCGCGCGAGAAGGGCGTCCTGATCGTCGCCGCCGCCGGCAATGCCGGAGCGAAATCGCCGCCGCTCTATCCGGGCGCCGATCCCAACGTGATGGCGATCACCGCGACCGACGAGAACGATCGGCTGTTTGCCGGCGCCAACCAGGGCAAGTATGTCGCGCTCGCGGCGCCGGGGGTGAACATCCTGGTGCCGGCGCCGAACGGCGGCGTGCAGATGACGACCGGCACCTCGGTCGCCACCGCCAATGTCAGCGGCGTGGCGGCGTTGCTGTTGGCGGAGAAACCATCGCGCACGCCCGAGGAAATTCGCGCCATCCTGACTTCGACGGCGAAGCATCTGGGCGCGAAGGGCATCAATCCGCAATTCGGTGCCGGGCTGGTCGATCCGGTCCGCGCGCTACGCGAAGTGCCGCCGGTCGCCGGACGCAAATCCGCCGCTGCGGCGCCGGCGGGGCGGGTGGAGTAACCGTTTCTGTTTCCCGGATGTGGCGCCGCGCCCGGGAACGCAGTGCAACCTACTGCCCGCGCCTCGCGGCGCTGGCGAAACGTTGCGCTTCTTCGGCAGCGCGGAACAAGGCCTTGGCCTTGTTGATGCATTCCTGCTGCTCGCGCTCCGGATCGGAGTCGGCGACGATGCCGGCGCCGGCCTGCACGTACATCACGCCGTCCTTGATCAGCGCGGTGCGCAGCACGATGCAGGTGTCCATCTCGTCGCCCGCGGAGAAATAGCCGACGCAGCCGGCGTAGAGCGAGCGCTTCTCCCTCTCCAATTCGTCGATGATCTGCATGGCGCGCACTTTCGGCGCGCCGCTCACGGTGCCGGCCGGAAATCCTGCGGCAAGCGCGTCGAGCCGATCGCGGTCATGGCGCAGCTTGCCCTCGACGTTGGAGACGATGTGCATGACCTGACTGTAGCGTTCGATGAAAAACTGGTCGGTTACCTTCACGCTGCCGATTTCAGCGACGCGGCCGACATCGTTACGGCCGAGATCGAGCAGCATCAGATGCTCGGCGCGCTCCTTGGGATCGGCCAGAAGCTCGGCCTCGAGCGTGGCGTCCTCGTGTGGCGTGGCCCCGCGCGGTCGGGTGCCGGCGATTGGCCGAATGGTGACAGTGCCAGCGCGCGCCTTGACCAGAATTTCCGGACTCGAGCCGGCAACCGCAAAGGTGCCGAAGTCGAGGAAATACAGATACGGCGACGGATTCGTCCGCCGCAGGGCGCGATAAAGCGCGAACGGCGGCAATCCAAACGGCGCTTCGAAGCGTTGCGACAGCACCACCTGAAAAATATCACCGGCCGCGATGTACTCCTTGGCGCGAAGCACCATGCGCTCAAACTCGGCCGGCGTGGTGTTCGACCGTGGCGCCACGCCGAGCGGACCGGCGTGATAGGCGGTGGCGGATTTGTCCAGCGGCTGGTCGAGAGCATCGACGATCGCCGCGATGCGCTCCTGGGCGCGCGACAGCGCCGTATTGCTCGACAGTGCTGGATCAGGGCGCACCGGCGTCACGATCGTGATCGTATCTTCGACCGCGTCGAACACGATCACCAGCGTCGGCCGGACCAAAATGGCGTCGGGTACGCCAAGCGGATCGGGCGAGGGCGCGGCCAGCGAATCTTCGACCAGCCGCACCATGTCGTAGCCGAGATAGCCGAATACGCCCGCCGCCATCGGCGGCAATGCATCCGGCAGCGCGATGCGGCTTTCCTCGATCAACGCCCGCAACGCCTGTAGCGGCGCTGCGCCAGCCAGCGCGAAGCGCTCGGGCTCGCCGCGCGCATTGCGGTTGATCTCGGCATGGCTGCCGCTGACGCGGAACACCAGATCGGGCTCCAGCCCGATGATAGAATAACGGCCGCGCACCGCGCCGCCTTCGACCGATTCGAGTAGAAAACTGGCGCCGCGCGATCCCGTTGCGGCCGGCTGCCCGGCCCGCGCTCCAGTGACTTTCAGAAATGCCGAAACCGGCGTTTCAAGATCGGCAACGAGCGTGGTCCAGACGACCTGCGCAAGACCCGCCGCATAGCGCGCGGCGAAGTGTTCGGCCGCGGGCTCGATCTGCATTCACGGATTTTCCGGCGCGCTGTTGCCGACCGCCTGCGCCAGCGCCGCCTGATCGATCTTGGTGCCGAGCTGGTTCTCGAACCAGCCGACATATTGGCTGAACAGATCGTTGCCCATGGCGTTCTGCAGGATCTGCTCGAGCTTCTTGCCGTCCGCCGAGTTCGGATCGAGTGCCGGCGTCTTGACGTCGGTGACGCGGAATACGACCCACTGCGTCGGCTTGTCGCCGACCGAGCTGCCGAATGCGTCCTTGGCGGTGTGGAACACGGCATCAAGCACCTTGCCCGGAATTCCGGGTGGCGGCGTGCCGCGCTTGAGCCCGGTCGCCTTTTCGACTTTGACGCCGAGGCCCGATGCCAGCGCATCGAACGGGTTTCCGCTCTTGGCCTTGTCGAGCAGGTCGGTGGCTTTGCCTTCGAGCCGCTTGGCGATCTGATCGTCGCGCCAGCGCTGCTCGACCTCGCCTTTGACCTCGTCGAGCGTACGGTCGCGCGCCGGTGTCACGCCTTGCACTTCGTACCAGACGTAGCCGCCGCCGGTTTCGATCGGATAAGTGTCGACACCGACATCGTTGGCGAACGCGGCATTGATGACCGCAGGCCCGTCGGTCAGGTTGGTGACGAGCTTGCCGGAGGGATCGCGGCCGGAGCGATCGACCTCGACGGTGGCTGCGGCCAGGTTGAACTTCTGCGCCACTTCCGGCAGCGTCGCTCCGCCGGCGCGCGCGTCCTCGATCTTGTCGTGAAGATCCCGCAGCTGGGTCTTGGCGCGCTCTTGCGCGATGTCGTTGCGGATGAACGGTGCCACCACCGATAGCGGCTTGGTATTCGCAGCCTCGATCTGCAACACCGTCACCAGCACGGCGCCGAAGCGTCCCTCGATCGGCGGGCTGACTTCGCCTTGCTTGAGCGAGAACGCGGCATCGGCCACTTTCGGATCGATGATGCCGGATTTGGCCACGGTGCCGAGATCGATGTCGGTCGGCTTGAGGCCGCGCTCGGCAGCGAGCGCCGCGAATGTCGTCCCCGACTTGATGCGTTCGCTCGCGGCTTGCGCGTCCGCGATGTTGGGGAACACGATCTGCTCGACGTGGCGGCGCTCCGGCGCCGAATAGGTTTTCTCATTCTGCTCGTAATATTTTTGGACGTCGGCGTCCGATACTTCGATCGTCTTCGCCAGCGTCTCCGGCGTCACCGTCACCGACACGACCTTGCGGTACTCGGGCGCGCGGAACAGAATCTTGCGCTCGTCGAAATATTTGCTCAGTTCTTCAGGCGTCGGCTGCGGGATGTCGCCGGCCTGCTGCGGGCCGAGCGTCACGAATTCGATGCTGCGCTCCTGATTTTGGTACTGGTTGACCGCCTCGAGGTTGGTTTTCGGGACCGTGATGTTGCCTGACACCGCGGCGGTCAGGTCGCGTCGCGGGATGGTGCGGCGCTGCTCGTCGAAAAAGCGCTGCTCCGAATAGCCGATGCTCTGCAGAAAACCCTGGAACAGCGCGCGGTCGAATTGGCCGGTCGGCGTCTGGAAATGCGGATCGTGCATGACGCGGTCCGCGATCTCCTTGTCCGGAATGCCGAGCCGCATACGCCGCGCAAGCTGATCGAGGCCGGCTTCGGCCACCATCTGGCCGAGCACCTGGGCGGGCAGGCCGACGGCGTTGGCCTCCTGGGCGCTCAGCGGATGGCCGACCTGGCGGCTGAGTTCCTGCAGGCGTTCGTTGTAGGCTTGGCTGAACTGATCGGGGGCGATCTCGACGTCGCCGATCTTGGCAACATACGAGCGGCCGAAACCGTGGAAAATATCGTTGATGCCCCACAGCGCGAAAATGGCGGCAAGCAGCGTCATGACCGCACCCATGACGATGCGGCCGAGCCAAGTAGTGGAGGCCTGGCGGATACCTCGAAGCATAGGGTTCCGTGCTCGGTGAGTGATGTCGCCTGCGCGGCGAATGCGGCGCATCATAGGGAGCGCCGCACCGCGCCGCAATCAGCGCAATCAACGGTTAAATCGTCTCTTTTCGCCGCGCAATCGGTCTGCTAACGGCTCTTTGTCGCATTTTTGGGGCTCAAACGATGGCGCGGCGCCCGCTGGTCGCAGGCAACTGGAAAATGAACGGGCTTTCGGCCTCTGTGGGCGAGCTGCGGAAGATCATCGCCTGGGCGGCACAGCTCGGCAATGTGGACGTGATGGTGTGCCCGCCGGCGACGCTCCTGGCCGGATTCGCTGCGGCGGCACGCGGTTCGCGCGTCGCCATCGGCGCCCAGGATTGCCATACCGCCGTAGCTGGGGCCTATACGGGCGACATTGCCGCCGAAATGCTCAAGGATGCCGGTGCACAAGCCGTCATCGTCGGCCATTCCGAGCGCCGCCACTATCACGGCGAGAGCGACGCAATGGTCCGCGACAAGGCGCTTGCCGCCCGGCGGGCCGGCCTCGCGCCCATTATTTGTGTCGGCGAAACGCGTGCCGAGCGCGATGCCGGTCATGCCCGCGCCGTGGTGCGCGGGCAGATCGAGGGTTCGTCGCCGGACGGCACGCCCGATTTCACCATCGCCTACGAGCCGGTCTGGGCGATCGGTACCGGACTGACGCCAACGCCGCGAGACGTCGCCGATATGCACGGCTTCATTCGCCAGACGCTCTCCGCCCGCTATGGTGAGCCGGCACAGCAGATCCGCATCCTCTATGGCGGATCGGTGAAGCCGAACAACGCCGCGGAGCTGATGGCGGTTGATAATGTCGACGGCGCCCTGGTCGGCGGCGCGAGCCTCACAGCCGAAGAATTTCTGCCGATCGCCCGCGTTTACGGCTGACGCGCAGCTGGCATGTGCGAGAGCGCACATTGAGCCATTCAGCGCCGCCCCGGTTTGGTCTATCCTTCCCCTTAAGCGCGAGCGAAGCCGCGCAATGCCGCGGCACGGGAGGGACGCCATGGCCGACGATACGATTCCACGTCGCAAATTCCTGTGGGGCGCGGGTGTCGCGGGCACAGCCGTGGCAGCCGGAATGGCGCCGGCCGCACAGGCGCAAGCCGCGAATGCCGCAGTGGCGGGAGCGCAACCGGCAGCCGCCGCGCCGCAGCCTGAGCCGCTACTGACACTGACGCCGACCGAGCACGCCTTCGTGGTCGCTGCGGTCGACACGTTCATCCCGGCCGACGATCTGTCGCCGTCGGGCAGCGAATGCGGGGTTGCGACGTTCATCGATCGCCAGCTCGCCGGCGCCTACGGCAATGGCGCGCGGCTTTATCGCGACGGTCCGTTTCAAAAGGCCAAGCCTGAGCTTGGCTATCAGCTGCCGCTTAATCCGCGCGAATTCTTCCGCGCCGGCATCGCGGCGGCCAACGAATGGTCGCGCAAGACCTACGGCAAGGATTTCGACCGCCTGCCGGAGGCGGCGCGCGAAACAGCGCTCAAGGCCATGGAAGCGGGCAAGGCCGAGTTCGCCGGCCTGTCGAGCCGAGCCTTCTTCAACGCGCTGTTGCAGATCGCGATGGAAGGCTTTTTTGCCGACCCGATCTACGGCGGCAACCGCGACATGGCCGCGTGGAAGATGGTCGGCTACCCGGGCCTGCCGGCGACCTATCGCGAAGACATCAAGAAATACCACGGCAAAAAATACGACAAGCCGCCGCGCTCGATCGCGGACTTTTCCTAGAACGCGGCGCGGGGGAGGCAATCATGACCATCATGCTCAAGGAAACCGACGCGGTCGTGGTCGGCATGGGCTGGACCGGATCGATTCTCGCGCGCGAGCTGACCAAGGCCGGGCTCAATGTGGTCGGGCTCGAGCGCGGCGCCAAGCGCATGCCGCGCGAGAATTTCACCATTCCCTCGGTGCGCGACGATCTCAAATACGCCGTACGCCAGGAGCTGTTTCAGGACACGCAGCTCGAAACCGTTACGGTGCGGCATTCGCCGGGCGAGACCGCGCTGCCGATCCGCCGGCTCGGCTCGTTCTTGCCCGGCACCGATCTTGGCGGCGCCGGTGCACATTGGAACGGCATGACGTGGCGCTGGCTGCCGTCAGACCACAAGCTGCGCTCCCACGTTACCGAACGCTACGGCAAGAGCGCCATCCCCGACGAGATGACGATCGAAGATTTTCCCGTCTCCTATGACGAGCTGGAGCCGTTCTACGACAAGTTCGAGAAACTGTGCGGCGTGTCGGGCAAGGCCGGCAATCTACGGGGCACCAAGATCGACGGCGGCAATGTGTTCGAGGGCCCGCGGCAGAACGAATATCCCAATCCGCCGCTCGTGCGCAGCATGGCCGGCGAGATCATGGACAAGGCCGCGCGCAGCCTCGGCTATCATCCGTTTCCCGCGCCATCGAGCAATGCCAGCGAGACCTACACCAATCCCGAGGGCCTCACCCTCGGCGCCTGCGAATATTGCGGCCACTGTGAGCGCTTCGGCTGTGAAGCCAACGCCAAGGCTTCACCCAATGTCTGCATCCTGCCGGCACTGCTAGCCGATCAGAGATTCGAGCTGCGCGATTACGCGCAGGTCAAGGAGCTCGTCTACGACAAAGCGGCGCGCAAGGTGCGCGCGGTGCGCTACGTCGATACCCGCACCGGCGAGGAATACGAACAGCCGGCGGGCATCGTGGTCCTCGGCGCCTATGTGTTCAACAACGTGCTGCTCATGCTGACCGCCGGAATCGGCGAGCCGTACGACTACAGGACCGGTAAAGGCGCGGTCGGCAAAAACTATTGCTATCAGGTGAGCGGCAACGGCATCGGCGTGTTCTTCGCCGACAAGGAGATCAATCCGTTCATGGCCGCCGGCGCGCACGGCGTGCTGATCGACGACTTCAACGGCGACAATTTCGACCACAGCGGCCTGGGCTTTATCGGCGGCGCCTGGATCCAAGCCGGCCCGACCAACGGCCGGCCGATCCTGACCCGTCCGGTGCCGCCCGGCACGCCGCGCTGGGGCCGCGAATGGAAGCAGGCGACCGCGAAGTGGTACAACCATGCCTTCGGCATCGGCGCTTCGGGCTGCAATTACGCCCACCGCGAAAACTTCTTGGACCTCGATCCGACCTATCGCGATGCGCTCGGCCGGCCGCTCATTCGCATGTCGTATAATTTCCGCGACAACGACTACAAGCTCGCGCAGTATCTCGGCGGCGTGCTGGAGCGGCTCGCGCGCGCCATGAACCCGACCATCATGGGCAAGCCGAACGTCAAGCGCGGCGACTACAACGTGGTGCCGTATCAATCGACCCACAACACCGGCGGCACCATGAGCGGCACCGATCCGAAGACGAGCGCGGTCAATCGCTACCTGCAAGCCTGGGATGCCGACAATCTGTTCATCATGGGCGCCTCGGTATTTCCGCAGAACACCTCATACAATCCGACCGGGGTGGTCGGTGCGCTGGCCTATTGGTCGGCGCACGCGATCACCACGCAGTATCTCAAGAGTCCCGGGCCGCTCGTCCACGCCTGATAAGCAGAGAAGCAAGGAGGATCGCCGTGACCGAAGAAACGATTCCACGCCGCCGCTTTTTGTTAGGCGCAGGCATTGCCGGCACCGCGGTCGCGACCGGCTTGAATCAAACCGAACCGGCGGCCGCCCAGGCGCCCGCGGCCGCAGCGCCCGCAGCACCGCAGCCGGAGCCGTTGCTGGCGCTCAACGAGACCGAGCATGCCTTCGTCGTCGCCGCGGTCGACACGCTTATTCCGGCCGACGAACTGTCGCCGTCGGGCAGCGACTGCGGCGTCGCCACCTATATCGACCGCCAGCTTGCCAGTGCCTGGGGCGGCGGGGCGAAATCGTATCGGGCCGGCCCGTTCCGCAAAGGCAAGCCGGAGCAGGGCTACCAATTGGCACTGACGCCGGTCGAATTCATGAAAGCCGGTATCGCTGCCGCCAACGAATGGTCCCGTAAGACCTACGGCCGCGATTTCGACCGGCTCGCCGCGGACAAGCGTGTCGAGGCGCTCAAAGCCATAGAGGCAGGCAAGGCCGAATTCGCCAACTTCAGCGCACGCGCTTTCTTCGGGCGGCTGCACGCCATGACCATGGAGGGATTTTTCTCGGATCCCATCTACGGCGGAAATCGCAACAAGGCGTCGTGGAGGATGCTTGGTTTCCCCGGCCTGCCGGCCACTTACGCCCACCTCATCGATGAGTATCGCGATAAGCGCTATGTCGCCGAGCCGCGGTCGATCGAGGATTTTTCTTAAGCACGGGAGGCGGCGATGGTGACTCGATTGAAGGAAGTCGATGCGGTCACGGTCGGGCTCGGCTGGACCGGCGCGATCATGGCCCGTGAGCTGACCAAGGCCGGCCTCAATGTGGTGTCGCTGGAGCGCGGGCCCGACCGCATTCCCGGCGAGGATTTCATCCTGCCGAGCGTGCGCGACGAGCTGCGCTATGCGGGTCGCCTCGAACTGATGTGGGATAATTCGCTCGACACGCTGACTTTTCGCAATTTTCCCGTCGAGGAGGCGTTGCCGATCCGCCGCATCGGCGCGTTTCTGCCGGGCGAGGGCGTCGGCGGTTCCGGTATCCATTGGGGCGCGTTGCACTGGCGCTTTCTGCCCTCCGATTTCCGCATTCGCAGCACGTTGACCGAGCGCTATGGCGCGAATGCCATTCCGGCCGACATGACGATTGCCGATTGGCCGCTGAGCTTCGACGAGATCGAGCCGTTTTACGACCGCTTCGACAAAATATGCGGAGTGTCGGGCAAAGCCGGCAACGTTCGCGGCCAAAAGATCGAAGGTGGGAATATCTTCGAAGGTCCGCGCAGCAACGAGTATCCGAACGCCCCCATCAAATCGAGCAATGCCGGTCTGATGTTCGGCACCGCCGCCAAGAGCCTCGGCTATCACCCGTTTCCGGCGCCGGTTGCGATCGCAAGCGCGGCTTACACCAACGCCGAAAACGTGCCGCTCGGCGCTTGCGAATATTGCGGCTTCTGTAACCGGGTAGCCTGCGAAACCAACGCCAAGGCGTCACCCAATTCGACGCTGCTGCCGACACTGCGGCTCGAGCCTAAATTCCAGCTGCGCACGCGCTGCTTCGTCACCAAGCTGAACTACGACAAGGCCGCGAAGAAAGTTGTGAGCGTCACCTACACCGACATGCGCAACGGCGAAGAGTACGAGCAGCCGGCCGGTATCGTGCTGTTGACGTCGTACGTGTTCTCGAACGTGCAGCACCTGCTGCTTGCCGGCATCGGCGAGCCGTACGATCACGCCACCGGCAAAGGCGTCGTCGGCAAGAACTACGCCTACCAGTTCGAAGCCGGCGCAGCCGCCTTCTTCGAGGACAAGGAGCTCAATCCGTTCTGGGGTTCGGCCGGAACGGCGGTGTGCATCGACGATTTCAACGGTGAAAATTTCGATCACGGCGGACTGGGCTTCTTCGGCGGCGGCTACTTTACGTGCAACACCGCAAGCGCGCCGCCGATCGCCGGCCGCTCCGTGCCGCACGGCACGCCGCAATGGGGCTCGGAATGGAAGCGTGCGACGGTCAAGTGGTATCACCACGCCGCCCGCTTCAACACCCAAGGCTCGGTCTATGCCAATCGCGACAACTTCATGGACCTCGATCCGACCTACAAGGATGCGTTCGGCCGCCCGCTCCTCCGGCTCACCTACAATGGGCCGGAGAACGAGCACAAAATGTCGCGTTATCTGCTCGACAAGCTGGAAGGCATCATCAAGGCAATGGCGCCGACGCACTACGAGATGCACCCGCGCCCGAAGACTTTTACGGTCGTGCCCTATCAGTCGACCCATAATACCGGCGGCACGATGATGGGAAGCGACCCGAAGACCAGCGTCGTCAATCGCTACCTGCAGGCCTGGGACGCGCACAATCTGTTCGTCGAGGGCGCATCGGTATTTCCGCAGCAGCACGGCTACAACCCGACCGGCACGGTCGGCGCCTTGGCCTATTGGTCGGCGCAAGCGATCACGACGCAGTATCTGAAGAGCCCAGGTCCGCTGGTGCACGCATGAGGGTGAGGGACAGGATGCGACGGACAACAACAGCGGCGTTCGGCAGCGCTTGGCTTGCGACTGTCTGTGTCGCCATCGGCTTTCCGGGTATCGCCGGCGCCGCCGATGCGGAGCATGGCAAGCAGGTGTTCGCGGCCTGCGCGGCCTGCCACAGCGACAAGCCCGACGCGATCGGACCGAGCTTGCGCGGGGTCTACGGCCGCACATCGGGCACGCTCGAGGATTTCCGCTATTCCAATGCCATGATGCGCGCCAAGCTCACCTGGAACGACGACAATCTGCGCAGCTACATCGAGGATCCGCAGGCCAAGGTGCCCGGCAACCGCATGCCGTTCGGCGGCCTGCACGAGAAGAAAGACGTCGAGGACGTGATCGCCTATCTGAAGACCTACCGCTAGGCGGGGCCACTACGCGCAATGCGCAGTCAGCGCGGCTGGGGCCGGCCTCGACGGACCCTCCCCTACGGGAGGACCGCCGTCGGCGCTGCGAACGGCACCATGAACTGGCGAAACGACGCCCGCCGGAAGGCGACCGTCCGCGGACATAGAAAATCCGTAAGTGATCGTGTAGACACCGCCCGGACCCCCTATATGGGGGCTAGCCGCTGCGGAAACGCCCCCGCGCCGCGCCATACCCGGATCGTCAAGAATGATTACTGTCGTCGTCGCCATTCACCTCATGCTGGTCCTCGCCATGATCGGCGTGGTGCTGCTGCAGAAGTCGGAAGGGGGCGGACTGGTCAGCTCCACGAGCGGCTTTATGACGGGGCGGGGTACGGCCAATGTGCTGACCCGCACCACTGCGCTGCTGGCAGCGGGTTTCTTCCTGACCAGCCTCATCCTGTCGCTCCTGGCGAGCCACGGCCGCGCTCCGGTCTCGCTGATCAATACCGGCGGCGCGCCGGCCCAGGGGCAGGCGCCGGCACCGGCCGGCGGTCCGGCTCCGCCCATGGCGCCGCTCAATTCCGGCAGCAATGGCCTGCTCAACGATCTCGGCGGCAGTAACCCGCCGGCCAACAACGCGGCGGCGCCTGCTGCGCCCGCTCCGGCACCGGCCCCCAGCGGCCCACAGGTGCCGCAATCGCGCTAAAACGGCAGGTTCCGGATGAGCGCCTTGTGGCCGCTCGCGCGTCGCCTGAGGATGACCCTGCAAAGGCCTAACCTGACGCAACTTTCCGGCCCCAATTCGGCCGGGCGGGAGATGCGCGGCAGCCATTCCGGAAAATCCCTCGTCGAATCGCGATTAGCGCGCTAAAGCTCGGGTCCCATGGCGCGGTACATATTCATCACCGGCGGCGTGGTCTCTTCACTTGGCAAGGGCTTGGCTTCGGCGGCGCTCGGCGCGGTCCTTCAAGCGCGCGGCTACAAGGTCCGGTTGCGCAAGCTCGACCCGTACCTCAACGTCGATCCGGGCACCATGTCGCCCTATCAGCACGGCGAGGTCTTCGTCACCGACGATGGCGCCGAGACCGATCTCGACCTCGGTCACTATGAGCGGTTCACCGGCCGGCCGGCGACCCGGATGGACAACATCACCACCGGCCGCATCTATCAGGACATTCTGCTCAAGGAGCGGCGCGGCGATTATCTCGGCGCCACCATCCAGGTCATTCCGCACGTCACCAACGCGATCAAGGACTTCATCCGCGACGGCAACGAAGGCTTTGATTTTGTGCTGTGCGAGATCGGCGGCACGGTCGGCGACATCGAGGGGCTGCCGTACTTCGAGGCTATCCGCCAGCTCGGCAACGATCTGCCGCGCCGCCACGCCGTCTACATCCATCTCACGCTGCTGCCGTTCATTCCGAGCGCCGGGGAACTGAAGACCAAGCCTACCCAGCATTCGGTGCGCGAGCTGCGCGCCATCGGTATCCAGCCGGACATCCTGCTCTGCCGCACCGATCGGCCGATCCCGCCCGGCGAACGCAAAAAGCTCGCGCTGTTCTGCAACGTGCGCGAAAGCGCGGTGATCGAGGCGCGCGATGTCGACAACATCTACGCCGTGCCGGAATCTTATCACGCCGGTGGGCTCGACGACGAAGTGCTCGCCGCGTTCGGCATCGATCATCCGCCGGCGCCCGAACTCGCCACTTGGCACATTATCAACGAGCGTATCCGCAATCCCGAGGGCAATGTCACCATCGCCATCGTCGGCAAGTATACCGGCATGAAGGATGCCTATAAGTCGCTGATCGAGGCGCTCTCGCACGGCGGCGTCGCCAACAAGGTCAAGGTCAATCTCGACTGGATCGAGAGCGAAGTGTTCGAGAACGAGGACCCGGCGCCGTTCCTCGAGCATGTCGACGGCATCCTGGTGCCGGGCGGTTTCGGCCAGCGCGGCGCCGAAGGAAAAATCCGCGCCGCACAGTTCGCGCGCGAGCGCCAGCTGCCGTATTTCGGCATCTGCTTCGGCATGCAGATGGCGGTGATCGAGGCGGCGCGCAATCTGTGCGGCATCGAGGAGGCCAATTCGACCGAATTCGGCGCCACAAGCGAGCCGGTGGTCGGGCTGATGACCGAATGGATGAAAGGCAACGAGTTGCAGAAGCGCGGCATCGGCAGCGATCTCGGCGGCACCATGCGGCTCGGAGCTTTTCCTGCGGTACTCACGCGTGGTTCGCGTGTTGCCGAGATCTACGGCGCGACCGACATTTCCGAGCGGCACCGCCACCGCTATGAAGTCAATACCGCCTACAAGGATCGTCTCGCCCAGCACGGCATGCGCTTTTCCGGCATGTCACCGGACGGGCTGCTGCCGGAGATCATCGAATACCAGGATCACCCCTGGTTCATCGGCGTGCAGTTTCACCCCGAGCTGAAATCGCGGCCATTCGCGCCGCACCCGCTGTTCTCCTCGTTCATCGGCGCGGCCGTGGAGCAGAGCCGGCTGGTGTAATCATCGGCATGACGGGATAACAGCGGGCCGGATGCGGTGCACCGCGCTCGGGCATTCTCTGAAACTGCGTTTCTTATGAGGGAGAAGTGTGATGATCTACGAGATGCGCGTCTATCGCTGCGTGCCCGGCAGGCTGCCGGCTTTGCTGCAGCGCTTCCAAAACGTCACGCTGAAGCTTTGGGACAAGCACGGCATTCGTCAGGCCGGATTTTGGACCACGCTGATCGGCGACTCAAACCAAGAGCTGACTTACCTGCTGGCATGGGAATCGCTGGCCGACCGCGAGAAGAAATGGAACGCGTTCATGGCCGACCCGGACTGGATTTCGGCGCGGGCCGCAAGCGAAAAGGACGGCGCGATCATACTCAATGCCAGCAATCAGATCTTGCAGCCGACGGCGTTCTCGGCGGTGAAATAGCGCTGCCGTTGACCTCGCGGCGCCGGGCTAGCATGGTCCTGCGGCGAGGGCGCCTATGATCGCAAAGCCAAATTCTACTGTCGCCGTCGGTGAGGTGCGCTTCGGCAATGCGCTGCCGCTTGCGTTGATTGCCGGACCTTGCGCGCTCGAAAGCCGGGCGCACGCGCTCGACATGGCGGCGGCGCTCAAGGACATCGCGGCGCGGCTGAACGTCGGCTTTATCTACAAAACCTCGTTCGACAAGGCGAACCGCACCAGCGCCAAGAGCGCCCGCGGCATCGGCCTCGACAACGCGCTCGCGATCTTTGCCGAATTGCGCGACAAACTCGGCGTGCCCGTGCTTACCGACGTGCACGAGCCAGAGCAGTGCGCTCCAGTCGCCGAGGCCGTCGATGTCTTGCAGATACCGGCATTTCTGTGCCGGCAGACCGACCTGTTGATTGCGGCAGCGAAAACCGGGCGCACGATCAATGTCAAAAAAGGCCAGTTCCTTGCGCCGTGGGACATGGCCAATGTCGTGGAAAAGATCACCAGCGCCGGCAACGGCAACGTGCTGGTGACCGAGCGCGGCGCGTCGTTCGGCTACAACACGCTCGTATCCGACATGCGCGCGCTGCCGATACTTGCGGAGAAGACAGGCGCGCCGGTCATCTTCGACGCCACCCATTCGGTGCAGCAGCCGGGCGGGCAGGGCACGTCATCGGGCGGCGAGCGCCAGTTCGTCCCAGTGCTGGCGCGGGCGGCCGTGGCGGTCGGCGTCGCCGGCATATTCATCGAGACCCATCAGGATCCCGATAAGGCGCCATCGGACGGTCCAAACATGATCCCGCTCAAGGACATGGAGCCGCTGCTTCAGCGCCTCTTGCGTTTCGATAAGCTGGCCAAAAGCGGCTAGGCCGCTGCGCATGAGTGCGTTCATAACTCACCTGGAAACGTTGAGAGTCCCGCCATTCCTCCCGTCTTGAGAGTCGTCAGCCTCGTTATCTTCGCCTCAACGCTGTTCTCGCGCGCCGTGGATCCGGTCATTCCGAAGATCGCGGCCGACCTCGGCGTCGACGTGAAGACCGCGGCGCTGTTGTCGAGCGCGTTCACGTTCCCGTACGCCTTCACCCAGCCGGTCCTGGGTACGATCGGCGATTTTTTCGGCAAGACGCGGCTCATGAACCTGAGCCTGGCCGCGGTGGTGACGACGACGCTGATTTGCGCGTTTGCCAGCAATTTCTCGTTGCTCGTGACTATGCGCATCATTGCCGGCGTATGCGCCGGCGGCATTTTCCCGGTCGGCGTTGCCATCGTCGGCGATCTGGTGCCGGTCCGGGAGCGGCAGGTCGCCATCGGCCGCATCTTGGCGGTCGGGCTGACCGGCAATCTCATCGGCGCCGTGATCTCGGGGGTGATCGGCGACCTGCTCGGCTGGCGAGGCGTGTTCTTGTCGATCGGCGGCTTCGGCCTGATCGTCGCCATCATCGCCTTCTTTGCGTTCCGTGGGCTCGGCAGCAGCAAGGGCAAGCCGTTCAATCTTGCCGCCGCCGTGGCCGGTTATCGCAGCGTGTTCGCCGATCCGCGTGCCAAGATCTGCTTCGGCTCGGTGTTCTTCGAAGGCATCATCATCCACGGCATGTTTCCGTACGTGGCGCTGCTGTTGCTCGCCGGCGGACTGACGCACTCGTCCTACGCCGGCATCGTCATCGGCGGGTTTGGCCTCGGCGGCATCATTCTGGCGCTCGGCTTGCCGATCCTGATCACGCGGGTGACCGAGCGGCAATTGATGCTGACCGGCGCGGCCGGCGCCGCGGTCGCGTTCGTGCTGATTTCGCTGAACATGGCCTGGTACGTGCAAGCGGCCGTGTTCGTGCTGTTCGGGCTCGGCTTCTACATGCTGCACAATTGCATCCAGGTGCATGTCACCGACCTGTCGCAGACCGCGCGCGGCACCGCGATGTCGATGCACTCGTCGTCGTTCTTTTCCGGCCAGGCGATCGGGCCGATCTATTACGGCTTCGCTTTCGGCCATTTCGGCCTGTCCCTGCCGCCGCTCGTCGGCGCCGTCGTGATCGTGACCATCGGCCTCGTCTGCGCGCGGTTCCTGCGGCATCGGCGGCAGGGGCCGGGGCTTGCCGAGAAGCCGTAAAGCGCCCATCATCAGCGCATCGGCCAGGGGTGCCGCGCTCCCTCCGTGGGGTGCGGCTGAGATCAAACCCGTCGAACCTGTCTGGGTCATACCAGCGAAGGGAGCCGCATCTGACGGACCAGACTTCACATTCAATGATTGGGCCTATCGGCAAAAAGCCGCGTGTCGTCATCATCGGCGCTGGTGTGATCGGGCTCGGCATTGCCTGGCGGCTCGCCGGCCAAGCCGCGGTGACGGTGTTCGACCGCGGTCCGGCCGGTGCGGGGGCGAGCCATGCCGCGGCCGGCATGCTGGCCGCGTGCTGCGAAGCCGAACCCGGCGAAGAGGATTTGGTTGCACTGGGCCGCGAAAGCCAGGCGCGCTGGCCCGGTTTCGCCGAGGCGCTTCACGAGGCAAGTGGTGTCGATATCGAGCTGCGCCGCGAAGGTACGCTCGTTCTGGCGCTGACCGCCGACGATCAGGCCGAAATCGATCATCGGCTCGAATTTCAGCAGCAGAAACTCGATTTGCCGCTGCAATGGCTCTCGGCGGGCGAGACGCGGGCGCGCGAACCGCATCTGGCCGGCAAAATCGCCGGCGCGGTGTTCTCGCCGGAAGATCACCAGGTCGACAACCGCAAGCTCGTGCAGGCGCTACGCGTTGCCGCTGAGCGCGCCGGAGTGACGATTCACGAGCATCGGCCGGTCAAGGAGATCTTGGCGCGCGGCGGCCGTGCCAGCGGCATTGCGCTCGATGACGGAACGGCGGTGTCCGCCGACATCGTGGTGCTCGCCGCGGGCGCCTGGTCGCGCCGTATCGGTGGACTGCCGCCCGATCGCCGGCCGCCAGTGCGGCCCGTGAAAGGCCAGATGCTGGCGCTGCAGATGGACGCGGCCGCGCCGCTTCTCAATCACGTGCTCTGGGCGCCCGGCATTTATCTGGTGCCGCGGCGCGACGGCCGCCTGATCGCGGGCGGCACGGTCGAGGAAAAAGGCTTTGATGAGACCATCACCGCGGGCGGCTTGCTCACGTTGCTGGAGGCGGCGTGGCGCGCGGTGCCCGCGATCGAGGAACTGCCGGTTGCCGAAATCTGGGTCGGTCATCGGCCGGGCAGCCGCGACGATGCGCCGATCCTCGGCCGCGGTCCGCTGGATGGCCTGTTCTACGCCACCGGTCACCACCGCAACGGTATCCTGCTCACTCCGATCACCGCCGACGCCATGGCGCGCCTGATCCTCGATGATGTGCTCGATCCGGCGATCCGGCCGTTCGGCCTGGAGCGCTTTTTGCCGGCGCGGGCGGCGGAATGAAGGAAACAGCCATGGACGACCAAGAAACCATCGCGCCCCATATCCGCATCAATGGCGAAACCGAGCGGCTCGCCGCCGTGACGCTTGAACAATTGCTCGAGGAGAAAGCTGTCGACACCGGCCAGCGCGGCATCGCGGTCGCGCTCAACGGTGCGGTCGTACCGCGTACCGCTTGGCGCGACACCGCGCTCAAGCCGGGCGACAGCGTCGAGATCGTGCGCGCCCGGCAGGGCGGCTGAAGGAGCAAATGCATGTCCGATCCGCTCATCATTGCCGGCCATCAGTTCGGCTCGCGGCTGTTTCTCGGCAGCGCCGGCTATCCGAACCGCAAAATCATGCTGGATGCGATCGCGGCGAGCGGCACGCAGATGGTCACCGCCTCGATCCGCCGCATCAGCCTTGCCGGCGACGACGAGAG